>NZ_AKIW01000001.1 GCF_000282635.1 Variovorax sp. CF313
ATGTCGGCATTGGAGAAGTTCAGCGTGATCGGCCCGCCGCGAACAGGCGCCACTGCGGCGTCTGCCGATGCGGATGTCTCCGGCGACCGTGTCTCGGCAACGGTCTGCAGCGTGACCCGCAGCGAATTGCCTCGTATCTCTGCCTTGTACGGCGTCGGCTGCCTGAGATTCAATACCACCCGGCTGCGCTCGCCTGCCTGAACCACATTGATCGAGCGCAGGTTGGGTTGATTCACTTCGATGGCTGCGCGTCCGACATCGCTTGCGACGCCGGGGAAATCCAGTGCGATGCGCGCGGGGCTCTGGACTGAAAACCCGCTGGGCACGGCGGCGAGCGATTGCGCCAGATCGATCTGGATCACCTCGACGCCCTGTTGGATGGAGGCTGCAACCGCCTTGATCGAATTTTGCGCACAGGCGGCGCCGAACGCGCCGGCGGCAAGCAGGCTCAAGCACACGGCGCGAACGCAGCGCGCAATGACGATCGACCTCCTCATGCGCCAGCGCCGAGACAACTTGTTGTTGTCCTGCAATCGAGAAGGGAAGGGGCGCATCGCGTGCGCAGAGTCTTCCACTTGTGCGTGGTTCGTTTCAGATCGAATGGCCGAGCACCATCACGACATACGGTTCAACCGACAGCGTAAGCCTGCTCAGGCCGAGCGAGGTCGAACCCTTGGTCAGTGCGACGGACGGGGGATTCATCGTGGCACGCGGCAAGCGCACGGGAAAAGGGAGCAGCATGAGATACGCGTCAACGGCGGTTTAAATTTGGATGTCGATCACACGCCGCTGCGGCTTCGTCGACCCTCAAGAGTCGCGTTCGCATTCACTGCCCGTCCTCGCCCACAAAAGATGCGGATCTTCCGGCGACGAGGGCACATGTGTCATTTGGTAACTTTGCGCGCCGATTGTCTGCCAAAACGTGTACTTTGCGCCAGCCATGAAAAATGGAATTCAGATACTCAGCTTTCAGGGTAATTGCCGAGGGCACAGAATGGCAGACCGCCCGTTTCGATGTCGATGACGCTCACTTCCTCCGTCCCCGTACAGCCCACGCTGCGGCTCGCGTTCGCGCTGTCGATGGGCGCGGCGGTGTCGCTCGGCATCACTCGCATTGCATATGCGCTGCAGGAGACGTCATGACCGGGTTTGCCTTGTTCGAGACTTCCATCGGCATGTGCGCCTTGGCCTGGGGACCGCGCGGACTGGTCGGCGTGCAACTGCCTGCCGACAAGGGCGAGGCAGCCACGCGGGCGCGGATGAAGCAACGCTTCCCTGAACTGAGCGAAGGGCCGCCGAGCGAGGCGGCGCAACGCGCCATCACCGCCATCCAGGGCCTGCTGCAAGGCGTGCACGACGACCTGGGCCACATCGAACTCGACATGCGCGGCGTGTCTGAGTTTCACCAGCGCATCTACGCGATCGCACGGCGCATTCCACCTGGGCAGACGCGCACCTATGGCGAGATCGCCGAGGAGCTGGGCGACAAGGGCCTGTCGCGTGCCGTGGGCCAGGCCATGGGCCACAACCCGTTCGCGCCGGTGGTGCCTTGCCATCGGGTTCTGGCGGCGGGCAACAAGCCCGGCGGCTTCTCGGCCGGCGGCGGCGCGCTGACCAAGCTGCGCATGCTCGACATCGAGGATGCGCGGCCTAACGGGATGGCTTCGCTTTTTTAGCGGCGCTTCCCCGCAGCTCAGGTGACCGGCACCGGCAACCGATGCAGCCCCGCGATGCGCGACGCGAAGATGATCGCCGCCTGCAGCACGAACCCTGCGAGCGCCAGCAGCAGGCAGGCCGGCTCGCCCCAGGCGGCCCCGACCACGCCGCCCAGTGCTGCGCCGATGGGCCGCGCCCCCGCATTGATCGTGAGGAACACGGCCGACACCCGGCCCAGCATCGTCGCTGCCGTCACGCTCTGGCGCAGCGTGGTCGTGGTAATGACCCACACCATCGGACCCGCGCCGAACAGAAAGAACGAGAGCGCAGCCAGCGCGGCGGTCGGTACGACGAGCGTGGCCGCCATCGCCGCCGCTGCAACAACCGCGACCGCGGGCCCGACCTGGATCGCGCGGCCGAACGCCAGGCACGCCACTGCGCGCGGCGTCAGCAGCGCGCCGACGACCATGCCCGCGCCATACATCGCCAGCGTGAGGCCGACCGCCTGCGCGCCCAGGCCAAGCACCCGCACCGCATAGGGCACGTAGCCGGCCTGCAGCACGAACCACGAGATGTTGAAGACCGCGCCGGTCATCAGCATCGGGCGCAGCATCTCGTGCCGCCAGACGAAGCGCGCGCCATCGCGCACCTCGAGCAGCGGATGCCGTCCGGAGGCGGGTGCGCGGGGCACCTCGCCCAATCGCAGCAGCAGGCCCACGGCCGCCACTGACAGCACCGCAGCCAGAACGAACGCGGCAGACGCACCGGCCCACGCCACCAGTGAGCCCGCGAGCGCGGGGCCGGCGGTGAATGCTGCGCTGCGCGCCAGTTCGAGCCGTCCGTTGGCCACGGCCAGCGCCTCACGCGGCACGAGTGCCGGCACCAGCGCGGGCGCCGCGACGCTGAAGCCCACGGTGCCCACCGCGCCCAGGAAACCAAGCGCGGCCAGCCAGCCGATGCTGAGCTTCGACGCGAACACCATCGCCAGCAACACGAGCAGCGACACCGCCCGCAGCCCCTCGGCCCAGACCATCAGCTGCCGCCGCGGCATGCGGTCCGCGAGCAGGCCCATGGGCATCGAGACCAGCAGGAAGGGCAGTGTCTGCACCGCCGCGAGAAAGCCGATTTCGCCCGGCCCTGCGCCGAGCGCCAGCACGGCAACCAGTGGCACGGCCGCAAGGCTCAGTTGCTCGGCGGACTGCGCGGCAAGGTTGGACCAGGCCAGGTTCTGGAAGGAGGGGGGAAGGAATGTAGGGGGCATGCACTCATCTTGCGAGCGGCGAGCTCGTGGCGCCGGCCGTTTCCGGACGCACGAGCATCCGCCGCACGCCGATCGACTACGCGCCCTGGGCCTGCATCTCCACGAACCATTCGGCCATGTACGCCGCTTCCGGCGCGGCATCGGGCGCCAGGCCGTAGTAGTACCGCTCCAGCGGCATGCGCAGCGTGGGCAGCGGCGACTGCAGGCGGCCCGAGGCCAGGTCGTGCGCCACCAGCGATGTCGGCGCCAGCGCAATGCCAAGCCCATCGACCGCGGCCTGCAGCACGAAGTGCAGGTGGTCGAACTGCAGCCGGCCCGCCGGCCGCGCGCGCGGCGCGCCGACCTGCTTCCTCCAGTCGTCCCAGTCGTCCTTGCGGGTCCTGGCCGACAGCAGCACGTGTGAGGCGAGCGCGCGCAGGTCGTCCAGCGGATGGGCCTTGAACAGCGAGGGCGCACCGACCACCAGCACCTCGTCTTCGAGAAAGGGCTGCACCTCCATCGAGGACGGCCAGCCTTCCAGGCCGCGACGCACCGCGATGTCGAAGCTGCCGACGGCCTGTTCGGGCATGACGGTGCTGGTGACGACCTGCGGCTCGATGTCGGGGTGGCGCTCGACGAAGGAGGGCAGGCGTGGAATGAGCCAGCGCACCGCGAAAGAAGGGCGCACGTTGATCCGCACCGCGCGGGCCGCCTCCCGCGACTGCAGCGCCCGCGCCGCCGCGCCGATCTGTGCAAGCGCTGGCTCCACCTCCGCGAAGAACTGCTGTCCCTCGGCAGTCAGCGCCACCTGCCGGATGCGGCGCTCGAACAGCGAGATGCCAAGGAACTCCTCCAGGCTCTTGATCTGCCGGCTCACCGCGCTGTGCGTGACGTGCAGCTCGAGCGCCGCACGCGTGAAGCTCAGGTGACGTGCCGCGGCGGTAAAGGCGCGCACGGCGTTGAGGGGAGGCTCTCGAAGCGGCATGCGTGCAATTTTCTCACGCATGACGGGCGTTAATGTCGTTTGTCGGCGGGGCAGGCGGCGGCGCACCATCAGCGCTCGATGTCTCGCACCCGACCCGCTTCCAGCCCCACGTCCACCGACCTGAATTCCCGCCACGCGGCGATGGCTCTCGGCCTTTCACTGCCGGCCGACGTGGTGCTCTACCTGCTGCTGCCGATGTACGCCAGCCAGTTCGGCGTGACGCTTGCCGAGACCGGCATGCTGCTCGCGGCCAACCGCCTGGTGCGCATCGCCGGCTATGGTTTCGTCGCGCGCTTCTACGCCCGCAACGGCGACCGGCTGACCTGCACCATTGCGGTGGTGGCGGCTGCCGTGTGCGGCTTGGGCTACGCCACGCTTTCGGGCTTCTGGGCGCTGCTGCCGCTGCGGCTGATGTGGGGCCTGTGCTTCGCGGCGCTGAACCTGTCGACGCAGGCGCTGGCCACGGCCGACCCGGTGGGTGCCGCGCGGCGCAACGGGCGTTCGCGCGCCTTCATTGCGGTGGGGCCGGTGCTCGCGCTGCCGCTGGGCGCGTTGCTGGCGCACTGGACGGGGCCGCGCGCGATCTTCGGCATCCTCGCGGTGTTCTCGCTGCTTGCGTGGTGCGTCACGCGGCGGCTTCCGGCGGCGCCGCATCCCGTGACCAGGCCGGCGAAGCGCTTCAAGCTGCCCAACAGCCTGGACGGCTGGTCGTTCATGGAAGGGCTGACGCTCGACGGGCTCTTCATCGTCGGCCTCTCTTACCTGGGCAAGGACCTGCTGCCGGGCGGCGCCGTGATCGTGGCCGGCGTACTGATGGCGTTGCGCTACCTCGCGGAGATTCTGCTGAGCCCGGTGGGCGGGCGCATGGCAGAGCATTTCGGCGCCGAGCGCCTGCTTGTGAGCCTGTCGCTCGTCACCGCCATCGCGCTCGTGGGCTTCGGCCTCGGCTGGCTGTGGAGCTGCGCGGCGCTGATCGTGGTGCTGCGCGCCCTGCAGCTGCCGCTGCTGCCGCCCATCGTGGCCCGCCGCACGCCGGGGCCGGAGCGTTTGCAGGCGCTGGCGGCCCGCTCCGTGTGGCGCGACATCGGCGCCGGCACCGGGCCGCTGATCGCGGGCCTGCTGCTGCCGGTCGCGTCGCCGCCGTGGATCTATGGCGTGGCTGCCTCGCTGCTCGCGCTGATGGCGCTGGCCTGCGGCTGGAGTGCATCGCCACCTGAAGCCGAAGCCGCGCGCACGGCCGGTTGACCGGCCACATGCCTCCTTCAGGAATCATCGCCATGACCACACTGCTACTCCATCGACGTTCGCCCAAGAAAAAGCCCGCATCAGCGGGCTTCCTGGAGCGGTCTGCACCGACAGAATCAACGCACCCAGTGGCAAACACGGTGGTGATGACGTGCATCCCACTTGCACACCTTGTGCTTCTTGGGGTGGTACGGCGCTGCCGAGGCGATGCTCGGTGCCAGCATGGCGAGGCCGGCGAACGCGAGGATGCTGGAGAGGATGAGCTGCTTGGTCTTCATGGGGTTCTTTCTAAGCAAAGACATCGAAGAAATGCGTCATTCAACGGGCGCTCTTGAAAAACGATCAGAGTTCACATTCGGATGACGTTTTGTACGAACTAAGCGTGAAAAATCGCACAGATCAATGGGGCCGAAATGTTGGGGCTAACCCGTATCAGGCCTGCCCGGGCAGCGCCGCCTGCTCCGTGCGCGCGTCGTGCCCGATGATCAGCACCAGCCCGAACGCCACCGCAGACAGCAGCGCCAGAAAGATCACCGCGTAGATGTCGTTGCCCATCCTGTCTTTCAGCGCGCCGAAGATCGTCGGGCCGATATAGCCGCCCAGGTTGCCGATGGAGTTGATCCACGCAATGCCCGCCGCAGCCGCCGTACCGCTCAGGATGGCGGTGGGCAGGGTCCAGAAGGTGGGCAGTGCGCTGAAGATGCCGAAGGCGGCGAGCGTCACGGCGGCCATCTTCGGAATGGGCGCGCTGGTCTGGGCGGCCAGCACCAGGCCGATGAAGATGCAGGCCAGCGGAATCAGCAGGAACCACTTGCGTTCCTTGCGCGCGTCGGAGGCACGCGTCCAGAACAGCATGGCGATGGCGCCGACCAGGTACGGGAAGGCGTTGATGAAGCCGATCTCCACGTTGCTCAGCCCGCCGAAGCCCTTGATGATCTGCGGCAGGAAGAAGCTCAGGCCGTACAGCGGCACGGTGATGCCCATGTAGACGAAGCCCAGCCCGATCACGCGCGGGTTCAGCAGCGACTGCTTCCACGAGATCGGGTTGATCGCCTCGCGGTTGCGGCGCTCCGTGTCGAGTGTCTGTTCCAGCCAGCTGTGCTCTTCCTTGGTGAGCCACTTGGCATCCTTCGGGCCGTCGGGCAGGTACATCAGCACGAAGAAGGTCAGGATCAGCGAAGGAAGCGCCTCCAGGATGAACAGCCACTGCCAGCCATGCATGCCGCCGATGCCGTCCATGTTCAGGATGTAGCCCGAGATCGGCGAGCCGATCACGGTCGAGATCGGAATGGCGAACATGAACCAGCCGACGATGCGCGCGCGGTACGCCGCCGGGAACCACAGCGTGATGTAGAAGATGACGCCCGGAAAGAAGCCGGCCTCCGCAATGCCCAGCAGGAATCGCACGATGTTGAAGCTGGTCGAGCCGCCCACCCATGCCTGGGCCGCCGAGAGGATGCCCCAGCTGAACATGATGCGGGCGATCCAGCGGCGCGCGCCGAAACGCTCCAGCGCCAGGTTGCTTGGCACCTCGAACAGGAAGTAGGCCAGGAAGAAGATGCCAGCCGCGCTGCCGAACACGGCGGCGGTGAAGCCCAGGTCCTTGGACATGGCCGCGCCTGCAAAGCCGAGGTTCACGCGATCGAGGTAGGCGATGAAGTAGCTGATCATCAGCAGCGGCAGGAGCCGCCAGCTGATCTTGGAGATGGCTCTTTGTTCGACGGTATTCATGGGTGTCTCCGGTGTTGGATGGTTTTATGGAGCTGGTCGGGAAGGGGGAAGGGCGGGCATTGCCGCCGGGGTGTCAAGGCTGCTGTTCCTGCTGCTTTTGCTGCGCCCTCATGATCTGGTGCCGCTGCCAGTAGTCCCCGGTGGCGGCCTTGAAGTTTTCCTTCTGCTTGCCCAGGCCCGCGAGCTTCACCTTGGTGGTGCGCGCGCCCAGCATGCCCTTGTCGTGGTGGGTGACGATGAGCGTGTCGCCGAAGCTGCCGTCCTTGTAGGTCAGGCCCTTGACCTCGTCCCACGCGATCGTCGAGCCGCCGTCGGCACTGGGGTGCATGCCGGCATAGGTGATGTCGATGCGGTCGCCGTTCTTCAGCGCGAAGCCGACCGGTGGAAAGTGCCGCAGCACGATGGCACGCTCTTCCTCGGTGGCCGGCTCGTAGCGGTAGGCCAGGCTCAGCTCGTGGTTCTGCACGAAGCGCTGCTCGTAGTCGCTCCACAGGCGTTGCTCGATGGCGGGGGCGGTCTCGATGTCGTCGGCCCACGAGGCTTGCGGTGCGGTCGCGACGATGGCGCCGTAGGCGCTCTCGGGCACGTGGTGGCCGACGTTGCGCATGCGCTCCAGCAGCGGAGGGTGGCTGTCGTAGGGGTGCGGCACGTCGGCGGTCTTCATCGCCTCGATGAACGCTTCGGAGCTGGCGTAGGGCGGCAGGCCGTCCGCCACGAAGCGGGCGATGCCCAGTGCGCCGTCATGCTCGCGGTTCTGCGCGAACAGCTTGTGCTCGACGTCGTTGCGGTAGCTCGCATAGGCGGAGATCTTGATGAGCGACTGCACGATGGCCTGCGGCGCCGTGAGGCCGGCGGCCACGCGGTCGGCCTTGTATTCGCGCTCGCGGCTGTCTCGCGCCAGGGCGAACGCGAAGATCATGCGGTACAGCCGCAGCAGGTAGTGCGCCACGATGGTGAGGCCGCCGCTGCGCATCTTCCAGGTGTACTGGTCGAACTGCAGCAGCTTGGGGCCGAGCGCCGCGCTGCTGCGGGTGTCGCCGCCGCCCAGGTGCGCCAGCTCGTGCGCGAGCACCGCATCGGCCTCGGCCTGGTCGAGCACGCGCAGCAGCGGAAGGCTGACGAACAGCGTGCGGCCCTGCAGGGTGCGGCCCCTGACTTCGCACGGTGCCTCGGTCACGAAGAAATTGGTGTCGATGCCGGCCACGATCTGGTCGGGTGGCGCCGTCTTCACGCGGCCTGCCAGCTGGCGGATGCGCTCCCACAGGCGCGGTGCGTCCGCCTGCGCGATCAGCTCGCCCTCGATCTCGTTGCCCCAGGGCAGCTTCTTGAACAGCGTGTAGATCGCGTAGAACACCGCGGCCCCGGCCATGATGCCCGCCAGCGCGATCAGCTTGACGTAGTAGCTCTGCCAGAAATAGGCCGTGAGCCAGAACGACAGCCACACCAGCATCGCGCTTTGCAGCACGACCTCGAGCGCGCTCGACACCGTCATCAGCCGCCAGCCCGCGACGAAGCTGGCGTAGCGCAACCCGCGGTTGGCGAAGGCCAGCGCGCCCAGCACCAGCGCCGCCGCGAGCAGCGCAGCACCGAGCACGATGGTCCAGACAGCGGCGCGGTCGGCCCAGTGGAACTGCCATTGCATCGAGTAGGGGCTGCACACCTTGTCGTGGAAGTTCCTGTCTTCCGGCGCGGTGGCGTCGCAGGCCCTGGAAAGCGGATGGCTGCGATAGAAATCGGTGGCTTCGGCCTTGTCCTTGGACGAGAGCTGCGCATCGCCGGCGATGCGCTTCTCTATCGATTGCAGGAACGCCGCATCCTGCGAACGCAGCGCGTATTCGGTGAAGGCCAGCGTTGCCGCGGGAATGGCGAACAGTGACACGAGCGTGAGAACGAAAACGCGCAAGAGGTCTGCGTGGATCGTGCGGGCGAGGGCCATAAGAGTGATGCTCCTTCCTGGATAGCGGATGCTGTGAGTTGTTGTGGGGCGGTCCGGAAAGGCGATAGGGTAGCGGGTGCGGCGCGTGGAGTGAAGCCTGCTGCAGCGTCAAGCGGCGCGGGGCACCGACCAGCCGCCGAGCAAGGTTATGCCCTTTGCATTCTTCTGATTCGCGGGGTGCAGGTATAGCCTTGGCGATCATCCGTGGCCGCAAGCTTCGTCATCACTTCTTCTGTGCTTTCTTCCCATTTCAGGCTCGCGGCCATTCGAGCAATCGTTTCGAGGAGTCGCATCGCATGAGTGCTGGGTCAAACGGACAGATGCTGGCAGCCACGCTGCCTTCGGTAGTGGCGGAGCTCAACTACCTGAAGGCGGGCCAGGGCCGGCCCGTGAGCTACACCTTCGAGCCGCCGCCGGGCACGCCCTGGGTGGCTGGCGAACTGGAGCCGCGCCGCGTGACGATCCGCGATGGCCGCCCGCTGGTGGCGCTGAACGAACTGACGCTGGACCGCAGCGGCTTCACGCAGATTTCGCATCGCAGCGCGCTCGCCGATTTCTCGCGTGACGAAACGATCCGCGACATCTACTACCGCGAGTCCGAGGCCTTGCTGCGCGACCTCACCGGTGCCGAGAAGATCGTCGTGTTCGACCACACGCTGCGTGACAGCGCACAAGGCTCGCGCCGCACGGCCGAACTGCGCGAGCCGGTGCGTCGCGTGCACAACGATCAGACTTTCGTTTCCGCGCCGCGCCGCGTGCGCGACCATCTGCCCCCCGAAGAGGCCGAGGAACGCCTGAAGCAGCGCTTCGCGATCATCAACCTGTGGCGCCCGCTGGCCACGGTCGAGCGCTTGCCGCTTGCGCTGTGCGATACACGCTCCATTTCACTGCAAGACATGGTGCCGAGCGACCTCGTCTATCCGGACAAGGTCGGCGAAATCTATTCCTTCACCTGGAACCCGAACCACCGGTGGTACTGGTTCCCGCGCCTGCGGCCCGACGAGGCGCTGCTGCTGAAAATCTACGACTCGCGCGAAGACGGCGTGGCGCGCTTCACCGCGCACACCGCGTTCGAAGACCCGACCGGTTCGCGCGAGGCGCCGCCTCGCCGCAGCATCGAACTGCGCGCGCTGGTGTTCTGGCCCGCCGGCAAGTAAGTCGAAACCGTTCATCCGGGCGAAGTCTTCGCAGCCTCGCGCCTGCGCGATTCTTTGGCCAGGATTAGCTCTGGCCAGAAGCAGACCCCACGCCTGCAGCGATTGCCGTGCTTGACGACAATCGGTTCAATGCGTTCTTCCCCCTTCTTCAAGATGGCCCTGCTGCTGGGCCTGCTCTCGGCCATCGGGCCATTCGCCATCGACATGTACCTGCCGGCGCTGCCCGCCATCGGACAAAGCCTGCGCGCCGACATCGGCGCCGTGCAGATGAGCCTCACGGCCTTCTTCCTGTCGCTCGGCGCGGGCCAGCTGCTGTACGGGCCGATCTCCGACATGGTGGGCCGCAAGCCGCCGCTGTATGCGGGGCTGCTGCTGTTCGCGCTCGCCAGCGTGGGCTGCGCGATGGCAACCGACATCCAGACGCTGATCGTGCTGCGCTTCGTCCAGGGCCTGGGCGCCGCGGCCGGCATGGCGATCCCGCGTGCGGTGGTGCGCGACCTGCACACGGGCACCGATGCCGCACGGCTCATGTCGCTGCTGATGCTGGTGTTCAGCGTGTCGCCAATCCTCGCGCCGCTCGCGGGCAGCGCGGTGATCGCGGTTGCGGGCTGGCGCGGCGTGTTCTGGGCCGTGACCGTCGCGGCCGTCGCGGGCCTCGCGATGATGGTCAAGCTGCTCGACGAAACGCGCCCCGCCTCGGAACGCGTCGAGAGCAGCCTCGGCAGCGCGCTGTCAGCCTACTGGCTGCTGCTGCGCGACGCGCACTACCTCGGGCTGGTGTTCATCGGCAGCTTCGCGATGGCGGGCTTCTTCACCTACCTCGCGAATTCATCGTTCGTGATGATCGACCACTACGGCCTGTCGCCCGCGCTCTACAGCGTGGCCTTCGGCGTGAACGCGGCGGCCTTCATCGGGGCCTCGCAATTCACCGGCTCGCTGGGCGAGCGCTACGGGCTGGTCAATCTCGTGAAGTTCGGTGTGGTGTGCTGCGGTGTTGCAATGCTCGCGATGTTCGCCTACTTCGCGATGGGCGGCGACAGCCTCTGGGTGCTCATCGTGCTGTACTTCATCGCCTCGGGCTTCATGGGACTGGTGATCCCGACCACCGGCGTGCTGGCGCTCGAGAAGCACGGCGCGATCGCAGGCACCGCCTCGGCGCTGCTCGGTACGCTGCAGATGCTGACGGGCGCACTGGCGATGGCGGTGGTGGGCTTTTTCACCGACGGCCGGCCGCTGCCGATGGTGGCCGGCATGGCCGGTGGCGCGCTCATCGCACTGGTGCTGACCTGGCTCACGCTGGGCGGCGTGGGCTCCGAACAGGCGCGCAGGGCGCAGCGGGCCTGATGAACACGGTACGCGCAGGCGCCGGGCTCCCGGTGGCCGAAGACCACGACGATGCAGCCCGCAAACCCTTGGACGGGCTGGCCCTGCCGGAGCGCGGCTGGGCAATGCTGGTCATCATCCTCGGGCTGATCGTGGCGGTGCTCGACGGCACCATCGTCAACCTCGCACTGCCGGGCATCGCGCGTGAGCTGCAGGCCAGCCCGTCCCAGGCGATCTGGGTGGTCAATGCGTACCAGATCGCGACGCTGGTGATGCTGCTGCCGCTGGCTTCGCTGGGCGATCTCGTGGGCTACCGGCGCGTGTACCTCGTGGGCATGGCGGTGTTCGCGCTGTCGTCGCTGGCCGCCACGTTTGCCAATTCGCTCGGCACGCTGATCGCCGCGCGCGCCTTCCAGGGGCTGGGCGCCGCCGGCATCATGAGCGTGAACGCGGCGCTGGTGCGGCTGACGTATCCGTCGGCGCAGCTGGGCAAGGGCATGGCCATCAACTCGCTGGTGGTCGCGACGTCTTCCGTGGCCGGGCCTTCGGTGGCTGCGGCCATCCTGTCGGTGGCCTCGTGGCCGTGGCTCTTCGCCATCAACGTGCCGCTGGGCATCGTCACCTTCGCGCTGGGCATGCGGGCGCTGCCGTTCAACCGCGTGGCGCCGGCTGCGGGGCTGCGGTTCTCGCCGGTCGACGTGGCGCTCAACGTGCTGATGTTCTCGCTCGTGTTCCTCGGTGTGGACCGGCTCGGCGTGCGCGAGGGGGCGGTGCAGGGCGCTGGCGGTTCGCAGGCCTCGGCCTGGGGCATCCTGCTGGCCGGGGTGGTGGTCGGCTTCATCTACCTGCAGCGCCAGCGCAGGCAGGCAGTGCCGCTGTTCCCCATCGACCTGCTGCGCATTCCGGTGTTCGCGCTGTCGATGGGCACCTCGGTCGCCGCGTTCTGCGCTCAGATGCTGGCCTACATCGCGCTGCCATTCCTGCTGCTGGACGTGTACGGGCGCAGCCACATCGAGGCCGGGCTGCTGATCACGGCATGGCCACTGGCCATCGTGGTGATGGCGCCCATCGCCGGGCGCCTGATCGGCCGCTACCCCGACGGGCTGCTGGGCGGCATCGGGTTGGGCCTGCTGGCCAGCGGCCTGGCGCTGCTGGCGGCGCTGCCTGCGCACCCGGGCGATGCCGACATCGCCTGGCGCATGGCGCTGTGCGGGCTGGGCTTCGGACTGTTCCAGTCGCCCAACAACCACACCATCGTGACCTCTCCGCCCGCGCACCGCAGCGGCGCGGCCAGCGGCATGCTGGGCACGGCCCGGCTGACCGGGCAGACGCTGGGGGCGGTGGTGCTGGCGGGGGTCTTCAGTGTCTGGAGCCCGCACGGGGGGCATGGCCCGGTGGTGGCGCTGGTGCTGGCAGCCAGCTGTGCCGCGGTGGCGGCGGTTTTCAGCACCCTGCGCCTCAGGACGTAGGGCCGGGCGAGGGCGGTTAATTGGTTTCAATTCCAGGCCCCGGCGGCTGAATGAGTTAGGGTACTCACCTATGACGGAAGTACCTGACACCGTGGTCTGCCCGGGTTGCGATGCGGTCTACAGCCGCACGCCGCTGCAGCCGCGCGACGTGGCGCACTGTCCGCGCTGCGGCACCGAGCTCGACCGGCACCCCGGCCGGCAGGAGCACCGCATTCTCCCGCTGACGGTGGCCTGCCTGATCATGTTCGCCATCGCGAACCTGTTTCCCATCGTCGAGATCGAGCTTCAGGGCCTGCGCAGCCAGACCACGCTGGCCGGCGCGGTGGTGGCGCTGGGCGCCGAGGGCATGTCGGTGGTGGCGCTGCTGGTGCTGGCCACGACCATTCTTTTTCCCTTCCTGCAGCTGTGCATCCTCGCGTACCTGCTGGTTCCGCTGAGTCGCGAGCGCCGGCCCGGGGGCTTCGCGCTGCTGGTGCGGCTGATGCAGTCGCTGCGGCCCTGGGGAATGATCGAAGTGTTCCTGCTCGGCGTGCTGGTGGCCATCGTCAAGCTCTCCAGCATGGCGACCGTGGTGCCGGGCGCGGCGCTGTGGGCCTTCATGGCGCTCACGGTCATGCTGACGGTGGTGCTGTCGTTCAACCCCGGCGCGTTCTGGGAAATGACGTTCCGACCGAAGGGCGAGGCGCAGGATGAAGGAGCGCCGGCATCATGAAGCTGTTCGCCTTCCCGTGGCCGCGCGGACCCCGCGAGGTCGACGATGCTCACGACCTCCACGACGAGGACGCGCATGTCCCCACCGCCGCCTCGCTCGGCCTCACGGCCTGCCCACACTGCGCCGCCGTCTGGAAGGGGGCCCAAGAGGGCGAGGCCTGCGGCCGCTGCGGCACGCGCCTGCACACGCGCAAGCCGCAGAGCCTGAACCGCACCTGGGCCCTGCTGATCGCGGCGTGCATGATGTACATCCCGGCCAACCTGCTGCCGGTGATGATCACGCGCACGCTGTTCGGCACGCAGAACGACACCATCCTGAGCGGGGTGATCTATTTCTGGGTGTCGGGCGCCTACGGCCTCGCGGCCATCGTCTTCAT
Source organism: Variovorax sp. CF313 (assembly GCF_000282635.1). Taxonomy (GTDB): domain Bacteria; phylum Pseudomonadota; class Gammaproteobacteria; order Burkholderiales; family Burkholderiaceae_C; genus Variovorax. The sequence continues at coordinate 13,831 of NZ_AKIW01000001.1, forward strand.
CGCGAGTTTCCTGGTGCCGCTGTTCAAGCTGGCGGTGCTTTTCCTGCTCGTGGTGCTGGCGCAGCGCGGCAGTACCTGGCGCCGGCGCGAGCGGGCGAAGCTGTATCACATCATCGAGGTCATCGGCCGCTGGTCGATGCTCGACGTGTTCGTGGTGTCGCTGCTGACCGGGCTGGTGCAGATCCAGGGTTTCGCTGTCATCACCGCGGGCGTGGGCATCGCGGCCTTCGGGGCGGTCGTGGTGCTGACCATGCTGGCCTCGCTGAGCTTCGACCCGAAGCTCACGTGGGACAGCGAAGTGGCACAGGGACATGAAATCGGAGACGAGAAACCAGCATGAGTGAAGAAGACCAACCCCAGGACAAACCAACGCCCCCGCCCGCGCTGCCCAGGCCGCGCGTGGTGCGCCGGCGCGAATGGCTGCCCTCGCTGATCTGGCTGATTCCCATCGTGGCTGCGCTGGTCGGCATCACGCTGGTCGCACGCATCCTGCTGGAGCGCGGGCCCGAGGTGGTGCTGACCTTCAAGACGGCCGAGGGGCTGGAGGCCGGCAAGACCGCCGTGAAGTACAAGGACGTGCAGATCGGCCTCGTCACCCATCTGCGGCTGGCGCGCGACCGCTCGCACGTGCGCGTGCTGGTGCAGTTCAACAAGGACGCCAAGGGCTTCACCGCCGCGGACTCGCGCTTCTGGGTGGTGCGGCCCCGGCTCGACACCTCGGGCATCTCGGGGCTCAACACCTTGCTGTCGGGCGCTTACATCGGCGCCGACGCGGGCGTGTCGGAAGACACCGCGGGCGAGTTCACCGGGCTCGAAACCCCGCCCATCGTCACGCGCGACGACTCGGGCAAGCAGTTCCTGCTGCGCGCCAACGACGTGGGCTCGCTAGACGTGGGCTCGCCGGTGTACTTCAGGCGCATCAAGGTAGGGCAGGTGGCGGCCTACGAACTCGATGGCGATGGGCGCGGCGTGACCATGCGCGTCTTCGTGAACTCGCCCTACGACAAGTTCGTGGGCATGAACACGCGCTTCTGGCAGGCCAGCGGCATCGACGCGCAGCTCAGCGCCAGCGGCTTCACGCTGCGCACGCAGTCGCTGGCGACCATCCTGCTCGGCGGCATCGCCTTCCAGGCGCCCGACGACACGATGGGCCCGGTCGCGAAGGAGAATGCCGCCTTCGCGCTGGCGCAGGACGAAGCCGCCGCCATGAAGGAGCCCGACGGGCCTTCGCAACCGCTGCTGATGTACTTCAACCAGTCGCTGCGCGGCCTGACGCCGGGTGCGCCGGTGGATTTCCGCGGCGTGGTGATCGGCGAGGTCAAGTCGATCGGCGTCGAGTTCGACCGCGCCGAGCGCGAGTTCCGCATGCCGGTGCTGGTGCAGGTCTACCCCGACCGGCTGCGCCGCCGCGCCGGCGAGAGCGGCACCGAATCGCGCGCCACCCAGCAGGAGCGGCTGCGCTTCCTGGCCGAGAAGGGCCTGCGCGCCCAGCTGCGCAACGGCAACCTGCTGACGGGGCAGGTCTACGTGGCGCTCGACTTCTTCCCGAAGGCGCCGCCGGTCAAGATCGACCTGACGAAGAATCCGGTCGAGCTGCCCACCGTGGCCAACAGCCTCGACGAGATTCAGTCGCAGGTGCAGGAAATCGCGACCAAGCTCAACAAGGTGCCGTATGAGCAGATCGCGGGCGACCTGCGCACCACGCTCGCGGCGCTCAACAAGACGCTGACGACCACCGAGCAGACGGTGAACCGCATCAACAACGACGTCACGCCCGAGCTGGCCGCGGCCATGAAGGACGTGCGCAAGACCGTGAGCTCGGCCGAGCGCACGCTGGCCGACGACTCGCCGCTGCAGCAGGACATGCGCCAGACGCTGCAGGAGCTGACGCGCGCCGCGGGCTCGGTGCGCGTGCTGACCGACTACCTCGAACGCCATCCCGAGTCGCTGCTGCGCGGCAAACCGGACGACAGGAAATGAAGAAGAACCTAGCCTTCCTCGCGCTGGCGGCCCTGCTCGCGGGCTGCGCCAGCAAGCCCGACAGCTACTACACGCTGGCCAGCCCGGTGGCCGCCGCCGAGGCTGCGCCTTCGACGCTCGGCAGCGCCGCGCCGCTCTACATCGAGCTCGCGCCCGTGGCCGTGCCCGAGCGCTTCGCGCGGCCGCAGATGGTGGTGCGCCAGCCCAACGGCAGCGTGCAGGTCGAGGTGCTGGAGCAGCACCGCTGGGCCTCTTCGTTCGAGAACGAGCTGCGCGATGCACTGGCCAGCGGCATCGCCGGGCGCCTCGGCGCGCTGGACGTGACCAAGGGCGGCCGGCAGGGCTCGCAGCCGGTGTGGCGCATCGCGGTGCAGCTGCGGCAGTTCGACGCGGTCGATGGCGGGCGCGTCGATGCCAGCTTCGGCTGGACGCTGCGGCGTTCGGACGAGGCACGCACGGTGGTGTGCCAGCTGGACCTCGGCGAGGCCGTGGGCACCGGGATGGACGCGGTGGCGCAAGGGGCGCAGCGCGTGGCGTCGGCGGCGGCCGCAGCGATGGCGCGCAGCGTGAATGCGGCGCGTGCGAATCCGTCGGCCACTGCCTGCGTGACGACCTGACCTCGTCTTTCTCCCTCCCCCTCTGGGGGAGGGCTGGGGTGGGGGCGCGCGACGGCGATCGATCAAGCATGGCGTATCGTGCAGGGGCAGCCCCCATCCCAACCTTCCCCCAGAGGGGGAAGGAGCAAAACGGAATCCAATCGACGGAGATCCCATGGCACAGATCGGCAAGGCTCCCTGCGACGACACGTTGATCCTGCATGGCGCGCGGGCGGAAGAGGGGACCTGTCCCGAGGCTTCCAAGCCCTGGGTGCTGGGCGCGGCTGTCGTGGGGTCGAGCATGGCCTTCATCGACGGCACGGTGGTCAACGTGGCGCTGCCGGCCATCCAGGCCGAGCTGCAGGCCACGGCGTTCCAGGCGCAATGGGTGGTCGAGTCGTATGCCTTGCTGCTGGCGGCACTGCTGCTCGTGGGCGGCGCACTGGGCGATCGCTATGGCCGGCGGCGCATCTTCGCGATCGGCGTCGGCATCTTCGCGCTCTCTTCGGTGGCCTGCGGGCTCGCGGCCACCGTGCAGCAGCTCATTGCCGCGCGGGCGGTGCAGGGCATCGGCGGCGCGCTGCTGGTGCCGGGCAGCCTGGCGCTGATCAGCGCGTCGTTTCCCGAGAAGGAGCGCGGCAAGGCCATCGGCACATGGTCAGGCTTCAGCGGCATCACGGCGGCGGTGGGGCCGGTGCTGGGCGGCTTCCTGGTCGATCACTTCTCGTGGACCTGGGCCTTTTTCATCAACGTACCGATGGCGCTGCTGGTGCTGTGGATCGTGTGGCGCCACGTGCCCGAGAGCCGCGGCGCATCGGCCACCGGCAGGCTGGACTTCTGGGGCGCGCTGCTGGCGACGGCCGGGCTTGGCGGCGTCGTCTATGCCTTCATCGAGGCGCCCACGCAAGGCTGGGGTTCGCCGGCCGTGCTCGGGGCGCTGGCCCTGGGTGTGCTGGGCAGCGCGGGCTTCATTGCCGCCGAGCGCAAGATGCGCACGCCGATGCTGCCGCTGACCTTGCTGCGCATCGGCAACTTCAGCGGCGCGAATCTGCTGACCCTGCTGCTTTACGCGGCGCTGGGCGGCGGGCTGTACTTCTTCCCGCTCAACCTGATCCAGGTGCAGGGCTACTCGGCCACCGTGGCGGGCGCGGCGCTGCTGCCTTTCATCTTCACCATGTTCGCGCTCTCGCGCTGGGCCGGACAGTTGGTCGACCGCTTCGGGCCGCGTTTGCCGCTGGTCATCGGGCCTTCGATTGCGGCGGTCGGCTTTGCGCTCTTTGCCGTGCCGGGCGTCGGCGCGAGCTACTGGAGCGGCTTCCTGCCGGCGGTGGCGGTGCTTGGCTTCGGCATGACGGTGACGGTGGCGCCGTTGACCACCACCGTCATGAATGCGGTCGGGCCGGACCTGGCGGGCGTGGCTTCGGGCGTGAACAACGCCGTGTCGCGTGCGGCGGCGGTGCTGGCGATTGCGGTGTTCGGCGCAATCATGGCCTGGGCCTTCGACGTCGCGCTGGAAGAGCATCTGCGGGGCATGGGCGCTTCGGCGCAGGTGGCGGCTTTTCTCGAAGGCGAGCGCAGCAAGCTGGCGGGCGCGGCGCTGCCGCCGGGCGTGGATGCGGCCACGGCGGCAGCCCTCAAGAGGGCCGTGGCCGAATCCTTCGTGGCTGGCTTTCGCTGGGTGATGCTGCTGAGCGCGGGACTGGCCGTACTGAGCGCGGTGAGTGCCTGGCTGATGATCGGTGCGGTGCCTGCGGCCAGGCCGGCCACGGAGAAATAGCTAGGGCGGGTACGGAGGCGGGACTCGACGAAGTCCGTTACCTTCGTTGTGCGTTGGCGGAAGCGCCCGCGTGTTCCGCGTGGCCGCCAATGCACGCGGGGGAGCGACTCGAAAAACATAAGACAGAAGGGGGAGATGCCATGAGCAGAATCAGCGACGTGGCCCGGCGGGCAGGCGTTTCGAACAGCACCGTATCGAACGTGATGAACGGACGCAGCGATCGCATGGCCAAGGAAACGCTGGCACGCGTCGAGGCCGCCATCCGCGATCTGAAATACCGGCCCAACACCTCGGCGCGGCAGCTCAAGACCGGGCACACGCCGCTGATCGGCCTGCTGGTGCCGTCGATGGCCAACCCCATGTACGGCTTCATCGCGCGCGAAGTCGAAACGCTGGCGCAGGAGCGCTACGGCTTCCGGATCATGATCGGCAACACCTACCGCGACGCCGCGAAGGAAGCGCATTTCTTCGAGGACCTGATGGCGCACGGCGTGCGCGGCGTGATCATCATCTCGTCGCTGCTCGACGAGCAGCACGTCGAGGCCGCCGCCGAGGGCGGGCTGGTGGTGGTCAGCTACGACCGGCGCGCCACGCCGGGCATGGCCTCGGTCATCGACCACGTGACCGTCGACAACTTCGAGACCTCGCGCCTCGCCACCCAGCACCTGATCGAGCAGGGACATCTGCGGCTGGCGTTCGTCACGCCCTCCGGACGCACTATGAGCCGCAGCGAAAAGGTCGACGGCTTCCTCGCTGCCGTCCGGACTGCGGGCCTCGAAGGCAGCGCCCAGGTGGTCGAAGGCCTGCCGGTCGACGAGTACGGCGATTCGATGATGAGCGAACTGGGCCGCACGCAGGCGGTGCTGATGGCGAAGTCGAAACAGCGCCCGACCGGCGTGATCGGCGTGAACGACCTGCTGGCCTTCGGCCTGATGGCGGGTTTTCGCGATGCCGGGCTTGCCGTGCCGCAGGACGTGTCGGTCATCGGCATCGACAACGTGTTTCTATCGACGCTGATGTATCCCGCCATGACTTCGGTGCGCGTGCCCGTACCCGAGATGGCGCAGGTGATGGTGGAGCGCGTGATGAACCGGCTGTCGGACCCGTCGCTGCCGGCGCAGGAGTTTGTCTTTGCGCCCACGCTGGTGGCACGCGATTCGGTCGCAGCGCCGCTGCGCGGAGAGTCGCCAGCCGGACAGGTGCTTTTTTCATGACCACGGTTTTCGTCAGCCATCCGCAGAGCAAGCTCGCGCACTATTTCGGCGACCGGGCCTCTGCCGCCTTGCAGGCCATCGCGCAGGTGCGCTTCAACCCCACGGACACCGATCTTTCGTCGGCCGACCTGGCCGAACAGGCGCGGGACTGCGACGCCATCGTTTCCTACCGCCAGACGGCGGGCGACGAGGCGCTGTTCGCCGCGCTGCCGCAGTTGAAAGCCTTCGTGCGCTGCGCCATCGACATCCGCAACATCGACGTGGCGTCGGCCAGCCGGCATGGTGTGCTGGTCACGCGGGCGAGCGCGGGGTTCGTTCCTGCGGTGGCCGAGTGGATCGTGGGCGCAATGATCGACCTGGGGCGGCACATCAGCGCGTCGTCCGAGGGCTACCACGCAGGCCGGACCGTGGCATCGGCAATGGGTCGCGAACTGCGTGGCAGCACGCTGGGCGTGATCGGCTACGGGCAAATCGGCCGCTACCTGTGCGACATCGCGCTGGCGCTGGGCATGCGCATCGTCGTGCACGACCCGCACACCGCAACCGGCCGGGCCGAGTTCGCACAGGCGACGCTCGAAGCGCTGCTGGCGCAAGCCGACTTCGTGGCCTGCCTCGCAGCCGCCACCGGGGAGACCGAGAACATGATGAATGCCGCAGCCTTCGCAGCGATGCAGCCCCATGCCTTCTTCATCAATGCATCGCGCGGCGATCTCGTGGATGAAGACGCGCTGCTCGCTGCGCTCGATGCAGGAGTCATTGCCGGCTGCGCGCTGGACGTGGGCCGTGCACCCGACCAGATGCCGTCGCTGCGCGTGGCGGCGCACCCGCGCGTGATCGCCACGCCGCACATCGGCGGACTCACGCCGCCGGCCGTGGAGCACCAGGCCATGGAGACCGTGTCGCAGCTGGCGGAGATTTTCCAGGGCAGGGCACCGCAGGGCGCGGTCAATGCGGCCGAGGCATTCCGCTGGCGGCAAGCGTTCAGGGTGGGTGCCTGAGCCTCGATGGGAACTTCCCGCTGACAGGCGCCGCACGGGTTGACAAGGCCCTCCTGCCGATTTGATACTGAACTCTCTGGTTCATCATTCAAGCGAAGGAGATCCCATGCAAAAGATCGTTCCCTGCCTCTGGTTCGATGGCAACGGCGAAGACGCGCTGAATTTCTACACCGCGATCTTTCCGAACTCGCACGTGACCGACAAGCTGCTCTGGGGCGACGTCAACCCCGCCAAGAAGGGCTCGGTGCTCACCGCAACCTTCGAACTCGAAGGGCAGGAGTTCATGGTGCTCAACGGAGGGCCGGAGTACAAGTTCACCCCCGCCATCTCGATGCTCGTGAAATGCGAGACCCAGGCGGAGGTCGACTACTACTGGGAGAAGCTGCTCGAAGGCGGCGGCCAGCCGGTGCAGTGTGGCTGGCTCACCGACCGCTACGGCGTGTCCTGGCAGGTCGCGCCCATGCCGATGATCCGCATGTTCCAGGACAAGGACCCGGCCAAGGCGGCCCGCGCAATGCAGGCGATGATGAAGATGGTCAAGCTCGACATCGCCACGGTGCAGAGGGCCTTCGACGGGGAGTGATCCGCCACCGGCGGCGGCTATACCAGCCGGCGGATTCCCTTCTTGCGCCACACCAGCTGGTAGTACGCGGTCTGCAGCAGCAGCATCGCGCCGAAGGTCACCGGGTAGGCGATCCAGATGCCGTTCAGGCCGATGCGATGGCTCATGAGCCAGGCCACCGGCACTTCTATTCCGAGGATGCAGAGGATGGAGATCAACGTAGGCACCAGCACCGAGCCGCTGGCGCGCATGATCCCCGACAGCGCCGCGGCCATGCCGAAGATCACCAGGCTCCACAGCATGATGTGCAGCAGCGTCTGTGCGATCTCGAGCACCGGCGCGCTGGTGATGAAGAAGGCCATCAGGTGGCGCGAGAACAGGTAGCCCAGCAGCACGAGGCCGCCGGTCAGCACGAGATTCATCAGCAGCGCCGTCTTGGCGATGGCGCCGAGCCGGTCGGCACGGCCCGCGCCGATGGCCTGCGCGCCGAGGATCGACGCGGCGATGGCGATCGAGATGGCCGGGAACTGCACGTACGCCACCACCTGGTTCACCGCGCCGTAGGCCGCTGTGGCGCTCGAGCCGTAGCTGTTGACCATCGACAGCAGCACCACCTCGGCCAGAGCGACCACGATCATCTGCACGCCCGTGGGTACGCCGATCTTCAGCACCGCCTTCAGCAGGTGCGGCTGGATGCGCAGGTTGCGCACGAATGCTGCGTCGGGCGCGAGCGGGCTCTTGCGGCTGTGCAGCCGGAAGCCGAGCCAGGTGGTCGCCACCGCGAAGGACAGCACCGAGGCCCACGCACCGCTGGCCACGCCAAGCTGCGGCAGGCCGCCCCAGCCGCGGATGAGCGCGGGCGTGACCACCAGCCCGATCAGCGTCGAGATCACCAGCGTGAGCAGCGGCGTGACGGTGTCGCCCACGCCGCGCAGCATGGCCGTGGCGAGCAGGAACACGAACACGCCCGGCATCGCGATCAGCATGATGCGGGCGTAGCGCGTGGAGTCGGCCAGCACATCGGGCGGCGTGCCCAGTGCGGCCAGCATCGGCGTGGTGAAGGCGCCGCCGAACACTGCGATCACCAGGCCCATGAGCACGCCCACCGTGAGCGTGGTGCCGGCCACGGCCTTGGCCTTGGCCACGTCGCGCGCGCCCCAGGCCTGGCCAATGAGCACCGAGGCGCCCGCGCCCAGGCCGATGATGAAGGCGATGAAGAAGAACATCACCGGGAAGAAGCTCGACACGGCGGCCAGCGCGCCCACGCCGAGCATCTGCCCCACGTAGACGTTGTTGAGCGTGCCCGAGAGCGATTGCAGGATGTTACTGAGCAGCATCGGCGCGAGGAAGAAAAGAAAGACCTTCCACAACGGACGCGTTGCGCCCACGGGCGCCACGGGCACGCCCTGAAGGCCGCTGCGGCCGGTTGCGGAAGTCTCGGGGGTTGCTCTCATGCGGGAGTGCTCCAGCCGGCGGCTGACAATTTTTGAAGATGGGAGCGCAGGTCCACGGGCCAGGCGTCGATGAGTCCTTCGAAGCGATTGCGCTCGCCGGCGAACAGCGCGCGCGTGGCTTCCTCGAAGCCGGGCAGGGCGCCGGCAATCGCGGTCATGAAGCGATAGGTGGCCTCGCGCGAAGCGCGCACGGCGTCGCGGTCGGCGTTGACGCGGCTCGCCTCCTGCACCAGGCGGCGCAGCGCGACCGATGCGCCGCCGGGCTGGCGGTTGAGCCAGTCCCAATGGCGTGGAAGCAGGGTGACTTCGCGCGCGACCACGCCCAGCTTCGGGCGGCCTACGCCGCGGGGCGCGTCTTCATGGGTCTCTGCACCGGCGGCGTGCGGCACGAGGCCGGCCCGGTTGTGCACGTCGAAGTCGAGCGGCTCGCCGGTCTGCTCGTTGAACACGAGGTAGGGCGTGTCGTCCTTGCGCTCGCGCAACTGCGCGAGCACGTCGGCGGTGCTTCCCTGGGCAATGCACTTGAAACCGGCGAAAACGATCAGGTTGGTGGGTGGCGTGTCGGAGGGCATTGTTCTTTCTTCCGGTCCGTTCGAAACGAGGTGCGTAATCTACCCGTTGAACGGCTCAGGCGTTTGGTGTGTCGTCGAGGCAAAGCGCAAGAAGCGCGGCGTTGATTTGCGGCAGGCTTTTTTCGGCCGCCGGGGCGGATGGCGTGTTGTAGCCCTTGTCGCCGTCGCATTGGAGTTCTTCGCGCCAGAGCGCAAGGAGTTTCTCGAGTTCCTCCGCGCGGTCGAAGGCCGGGTCTTCGCTTTCCTTGACCCGGTCGATCACCTCGAAGGTGAACCGATCGGCGCCGTGCGCGATCCAGTCCCGCCCGAGCGCCTTGTTCCGGTGCGAGCGCATGTTCAGCTCGAAGCGGGCACGGTTCATGGCGCCTTCGACGTCGAGGCTGCCGGCCACATAGACCCGGCCTGTCAGCCCGTTGCGGATGACGAAGACGCCGGCCGGGCGCGCGGTTTCCTTGTATTGGCGGGAGATGGCTCGCCGGCTTTCTGGTGAGAGGTTCATGCTCCAAATATTACCCGGGTTAAATGCGCGTGGCAATATACCCGGGTAAAAATAACTGCTCAACCTTCTCTAAGCCGACGCCAGCCGCGCGAGATGCGCCGATTCAGCGCCCGCACCACGCGCCAGGGCCGACTCTGGCGAACGAGCGTGAGCACCTTGTCTTTCCATGCCTTCCATCGCGGATACCAACGGGCGAACCACGGAATGCGCATCAACGGCCCTTCGACCAACTGGAAGATCCGCGCGACGATGGCCGTGCCCACCAGCTTGGCCAGCACGAGCACGGTGAGGGCGCTGGCCGCGTGCCCGCGGCTGAAGAGAAAGAGCGCCAGTACCTTTACCGGCAGCAGCAGCACAACCGGCACGAAGAAAGCCAGCAATGCGCCCCAGGGCGGCAGGCGGCGCAGCCGTTCTTCGAGCGCTGCCCAGAAGGGCAGGCGGGACAGCCGCGCGGCGAGCGCGGCCAGTGGCTCCCAGCCCCACTCCTCGAAGAGCAGCACGGGAACGACGAGCACGATACCGATGGCGCGGAGCAGTGCGCGCAGTGCACGGGCGAATGAGGTCATCCGCGAAGGGTAAGGCAGCGCGTGCCCTCGGCCACGGGAACGCTCCGCCTGTTGCAAGGCCGTTGCCGGTTGTCGCGGCCATGCTGGTTACCTGGCCCTGCGTGGTCGCCGAACCGCTTGCCGTCGCGCCCGCCGATCCGAAGTCCCGCGAAGCTGACCGCGCCGCCCGCTCGATCACCGGACGATCCGGCCTTGGCTCGGGCAGCGGCGCGGTTTAGATGCTTTCGCCATGACCGGAGCGCAGTTTCCGGGTCGGGAAACCAGCCAAAGATGTCTCATGCTGGGTAGTGCAAGGCTATGACGAAAGTAGTGGTTTGCTCCCTCTCCGCTGGCATCGGAAGGCGTCCTTTCACGCGACGCCAACATGGAAATTACAACTTTCAGTTGACATCGAAAATCAATGGAAACAAGATGCAACCAAAGTAATCAAAAAAGCCGAAACTCGAAATCTGAATAGAAATGGATTAACTTTTCGACACGAACAAAGTGCATTAATTGTCACAAAGGGGCTGGAATGGAAAGCGATCTCGACATTTCGTTGACGGAAACAGGGAATGGGGCTAAGCACTATGCCAACCCCGGTCAGTTTGGCGGGCTGCTCGCGCCGTCCGCCGACACGCTCCCGTGGCCCGATTTTCTTACCGGGCAGCACACCAAACCCGTGCGCGTCCTGCTGGTGGACGACGACCCCTTCGTGCGTCGCGTCATCGCCCAGGAACTGCTGGGCGACCTGCGCATCCAGCTCGAGGGGCAGGCCGGCACGCTGCGCGAAGGGCGACGATTGCTGATGCAGCATGAGTTCGACGTGCTGATGGTCGACATCCGCCTCGGTGACGGGAGTGGATTCGAGCTCATCGAAGAGGCCAAGCGGCATCGCAGCGCGGCGGAGATCATTGTCATCTCGGCGCTCGAGGACGAACCCCAGGTGCTGCACGCCTTCGAGCTTGGCGCCTCCGGCTATCTGGTCAAGAACGCGTGGTTCCAGAGCTATGCCCAGGCCGTGCTGCAGGTGGTGAACGGCGGGGCCGCCATCACCCCCCGGCTGGCGCGGCGGCTGCTCGTGCACCTCGATCACAAGCGTTCCAACGTGAACCCGGTACGTCCACCTGAGAGCAAGGCGACGTTATCCACGCGCGAGCGCGAAGTGTTACGACTTGTGGCGACGGGCTACGTAACCGAAGAGATCGCGCTGCAGCTCACCATCAGCGCCCAGACGGTGAATGCGCATGTGAAAAACATCTACCGCAAGCTGCACGCCCATACCCGCGCGCAGGCCGTGAGCTTTGCCTCCCACCGGGGGCTCCTGTAGGCCATGCCATGCTCTCGCCGCAGGTCCTTCATTTACCGCACTTTCTGGAAGACCAGTTCGTGTGGTTGTCGATCGGCTCGTGGGGCGTGCTGTTGATGTGGCTGCGCTTGCGCATCTCGCGCAGGCGGTTGCTGATGTGGGCTGGCCTGGCGGCGGCGCTGCATCTGACCCCCGTGACCGCGCAGGTGATCCGGGCTGCATCGGCCGCCAACTTGATGGGGAATGACATGCCATTCACATTTTGGGCAATGCAGGCGCTGAACCTGGGGGTGCTTGCCACGGTCGTCGGCATCTGGCTCGTTTCCCGGCACCGCGCGGAAAGCCACGGACCCTCGCAGGAGGTGATGACCGAGCGGCGGCGCATCGCCCATGACCTGCACGACGGGGTCGGCTCGCGGCTGGTAGCGCTGCTGGCCAGCCAGGACCCCCGGTTCACCGGCCCAGGCAGCCTGTCGATGGCCCTGCAAACCTGCCTGCTCGAACTCCAGATGACGGTGGACGACCTCGACGACCAGACCTCCGCCACCGTCGTCGAGCGGCTGGCCCATCTGCGCTACCGGCTGCAGCCCGCATTCGACCGGCTGGGCATCGCGCTGGTATGGAACATCTCGAGCGAGACACAAACCCATTCGGTGCCGCCCGAAACCGCCATGCAGATCTGCCGGGTGGCGCAGGAAGCTCTGTCCAATGCGCTGCGGCACGCCCGTGCGACCCGCGTCGAACTGCGCTTCGGCATCCAGGCCCACCCGCAAGGGCTGGTGCTGGAGGTGCACGACGATGGCCGCGGCCTGGGGGCTGCCCGCAGTGCCTCTTCCGCCTCGATGGGCAAGGGCCTGCGCAGCATGCGCACGCGGGCCGACGCCATTGGCGGCAAACTGACGCTGGCGAATATCGTGCCCCGTGGACTGTGTGTGCAACTGGTAGTTCCAAGCCGGGCGCAGGCCGGCACCCGGCCCGAAGCGGAAAGCATGCTGTAACGCGCCCCGCCGGACGGCCCCGGCCGGGCACCGTGCGCCTATGGCAAACTTCCGCGCTTTGCCAGGGACGCGCTCAAGCATGCAGAAAATCATTCGCCAGCTCGCCGCCGAGATCAAGGTCGGCGAGAACCAGGTGAAGGCCGCCGTCGAACTGCTCGACGGGGGCGCCACGGTTCCATTCATCGCCCGCTACCGCAAGGAGGTCACAGACGGCCTCGACGACGTGCAGCTGCGAGAGCTGGAAGCTCGCCTTTCCTACCTGCGCGAACTTGAAGACCGCCGCGGCGCCGTGCTCAAGGCCATCGACGAGCAGGGCAAGCTGACCCCCGAACTGCGCGCCGCGATCGAATTCGCACCCACCAAGCAGGAGCTCGAAGACCTGTACCTGCCGTTCAAGCAGAAGCGCCGCACCAAGGGCCAGATCGCCCGCGAATTCGGCATCGAGCCGCTGGCCGACAAGCTGCTGGCCGACCCCATGCTGGACCCGGCCGTGGAAGCCAAGGCCTTCCTGCAGCCCGCCACCACGCTGGACGACGGCAAGCCGGGCCCCGATTTCTCCACAGTGCCGCTCGTGCTCGACGGCGTGCGCGACATTCTTTCCGAGCGCTGGGCCGAAGACGCTGCTCTGGTCCAGGGCCTGCGCGAATGGCTCTGGAACGAAGGCCTGCTCAAGTCCAGCCTGATGGCCGGCAAGGACGAGAACAACGCCGACGTCGCCAAGTTCCGCGACTATTTCGAGTACGACGAGCCCATTGGCCGTGTGCCATCGCACCGCGCGCTGGCCGTCTTCCGCGGCCGCGCGCTCGACATCCTCGATGCAAAGCTGGTGCTGCCGGTCGAGCCCGAACCGGGCAAGCCGAGCATCGCCGAAGGCCGCATCGCCTTGCACCTGGGCTGGAGCCATGCGGGCCGCCCGTCGGACGACCTGCTGCGCAAGTGCGTGGCCTGGACCTGGCGCGTGAAGCTGGCGCTGTCGACCGAGCGTGACCTGTTTACCCGCCTGCGCGAAGACGCGGAGAAGGTCGCCATCAAGGTGTTTGCCGACAACCTGCGCGACCTGCTGCTGGCTGCGCCGGCCGGACCGCGTGTCGTGATGGGCCTCGACCCTGGCATCCGCACCGGCGTGAAGGTGGCCGTGGTCGATTCCACCGGCAAGCTGGTCGAGACCGCCACCGTGTTCCCGCACGAGCCGCGCAAGGACTGGGAAGGCTCGCTGCACACGCTGGGCAAGCTGTGCGCCAAGCACGGCGTGAACCTGATCGCCATCGGCAATGGCACCGCCAGCCGCGAAACCGACAAGCTGGCCGCCGACCTCATCAAGCTGCTCGCCAAGATGGCCGCGCAGGCCGGCGCGCCGGAAATCAAGGTCGAGAAGGTCGTGGTGAGCGAGGCGGGCGCTTCGGTGTACTCCGCCAGTGAATTCGCCTCGCAGGAAATGCCCGATGTCGACGTGAGCCTGCGCGGCGCAGCCTCCATCGCGCGACGTTTGCAAGACCCGCTGGCTGAACTCGTGAAGATCGATCCCAAGAGCATCGGCGTGGGCCAGTACCAGCACGACGTGAACCAGAGCGAACTCGCACGCACGCTGCAGGCCGTGGTCGAAGACTGCGTGAACTCGGTGGGCGTGGATCTGAACACGGCCAGCGTGCCGCTGCTGTCGCGCGTTTCGGGCCTGTCGGGCAGCGTGGCCAAGGCCGTGGTGCGCTGGCGCGAGGCCAATGGTGCGTTCTCCACCCGCAAGCAACTGCTCGACGTGACCGGCTTCGGCCCCAAGGCCTTCGAGCAGAGCGCGGGCTTCCTGCGCATCCGCGGCGGCACCGACCCGCTGGACATCACCGGCGTGCACCCGGAAACCTATCCATTGGTCGAGCAGATCATCGTGAAGACCGGCAAGCCGATTGCCGAGCTGATGGGCCGCGCCGACATGCTCAAGGCGCTCAAGCCCGAGCTGTTCGCCAACGAGAAATTCGGCGTCATCACGGTCAAGGACATCCTGGGCGAACTCGAGAAGCCGGGCCGCGACCCGCGCCCCGACTTCAAGGTGGCGCGTTTCAACGACGGCGTGGATGACATCTCGGACCTGGCCGAGGGCATGATCCTCGAGGGCACCGTGAGCAACGTGGCCCAGTTCGGCGCCTTCGTCGACCTCGGCGTGCACCAGGACGGCCTGGTCCACGTGAGCCAGCTGAGCCACAAGTTCGTGAACGACGCGCGCGAAGTCGTCAAGACCGGCGACATCGTCAAGGTCAAGGTGATGGAAGTGGACGTGGCGCGCAAGCGCATCGGCCTGTCGATGAAGCTCGATGCAGCGCCCGCGCGCCGTGACGGCCCGCGCGACAACCGTTTCGAAGGGGCAGGGCGCGGCCAGCAGCAGCAAGGCCGGCGCGACAACTCGCCGCAGCCGGCGGGGCAGATGGCGAGCGCGTTTGCCAAGCTGCAGGGGTTGCGCAAGTAGTCGGCAACGCACGGTTCTTGCGGAAGCATCCGGCATGAAAGCCCTGCGCATCTACGCCGGCCCCGCGGCCCGCAAGCACATCGAACGGCACGGCCTGCGCTCGCAGGACGTGCGCACCATCCCCGGCGCGGCAGGCGGTCCCAAGGGGCTGATCCTCGGGCCGCTCGACCGCTTCATCTTCGGGCGCTGGCTCACGCAGTCGAGCCAGCAGGTGCATCTGGTGGGCGCCTCCATCGGCGCGTGGCGGCTGTCGACGGCCTGCCTGGCCGACCCTGACACAGCTTTCGAACGCTTCGAGCACGACTACGTGCACCAGCAGTTCGAGGTGCCGCCGGGACAGAAGCGGCTCAGCCCGCGCCAGCTCAGCGACAAGTTCGCCCAGAGCCTCGAAGACTTCTATGGCGGGCGCATCGGCGAGGTGCTGAACCATCCGCGTTACCGCCTGCACGTGGTGACTTCGCGCGGGCGCCACATCCTCGGGCGCGAGGGCAGGGCGCGCACTCCCGTCGGCTACCTGGGCGCCTTCGCGACCAACAGCCTGCACCGCAGGAGCCTGGGCGCGTGGCTGGAGCGCTGCGTGTTTTCCACGCCCGGCGCCTCCTTGCCCTTCGGTACGCGCGACTTCCGCACGCGCCAGCATGCACTGAGCGAGGCCAACTTCAACATGGTGCTGCAGGCCTCGTGCTCCATTCCGTTCCTGCTGGCTGCGGTGCACGACATTCCCGGCGCGCCGCGCGGCGCCTACTGGGACGGCGGCATCACCGACTACCACCTGCACCTGGACTACCAGCCGGCCGACGACGGCATCGTGCTCTACCCGCACTTCCAGCAGGCGGTGGTGCCGGGCTGGCTCGACAAGGGGCTGCGCTGGCGCCACAAGGCCAGCGGCTTCCTCGACCGCATGGTGCTGCTCGCGCCCGACCCCGATTGGGTGCGCTCGCTGCCCAACGGCAAGCTCCCCGACCGCAAGGACTTCATCCACTTCGCGAACGACGCGCAGGCACGCATCGCCGCGTGGGGCCGTGCCACGCGCGAAGCGCGGCGGCTGTCCGACGAGTTCGAGGGCTGGCTTCAGCGCGACGGCGTGCCCGAGCTGCTGCCGCTCTGACCCACCGGCGCCAGCAGTGCCAAGGGTGCCGCGCAGTCGAGGATGTTCACTTCCACCGCATCGCCGACCTTGAGTTCGGCGCCTTGAGGCCATCGCCCCGTGCCTACCGAGCGCGTGTGCACGCCGCCGTAGCGGTAGCGCACGACGGCGTAGGGTGTCGCGGCACCGCCGTCTGCACCGCAATCGCGATCGGCAGTGGCTGCCAGATCGCTCGTGCGCCCGACGCTGACGACCTGCGCGGCCCGCCAGCCGGCGGAACGGTCGAAGGAATGCGCATCGAAGGCCGAGCAGCCGCCCAGCATCAGCCCCCAAAGAACGACCGTGCGCATCACGGCGTCGGCCCCATCGCGGTGATGGCCGCCGTGGCCTGGATCTCGACGCGGTACTCGGAGTCGATCAGCTTCGCCCCCACCGTGGCGCGCGCCGGCGTGTGGCCGGCGGGCACCCATTCGTCCCACACCGAGTTCATCGCGGCGTAGTCGCCCACGGTGCGCAGGTAGATCGTCACGCTCACCAGGTCCTGCTTGGTCGCTCCCTGCGTGGCGAGCAGGCGATCAATGTGGCGCAGGATCTCGCGCATCTGCCCGGTGATGTCGAGCGAAGGGTTCTCGGCCACCTGGCCGGAGAGGTACAGCAGGCGCGCAGCGCCCAGGTCGACGGTCACCATCTCGCTGAAGCGGGGGCCCATGTCGTGGCGGATGATGTTCATGGCGATGCGGTGGAAATGGAAGAAGACGAGACGATGGCAGGTTGTGGCGCATTCCACCAGCCGCCGCCGAGCGCCTGGAAGAGGGCGGTGGCATCGGTCAGCCGCAGCGCACGGGCCTGTACGAGATTCAGCAGTGCTTGCTGCTGGGCCTGCTGGGCAATGCGCAGCGAGAGCGCGCTGGCATCGCCCAGCCGCACCTGCGCCTGCGTGCGCGCCAGGCTCTGCGAAGCCGTGCGCTCGGCCTTCACCGCCGCCTGCAGCGCGCGGGTGTCGGCATCGATGGCTTCCAGCGTATTGGCCACGTCCTGGAAGGCGGCGAGCACCGTCGCGCGGTACTGCGCGGCTGCCTGGTCGAAGGAGGCGCGCGCGGCTGCCTCGCGGTGCTTGAGCGCGCCGCCGTCGAAGATGGGCTGCGTCACGCTCGCGGCCACCGTCCAGAAGAGCGATGACGACTTGAACAGGTCCGCCAGCCGGTAGGCCGAGGAGCCGTACGAGTTCACGCCAAGCGTCACGTTCGGCAGCCGCGCCGCGACCGCCACGCCGATGGCGGCGCTGGCTGCCTGCAGCTGTGCTTCGGCAGCACGCACGTCGGGGCGGTGCTCGACCAGACTGGAAGGAAGGGTCAGCGGCAGTTCCGTCGGCAGCTGCAGCGCATCCAGATCGAACCGCGCCTCCACGCCCTGGCTCGGGAAGCGGCCCGCCAGCGTGGCCAACAGGTTGCGCTGCTGCGCCAGTTGCCGGTCCAGCGGCGGCAGCGTGGCCTCGGTGGCGGCCAGCGCGGCTTCCTGCGCGTCGACGTCGGCTGGCGCCACCTGGCCCAGCGCCAGCTGCTTGCGGTAGGCCTGGAGCACTTCCTTCTGGCCCGCGATGATCTTCAGCGTGGCGGCCTGCTGCGCGCGCAGCGAGGCCTCGGTGATCGCGGCGGTCACCACGTTGCTGCTGAGCGTGAGCTTTGCGGCAACGCCCTGGAACTGCTGCAGCTCGGTATTGGCCTGCGCGCCTTCCACCTGCCTGCGGGTGGCACCGAACACGTCGGGCGTGTACGACACCGTCACCTGCGCCGTGTGCAGCGTGTACAGGCTCGCGTTGGACGACACCGGGCTCGCCACCGCGCTGGCCACGCGCTGCCGCGTCGGCGAATAGCCCAGCGCCACGCTGGGCCAGAAGGCGGCGCGGTCGGCGGCTTCGTTCTCCTGCGCCGCGCGAAGGGCGGCGTCGGCCGCCTCGATGGTCGGGTTGCCGGCAAGGCTCTGCGTGACCAGCGCGTTCAGCGGCTCGCTGCGGAAGGCCTGCCACCACTGGGCCGGCACGTCGAGATCGGGCGACAGGCGCGCCAGCGGCACGCCTTCGGCTTCCTTGCTTACAGGTGGCGCGGGCGTGTACTGCTGAGGCAGATTCAACTGCGGGCGGGCGTAGTCGGGGCCGACCGCGCAGCCGGCCAGCAGCATCGCCGCGATGCCGGCCGCCACGGGCGTCGCCAGGTTTGTCTTCTTTGTCGTCATTGCTTGTTCTGCTTTCCTAGCGGTCGCGCCGCGAGCGCGTGCCCCAGCCCTTGCGTTCGAACACGCGTTCCATCGCGAAGTACAGCGTGGGCAGGATGAAGAGCGTCAGCAGCGTCGACACCACCAGCCCGCCGACCACCACCGTGGCCAGCCCGCGCTGCACGTCGGTGCCCACGCCAGTGGCCAACGCCGCCGGCAGCATGCCCACCGATGCCACCGTGGCCGTCATCAGCACCGGCCGCAGCCGCTCGGTCGCGCCTTCGAGCACCGAGGCCTGCAGCTCCAGACCTTCGCCGCGCACGCGGCGGAAGTTCGCGACCATGATGATCCCGTTCTGTATCGAGACACCGAAGAGCGCGATGAAGCCCACGGCCGTTGCCACGTTGAGCGTTTCACCCGCCACGTGCACCGCGATCAGCCCGCCCAGCGTGGCCATAGGCACCACGCCGAGGATCAGCGCCACCTGCCGGATCTTCCCGAACTGGAAGAACAGCAGCACCGCCATGATGCTCACCACGATGGCCAGCGACACGCTCAGCCGGGCCTGCGCGCGCTGCTGGTTCTCGAACTGGCCGGCCCATTGCAGGCGGAACTTCGTGGGGTCGAACTTCACTTCCTTCGCGATGCGATCGCGCGCCTCGTCGAGGTAGGAGGCGAGGTCGCGGTCGCGGTTGTCCACGCGCACCGTGATCTGGCGCTCGTTCATCTCGTGCGAGATCGTGCTTTCGCCGGTCTGCAGGCGGATGTCGGCCACCTGCGCGAGCGGCACCTTGGCCCCGCTGGAGCTGTTGAGCAGCAGCGAACCGATGGCCTCGGTATTGCCCTTGGCGCTCCTGGGCATCTTCACCGACACGTTGTAGGTGCGGTTGCCCGAGTACACGGTGATGACAGGCGCGCCGCCGATGCCGGTCTGGATCAGGCTGGCCACGTCGTTCGCGTTCACGCCGAAGCGCGCCGCCGCCTCGCGGTTGAGCTGGATCACCACCTGCGGAATCGGCGGCTCCTGGAACAGCGACGCCGAGGCGGTGCCGCGCACCGTTTCGAGCAGGTCGACGATCTGGTTGCCGATGCGCCGGCTTTCCTTCAGGTCGTCGCCGTAGATGCGCAGCACCAGCGGGCTGTGCGCGCCGCCCACGGCGTCGTTCACGCCGTCGATGATGGGCTGGCTGATGCCCACGTCGAAGCCCGGCATGCGCGCGAAGCGCTCGGTCAGGGTGCGCACGAAGTCGGCCTTCTTCACCCCGGCCGGCCACTCGCCATAAGGCTTGAGACCCACCGGCACCTCCATGTGCGAGGGCGTCCACGGGTCGGTGCCATCGTCGTTGCGGCCCAGCTGCGTCACCACGTACGAGACCTCGGGGTATTCGAGCAGCACGTGCCGCAGCTCGGTCGCCATCTCGCTGGCCTTGTCCAGCGACAGGCCCGAGGGCAACTGCACCTGCAGCCACAACGCCCCTTCGTCGATGTCGGGCAAAAATTCGCGCCCGGCCGTGGCGCCCAGCACCACCACCGCGGCCAGCGCCGCCACGCTCAGCCCGTAGGCGATGGCCGGCACCTCCAGCAGCCGCGCCAGCACCCGCCGGTACGCACCGGTGAGCCACACCAGCGGCTTGTTGACGAAGGGCTTGCTCGGCTTGCGCAGCGCCACGTAGGCCAGGCTCGGAATGAGCGTGAGCGCGCAGAGCAGGGCACCCACCAGCGCGTAGCCGACCGTGAAGGCCATCGGCTTGAACAGCTTGCCCTCGGCCCGCTCGAAGGCGAACAGCGGGAAGTAGGCCGTGATGATGATCAGCGTCGCGAAGAAGATCGGCCCCGACACGTGGCTCACCGTCTCGAGGATGTTGCCCTCGGTGAGCGTGGCGTGCGGTTCTTCTTCCCGGCGCCGCAGGATGGCCTCCATCACCACGATGGCGCCGTCCACGATGATGCCGAAGTCGATCGCGCCCAGCGAGAACAGGTTGGCCGGCATGCGGGTGAAGTGCATCACGATGAACACCGTCACCAGCGACATCGGAATGGCCACGGCAGCCACCACCGCGCTGCGCGGGCTGCCCAGGAAAAGAATGAGCACGAAGCACACCAGCGCCATGCCTTCGAGCACCGTGTGCGTCACCTTGTCGACGGTGAGCTTCACCAGGTCGTCGCGGTCGATGTAGGGCACGATCTTCACGCCCATGGGCGCGAGCTCGGCCTGCAGCTCGTCGATCTTCTTGTGCACACCCTCCAGCACGCGCGAGGGGTTCTCGTACTTGAGCATCAGCACGATGCCCTCGATGGTGTCCGGGTTGGTGTCCTTGCCCAGGATGCCGCCGCGCTCCTGGTGGTCGAACTGCAGCCGCCCCAGGTCGCGTACCTGCACCGGCGAGCCGTTGCTCTGCGCCACCACCACCGTGCCCAGGTCGTCCAGCGTGCGGATCTGGCCGATGCCGCGCACCACGTAGCTCTGGTCGCCGCGCGCGATGCGCCCGCCGCCGGCGTTGGCGCTGTTGTTGTTGATGGCCGTGACCACGTCGTTGAGCACCAGCCCGTACTTCTGCAGGCGCGCCGGGTCGAGCTCCAGCTGGAACTCGCGGGTGAAGCCGCCGAAGTTGTTGATGTCGACCACGCCCGCCACCTGCTTGAGCGCGGGAATCACCTTCCAGCGCTGCAGCTCCGACAGTTCCATCAGGTTCCTGGTGTCCGACTCCAGCGTGTAGCGGTAGATCTCGCCGGCCGGCCCCGCCACCGGCCCAAGGCCGGGCTGCGCGCCCGAGGGCAGGCTGACCTGGCCGATGCGCTCGGTCACGCGCTGGCGCGCGAAGTAGTCGTCGGTGCCGTCCTTGAAGGTCAGCGTGATGAGCGACAGCCCGAAGGTGCTGCTCGAGCGGATTGAGGCCAGCCCCGGCGTGTTGCTCAGCGCGCGCTCCAGCGGCGTGGTGATCTGCTGCTCGATCTCCTCGGCGGCCAGGCCGTTGACCTGCGTGGTCACCTGCACGTTCACGTCGCCGAGGTCGGGGTAGGCCTCCACCGTCATCTGCGTCCACGACCACGCGCCGAAGAGCACCAGCGCCACCGACATCGCCCAGGCCAGGTGCCTGCGGCGGAAGAACTGGGTGATGATGAGGTTAATCATTCAGCAGCACACCACCGCGGACCACCACGCGCTCGCCGGCGGCCAGGCCGCTGCGGATGCGAACCTTGTCGCCGTCTTCCCGGCCCAGCTCCACCGTGCGGCGCACGAAGGTCCAGGGCTCGGCCTCGACGAAGACGCTCACGCTGTCGTTGTTCATCAGCAGCGCCGATGCCGGCACCTGCGGCTGCACGCCCTGCGGCACGCCCAGCACGGCCGTGGCGTACATGTTGGGCTTGAAGATGCCGTCGGGGTTGGCGAAGACGATGCGCGCGCGGGCGCGGCGCGTGTCCGCGTCGAGCACCGCGCTCACGAAGGCCACCTTGCCGGTGAAGCTGCGCCCCGGGTAGGCCGCCAGCGTGACCACCACGTTCTGCCCAGGCGCGACCGTGCCGACCACGCCCTCGGGCACGTTGACCGTGACCCAGACCGAATCCAGGTTCGACACCGTCATCAGAACCGCGTTGGCGTCGTTCAGGCTGGAGCCGGCGGCCGCGTTCAGCGCCGTGACCGTGCCGGACGTGGGCGCGACGATCTTCAGCACCTGGCCGGCCTGGGCGCCGCTCGCGTCCGCGCCCAGGCTGCGCAGGCGCGCCTCGCTGCGCTGGAGCTCGGCCTTCTGCTGGGCGACGCTGCTGCTGGCGGCTTCCACGTCCTTCGCGGCGTTGGAGCCGGCCTCGTTCACGCCGCGCGCCCGCACCAGCGCGCGCTGCGCGAGGTCGAGAGCGTCGCGGGCCTTCTGCGCATCGGCAAAGGCCTGCGCGAGGTCGGGCGAGCTCATCGTCGCGAGCACCTGGCCGCGCTTGACGGTGTCACCCAGGCGCACCTTCAGCTCGAGCAGCCTGCCGGTCAGCGGCGGGAGGATGTTGGCGGTATTGGCCGGGTTGGCTTCCACCGTGGCGGGCAGGCTCACCTCGTGCGGCAGCATGTCCTGGCCGACAGTGGCGACCAGCAGGCGATCGCGCAGCGGCGAGCCGGCGGGCACGCTCAGGCGATTGCCCTGGCGCACCAGCATCGGCGCGGGGGCGGCGGCCACGGTGGTGGCTGCATGGGCGGCGCCGTCGAAGGAGTCAACGCACAGGGCCGCGCAGGTCATCACGCCGAAGACGATGCGCGCGGGAGTCATTTGGTAGAGGGATTTCTTCTTCATCGCATGCGGATGTCGAGGGACAGGCGCGCCGTGCACGGGACGCCTTCCCATGCCCTCGATCCGCTCCCGTCTCCTGCCGGGGAGCGTAAGAAAAGGCGTCTGAAGAAGCTCCCAAGAAATCCTGAAGTTCTCTTAAGAATCGGCCCAGTGGCCGGCAGTCAGGAACACGCGGCATGATCCGCGCCATGAGAATTCTGCTGATCGAAGACGACCGCAAGGCCGCCCGGCTGCTGGCCCGGGGCCTGCAGGAAGAGGGCTTCGTGGTCGACGTGGTGCACACCGCGGAGGAGGGCGACGAGGAGGCTTTCGTCGTCGCCTACGACCTGATCGTGCTCGACTGGATGCTGCCCGGAAAGGACGGCCTCACCCTGTGCCGCGACCTGCGCCAGCGCGGCTGCAAGACGCCCGTGCTCATGCTCACCGCCCGCGACGCGCTCAGCGACCGCGTGGCCGGCCTCAACACCGGCGCCGACGACTACCTGACCAAGCCCTTCGCCTTCGACGAACTGCTGGCCCGCGTGCGCGCGCTGCTGCGCCGCTCCGAGCTCGTGCGCCCGATGGTGCTTTCGCTGGCCGACCTGAGCCTCGACCCGATGAGCCAGCGCGTGCTGCGCGGCGGCTCGGTGCTGGAGCTGACCCACAAGGAGTTCGCGATCCTGCAGATACTGCTGCGCCATGCCGGCGAGGTGGTCAGCCGCTCGCGCCTGGCCGAGCAGGTGTGGAAGGATGACCTGATCGCCATCGACAACCTGATCGACGTGCACATCAGCAACCTGCGCCGCAAGGTCGACGCGCCGCCGGCCGCGCCCCTGATCCAGACCGTGCGCGGGCGCGGCTTCAGGCTGGCGCTGGCGGACGACGGCAGCACCGGTGGCGTTGCGCATGCTTAGTTTCCGCAAGCGGCTGGCGCTCGCGCACGTCAGCGCGATCGTGGTGGTGATGGCGGTCGCCGCCTTCGGCTCGTACCTCGTGTTCTCGCGCAACGTGCACCGTGAGCTCGATGCTGCGCTGCTGGCACTGGCCGAGACCGAAATGGGCATGCTGCTGTCGGCCGGCGAGGGCGACACGGTCATCGTCCACGAAGCGCCGCCGGGCCCGGGCGCGCCGTCATTCGTGCGGCTCGACCGGCTGGTGCAGATCGTCGATGCCGACGGCCGCGTGCTCGCGCGCAGCAGCAACCTCGGCGAGGCGCAGCTGCCCATTCCGGCCGTGCTGCGCGAGCGGCTCGCGGCGGGCGAAACCGTGTTCGAAACGCTCGACGGCTACGGCGAGGAACCCACGCGCATGGTCTCGGTGCCCGTGCCGGGCCGTGCCTCGCTGCTGGCGGTGCAGGTGGCCGGCTCGCTGGACGACGTGAACCGCACCGTGGCCATGGCCAGCGTGCTGTTCATCATCCTCGGCGGAGCGCTGCTGCTGGCGTTGGGCGCAGCGGGCGCGCTCATCACCCGGCGTGCCTTCGGCGCCATCGACGACGTGGTGCGGCAGGCTCACCGCATCGGCGACGCGAACCTCGGCGAAAGGCTGCCGCACCCCGGCACGCGCGACGAGATCGGCCGGCTGGTGGACACGCTCAACGACATGCTGGCGCGCATCGAGCAGGGCATGGAAGCGCAGCGGCGCTTCACGTCGGATGCCTCGCACGAGCTGCGCTCGCCGCTGTCGCGCCTGCGCACCGAACTCGAACTGGCACTGCGCAGGCCGCGCGAACCGGCCGCGTATGTGGAAACGCTGCGCTCTTCGCTGGAGGAGGTCGAGTCGCTCACGCTGCTGGTCGAGGAACTGCTGGTGCTGGCCCGCCTCGACGCCGGCCAGGAGCGCGACGCGGTGGAAACGGTGTCGCTGAATCAGCTCGCCGAAGAGGCCCTGAGGCGGCTGGAACCACTGGCGCGCGAGCGGCGCCTTGCCCTGTCGCTGGCGCCCGCTTCGCCCGTGGCCGCGCGCTTCGCCCGTGGCGCGGCCAGCCTCGCGCTGGCCAACCTGCTGGACAACGCCCTGAAGTTCTCTCCGCCCGATACCACGGTGCGTGTGAGCCTGCGGGCGGACAACGAGGCGAACGAGGCCGTCATCAGCGTGGCCGACAGTGGCCCCGGCATACGCGGCGACGAAATGCCTCACCTCTTCGAGCGCTTCTACCGCGGCGCCACGGCGCGCTCGGACGAGAAGACACCGGGCCTCGGGCTAGGGCTGGCGCTCTCGCAGGCTGTGGTGCACGCGCATGGCGGGCGGATCGAGGCGGCGAACGAGAGCGGTGGCGGGGCGCGGTTCGACATGAGGTTGCCGCTGGCAGTGCCGGGCAAACCCTGACCGGATGGGTGGATGGCGCTTCGAGAATGGCCCGGTCCATTTCCCGAAGCAACGCAACGAAGAAGGGTCCCCTCCGCCATGCCCCAAACCACGCTGTCCCGCCGCCGGTTCACGATTGCCACCGCCGCAGCAAGCCTCGCTTTGCCGTCCTTCGCGCAGACCGCATGGCCCAACAAGCCGATCCGCGTGATCGTGCCCTACACGCCCGGCGGCTTCACCGACCAGATGGCGCGGCTGGTGCAGATCGGGCTGCAGACAAAGTTGGGGCAGCCGGTGCTCGTCGACAACAAGCCCGGCGCCAACAGCCTGATCGGCGTCGATGCGATCGCCAAGGCGGCACCCGACGGCACCACCTTCGGCGTCGTCATCGCGGCCTATGCGGCCAACACCACGCTGTACCCCAAGCTGCCGTATGACCCGCGCAAGGACCTGACCGGCGTTTCGCTGATGGGCGTGTCGCCGCTGCTGGCGGCCGTGAACGTCGATGCGCCTTTCAAGACGGCGCGCGAGCTCATCGACTATGCGCGCGCCAATCCGGGCAAGGTGAGCTTCGGCTCCTCGGGCAACGGCTCGGCTGCGCACCTGACCACCGAGCTGTGGAAGTCGCTGACGCAGACCTACATGATCCACATCCCGTACCGCGGAGCGGTGCCTGCGCTGACGGACCTGATGGGCGGGCAGATCCAGCTTTTCTTCGATGCGCCGACGGGCCTCATCAACCAGGCCAAGGCCGGCAAGGTTCGGCTGATCGGCGTGGCGGGCGACAAGCGGCTGGCGGCAGCGCCCGATGTGCCGACCTTCATCGAGCAGGGTTTCGCGGGCTTCACCGGCAGCACCTGGGCCGGCATGCTGGCGCCGGCGGGCACTCCGCGCGACATCGTCAAGCGCATGTCGGAAGAGGTGGCGCGCATCATCAGGAGCGACGACACGCGCGCCAAGCTGGATGCGATGGGCACCATTCCGGCGGGCAGCACGCCGGAGGAATTCGATGCTTTCATCACGGCTGAAACGGCGAAGTGGGGCAAGGTGATCCGCACGGCGGGGGTGAAGGCGGAGTAGCTCCGGAGGCCCCGGCCTCAAGCCGCCAGCACCAGCACCTTGCACTGGCTCGGCACGATCCGCATCCCGACGATGTTGCTGCGGTTCTGCACCGACAGGCTCGTCATGCGCGTGCAGGGCGAGCCCTTCAGCAGCACGGTGAACGCGCCCGTGATGTGTCGCGAAGGACCCATCACGGTCTGCGACACCACGCCCATCATCACGCCCGCGTTGTCGCCATTGGTGATCGGTGTGATCGTGGCAAGGTTGTGCGCCGGCGTGCCGCCGTAGAGGATGTTCCAGGCATTGGGAATGGCGGTCGGTCCCAGCGCGAAGTTGGGGTAGGGAACGGGCACGGCCGGCGGAGTCTTGCAGACATCGGGGAAGGCGAGGTCCATGCCCATCATCTGGGAGTTGGCAAACATGGCGGGGGCTCCTTTTCCGGGCATCAGCCCATGTGGATCTGCTCGGCGTCGATCTTGACCAGCTCCTTGCTGGTGACGAGCGTGTTCTTCGCATGCAGGCGCAAGGTGCTCGACGACTGGATATCGATCTGGCCCGCGCGCACCTGTTCGACTTCCTCGGTCAAGCGGAAGCTCGACCGGGTGAGCAGGTGAAGGCGGTCGAGCACCACCTCGCACGCGCGGCCCACGAAACGCGAGACCAGCGCGCTGAAGCGCACCTCGGCGCCCTGGTAGTCGAGCTCCGAGACCTTGCACAGGCCGCGCCCGGCCGTGAGGTTCCATTCGGGTGCGCGGGTGGCGACGGCGGTGTCCGATTGCAGATCGAGTGCGCCGGAGCTGCGCACGGCGATGCCGCCGTGCCTCGACGCCAGGGTCAGGTCGCCGTTCACCGCGAGCACCGCATGGCCCTGGTCGGCCTGTGCGACAACGGCGATCAGGTAAAGCTCGTCTTCGTCAGGGCCTGCGACCATGACGATGTCGCCCGGCGCGGGCACCAGCAGGCAGCTGGCGGCGCGGCGACAGGGCCGCGACCGGGTCTCTCCCGTCGGGACCACATCGTGGCTGTCGTCCGAATGGCTGGCCACCACCTTCGCCATGCAAATGCCCGGGGGCTGCGCGGCGGCCTGCCGCTTGGCGGGCGGCGCCTTGTGCAGCAGGGGGGCGAGTTCGCTTTCGCCGTGGACGTCTGCAGGGGGGGCGGTGGAATGGGAGCTTCGTGCGCTCATCGTCATGCGATGTCCTTTGCGTCGATGGAGAGGCGACCCTCGGCGTCGCGGTCGAGGCGGATGGCGCGGGCCGGGCGCTGGCGGGCGATGCGCTCTGCCTCGTACAGGTGGGGGTCGTTGTCGAGCACACCGATGCGGTCGCTCCAGCGCGAGCCGCCCAGCTCGGCCCGGTGCAGCTGGGTGCGCTCGAAGCGGGCCTTCTCGAAGTTCGCGCCGCGCAGGTCCGCGCAGGAGAAATCGGCGTAGACGAGCCGGCTGCGCTCGAAGCTCGCGTTCTCGCAGCGGGCGCGGAGGAAGACGCCTTGTTCCAGACTCGCGCCGGAGAAGTCGGCTCTCGCGAGCCAGGCGTCGGCCCAGAGCGACTGGTCAAGCGCCGCGCCACGGAAATCGGCGCCGCGCAGGTCTGCCTCGACGAACAAGGTTTGCGGCGCTTGCACGCGGGCCATGCGCGCGCCGTCGAGCCTTGCGCCCTTGAAGTTGCATTGCGCGAGCTGCGCGTCCTCGAACACGCAGCCGGACATGCGCGCGTCCGTGAACTGGCACATCGCGAAGGCCTGCCCCGCGAACGACTGGCCGCGCAGGTCGGCCTCGGAAAACACGGCGTTGTGGAAGCGCGCGGTTTGGAACGCGACCTCGCGCAAGTCGCTGCGGAAGAACACCGCGCTCGTGAGCGAGGCATTGCGCAGGTCCGCGTTGCCCATGCGGCTGTCGTTGAAGATCGTCTTGGTGAGCGTGGCGCGCTCGAAGCTGGCGCCGTGCAGCTCGCAGCCGTAGAAGACCGTTTCCGCCAGCTGTGCACCGGCGCAGCGCGCGTCGCGCAGGTCGGACTCGGTCACGACGGTGCGCGGCCAATGGCTGGCGGTCGCATCCACCCCCCGCAGGCTGCAGCGCAGGAGCGACACGCCATCCAGCCGCCCCGACGCCAGCGTCGCGTCATCGAAGGTGCAGCGCTCGAACACCGAGTCGTCCAGCCGGCTGCCGGCGAGCGAGGCCCGCGTGAAGCGGCATTCGCTGAACATGCCGCCCGAAAGGTCGAGGCCGTCGAGCGGCATGCCGGTGAAATCTTCTCCTTCCATGCGCTTGCCGTTGCGGATGTGAAGCACCAGCTCCTGCGGGCTCATCGGATCGGCGTCGCGCGCGGGGCCGGCACGGTCTTGGTCTGCTCGATGTAGGCACCCTGGGTGGCGGTGGTGCCGTCGATGCGGATCTGCGACATGTCGGCGCGAAACAGGTTGGCCTCGCGCAGGTCGGCGCTAGGCAGCAGGGCCTTGTTGAAGTTGGCGGTCATCAGGTTGGCGCCCCGCAGCGACGCCCGGCTCAGGTCGGCGCGAATGAAGAGGCTGTCGGGCGCCTGCACTTCGGCGAGGTCGGCGCCGCTCAGGTTGCAGGAAGAAAAGTCGCAGGTGTCGAGCGTGGCGCGGGCGAGCCGCGCATCTTCCATGGCCATCGCGCGCAGGCTGCACTGCACCAGCGTGGCCGCCTCGAAGCTGGCGCCGCGCAGGCTGGTGCTGCCGGCAAAGCAGGTGGTGCGCAGCAGGGCCGCCGCGAACACCATGCCCTCGTCGCACGGCGTGTGGGTCCATGCGCAGGCTTCGAGCGTGGCGCCGGTGAAGTCGAGCCGCGCCACGCGGCACGACAGGAAGGCAGCCTTGTAGAGGCGGGCGCGCCGAAAGCTGCAGCCTTCGATGGTCACGTCGGAAAGGAAGCCGGCGTAGGCAATGTCGGCGTCGTCGAAATTGCAGCCGCGCAGCCGCGAATCGATCAGGTGCAGATGGTGCAGGCGCGCGCCCTCGAAGCTGCAGCCGGCAAGCGTCACCTTGTCCAGCTTCGCGCCTTCGAGATCGGCGCGCGAGAAGTCAGCCTGTTCGCAGGCGATACCTCCGAGGTTCGTGTCGCGCAGCACCGCGTCATGAAACCGGGCGCCCGAGAGTTGCGCACGCACCAGTACGGCCTGGCTGAAATCGGCGCTGTCGCATTGCACGCCGCGCAGGTCGGCGCTTTCCAGCAGCGTGCGGCGAAAGCATGCGCCGCGCAGGTCCAGGCCCGAGAGATCGGCGCCGGTCAGGTCCATCTCGGTGAAATCGCGGCTGCCTGCGAGCACCGACGCCACATGGGCACGCAGTGCCGCAAGCCGCTCGGGGGGCAGGGGATCGACGCTGGCCTGATGCTGGGCAGTGCCGCGGTACAGCGCGAGCAGGCCGCGCTCGCCGGCCTCTGTCATTTTTCGCATCGATTCCACCTGGTCCGGCGGCATGGGCGCGGTGCCCGTGGCCGCTGCGATGCCCGTGAAGCCGCGCAGCACCGACGCGCCATCCACGCGCGGCGGCCCCTTGATCTCGGCGCGGTCATGCTCGCGCACCAGCTTGCCGGTGTCGAAGCCGACCTTCCTCGACTCGCTGGCGTTGGCGTCGGCTTCGCGCTGAAGGCGTTCGCGCTCGACAGCGCCTTGCGCGCGCTGCGCGCGGGCATAGGCATCCGCCTGCTCGACGAACCCGGGCAACTCGTGCAGGGTGGGTGTGCGCTGGAAGGGCGCAGGAAGAGCGCGCTCCCTGAAATGGCGCGCCTTGTGCCCGGCGTCGAGCGCCATCTGCTTGAGTTCGTCGCGGGCTTGCCGGCCGAGTTCGCGCATGTTGCGCACCAGCGCTGATTCGGTGGTTTCGGGCTGTTCGAGCCATGGACCAATGGCCCCCGGGGGCACCAGTTCATCGTCTCGGAACATGTAGAGCGCGCCCTTTTCCGGGTCGCAGCGCTGGCGCAGCACGGTCTCGTAGTGCGCGAGGCCGCGTGGTGCGTCGATCGTTTCGAGCGCGGGCATCACGTGGGTGACGTCGCTGGCGTCGTCTTCTTCGATGAGGGTCTCGCCATGGAAGACCAGCGCCACGCGCTCCAGGTGCGGGAAGAACCACGCGGTGGTCAGCCGCTGCGCGATGTCCTCGATCTGCCCCGGCGACCGGCGCCGCGCGATGAAGGCGAGGGCGCGCCAGCTGGGCAGTCGGCCCCGCTGGATCGGCACGCCGGGGTGCATGTTCCACACCGCATAGGGGGTGCCCGGAGCGATCTCCAGGGCACCGGCCAGGCGCTGGTCGGGCGGCGCGGCATTGAAGAGCTGCCAGTCCATGTCCTCGGCAAAACCCGGAAACAGGTGGGCGCGCCAGTGCTCGTCGTACTGCCTGCCGATCATGCGCATGCGCCGGGGCCAGGCGATGTCGAGCGGGCCGAAGCCGGCGGGTTCGGGCTGGTCGCCGGGCCGGTGCACGCGGTGGGAGGGGTCTTCGATGTTGGGCAGGCGCTGCACCTCGCGGCCATCGACTTGTTCGAGCCCGTGGCCGCGGCCCAGCGGGTTGTCCGCGAAGGCGGGGCCGCCATAGGCGCGCGTCCAGTCCACGCGCATGGACTCGAAGGGCTGCGGCTGCGTGGCACGGCCGCCAATCCAATAGCGGTCACCAAAGACGGCCAGGTCCTTGGCAAGGCCGCCGAGTTGCAGCCGTGCGGCGCACATCGTCTTTTCCGCCTGGTGCGCGGTGTAGGCGAAACCGGTGGCAAGCACCTCGGCGCGGATCTTCGGCAGGCCCAGGTCGATGGCGGTGGCCGGACCGAGTTCGTCGGACAGCGCTTTCCAGAACTCGGGTTCGGGCGTCAGCACGGGCTGCTCGCCCATCGATGCCATGCACAGCGTGGTCACGGCCAGGCGCTGCTCGCCACCGCGCAGGAACGGCCGCGTGGTGACGCTCAGCCGCAATGGCTTGACGGTCTTCATCGGCGGCGCATCCGCGGCATCCGCTCAGGACGCACGCGGGATCTCCAGCGGCGTGCGCTCGCGGTCGATCGCGACCGAGGCGGCGTTTCGCGGGTCGTAGCGCAGATGAACGATCTTCAGCGGTTCCTGGAACCGGGGCACCAGCGCGTCCTCGACGAATGTGCGGATCGACGCCGTGTGCAGCGTGCCGGCGGTGTCGGCGTAGTCCACGTCGAGCACCACGGCGCAAACGGTCTGCCCGCGCGAGCCGCCGCGGGTCATGTTTCCCGGGTGCATGCGCAGGCTGCGAAGCACGCCGTCGGCTGGCTGGCCCGTTTGCGCGAGCGACAGCCACAGCTTCTGTTCAGCCGAATACAGCCGGCTCTCGCGGCGCATGTAGCCCACTGCGCCGATCGAGAACACGACGACCGCCGTCATGACGACGGCGAAGACAACCCAGAGAAGAATTTCCCAGACAGGCATCGTGTCCTTCACATGACGATGTGCATGGCCTGCGCATAGGTCGCGAGACCGTCCATCAGGAAGCGCAGCGCGGCGTTGCCGACCTGTATGGCTTCCTTGGTGATGTCGGTGCCCTTGTTCGCGATCTTGAAGGTGAGGAAGTCCACCTTGAGCACGGCGTATTGCGAATTGATGCCGTAGAACTGTTGCCGCACGCCCCAGAAGTCCAGCGAGGCGCCCACGGCTCCGAAGCGAAAGCCCACGCCGCCCGAACGCGCCAGCCGCCAGTCGCTGCTCTTGGCGTAGTTGTTGGTGTAGCTGACGGAGTTGTTGGTGTAGTTGTTCGTCAGGTTGTTGTAGGTGTTCGACGTCGTGTTGTAGACGCTGGTGTTGATGACGTGCTGCGTCGTGTTGTGG
This sequence comes from Variovorax sp. CF313, assembly GCF_000282635.1. GTDB lineage: Bacteria > Pseudomonadota > Gammaproteobacteria > Burkholderiales > Burkholderiaceae_C > Variovorax. The sequence continues at coordinate 45,514 of NZ_AKIW01000001.1, forward strand.
ATGTGGTTCGTCGTGTTGAAGGTCACGTCCGGCGAGGTGTGCACCGTGGGGCCGGTGACGGTGGTGGTCGAGGGGCCGTTGACCTGCACCGTGTTCGAGGCGTTGATGGTGTCCTGGCGGCCCGCGCTCACGAAGCGGATTTCCTGTCCGTCGATGGTGCCGTTGAAGCCGCCGCTGATCGCCAGCTTGACGCCGCCCGTGATGGTGTCGTTCAGCCCGCCGCCGATCGAACGCGTCTTGCCGCCGGAGATGGTCTGCGTCACGCCGCCGGCCACTGTTTCGGTGAAGCCACCGGTCACGCTGCGGGTGTCGCCACCGCTGATGGTTTCCTTGGCGCCCGCGGTGATGTCGCGCGTCTCGCCGCTCTGGTAGGTGGCCGACTCGTGGCCCTTGATGAGGGTGGTGCGGGTGCCGCCGGTGGTGTGCGTCTCGTCGGCCTCCACCTCCACGTCGAGGTTGCGCTCGGCGTGCAGCAGGATCTGCTCGGCGCCCGAGCGGTCCTCGAAGCGCAGCATGTTGGCCTGGTTGGCCGCACCGCCCGCGCTGGAGCGCGTGAGGATGCCGCTGGCCGTGGCGTTGGCGGGCAGCTCCCATGGCGGCATCTGGTCGCTGTTGTAGACGCGGCCGGTGATGATGGGACGGTCGGGCTCGCCACCGATGAAATCGACGATCACTTCCTGGCCCACACGCGGCATGTGCATGGTGCCGTAGTTGGCGCCGGCCCAGTTGCTGGACACGCGCACCCAGCACGAGCTGTTCTCGTCCGACTGGCCGTAGCGGTCCCAGCGGAACTGCAGCTTCACGCGGCCGAAGCGGTCGGTCCAGATCTCCTCGGGACCGACCACCGTGGCGGTCTGCGGGCCGTTGGTGCGCGGGCGCGGCGTGGTGCGGGCGGGGCGGTAGGCCACGGAGGAGGGCAGCACGGTGAAGTCGAACTCGCACACCGATTCGCTGCTGCCGCCGGTGGAGTACTCGGGCTCCTGCAGGTTGTAGCGGGTCTCGGTGACGAGGTATTCGCGGTTGTCCGATTCGCGCGGGCAGTGCGTCATCTCGAACAGATAGCCCGGCGCCATGCCCACGACGTTGGTGTGGCCCGAAGCCAGCTCGTGCGCGCACTGCAGCTCCTGCAGGCGGACCTTGGCGTAGGCATCGCCCTGCTGGTGCTCGCTGTAGCCGCCCAGCCATTCGTAGACCTCGTAGGTCGAATGCTCGTGGGCTTTGGGGTCTTGCTGCACGCTCTGCAGCGAGGCGCGCGACTTCTTGAAGTCGAAGTCGTCGAGCATCACACGGCCCGAGGTGATCTGCTCGGCCACTCGCCACTGGTCGATGCAGGGCTCCAGCGCATTGAGCACGCGGTCGCGCGGGCGATAGGCGATGCTGGCGTGGCCGGGCAGCGGCTTGTAGCTGCCGGTGTCGTCGACCAGCACCAGCAGGTGCGCGCCGTTGCCGTGCTCGAAGTGATAAGCGATGCCTTCGTGCTCCATGAGGCGGCTCACGAAGGCGAAGTCGCTTTCCTGGTACTGCACGCAGTACTCCATGGCGGGGTAGCTGCCCGTGAGGCGCTTGTCGAACTGGAAGCCGTACTTGCCCAGCACTTCGTCGAGCACCTCGGGCACGCTCTTGTTCTGGAAGATGCGGCAGTCGGTGGTGCGCGTGAGGTACCACAGCCACGGCTGCACCAGCGCACGGTAGATGTAGTGGCGGCCGGTTTCGTTGGCGCGGCCTACAAGCTCGAAGCGCACCACCGTGCCGTTGAGAAAGCGCGGCGCGCCTTCGTCGGCCAGCTCCAGCGTGAGCGAGGTGCCGAGCAGTTGCTTCAGGTCGAGGCTGAAGCTGGTGCTGACCATGTCCACCTCGAACTCGAAGAGTTGCGAGAGCCCCTCCCGCCCCCGCATGGCGCGGAACTTGAGCTGCTCGGCGCTCAGGACGGTGTGGACTTGGACGGTACGCGGCATTCGGAATTTCCCTGACCCATGGGGCTTCTGCGGATGCGAAACCTTCGATGGGCAGTCTAGAAATTCCTTATGTCATATACATGACGCGCAGGCGCGGCACGGGCCGCTTTCCCCCCCTGAAAACAGGCGTAGAAGAAGCCCTTACATCGAGGCTTCGAGCATGGCCTTGTAGTCGTCTCGCGTGGCCAGGCGCGGGTTGGTCTTGTGGCAGTGGTCGGCCATGGCGCCGTCGATGATCTGCTCGAACATCGCGGGCGTCACGCCCACCTCGGCCAGGCCCTTGGGCAGCCCGAGGTGCGCGTTCATGTCGCGGATGGCGTCGCCGAGATCGCCGGCCGAATCGAGGTGCATGGCCTGCGCCATGCGCTGAAGGCGCTGCTCCTTCTGCACCGATTCGGCGCCCGAGTTGAAGTGGATCACCGCGGGCAGGAAGAGGGCGTTGAGCGTGCCGTGGTGCAGGCGTGGATCGACGCCGCCCAGGCTGTGGCTCAGCGAATGCACGCAGCCCAGGCCCTTCTGGAAGGCCATGGCGCCCTGCATCGATGCGCTCATCAGGTTCAGGCGCGCCTCGCGGTCGCTGCCGTCCTTTGTTGCGCGTTCGATGTGGCCCCAGGCGCGTTCGAGCCCGTCGAGGCCGATGCCGTCAGCCGGCGGGTTGAACGCGGCCGACATGAAGGTCTCCATGCAGTGCGCGATGGCGTCCATGCCGGTGGCGGCCGTGAGCCTGGGCGGCAGGCCGAGCGTGAGCTCGGGGTCGCAGATGGCGGCCTTGGGCATCAGGAACCAGCTGTGGAAGCCGAGCTTGCGGTGGTCGTCGACGATGACGATGGCGCCGCGTGCCACCTCGCTGCCCGTGCCGCTGGTGGTGGGCACCGCAATCAGCGGCACTGCGCGCTCGGTGATCCTGGGCGACCCGCCTTCGATGGTGGCGTAGGTCTTGAGCGGTCCTTCGTGCGTGGCCGCGATGGCCACGCCCTTGGCGCAGTCGATGGCCGAGCCGCCGCCCACGGCGATTAGCCCGTCGCAGCGGCCGCTGCGGTACAGCTCGACGGCCGCGCGCACCGCAGCTTCGGTCGGGTTGGAGGGCGTCTGGTCGAACACCGAGACTTCCAGGTCGGAAATGGCATCGAGCGCCTTCTGCAGCACGCCGGCCGCGCGCACGCCGGCGTCGGTCACGATCAACGGGCGATTGATGCCGATGCGCGCGCACTCGCTGGACAGCAGCTTGATCGCGCCGAATTCGAACTGGATCTGGGTGAGGTATTGGATGAGTGCCATGAATGTGGATATGCCGTGGGGCAGTACGATTGCCGACCAGCCCAATCTAACAAGAGCGATCAGTCTTGCACACGAAAGAAACCCTTGCCGTTGTCGCGCCGGGAACACCCCCCGCCATACGACTTACCCCGAAGATGGCCAGCGTTGTCGAACGCATGGCGCGCGCCGGCCACCCCCCACTCGACCGGCTCACGCCGGAGGAGGCCAAGGCCTCCTACGAAAAGGGCGCCGGCGTGCTCGAAGTGCCCAAGCCCGAACTGGCGCGGGTTGAAGACTTCACCATTCCCGCACGCGATGACTTCGCGATCCCGGCAAGGTTGTATGCGCCGTCCACCGATGTGCTGCCCGCGCTGATGTACTTTCATGGCGGCGGCTTCACCGTCGGCAATATCCGCACGCACGACACGCTGTGCCGCGTGCTGAGCGCCAAGAGTGGCTGCGCGGTGGTGTCGGTGGACTACCGCCTCGCGCCCGTGCACAAGTTTCCGACGGCGTCGAACGATGCATGGGACGCCTTCGCCTTCCTGGCCCACGAGGGTAGACGCGTCGGTGTCGACACGCGGCGCCTGGCGGTAGGCGGCGACAGCGCCGGCGGCACGCTCGCGGCCGTGTGCGCGATCCTGGCGCGAGATGCTGGCCTGCCGCTCGCGCTGCAGATGCTGATCTACCCCGGCATGACAGCCCACCAGGACACGGCCTCGCACCAGCGCCACGTCAACGGCCCGCTGTTGACCAAGGCGATGATCGATTTCTTCTTCGCGCAATACGTCCGCACGCCGGCCGACCGCGACGACTGGCGCTTTGCGCCGCTGCTGGCCGACGACGTCGAAGGCGTGGCGCCGGCCTGGATCGGCCTCGCCGAATGCGATCCGGTGGTCGATGAAGGCATCGCCTACGCCGACAAGCTGCGCGCCGCGGGCGTGCCGGTCGACCTGGAGATCTACCGCGGCGTAATCCACGAATTCGTCAAGATGGGGCGGGCGATTCCCGAGGCGCTGCAGGCGCAGGAGGACGCGGCCCGCGCACTCAAGGAAGCACTGGCACCATGAGCGAAGCAGCCACCCAACGCAGCAATTTCCGCTTCTTCCACCGCCTGCGCGTACGCTGGGCCGAAGTCGACATGCAGAAGATCGTCTTCAACGCGCACTACCTGATGTATTTCGACACCGCCATCTCGGACTACTGGCGCGCCTTGGCGCTGCCGTACGAAGAGGCGATGCATGCGCTGGGCGGCGACCTCTACGTGCGCAAGGCCACCATCGACTTCCGCGCCTCGGCGCGCATGGACGACATGCTGGACATGGGCGTGCGCTGCGCGCGCATCGGCAATTCGTCGATGGTGTTCGAGGGCGGGCTTTTCCGGCAGGACCAGTTCCTGGTCGGCTGCGAGCTGGTCTATGTGTTCGCCGACCCGGCGACGCAGACCTCGAAGCCGGTGCCTGCAGCCCTGCGAGAAGTGCTGACCGGCTACGAGGCCGGCGAGACGATGAGCACCGTCGAGACCGGCGACTGGGCCACCCTGGGCGGAGGCGCTGGCGCCCTGCGGCGCGCGGTGTTCATCGAGGAGCAGAACATTCCCGAGGCGATGGAATGGGACGCGCAGGACGCCGTGGTGCTGCACGCGGTGGCGCGCAACCGCATCGGGCAGGTCATCGCCACAGGGCGGTTGCTGGCGGCCGAGAACGGCGTCTCGCACATCGGCCGCATGGCGGTGCACCGCAACCTGCGCAGCGGCGGGCACGGCGCTGCGGTGATGCAGGTGCTCGAAGACGCCGCCAGGGCGCGCGGCGACAGCGTGGTGGCGCTGAATGCGCAGCGCAGCGCCGAGCGTTTCTATGCGCGGCTGGGCTATGTGCCGCATGGCGACGGCTTCGAGGAGGCCGGCATCCCGCACATCGAGATGCGCCGGTCCCTTCTTCCTTCTTCTTCTCAATAGCGAGCGGGCGGGTCCGGCACGTAGCCTGGGTCGGAACCCGGGAACGGCGACGGACCGGCCGGACGCGGCCAGCGCGGCGCGGGCGGCACCGGGATCACGCCCGCGGCAACGAGGTTCTCGCGGCTGTCGTAGCGGATGCGGACCACTTCGTCGGGCGACGACTGCGCGCGCTCGAAGGTGGTCTTGCCGACATACGAGGTTTCGCGGCGGCCGTGCGCGGTGCCCAGGCTCGGGCTGGGCGCGGGCTGGCGCAGGCTGCCCACGGGGGACTCCGCTGCCGCGGTGGCACCGTCGGCCGAACCGGCCTTCGCGCGCGCATCGCCCAGGGACGACGAGTCGCTTCGGCGCTCGCGCTCGCCGCGTTCGTCGCGGTACGGAAAAGGCGTGACCGGCGGCGGGGGCGGCTCGGGCATGCGCTCGCGGAACATCGCGACACCGATCACGCCCACGTCGTCCGGGCGGCCCGTGCGGCTCGCATAGGAGTTGCCGGCCGCGGCGAACTCGAAGGCCGCGATCTGCGAATCGCTCTTGCGCCAGCCGGTGATGTCGCTGCGCTCGCTGCCGCTGAACACATAGCCGTTCTGCCCGACGCCGGCCGTTTCGCCGGTGACGACGTTGATGCCGTCCACCGACATCACGGCCATGATGCGTTCGCCCGTCGCGTTGCGCGCCCGGATGGCGTAGCGCGCTCCGGGGCGGCCGGCCACCCAGTATTCGCCACGGTGGCGGTAGATCGGCAGTTCGGTGCCGGTGCCGCGGTCGACCACGCTGATCTGCATCAGCGAGCCGATGCGGCTGGGCGGCGTGGGCGGGGCGTAAGGCCGCTCCGGGCTCTGCGCGCAGGCCGAGAAGGAGGCCGCGGCGCTCAGGGCCAGGGCGGTGGAAAAGAGTCTGCGCTTCATGGTGTCTTCCTTGCCGGGAGTTGATCGGTGCAGGCTTCTACGGCGCAGCATCGGCGGCAGGGTTAAACGACGCGCAAAAAAATGGCGCCATCTGTTCGATAGCGCCGAACGCCCCTTTTCTTCAAGGGCGTTGGGGGAATGGGAGACTCAGATGTCCTCGAGCAGGGGGTAGGGCAGCGGATCGACCGTGAGTGCCGCGCCGTCGGCCGCGCCCGCGTGCAGGCCACCGGCCTCGAGCGCCGTGATCTGCATCGAGACCAGCGCGGACCAGCCGCCGCCGGGCGCCGGCGCGGCCTGCGCCACGATGCCCACGGGCTGCTCGGCATCGGCGGCCGCGAACACCTCCTGTCCGGCGGAGACGGGCGCATCGGCCTGCACGAGGTAGGTGCGCCGCTTCAGCGTGCCGCGGAACTGGCTGCGCGCGACCACTTCCTGGCCGGGGTAGCAGCCTTTCTTGAAGTTCACACCGCCGACCGATTCGTAGTTGATCATCTGCGGCACGAAGGCGTCGACGATCGGCGTGGTCAGCGTCACGATGCCGCTGCGCACCTCGCTCCACTGCCACAGGGCGGCATCTAGCGCGGGGCCCGTGGGTGCGGCGTGGCCGGCCGGCGCGATCCAGAGCGCACGTGGCACGCCGTCGGCCGGATACAGCGACACGGCGCTGGCGTCTTCGCCGACGGCCGTGCGCTTGCCGGGCGAAGCGGCGGCGTCGAGGCCGTTGCCGGTCAGGGCGGTGCCAGCCAGGCCATACAGCGCAAACTGCTCGGTGGCGTCGGTCAACTTGGCCTTGGCGCGCAGCACGAACATCGACAGGCGCTTGAGCGTCGCGGCCAGGATGTCGCGGCTGCACACCAGCAGGATCAGCTCCGGTTGCGGCTTGATGCCGATGAAACTCGCGATCACACGGCCCTTGGCGGTGCACAGCGCAGCCAGCCGGGCGTCGGAGGCCCCGAGCAGCGAGAAGTCCTGGGTGAGCTGGCCGTGCAGGAAGCTTGCGGCGTCCGGGCCCTCGGCACGGATCACACCGAGGTGGGAGAGGGCGGTCACGCCATTGAGAACGACTGTGGTCATCGCTGAATTATCATGGCCGGGCCTGTTCCTTCGGGGCGGCAGGGGCTCCTTCCCTGCAGCCTGCGAATCCATCGGTTTTCTCCGGCTTTTTCCGTCTTCCCCATATCGGATCCGTGCGCAGCTTCTTCCTTACGCTTTTCCTGCTCGCTGCCCTGATCGCGCTCGCGCTCGGCGGCGCCGGTCTCTGGTGGGTGCACCAGCCGCTCAAGCTGCCGGCGCCCAGCGTCGACCTGTCTGTCGAGCCCGGCACCACGCCGCGCGGCATCGCACAAGCCGTGGCCGACACGGGCGTCGACGTGCAGCCGCAGCTGCTCTACCTGTGGTTCCGCATCTCGGGACAAGACCGCCAGATGCGCGCCGGCAGCTACGAGCTGGAACGCGGCGTCTCGCCCAAGCTGCTGCTCAACATTCTGGTGCGCGGCGAGGAAGCCACGCGCAGCCTGGTGCTGGTCGAGGGCTGGAACATCCGCCAGGTGCGCGCCGCGCTCGCCAAGGCCGACCAGCTCAAGCCAGACAGCGTGGGCCTGAGCGACGAGGCGCTGATGGCCAGGCTGGGCAAGCCGGGCCTGCATCCGGAAGGGCGTTTCTTTCCGGACACCTACACCTACTCGAAAGGCTCGACCGACATCGCCCTGATGCAGCGCGCGATGCGGGCCATGGACAAGAAGCTCGAAGCCGCCTGGGCCGCCCGCGCTTCCGATCTGCCGCTGAAATCGGCCGATGAGGCTCTTATTTTGGCCAGCATTGTCGAAAAGGAGACAGGCAAGGCCAAAGACCGCTCGGAAATCGCGGCTGTCTTCACCAATCGCCTGCGCATCGGCATGCCGCTGCAGACCGACCCGACGGTGATCTACGGCATGGGCACCGCCTTCGACGGCAACCTGCGCAAGAAAGACCTGCTGACCGACACGCCCTGGAACACGTATACGCGCGGCGGGTTGCCGCCGACGCCGATTTCCATGCCCGGCAAGGCAGCGCTGCTGGCTGCGGTGCAGCCGGCGCAGAGCAAGTCGCTGTACTTCGTCTCGCGCGGCGACGGCACAAGCCAATTCAGCAGTTCGCTCGACGACCACAACCGCGCGGTCAACCGCTATCAGCGCGGGGGCGGCAGCGATTCCAAACCGAAGGCGACCCAATGAGTGACAACGGTCTGTTTCTGACGCTCGAAGGCATCGACGGGGCGGGCAAGTCGAGCCACCTCGATGCGCTGGAAGCCCTGTTCAGGGCGCAGGGCCGCGAGGTCGTGCGCACGCGCGAGCCCGGTGGTACGCCGCTGGCCGAGACGCTGCGCGAGTTGATCCTCGAGCAGCTGATGGATCCGCTGACCGAATCGCTGCTGGTGTTCGCGGCGCGGCGCGACCACATCGCGCAGGTCATCGAGCCGGCGCTGGCGCGCGGCGACGTGGTGCTGTGCGACCGGTTCACCGACGCGACCTTTGCCTACCAGGGCGCGGGGCGGGGCTTCGATCAAGCCGTGCTGTCGACGCTCGAACAATGGGTGCAGGCGGAGGCGGGCAGGGCGGCGCCGCTTCAGCCGCACATCACGCTGTGGTTCGACCTGGCGCCCGGGATCGCGGCGCAGCGATTGGCCGGCGCCCGCGTGCCCGACAAGTTCGAAGCCCAGCCCGTCGAATTCTTCAGCCGCGTCGCCCAGGGCTACGCGGCCCGCGCGGCCGCTGATGCGAACCGCTTCGTGCGCATCGATGCCAGCCAGGCCCGCGACCAGGTGTGGCAGCAGGTCGAAACGGCATTGGTGGCGCGTGGCGTGCTGAACCGAGGATCCGCCCGATGAGCGTGCCGGCCCTGTCCCCCTGGCTGCGCCAGCCGCTCACGGAGTTGCTGCGCCAGCGCGGCCATGCCTGGCTGCTTCAAGGTCCCTCCGGCATCGGCCAGTACGAACTCGCGCTGGCGCTCGCGTCCGCATGGCTGTGCGAGCAGCCGACGCCGGAGGGCACAGCCTGCGGCCACTGCGCCAGCTGCCATGCCATCGAGGTTCGCACGCATGCCGACCTGTGCGTGCTGATGCCCGAAGTCGCCATGCAGGAACTGAACTGGCCGCTCGACGAGAAGGCGCAGGCCGACATCGACGACAAGAAACGCAAGGCGAGCCGCGAGATCCGCGTCGAGGCGATGCGCGATGCGGTCGGTTTCGCGCAGCGAACCAGCGCGCGCGGCCGTGGCAAGGTGGTGCTGGTGTATCCGGCCGAGCGCATGAACACCATCACCGCGAACGCGCTGCTGAAGACGCTCGAAGAGCCCGTCGGCGATGTGCGCTTCGTGCTCGCCAGCGAGGCCGCGTGGCAACTGCTGCCCACCATCCGCAGCCGCTGCCTGGGCTTCACGCTGCCCTGGCCTGAAACCGCCCAGGCCGAAGCCTGGCTGGCCGCGCAGGACGTGCCCGCCGCCGATGCGGCCGCATTGCTGCGCGCCGCCGGCGGCCGGCCGAGCGACGCCTTGCGGCTCGCGCGCTCGGGTCAGTCGCCCAAGGCCTGGTCCTTGCTTCCCAAGGCCATGACGCGTGGCGACGTGGGCGCGCTGGCCGATCACGCGCCGGCGCAGGCCGTCGGTGCGCTGCAGAAGCTTTGCCACGACCTGATGGCTGTCGGCAATGGCGCCGCGCCCCGGTTCTTCGATGCCGCCGACCTGCCCGCCGCGCCGTCGCGGCTGGCGCTGGCGCGCTGGTCGAAGTCGTTGGCAAGTGCCGCCAGAACCGCGGAACACCCGTTCAATGCGGGCCTCATGCTGGAAGCGCTTGTGAGCGAAGCGCGAACCACCCTAAACTCTGCCGCTCGTCGCCCATGAACCAACCTGTCGCCTCCGCCGTTCCCAACGCCACGCCCGCCCGGCCGAGCGTCATCCAACTCGCCATCAAGGAAAAGGGCGCGTTGTACGCGGCTTACATCCCTTTGTTCGCAGAAGGCGGCATCTTCATTCCGACCACGCGCGAATACCGGCTCGGCGACGATGTCTATGTGCTGCTGACGCTGCCCGAAGACCCGCAGCGCTATCCGGTGGCAGGCAAGGTCGCCTGGATCACGCCATCGCGTGCGGCAGGCAACCGGGCACCGGGCGTGGGCATCCGGTTTCCGTCCGACGAAAAATCGCGCCAGCTCAAGGCACGCATCGAGGCTGCGCTGGGCGGTTCGATGGCCTCCGACCGTCCCACGCAAACCATCTGAGTTTTCCGCCGTCCCCGTGACGCGGAACTCCGTCGACGGCGCCACCTCCCACCAGGGAGTGCGCCGCGCACTTCACCATTTCCGATGTTCACCGATTCCCACTGCCACCTCACGTTCCCCGAGTTCGCGGACCAGATGCCGCAGATCCGCGCCGCCATGGCCGCCGCGCAGGTCGACCGGGCGCTTTGCATCTGCACCAAGCTTGAAGAGTTCGACGACGTGCAGGCGCTGGCCGCCAGCTACGACAACTTCTGGGCCAGCGTCGGCGTGCACCCCGACAACGAGGACATCGCCGAGCCCAGCGTGGAAGACCTGGTGCGGCTGTCGGCCAGGCCCCGCGTGGTCGCCATCGGCGAGACCGGCCTCGACTACTACCAGATGGAGGAACGCAAGGGCGGACGCAGCATCTCCGACATGGAATGGCAGCGCGACCGCTTTCGGGTGCACATCCGCGCCGCTCAACAGACCCGCAAGCCGCTGATCATCCACACCCGCGAGGCCTCGTCCGACACGCTGGCGATCCTCAAGGAGGAGGGCGAGGACGGCGCCGGCAATGCGGCCGGCGGCGTGTTCCATTGCTTCACCGAAACCGCCGAGGTGGCACGCGCGGCGCTCGATCTGGGTTTCTACATCTCGTTCTCCGGCATCCTGACCTTCAAGAAGGCCCAGGATCTGCGCGACGTAGCCGCTTTCGTGCCGCTGGACCGCATGCTGATCGAGACCGACAGCCCTTACCTCGCGCCCGTGCCGTACCGCGGCAAGACCAACAATCCGTCGTACGTGCCATTCGTGGCACGGCAGATCGCCGAACTGCGAAAAGTGCCCGTGGAGGCCATCGCCAAGGCCACGAGCGACAACTTCGAAACGTTGTTCAGGGACGTTAAATCATGAAGAACTACATCAAAAAATCTCTTTATCTCATTGTTTTTGCTGCATCTTTTTCAGTGCATGCCGGTTCGTTCGAAGACTTCTTCCGGGCCGTGCGTGGCGACAACGCCAGCGGCGTGCGCACGCTGCTGCAGCGCGGTTTTGATCCGAACACGCGCGACGAACACGGCCAGACGGGTTTGCTGATCGCATTGCGTGAGCCTTCGCCGAAAGTCATCCAGGTGCTGATCGAGTCGCCTCAGACCAATGTGGACCTGGCCAACGCCAAGGACGAAACCCCGCTGATGCTGGCCGCGATCAAGGGCCAGCAGGACCTGGTCACGCAACTGCTGAAGCGCGACGCTGCGGTCAACAAAACGGGCTGGACGCCGCTGCATTACGCCGCGACCAGCGGCCAGTTGACCATCATGAAGGTGCTGCTCGACAACTACGCATTCATCGACGCGCAATCGCCCAATGGCACCACGCCGCTGATGATGGCTGCGATGTACGGCTCGAGCGAGGCGGTGAAGCTGCTGCTGGCCGAGGGTGCGGACACCACGATGAAGAACCAGCTGGGCATGACGGCCGTCGACTTTGCCAACAAGGCGAACCGTCCGGAAGCGGCGTCGTTGATCACTGCGGCGGCGGCAGCCAAAGCCAATGCGCCCAAGGCGATTCCGAAGGACGGCAAATGGTGAAGCCGGCGGGCGCCATGTTGCTGGCGTTCGGACTGATGGGTTTCGCGTCCGGCGCGATGGCGCAGCACTCGATCTACAAGTGCGTACATGGCGGCAAGGTCGCTTATTCGAACGAGCCGTGCCCGGACGCGAAGAAGGTCGAGGTCAAGCAGACGAAGGGCGTGAACTACGAGGGCCGGGGTTCGGGGAGCGCGCTGAAGCGTTGATACCGGCTGGGGGCCTCGTTGTGTTCATCTGAAATAAACACAATGTGCATTATGTTAAATCATAACGGCCGATCGCCATGAGTTCGTCGTCAACGCCCTATCGCCATGGGCGTCCGTCATTCCACCGCGAACCAGTTGAAAAAGTGTTCCGCTGAGCAGTACGCGACGAGCGGCTGCAGCGGAAAGGCCCGCCACGGAAAATCAACGGTACTCGGCTGAAGTGCGTCAAGTACAAGATCGGCGACCCCGGGCTTCAACTGATGGCGATGATTCAAGACCTGTCCCCAGATGGAACTTCCGTTCAAATGGAGCGGCCCCTCTGCGGGTACGAGCGACTCGACATACGCCAGCGGGAAGAGCCGCGTATAGGCTTGAGTGTGATAGAGCCACGAGAAGCCGAGAACCTGTTGAACGTCGGGGTGCTGCCGACGAACTTCTGCGAACAGTGCTCGCAACTCCGCATGACGCTCGTGCGTACTACTGCTAGCAAGAGGGCTGCTGCGCCGATGGCGTGGATCCGGCATGAAGTGAAGTCGCAGTGTCCTGTCTGCACCGCCGGGGTCGTAGCTGAAGCATCCGAATGGTGATTGCCGGACTGTGGGCGCGGCGCTTGCAGCGCTCAGCGTCAGGCGCAAGAGATCGCGATGTTGCGCGCAGGACGGAATCTCTTGCAAGAATGCAGCCCAAGCGCGATCGCCCGCGGGCCCCCAAAGACCGAATCTCCGACGCAAATTCGTGCATTTGCCGATCGCGTCTGCAACTGGGACATCGGTCAGCGCGCAATAGCGTTCGGCGAACCGCAACTGCAGGTCAAGGTAAGCCTCCAACGGACTGATCGTCATGACGCGATTATTGGCTCGACCGTTGGATTGGACTGCGGGGGGACAAAGTAGTTGGCCGGCACCCAACCAGCTTGCGCACCGCTCGTCAACACGGGATTGCTGCTTGCTTACGGGCTCCGTTCAAAGTGATCAATCCCGAGCCCACCGCGCGGCGCAAGCACTGCATCGATCGGCCTCACTTCGTAGAGCAGTTGCCCATGGATTCCGGCCAAAGAAAGCTCTTGAGTCAGCACTGTGACAAGACTGGGTGCGCAAAACCGGGGCAACTGCTCGAATGCGGACCAGCGGAACCCGTCCATCTCGGGGCGACGTCGTCCACGGCGGTCCATGTAGAAGCTGGAACACACGCAGGATTTCGCCTCGAAATGCCTCACCAGCGCTGCAAAGAGCCGAAGCTCTTTGTCCCGGCGGTAGGGAAAAAGTCCAATCTCCCTCAGCTGAGCAGGCAGCAACCGGAGGCCGCATTCCTCGAACGCCTCGCGCACGGCGGTCTGCGCGCCCTGCTCCTGCCCATCGCTTGCGCCCTTGGGGATGTCCCAATACCGGCTGTCGGTCGCATGGCAAAGCAGCAGTTGCCCTGCTGCATCGAACACCAGAACGCCACAGCTGGTCGACTTTTCCATTGCACAAGCCTCACGGCATCCGTACGGTGGCATCGCTCGCGCCTCGCGCCACGGGGGCACGTTGCGGACCGCGCGGAAGAATCGGCACATAGCTGCGGGCCGAGCCGCGCATGACCAGCAAAGCGACCGTGTCGCTCTCTCTGATGGACTGGATCGCCGCATCGAAATCCGCCAGGCCGGCCACTTGCACATCGTTGACCGCGATCAGCATGTCGCCGTAGCGCAATCCCGCCCGCTGAGCCGAACCCGAGGCCGATTGCACAACGAGACCGGGATCCAGAAGGCTGATGCCCAGCACACCCTTTCGCTCCGAGAGTTCGAGCCCGAAGCGCGTCTCTTGCGGCAAGGCACGTGCGGCCAGCCGGGGCGCGAGGTCCGGTGGGATTTCGGCCACGCCTACCTGCATCGTCAACGGCGTTTTGTGGCGCCAGACTTTCAGTGCGAGCAGGCTGCCCTTGCGGGCTCCGGCTACACGATCCTGTATGTCGGCATAGGGCATTGCGGCAGCGCCATCGACGGCCAGCACCACGTCGCCGCTGCGAAGCCCTGCCAGCTCGGCGGGGCTGTCCGGGTCGACGCGCACCACCAGCGCCCCCAATGCGGTATCGAGCCCGAAGGCCGGCGCGAGTTCGACGGTCAGGGGCTGAATACGGGCACCGATATGCCCCCGCATCACCCGCCCGGTGATACGAAGCTCGTCCGCAATGTGCATCGCCGTGTCGATCGGCAGGCTGAACGACATGCCGGAGTACCCACCGCCGGGCGAGTAGGCCATCGAGTTCATGCCGACCACCCTGCCCCGTTCGTCGAACAACGGCCCGCCCGAGTTGCCCGGGTTGAGCGCGACGTCGGTCTGTATCAGCGGCACCCCGCTCCCACCTGACACGTAACGCGGATTGGCGCTCACCACGCCGGCGGTCACGCTGCGCTCGAAGCCGAAGGGGGCGCCCATCGCGGCGACCCATTCGCCCGGGCAGAGCTCGCTGCTGCGGCCCACGGTGACGACCGGCAAGTCGGACGCCGCGACCCGCAGCAGCGCCACGTCGGTGCGGCGGTCGATGCCAACCACCTCGGCATCGAAGCGGCGCTGGTCCTCGGTGACGATGGAGATAGCCTGGGCACCGGTCACCGCGTGCGCACTGGTCAGGATGTAGCCGTCGCGGCGGAAGATGAACCCCGACGCGAAACCGCGCTCCACGCCGCGGCCCCATTGCGTCGGTGCGCGCTGATCGCTGGCGGCAACCCAGTCGTTGCCCGTGCCCGCGACTGTCACGCTCACCACCGCAGGCGACTGACGCGCCGCGGCCGCCACGAAATCAGAGCCTTGCAGTCCCGACGACGTGCGCTCAAGGCACGACGATCGCGTCTGCGACCAGGTGCTCGTTCCGCCCGCCAGCGCGAATGCACCGAAGGCGGCCACGATCACGCCCCGTGCCAGGGTTGCGGCACTCATTCAACGCACCAGCAAGACCGGCACCGTGCACGCAGCCAGCACCTTGGTGGCAACCGACCCCAGCACCAGGTTGGTCAAGGTGCCATGGCCCCGCGAACCCATCATCACGAGATCGAACTGCCCCTTCTGCGCGAACGAAGCTATCTCCTCGGCGGGGTGGCCGATGCGGTGCTCGAAGCGGGCTTCGATGCCGTTCCTGGCCAGCAACGCGCGCACAGGCTCGAGCACCACCCGCGCATCGTCTTCGTAGTACCCGTGCACGATGTCCGGCCCTGCGAAGGCCGCGGCACGGTGCGGCACCGGCAGCACCGCATGGAAGACCGTGAAGGTGTGGCCCGCATTCGCCCAATCCTTGTGCGTGGTCAGGTAGGACAGCATGCGATTCGTGTAGTCGCTGCCATCGACGGCAAGCAGGATTTTCATGATGGTTCCTTCGGCGGAGACGTTCCCCGGTGCAAGGATGGTCCTCGCGCACCCGGCGCCTCGCCTTGCGCCAAATCAAGAAATCCGATGGCTCGCAGCACCTCGGCGCGACACCGCCGGTACTTGATGCAGCGCAAGGTCGCGGCTTCCGACGCTGCCTACATTGACTGTCCATGAACGCAGCAGAGGCAAGCATGAACAACGTCCTGGTGATCGTCTATTCCTACACGGGCACTTCCCGCCGGGTCGCGGAGCTCCTGTGCAGCCAGCAGAACTGGCACATCGCGAACGTCACCGAGGTGCGCCCTCGCAGCGGCGCCCTCGGCAGCTTGCGTTGCGTGCTCGACTCGTTCTTCCGGCGACAGCCCGCCATTCGCTACGACGGTCCGCCGCCCAGCGACTTCGATGCCGTCGTGCTGGTGTCGCCGATCTGGATGCTGCAACTCGCCGGCCCCATGCGCAGTTTCGTCGCGCGCCAACGCCAGCGGCTGCCCGATGTCGCCGTGCTCTCGGTCATGGGTGGACAGGGAGCACCGAACGCTGCAGCCGAGATCGGCAAGCTCCTGGGCCGCGCGCCGATCCTGAGCTCCTCGCTCACGATGCGCGAGGTCGACGACGGCAGTTGTGCGGCCCGCCTGCAGGCCTTCGGCAGCGCTGTGAGCAGTGCCGAAGATTCGCAGGCAGTGGTGCGCCCCGTGACGCTGTCGCCGCAATCGATCTGAAGGCCGAGTCCGGATCGACGTGGCCAATTTTCTCTTTCAGACAGGTGTGATACATCGCACCGCCCACCTCGCGTGGACGCTTGCCGCTGGCACTTCGCTGCTCTGTGCCTGCGCCGCGCCCAGACCTGTGCCTCCTTCGGCCCCTCGCGGACAGATAGCGGCCGCGACCGAGCCTGTTGCGGCGGGCACGAGTGGCTTCTCGTCCCTGGTTGCAAGTCGCAGCAAGTCGGTGGTCGATATCAGCACCCTGCGCATCGGACGCGACGAGACCCCGGAAGACATCGAACTGGAAATCGCCCCGGAGCACGACTTCGCCGACCGGCTGGCCTGGCCCCTGCCGGCGAGCGCGCGGATCAGCCAGATCCGCGACCTCGCCTCGGGCGTGATCATCCGCAGCGACGGCCTGATCCTCACGAGCGCCCACGTGGTCACGAACATCGACGAGGCCCAGGTCCAGCTGGACGACGGGCGCCGCTTCACGGCGCGCGTGGTCGGCGTCGACAAGCGCACCGACGTCGGCCTCCTGAAGATCGATGCGAGCGCCCTGCCCGTGGCCGTCATCGGCGACTCCTCGACACTCAGCCCCGGCGACTGGGTGGCTGCGATCAGCTCGCCTTTCGGATTTCACGGCAGCGTGACGGCGGGCGTCGTCAGCGCTGTCGGGCGCGTCATGGGCGGCGCGGGCGAAATCCCCTTCATCCAGACCGACGTCGCCATCAATCCGGGCAGCTCGGGCAGCCCGCTGTTCAACAGCCGCGGCGAGGTCGTGGGCGTCAACTCGATGATCTACAGCGGCAGCGGCGGCTACATGGGCCTGTCTTTCGCGGTGCCGATCAACCTGTCGATGCGCATCGCCAACCAGCTGCAGGAACACGGAGCGGTGCTGCGGGCCTACCTGGGCGCCGAATTCCAGGAGATGACGCCCGCGCTGGCCCAGTCCTTCGGCCTGCCTGCTTCAACAACGGCCGGCGCCCTGGTGGTCCGCGTCGAGGCGGGCAGCCCCGCGGAAGCTGCGGGCCTGGCGCAGGGAGACGCGGTGCTGGCCCTCGACGGCAAGCCTCTATTGCACTTCATCGATCTTCCGCAGCAGATTGCGCAACACGCGCCCGGCAGTCGGCTGCAGCTCGAGGTGTGGCGACGCGGCGCTGCCCGCGTGCTCCAGGTCGCGCTGGTCGTCCAACCCGCCGTCGCCGGCACCTCTTTCGCGGCCGCGGCGCCCGAATGGAACGACGGCCTGGGCTTGAGCGTGGGCGATCTCTCCCCCGCGCAGCGGCTGCAGTTGCGCATCGACAGCGGCCTGATGGTGCGTGAGGCCGGCGGCCTCGCGCGCAGCGAAGGCATCCGTGCCGGAGACGTGGTCGTGGCCATGAACACAACGAAGCTCTATCGCCCGGAGGACTTCAAGCAAAGCCTTGCGCGGGTGCCTCCCGGAGACACGGTCGCGCTGCTGGTGATGCGCGACCGCCGGCTCGCCTATGTGGCGATCCGCCTTCCGGCCTCGCGCCGTGGCCGCCTCTGACCGCGGCGCAACACCTCCATCGCAGCCATCGCATCTCAAGGACGACACACCATGAAACACCTCGACGCAGCCGACCGCCGCTCGCTTCATCTGCAACTCGACATGCTGAAGCGGCAGGTTCTCGACGAACTCCGCGCCTCGGTGCCCACGGCCCAGCTCCTGGAATCCGGAGGCGGTCGCGAAGTGACGACCCATGCCGACGAAGCCGAAGCGGAGCGCGCAGCCGACGTGCATCTGGCCGAGATCGAGATCGATCGCACCAGGCTCGAAGCGATCGAGCTGGCGCTCGCGCGCCTGGCGGACGGACGCTACGGCGTCTGCGAAGACTGCGGTGCGGAGATTCCGCGTGCGCGGCTGTTCGCGCAGCCCACCGCCGTCCGGTGCGCGGCCTGCCAGACGAGCGTGGAAACAGGCCACCGGCACTGAAGGGGCGAAGATCCATCACTCGCCGTCGTTCTGGCGGCGGGTTCTGGCCTTCATTCCTTCTTTGACTTCTTTGCTTTCGGCCAGGTAACAGCTTTCCTTCCTTGGCCTGCTGGCGGTGTACACCGTGGAGCAGCGACTTCTTGACGCCCCCGGTCCCGGCTGGGTGCGCCGCAGCGCGGCATGCCGCCGTTGTGCGACGCGCCGGGCACCTACGTGCCGATGCGTTGAGCCGGCAACCGGCTCAGAGGGCCGGTCCCAGGCCGATGGGCGCGGGAACGATGTTCACGATGCGCGTGAAGAGCGCGTTGTATTCGAGATCGGGCACGTGTCCGGTCATCGGGTCGCGGTTCTGGGCGAAGGCTTCGTCCAGGTCGCGCCAGTCGTTCTCGGTCAGCACGCGCTCGGCCAGCGGCAGGATCTCGCGCTCCTCCAGCGCCATGTGGCTCAGGTAGAAGTCGACATACTCGCCGACCGTTTTCTCGAATTCTTCGCGCCGCGACTCACCCAGCATCTCGAACGCGAGCAGCGCGTGCTCGACGTTGCGGATCCTGCGCTCACCCTTGGCATGGTCGCCGTCGAGCTTGTCGAGCAGATCCCGCGAGATCGGCGTCCTGGCGCGCAGCCTGGGAAACAGCAACTCGGTTTCCTTGCGGTGGTGGCGCTTCTCCGGAAACTCGTCCACGTAGAAGAGCATGGCTCGCAGCGTCGCGAAATCGGGCAAAGTGCCCTTCTTGCGGTGTTGCTCGAGCAGCATGACGATGGAGCGGAGCATGGCGGCGAGCGCGGCGTGTTCCTGGCGAATGATGCGAACGGTGGCGTGGGTCATGAGGGTTGTCCTGTGCATGCCTCAAGGGTGGCGCTTTCGTTCGCGCGCAGGCTTGTTCCAGATCAAGCCCTGGCCGTCGGCAGCCCCCGCGCTTGATCAATGTCAAGCCGCGCGGAGCGCCCGTGCGGATACTGGACCGATCCACACCACAAACCGGAGTCGTGCCATGTACCAGCGAATTCTTGTTCCCATTGACGGCAGTTCCACATCCAGCCACGGCCTGGCCGAAGCCATCAAGCTGGCAAAGCTCACGGGCGGGCGCCTGCGCCTGGCGCACGTCATCGACGAGTTGTCCTTCGCGCTGGCCATGGATGCCTACGCGGGCCATGCCGGCAATTGGCTCGAAGAACTGCGCGGCAACGCCACGAAGCTGCTCGAGGCCGCGCGGTCCAAGGCAGTCGAGGAAGGCGTCGAAGCCGACACCGTATTGCTCGACAGCTTCAAGGGCACCGTGTACGACCAGGTGATCGCCGAGGCGGAAGCATCGAAGGCCGAGCTGATCGTGATCGGCACTCACGGCCGTCGAGGACTCGGCCGCTGGGTCATGGGCAGCAGCGCGGAGCACATCCTGCGCCTGTCGCCAGTGCCGGTGCTGCTGGTGCGTGCGCCCGAAAGCGCGAAGACCGAACACGAGCGTTTCACGCTGCCGAGCGGAACGCTCGCCAGCCAGTGAGGGTTCAGCGGTTCGCGGTCGCGGCGCGCCAGCGCGCTGCGACCCGCGCGATGTCTACGGTGTCTTCGGTGGAGACCTCGATGGCCAGCGCGCGCTCGTCGGCTGCCAGCGGGTCTTGCCATTCGAACTGACGCTCCAGCACTGCGAGACCGGCTTCCGAGGCGTCCGTGCCTGCCGTGTCGCGCTCGGCCACGCGGCGGCGCAGCGTGGCCGGGCTTGCGCGGCAATCCAGGATCGTGAAAGGCACGCGGAGCTCGGTTGCCAGGGCTTCGAAGCCGCGTCGCTCGGCGCCGCGCAGGAAGGCCGCGTCCACGATCACCGGATAGCCCGCCAGCAGTGCATCGCGGGCGCAGGCGCGCAGCCTTTCGAAAGTCTGCCGCGTTGCCTGCGCGCCGTAGATGTCGAGCCCAAGGGCGGCGGAGCGCGCCAGCGGATCGAGGCCATACAGCCGCTTGCGCTCCACGTCCGATCGCACGCGGACAGCGCCCGCGGCGCACAACAGCTGCAAGGCGACGCTGGATTTTCCTGAGCCCGACAAGCCGTGCGTGATCATCAGGCGGGCGCCCTCCTCCGGCTGCGTGGTCAGCCGCGTTGCGCAGGCCAGGTAGTCGGGCCGGGCCTCGCCATCCGGGGGCCTCGGACCCAGTCCCGTGGCCATGGCCCGCACCAGCGCCCGATAAACCTCGTAGAAGCGCCACACCTGCAGGGCCGGGTAGTCACCGCTGTGCTGCATCCAGGCGTCCAGGAAGCGGAGTGCGAGATCGTCGCGGCCGTGGGCCTTCAGGTCCATGGTGAGGAATGCAAGGTCGCTCATCACGTCGATCCAGCGCAGCGCCGGGTCGAACTCGATGCAGTCGAAAGGCATGAGCGCACCGTCGACCAGGACCACGTTGGCCATGTGCAGATCGCCGTGGCATTCGCGTATCGAGCCGCCCTGCTGGCGGGCGATCCATGCCATGCGCAGCACCTGGCCTTGCTCCCGAACCCACGTCTCCAGTGCTGCAAGGGGGGCGAGGCGGCTTTCGCCGCCCTGCACCTGCAACGCGGCCAGCGCATCCGTAGCTGCTCGAACGATCGAGTCAGGACTGCCGAAGCCTGACACCGGCGTCGCTCGCTCCGCTGCCGCGTGCAGGGCCGCCAGCCGCTGCGCGAAGCCGTCGAGCAGCGCGGGCTGCAGCCGGTCTTCCACCAGCAGGTCGCGCAGCAGCGACGACCCCGGGAATCGCAGCATGCGCACCACGTGGTCGATCACCGTGCCGGCGCCGCCGATGCGCGGCGACTCGCGCGTGCCGCAGACCGGTGCCACGTCGACGTAGAGCGAAGGAGCAAAGCGTCGGTTGAGGCGCAGCTCCTCCTCGCAGAAGTGCTTTCGGGCCTCGACGCTGCCGAAGTCCAGGAACGGCAGGCGTACCGGCTTCTTGAGCTTGAAGGCCTGCGTCCGCGTCAGCAGCACCCAGGAAATGTGCGTTTCGACCAAGACCACGGGTTGCCCGGTCTCCCGCTGGAGTTGCTCTCGCAGTGCGTTGACCAGTGTGGTGTCCATATGGCTTGTTTGCGATTCAATGACGTTTGGAAATGGCGAAAAGGCGCCACAGCGACCAGCCCGCAGGAAGCACGACCCACAAGGCCCACGGCGAAGACGTATCCGGCAGGCCGAACAGGGCCCCCACGCCAGGCACCGCCGTCAGCATCCCCCAGACCACGCACACGCCAACCAATAGAGCATTGAACACCGTGTTGGTGTGCGCGAGCCGGACACTGGCGCCGCGAAACCACACGAGCAGCAGCAGGTTGCCGAGCACGATCGACCCGAGGCTGGCCGTGCGCAGTTCCTCGTGCGTGGCCCCCAGCGCGCGGCAGCCCCATTGCACCAGCGCCACGCCGACGAAGACCAGGGCCCCCATCGCGAACGCGCGGGCCGCCGAAGCCATCGAGAACAGCGCGTCGTCCCGGGGACGCGGCGGCACCGTCATGCTGTCGTCGGGCGCCGGCTCGGCCTCGAACACCAGCGAGCAGGCCGGGTCGATCAACAGTTCCAGCAGCACCACGTGCAGCGGCAGCAACAGCACCGGGCCGCCCATCACGACAGGGATCAGCGCCACGCCGACGATGGGCACGTGCACGGCGAAGAGATAGCCCAGCGCCTTGCGCAGGTTCGCGAAGATGCGCCTGCCGGCGCGCACTGCCTCGACCAGCGAGGCGAAGTTGTCGTCCAGCAGCACCAGCGAGGCGGCTTCGCGCGCAACATCGGTGCCGCGCAGGCCCATCGCGACGCCGATGTCGGCAGCCTTGAGCGCCGGTGCGTCGTTCACGCCGTCGCCGGTCATCGCCACGATGTCCCCCTGCTGTTGCAGAGCCCGCACGATGCGCAGCTTCTGCGCGGGATCGACCCGCGCAAAGACCTGCACGTCGCGTACGCAGCGGCGCAGTGCCTCGTCGTCCATCGTGGCCAGCGCCTTGCCACTCATCACCTGCCACTCGCTTCCATCGATCAGCCCGGCTTGCTGCGCGATCGCGCGGGCTGTGAGGGCCGCGTCCCCGGTGATCATCACCACGCGAACGCCCGCGCGCCGGCATTCCTCGATGGCGCCGGGCACCTCCGCGCGCAATGGGTCCATGAAGCCGAGCAGGCCCAACGGCGCCAGGCGCAGCCCGCCAGGCAGCGCGGCGTCGTCGCCGGCTTGCGCCGCATGCCCCTCGGCCACTGCGAGCACCCGCAGGCCAGCCGCGCTCCATCGGTCGGCGGTTTCCCACAGCCGTTGCATCAGCGCCGGCTCGGCATCGCAGAGCCCGAGCACGGCCTCCGCTGCGCCCTTGACCGCCACCGTCTGCCCGGCTTCGCCGGGCGCCTGCCACCAGTGCACGACATAGGGCATGCCGTCGCGGATGCCGCGGCGCGGGCCGGGCGTCCAGCCTGCATCGCGGCCGGCCAGGCCCGCGGCTTGCGCGGTGGCGCGCACCGCGTGGTCCATGGGCTCGACGCCGCCCGTGCTGCTGGCGCGCAGCGCGCCCGCCAGCAGGCGATGAAAGCGCGCGGCCGGCTCGCCCGCGCCCGGGTTGCATTCCGCCTCCATGTCGTACAGCGCCGTGAGCGCCATGCGGTTGTGCGTCAGCGTTCCGGTCTTGTCCACGCAAAGTACCGTGGTGGTGCCGAGCGCCTCGATGGCCTGCGGCTGGCGGGTCAGCACGTTCGACCTTGCAAGGCGCCAACTGCCGAGCGCCAGCATCACACTCCACACGACCGCGAACTCCTCGGGGATCAGCGACATTGCCAGCGTCAGTCCTACCAGCAGGCCCTGCGTCCACGAGCCCTCGCGCAGCGCGAACACCGTTGCCGCGACGACGCAGGTGAAGGCCGCAAGCCAGGCGACGCGCCCCACCAGCTGGCGCAATTCCTCCTGCAGCCGGCTCGCACGGGGTGCGAGCTGGGAGATCGAGAGGTGAATGGCACCCAGCGCGGTGTGCGCGCCGGTGCCGGTCACCTCGGCCACGCCATCGCCGCGCACCACCAGGCTACCCGCGAAGAGCCGGCCGCCCTCGCCTTCGACGTTCGCGTGCTTGCCCTGCGGCATCGATTCGCCGGTGCGCAAGGACTCGTCGACCTGCAGCCCGACGGCCTCAACGATCCGCGCATCGGCGGACAACCGGTCGCCCTCGTTCACCAGAAGGCGATCTCCGCGCACCAGCTCGCGGCTCGCGATGTGCAGCGCGCGCCCCTGCCGCACGACCGTGCAGCGGGGGCTGGAGAGCTCCTTCAGCGCTTCGAGCACACGCTCGGTCCGTTGCTCCTGATAGATCGACAGCCCGCCCACCAGCAGCACCGAGAGCGCGAGCATGCCCGCGTCGCCCAGGCTGCCGAGCAGCGCATACAACGCGGCGGTCGCCAGCAGCAACAAGAACATCGGCTGCGTCAGCGCACTCCAGGCGATGCGGGCCAATCCCTTGCGGGAGACGGAGGGCAGCACGTTCGGACCGTCACGGCGCAGGCGCTGCGCGGCCTCGGAATCGGTCAGGCCCTGAGGCGGGTTGTCGGTCACGATGGGTCCTGGGTGTCTTGCGTCAAGCGTGCCGCCATCGGCCGCCGCGGCCATTCGCGTCAGTGCGCCATCAGGACCGGCACCGTCATCTGCGCGAGGATCTGCCGCGTCACGCCGCCCAGGATCCGCTCGCGCAGGCGCGAATGGCTGTAGCCGCCCATCACCAGCAGGTCGGCGCTCAGGTCCGAAACCCGCGACAGCAACGCGTCTGCGACGTCGATTTCGGTCACCTCGGACTCGGCACGCGCCTGCACGCCGTGCCTCAGCAGGAACTGGATCATGTCCGATACCAGCAGCTGCTGCGTGTTGTCTTCGTCGCGCGGGTGTCGCAGCGACAGGAGCGTGACGCGTGTCCCGCGCCTCATCGCCGGCAATGCCGCCTGAAGGGCCATGGCGGCTTCACGCGAGCCGTCCCAGGCCGCAACGATGTTCTTCGGGACCCCCCCGAACGCACCGGCCGAAGGCACGACCAGCACCGGTCGCCCCACTTCCATCAGCACCTGCTCGGCAAGCCCGCGCACCGTGGTGTCCTTCCTGTTCGAGTCGTCTTCCTGTCCGAGCACCACGAGATCGCTCGCGCGCCCGTACCGCACAACGGCGTCCACCGTAGCGCCATCGACCAGCCGCACCTCGTACGACAAGGGCCCCGATCCGGCGATGCCTTCCCTGAACTCGCGCGCGATAGCCTCGGCTCGCCGATGCAGATAGTCGGCCGACTCGACGATGTAGTCGGTCATGCCGGTGGCGATGGCGTCGGCGGGAATCACGCCGTCGTACAGGCCCGTGGGCACCAGCCCGACCAGGTGGCTCTCGTGCGCCCGGGACCACTGGGCCGCCATCGCGGCGCACACTGAGCTGCGGACCGAATGGTCCAGGTGAACGAGGATGGTTTTGAAGTTCATGGATGCCCCGCAAGGTGGTGCGCCGCGTCCTGGCGCAGGAAATGGACGTCAGACAGATGTTCGTGCCCCGGGAGCGCGCGGGGGTTGACGGCGATCAAACCAACGCCGGGTCAGTGCTTCAGCACGCACTTGTCGTACAGATGCGGTGCGCGGCCTTCGGGGTCGTAGCGGCGCTTGAGCATGGTGTAGGTGCCCATGCCGTAGGCGCTGTCGAATTCCTCGCGGGTGAAGAAGCTGTCCGAGTAGAGCGACTTGATGCCCCCCAGGCGCAGCACTTCCTGTTCGACCAGGCGGTTGAAGTGCCCCGCTTCATGCGCTTCGCGGCGCTCGACCACGTCCCAGAAGCCGAAATTGACGTGCAGCGTGCCCGCATCGAGCGGGTACAGCGCAAAGCAGGCGCCAGGGTCCGGCACATGCAACGGGCAGATCCAGATCGGCAGGATGCCGATCTCGCGCTGCAGGAAGTCGAGGAAGGCCGGCGCCGAGCGGATCGGGACGTCGACGTCCTGGATCACGGATTCGGTGTGCAGCCCGTGACATGCTGCCAGGCGCCTTGTCACACCCCAGCGGGCATTCAGGCGCATGAGCCGCGTGTAGGTACGGGAGTTGAGGTGCTCACGGCCGAACAGGCGACGCACCAGCGGGTTCTGCGCGCCGAAGTTGCGCGAACACCAGAACCAGTCCGTATCCCAGCGCCACAGGTAGTCGTGCACGCTGAGGTAGTCGACCGGCATCTCCAGCAGCGAGCGGTAGTAGATGCGCTCGAACTCGTAGTTGCTCAGCCAGGGGGCGGTGTTCTCGAAGCGAGCGATGTTCAGCACCATCGACCGGGGGCCGAACACCACGCCGTCGACAAAGTCGGCATCGCCCTCGCAGGCCTCGGCCAGCGCGGCGAAGAATTCCTCGGGATGCTCGTATGCGATGTGCTCCACGCGCACATAGGGCTGCACGGGCAGCGTGCGCAGCACCAGCCGCAGTGCGTAGCCGAGCGAACCGTAGGAATTCGGAAAGCCGAAGAACAGGTCGCGATGCGCGTTGTCGGGGGTGCAGTGGACGATGCGGCCGTCCGGCAGCAGCACGTCGAGTTCCAGCACCGAGTGGTGGACCAGCCCCTGGCGCATCGATGTTGCCTCGATGCCCACGCCCGCTACCGCCCCGCCCACGGTGATGGTCTTGAGCTGGGGCACCACCGCCGGCATCATGCCGTGCCGCAGCGTTGCAGCCACCAGGGCCTCGTAGGTGGCCATGCCTTCGACCTCGACCATGCTGCATGCGGTATCGATGCCGATGACATGGTTGAAATCGCCGAGGTCGATGAGGCGCCTCGGACCGGCCTGGCGGTCGCGGAACAGGTTCGACGTTCGCTTGGCCAGCGCGATCGGCGGCGCCGGCCCCACGCCGTCTTCGCGCATGGCCGCCATGAGGTGGCTCCTGCGTTCTGCGTGAGCCAGCGCCTCAGTGCTGCGGTTCATACAGGTGCTCCCTGCCCATCGGGTAGCTCTGCGGTGTGACATTCCCCTTGCTGAAGACGATCTGGAACAGGTGCGTGTAGCCCGCCTGCGAGCGGAACATCTCGGCGCAGCCGATCAGGTAGGTGCGCCAGATGCGCCGGAAGCGTTCGTCGAAGCGCTGCGGGTCGAGGATCTGTATGGCAGGCCAATGCTTCTCGAAGCGTTCGGCCCAGGCATCGAGCGTGGGTGCGTAATGCCGGCGCAGGTTCTCGATGTCGAGCACCTCCAGGCCGCTGCGCTCCATTTCCACGATCACGTCGGCCAGACTGGGAATCCAGCCGCCGGGAAATACGTGCTTGCGTATGAAGAGCTCCGTCTCGAAGCGCCCGACGTGGCCGATGAAGTGCAGGATGCCGAGCCCGCCGGGCTTGAGGAACTGCGCGTGCGCCCGGATCACCTCGGGCAGCTGGTCGCGGCCCGCGTGCTCCAGCGTGCCGATGGATACGACCTTGTCGTACTGCTCGTCGACGTCGCGGAAGTCGGCTTCGCGCACCTGCAGCGAGGCTTCCAGTCCGCGCCGCTCGATCTCGTCGCGCAGCCATTCGACCTGCTCGGTGGTGGTGTTGAGGCCGACGCCGGTGGTGCCGATCTTTTCCCGCGCGCGGAACATGAAACCGCCGAAGCCGCAGCCGATGTCGATGAAGCGGTCTTCGGGCTTCAGCATGATCTTGCGGCACACGTGGTCGATCTTGCGGCGTTGCGCTTCCTCCAGGCTGCGGGTGCCCTCGGGCCAGTAGCCGCAGGTGTACATCATCAGCGGATCGTCGAGCCACGGCCGGTAGAAGCCGGTGCCGAGGCCATAGTGCGCGCGTGCGTTGGCCTTGGCATGGGCCGGGTCCCGGTTGGAGTGGCGCAGCTCGTGCAGGCTGTTCTCGATGCCGTTGAGCGCACCGGCCTGCTGGTCGAAGCCGGCGGTCATGCCGGCCGCCAGGGCGGCACCGAAATCGCCCTCGACGTCCACTTCCTGGTCGAAGTAGGCGTCCATCAAGCCGATGTGGCCGCGCGTCGCCGTGGCGAACAACGCGGCCTCGGTATGGAAGGTGATGGTGAAGACCGGTGGGCCCTCGCCCACGCCATGGCGGCTGCCGTCGGGCATCACCACTGCGAAGCGCGTCGCGGCGCGCTGGCCGATGCCGTCGAGCATGTTGCGCAGTGGAAGGGACAGCATCGCGCGCCTAGCCGTCCAGCGGTACGCCGCCGCCGAAGCGGCAGATCCACTGGTCCATGAGTTCGCGCTGCACTGCGCCCATCGAGCGCTGCCGGGCCGCCAGCATTTCCCATTGCTCACGCTGTGCCAGCAACATGCTCTTGCCGACGGCCATCTGCCAATTCATCACGGATTGAAGGTAGCCGGCTCCGAATGCAGTCGGGATCGTCGGGGTTATGGAAAAGGCGTCGTTGGGCATGAGAAATGTCTCCCATCGAAGAACTCGTGCTCGCTGCGCACGTTGCTGCCATGCTGCCGCGTGCAGTGGAAATGCTCCCTGACCTGCTGCGCAAGAACCTGCGAAGCGCCGAACCGAAGGACTTGCTCTGCGTGGTGATCGACCCAGGCGACTGCATGAAAAAGCGACATTGAAGAACCCGTTGGAAAGAGGAAATGAAAGAGACGGAAGAAAAAAAGTCCGGCAGGCGCAAGGGCCCTACGCTTCGATGATCACTTTGAGCGCATGCGTCTCGGCGGCGCGCCCGAAGGTGTCGTAGGCATCCAGCACCTGGTCCAGCGTGAAGCGGTGCGTGATCAGCCGGGCCGGGTCCACCTTGTGGGACTGCACCGTCTTCAGCAGCATCGGCGTGGACACGGTGTCGACCAGCCGCGTGGTGATCGCGATGTTCTGCGACCACAGCCGCTCCAGATGAAGCTCGGCCGGGTGCCCGTGAACGCCGATGTTCGCGATGGTGCCGCCGGGCGCCACGATGTCCTGGCACAGCACGAAGGTGGCCGGTATGCCGACCGCCTCGATCGACACGTCGACGCCGCGCCCGCCGGTCAGCGCGAGCACCGCCTCGGCCGCCTTGCCGTCGGTGCTGTTGATCGTGTGCGTCGCGCCGAAGCGGCGCGCAACCTCCAGCCGGCCGTCGTCCAGGTCGATCAGGATGATCTGCGACGGCGAATAGAACTGGGCCGTGAGCAGCGTGGCCAGGCCGATCGGCCCGGCGCCCACGATGGCCACCGTGCTGCCGGGCGCGACCTTGCCGTTGAGCACGCCGCACTCGAAACCGGTCGGCAGGATGTCGCTGAGCATCACCAGCGCCTCTTCGTCCGAGCCAGGCGGAACGGGATACAGGCTGGTGTCCGCATGCGGAATGCGCACGTACTCGGCCTGCGTGCCGTCGATGGTGTTGCCGAGAATCCAGCCACCGGTGGCGCAATGCGAATACATGCCGCGGCGGCAGTTCTCGCACTTGCCGCACGAAGAGATGCACGAGATCAGCACATGGTCGCCAGCCCTGAAGGCCGTGACGCCGGCGCCGACGCTCTCGATCACGCCCACACCCTCGTGCCCGAGGATGCGGCCCGGCGTGCAGGTCGGCACATCGCCCTTGAGGATGTGCAGGTCGGTGCCGCAGATGGTCGTCTTGAGTATCTTGACGATGGCGTCGCCCGGCGCCTGGATCTCCGGCTTGGGATGGTCTTCGAGCGATTTGAGGCCGGGGCCCCTGTATACGAGTGCTTTCATGCCACCACGTTATGCGTCCCCGTTCGCGCGCCCCTTGAGATAGCGCAAGGAATGCCTGCGTCGCCGTGCAGATGCCTTGACGCGCCGCCACGCCGGAGGACACTGAATGCATGAACACCTTCAGCCCATCGGCTGCGATCGTCGGATTGGCCGTGGCGCTGGGCATCGGCATGATGGTCGGCATCGAACGCGAACGCCGAAAGGGCGACGGCGACCGGCGCGCGGCCGCGGGGCTGCGCACCTTCGCCGTCGTGGCGCTGGCGGGTGCTGTCGCGCAGATTCTTCCCGTCCCGGCGCTTGTTCCCATCGGGGGAGCGCTCGTCGCCACGCTGGCGGCTGTGTCGCACTGGAAGAGCCGCTCGCAAGATCCGGGCATGACCACCGAGATCGCCCTGTTCGCTACTTACCTGGTCGGCGTGCTGTGCATCATCGAGCCATCGCTTGGCGCGGCCTGCGGGACCGGCCTGGCACTGCTGCTGGCGGCGCGCCGCAGGCTGCATCGCTTTGCAACCGAGTTGCTCAGCGAGCAGGAACTGCACGACGGCATCCTGCTGGCAGCGCTCGCCCTCATCGCGCTGCCGCTCATTTCTTCCAGGCCCATCGAGATGCTCGGCGGCATCAATCCCCGGCCGCTGGCCTCCATGGTGCTTCTGATCATGGCGATACAGGCCGCGGGACAGGCGGCGGTGCGATGGCTCGGCGTGCGCGGCGGCCTGCTGGGCGCGGGCTTTGCATCAGGGTTCGTGTCGAGCACGGCCACCGTGGCCTCGTTCGGCAACCGTGCGCGCGAACAGCCACTGCACACCGGCCTGCTGGCCGGTGCTGCGGCCTTGTCTGCGGTGGCCACCTGGGTGCTTGCGCTGGCAATGACCACCGCCTTGTCGCCGCCGGCCGGGCTCGCGCTGTTGCCGGTGGCACTTGCCGGCGCGGCAGGCGCGGCGGTCGTGGGCCTGCTGCCGCTTCTGTCTTCCCGGCCATCAGCGGCGATCGAGGCGCCCGCCAGCACGCGCACCGCGCTGCGCCCGCGCGAAGCGTTCACCGTCGCGCTCGCACTGGCGCTGGTTGCGCTGCTGGTGGGCACGGCGCAGCGGCACTTCGGCGACACCGGCCTGCAGGTCGGCATCGCGCTCGCGGCGCTGGTCGACGCGCACGCGCCCGTGGCCTCGCTCGCCTCGCTGCACGCGGCCGGCACCTTGTCCGCGGATCAGTTCGTCCGCGGCGTGCTCGTGGCGGTCGGAACCAACACGCTCACACGCTGCATGGTGGCCCTGGCTGCCGGCGGCAGGGCTTATGCGCTGCGCGTGGCGGCGGCACTGGTGGCAAGCCTGGCCTGCGCATGCGCCGTCGCGGTCTGGCTCAAGGGGTGAGCCGCTTCATACGAACGCGAGCCCGGGCGCCGCCTGCGGGCCACGGTACAGCCTGAGCGCAGGGTCCTCGACCACGTACTCCTTCACCCCGCCCTCCGGCAGTCGCTTGCGTCGCGTGAAGGTCCAGGCGTAGGCCGGCTCGATGCTGTGGCTCGCGTTGTCCGAAAGGGCAAGGCTGATGGTGCCGGCAGGCGCAATCGACAGCAGGTGCGAGTTGCGCATGCCGAGATGCCCTCGCTGCGCCTTGATCCAGCGCAAGACGCCGGGCCCGGCGGACTTCTAGAGTTCTCCTCATTCACCACATCCGTTCCTGAAATGAACACGCTGCGCTCAATCCTCGTCCACCTGGATGGCACCGAACGTGCCGAGGTGCGGCTGCGGCTCGCGCACCGGCTCGCGGCCATGCACGAGTCGGCATTGACCGCGCTCTTCGCGGTGTCCCCGTCCGTGCTGGCGGTGCTACCGCTGATGGGTGGGATTCCGTCAATGCCGATGGCCGGAGAGGTCGATCCCGATCACCGCGCCCATGCCGCAGCCGTGTTCGAGCGCCTTCTGCAAGACCATGCCAACCGTAGCGACTGGCGCGAACTGCGCGGCGAACCCGTCGTCGAGAGCTTCATCCAGCGCGCGCTCACCTGCGACCTCATGGTGCTGGGGCAGCGCAACCCGCGGGACGTGGCCGGTTTCGATGTGCCCGGCGACTTCGTCGAGGCAGTCATGCTCGGCAGCGGCAAGCCTGCATTGATCGTTCCTTTTGCCGGCAGGGTGTCCCCGAAGCCGGAGAAGGTGTTGGTCGCCTGGCGTTCGACACGCGAGTCCGCCCACGCACTCACCACTGCCCTGCCCATGCTGCAGGCGGCGAAGGAGGTCCACCTGGAGGCCTGCGCAGACAGCGAAGACCCCGTGCCGCCGATGTCCCGGCTGCGGGATTACCTGCGCCTGCACGGCATTGGGCAGGTGCAGGAGCACCGGGCCCTGGAAGACAGCAGGCACGCCGGCCAAGCGCTGCTGTCGCTGGCGGGGAAGATCGGCGCCGGACTGATCGTCATGGGCGGCTATGGCCACAGCCGTGCGCGCGAACTCGTGCTCGGAGGCGCCACCCGCACGATGCTGGAGTCGGCCACGGTCCCGGTCTGGATGGCGCACTGAGCGGCGGCGCCCGCCAAAACCTCATCCGGCGGCTTTCCAGAGACGGACAAGGGCTTCGCGCGCTGGTCTCCTCCTTGTGCGCACGTGCCGCCTTCCGAGCCGCATTGGGCGGCGCGCTGCAGCGCCTCCTCGACGCGGCCGGGCAGCGCGATGTCGCGCTTGAGCCCCGTCACGAACTCAGCCGGTCCGGGCTCGTGCAACCGCCATTGCACGACTGCGCAGAGGCCGTCGGCGTCGCTGTTGCAGACATCGAATCGCCGGACCAGGCTCGGCCTCTGTCACCGTGCCTCAGCCCGGGATGCGCCAGGCCCCATCGGCCTGCCGGCATGCGCTGCCGCCGATGCTGTCGGACCGCCCGCCGACCGACACTTCCAGCTTGAAGTTGCGGCACCGGGCGCCGCGCTGGTCGAAGCTGCGCGTGGGCGTGAAAACGAAGCTGTCGCCCGTCTCGCGATTGCGCCAGACAGAGGACTCGCCGTTCGCCAGCGTTTCCAATGCACTCGCCGCGCGGCGGCGGTCGTTGTCGTCCATCGCCCTGGCCGCCACACTGCCGGGCGCCGTACCCGCGAGAGATCCGGTGAGCATGCTGCCGGCTGGTGTGCGCCCGGGAAAGCTGCCGCAGCCGGTCAGCGCCAGTGCAACGTACGAAGCGGAAATAACCGGTGCAAGCTTCATTCGCATCTCCTGGACGCTCGGCCGTTCAGGCGTAGGAACGCAGGCGCCGCGAAAAATCGGCCAGCGGCGCGATGCCGCTCGCCTCGGCGCGCTGGCACCAGTCCTGCAACTGCCGGGCGAGCTGCTCGCCGGTGGCCGTGGAACGGCTCCATAAGGCGGTCAGTTCCCCGCGCATCGCGTACATCGTAGCCAGCGCCTGCGATGCATTCAATGCCTGCAACACCTGCTGGTAACGCGACGGGCCGAGCAGGCCCTGGTCCTTGCCCAGCAATGGTTTCACCGCCTTGAGGGCGCGTGCGGCTTCCGGCGACATGCGACGCAGCCGGTCGAGTTCCGCGACGCAGGCCTTCTTCAGCGAGCGCGTGTAGTTCGACAGCACGTCGTAATGGCAGCGGATGACTGCCTGCACCGTGGCGAGATCGACATTCGCCTTGGGCGCAACGAGGCGCGGCGTCGGCGCCACGTGCTTCACCGTCGCGAGCCCCAGGGCCTGCAACGTGCGGATGTAGAGCCAGCCGATGTCGAACTCGAACCACTTGCTGGAGAGCTTGGCCGAGCTGGGAAAGGCGTGATGGTTGTTGTGCAGCTCTTCCCCGCCGATCAGGATGCCGATCGGAAAGATGTTCGTGCTGGCGTCACGGGCGGGCCAGTTGCGGTAACCCCAGTAGTGGCCAATGCCGTTGACCACGCCGGCCGCCCAGAATGGAATCCACGCGATCTGCGTGAGCAGTATCAGGCTGCCCGGCACGACGCCGAAGAGCACCATATCCACGATACCCATCAGCACGATGCCGAGGATCTTGTGCTTCGAGTAGAGATTGCGCTCCAGCCAGTCGTCGGGCGTGCCGTGGCCGTAGCGCTCGAGGGTTTCCGCATGCCCCGCTTCACGCACGTAGAGGAACACGCCGCCCCAGAGCACCCTGTTGAGCCCGTACACCTGCGGGCTGTGCGGGTCTTCGGGTGTTTCGCACTTGGCGTGGTGCTTGCGGTGCACTGCGGCCCACTGCTTGGTCACCATGCCGGTGGTCAACCATAACCAGAAGCGGAAGAAATGGCTCACCGCCGGGTGCAGGTCGAGCGCGCGATGCGCCTGGTGGCGGTGCAGGAAGATGGTCACCGAAGCGATGGTGACGTGCGTGAGCACCAGCGCGACCAGCACAGCGCCCCACCAGGGAAGATCGAGAGCGCCGGAATAAAGCAGGGTTTGCATTCGTACCTCGTGAATAGTGCGGACGATTCTGCGGACTGCACTGGCTCCGGGCTTTGATGCAGGTCAACACGCCAGCCTCTGGCCATTCACCTGCGAGATCACTCGCCGGGTCTTGCCGCTGCGCCCGCAATGCGCACTTTCGCCGCCATGGCAATGGGATATGGATGCCTCGCGCGCCCTGCGCCTCGAGGAATGCCGCGAGCACGGTGCGCGCCTTGTGCAGGGTCCGTCCGGCCTGTGCGCCCTGCCCCCGAGTCTTGAGCAGCAGATCGTGCGGCCCCTGCTGCACCAGCTGAAAGTCGAACAGGCCGGCCTCTTCCTCGAGCACCGTGCTGACGGCCAGCGGCACCACGCTGATTGCCGGCCCCCCCGCAGCGCCGGCCAGGCGCAGCGTGTCGTCGTCCCGCCCCTGCACCTCGATGGCCCTGCCATGGATCAAATGTCGGCGGCATATACGGCTCCAGGTGGGGGGGCGTGCATGGCGGGTTCCTTCAAATCCCGAGCTTGCACCTGCGCCGCGGCGGGGGGTTGACGTGCATCAAGCCAAAGGCCGGCGCTGCGCCGCACCATGGACGATCACTTCGGAGCCTCCCTTGAGCATTCGCCATCTCGATCGCCTGCTGTCGCCGGCCTCCGTTGCCGTGTTCGGCGCCTCCAACCGGCCAGGCAGCGTTGGCGCCACGGTCTGGCGCAACCTGCGCGCCGGCAGCTTCGCGGGGCCGGTGTACGGCGTGAACCCGAAGCACGGCTCGCTCGATGGCGTGCCCATCTTCTCCAGCGCGGCGCATCTTCCCGCCGCGCCCGACCTGGCGTTGATCTGCACGCCGCCGGCCACGGTGGCGCCGTTGGTCGCGGAACTCGGCGCGCTCGGCACCCGCGCGGTGGTGATTGTCACGGCGGGTTTGAGCGCGCAGCAGAAGCAGGCCGCGCTGGAGGCGGCGCGCCCTTTCACGCTGCGCCTGCTCGGCCCCAACTGCCTCGGGCTGCTCAGTCCCCACATCGGCCTGAACGCCAGCTTCGCGCACGCCGATGCGCTGGCGGGCGACGTGGCCTTCGTCTCGCAGTCGGGTGCGCTGGTCACGGCCGTGCTCGACTGGACGCGCAGCCGCGGCGTCGGCCTGTCTCACCTGATCTCGCTGGGCGACCATTGCGACGTCGACTTCGGCGACCTGCTCGACCACCTGGCCAGCGATGCGCGCACACGGTCGATCCTGCTGTACGTGGAGGCGATCGAATCGCCGCGCAAGTTCATGTCAGCCGCACGGGCGGCCGCGCGCAACAAGCCGGTGATCGTGGTGAAGGCCGGGCGCGCGGGCAACGGCATGAAGGCCGCGTCCTCGCACACGGGCGCGCTGGCGGGTTCCGACATCGTCTACGACGCGGCCATCCGGCGAGCGGGCATGCTGCGCGTCGATACCTTGCAGGAGCTTTTCATCGCCGCGGAAACGCTGTCGCGCTTTCGCAGCAACCGGCACAGCACGCTCACGGTCATGACCAACGGCGGCGGTGCCGGCGTGATGGCCGCCGACGCGGCCGCGCGCGAGGGAGTCACGCTCGCCGACCCGGCTGCGAAGCTGCTGGCCCGTCTCGACGCGGTGCTGCCCGCGAACTGGTCGCATGCCAACCCGATCGACATCATCGGCGACGCACCGGTCGAGCGCTATGCCGAGACACTCTCAGCCCTGCTGGCCGACGAATCGGCGGGCGCGGTGCTCTTCATGCATGCGCCGACGGCCATCGTGCGCAGCGAGGACATCGCGCGCGCCTGCCTGCCGCTGGTGCGCAGCCACGCCTCGCGCGTGATGAGCACCTGGCTCGGCGACAACGCGGTGGCGCAGGCACGCAAGCTCTTCGAGGACGCAGGCGTCGCCGACTACGCCACGCCGGAAGAGGCAGTGCACGCCTTCGCGATGCTGCAGACCTACCGGCGCAACCAGGAGACCCTGATGGAGACGCCGAGCGCCAGCCGCAACGCCGCGCCCGACAGCGCATCGGTGCGGGCAACGTTCGCTGCCGCCGTGGCCGAGGGGCGCGAGTGGCTGGGTGAACAGGAGGCAAAGTCGCTGCTGCAGGCCTACGGAATCGAGACGGTGCCCACGCTGGCAGTGGCAGCGACTGCCGAGGCGGCCATCGAGGCGGCTCGCGGGCTGGGTTACCCGGTGGCGCTGAAGATCCTCTCGCGCGACATCACCCACAAGTCGGACGTGGGCGGCGTGCGGCTCGGGCTGTGCGATGAAGCCGCCCTGGGCAAAGCCGCCTGCGAGATGCTCGACGCCGTGCGAACCGCCAGGCCGCTGGCGCGGATCGACGGCTTCACCGTGCAACGCACAGTGCACCGCCCGCATGCGCAGGAAGTCATCGTCGGCGCGAGCATAGACAGCGTCTTCGGCCCCGTGATCCTCTGCGGCCAGGGCGGCACGGCGGTCGAGGTGGTCGGCGACACGGCCATCGCGCTGCCGCCGCTGAACCGCGCGCTCGCGCACGAACTGGTGTCGCGCACGCGCGTGGCACGTCTTCTGGCGGGCTTTCGCGACCATCCGCCGGCTCGGCTCGATGCGCTGTACGACGTGCTCATCGCGGTGTCGCAGATGCTGGCCGACCTGCCGCAGCTGGCGGAACTGGACATCAACCCGCTGTGGGTCGACGAGAACGGCGCGCTGGCGCTCGACGCGCGCGTGCGGCTGTCGCCCACGCCGGTGGGCGGCGCGGAGCGCTTCGCCATCCTGCCCTACCCCGCGCAGTGGGTGCGCGCGCAGACCTGGAATGGCCGCGCGATCGTGGTCAGGCCGATCCGGCCCGAGGACGAGGCACAGCACCGGCGCTTTCTCGAGTCGCTGGATGCGGAAGACATCCGCATGCGCTTCTTCTCCACCCGCAAGGAACTGCCGCGCAGCGAGCTCGCGCGCCTGACCCAGATCGACTACGACCGCGAGATGGCCTTCATTGCCGAGGCCACCGACGCACAGGGCGGCGCCGAGACACTGGGCGTGGCCCGCACGGTGAGCGACCCCGACAACGTGGAGGCCGAGTTCGCGATCGTCGTGCGCTCCGACCTCAAGGGCCAGGGGCTGGGCGCACTGCTGTTCGAACGCCTGATCGAGCATGCGCGCCGCCGCGGCATCGAGCGGCTGGTCGGCCTCGTGCTGCGCGAGAACACCCGCATGCTGAAGCTCTCGGCCGCGATGGGCTTCAAGGCCGATCCGGCAGAGCCGCCCTCTTCGGGTCTGCGGCGGATGGTGCTGGAACTGAAGACTTCAGCAAGCCCGTCGTGCTCGTCGGCGTGAACCCGTAGAAGCGCCCGTTGAGGTAGCCGGGCAACCTCCATGATGTCTTCGTCGCGCCAGCCGAGCGAGGAGGCCTGCTGCCAGCGCCGCACCTGTTCCTCGAGGCTGTACCAGTCGCAAACCAGCTTCCTGCCGCAACAAAAAGCCAACTTGATCCAGCGCAACGAACCTTCTGATGCGAGCGCCTAAATTGAAGCTTCCTCAACCACCCATGGAGCATCGCGCATGAACACCGCACTGTCCCGCCTGGACCGGATCGAAAACCTCTTTCCCGACATACTGCGCCGCTGGGCACGCCCCATGCAGCTGATCGACGAAGCCGAGTTGCCCGCCGACATCCGCGTCGACGTCACCGAGAACGACAAGGAATACCTCGTCACCGCCGAGATCCCGGGCGCCAAGAAGGAAGACGTGCGCGTGTCGGTCGACGGCAGCTACGTCTCGATCTCCGCCGAGATCAAGAAGGACGAGGAGAAGAAGCAGGGCCGCTCCATCGTCCGGGAAACCTACCACGGCAGCGTGTCGCGCGGCTTCTCACTGGCCAGCGAAGTCGATGACAAGAACGCCGTGGCGAAGCTCGAGGACGGTGTGCTGCGCCTGACGCTGCCCAAGCGCGCGAACGGCACCCACAACGTTCTGAAGATCCAGTAGCCACGCCCCGACCGGCGCTGCCGGCAGCGGGCTTCCCGCGCGGACCGCCCAGGTCTTTCGGGGAACCCGCATGCTCAGCGCCTACATCACCCATCCCGACTGCTCGCGCCACGACATGGGCGCGGGCCATCCGGAATGCCCAGAGCGGCTTTCCGCCATCCATGACCGGCTGCTGATCGCTGGCCTGCTCGACTACATGGCGCCGTACGACGCGCCCCTTGCCACGCTCACCCAGCTGGCGCGCGCGCACACGATGTCGTACGTGCGTGCACTCATTGCCGAAGCCCCTGCCGAAGGCCTGCGCTTCGTCGACCCCGACACCCTCATGAACCCGCACACCGTGCAGGCCGCGCTGCGCGCCGCCGGTGCCGCGGTGCTGGCAACCGACCTGGTGCTGGCGGGCAAGGCACCCACGGCCTTCTGCAACGTGCGCCCGCCAGGCCACCACGCCACACGGGATGCAGCCATGGGGTTTTGCTTTTTCAACAACGTGGCGGTAGGCATCCGGCATGCGCTGGATGCGCACGGTCTCGAGCGCGTGGCGTTGATCGACTTCGACGTCCATCACGGCAACGGCAGCGCCGACATCTTCCGCGGCGACGATCGCGTGCTCATGTGCTCCATCTTCGAGAAAGGGATCTACCCCTTCTCGGGCGAGGATGACAACGGCCCGGGCATGGTGAACGTGGGCTTGCCCGCGCGCTCGGGCGGCGATGCGTTCCGCGCGGCAGTCACCGGGCGCTGGCTGCCCGCGCTCGAAGCCTTCGCGCCGCAGCTTGTCTACATCTCTGCGGGCTTCGACGGGCACCGGGAGGACGACATGGGCAACCTCGGCCTGGTGGAGCGCGACTACGCCTGGGTCACGCGGCAGATCATGGACGTGGCACAGCACCATTGCCATGGGCGCGTCATCTCGTGCCTGGAAGGCGGCTATGCGCTCAGCGCCCTCGCCCGCAGCGCCGCTGCGCATGTCAAGGTCCTGATAGGCGCTGACTGACCACGGTGCCGGGCCGTGGCAGGGAATTTCCGGTGGGCACGGTGTCCAGCACACGAAGGCGGTGTAAGCGCGGGTTTGCGCTTACACCAGTCACGCTCGATCCACCAGTTGCGGCTGCAGTGGGCGTACCCCGGACCGTTTCGATCATTGGCTTGATCTGCATCAAGCGCCGCTCTGGCCACCGTCGCGCGAGCGGTCGCGAACGCCATAGACTTTGCGAATCCAGAATTCCAGAGAACCCAAGTCATGAAGATACTTGTCGCGATTGATGGATCCAAGAACTCGCTGCGCGCTGTCAAATACGCCGCCAGGCTTGCGCACCTCCTGCGTACCGCATCGAAAAAGATCACCCTGATCAGTGTGCATGACGACACCGGCCTGCGCCATGCCAGGGCCCTCGTTGGCAAAGCGGAAGTCGCGGATTATCTGAGAGAACTCAGCGAGAAGGAGCTCAAGTCCGCCCGAAAGCTACTGAAGGACGATGGCATTGGCTACGACATGGAGATCCGCACCGGCCACGTGGCTCAAGAAATCATCGACTGCGCAAACGCAGGCAAATTCGACATGATCGTGCTGGGCTCGAAGGGCCGTAGCGCGGTGGCAGATCTGCTGCTCGGCTCCGTGGCGCAGCGCGTGCTCTCGAACGCCAAGCAGCCCGTTGTGATCGTGAAGTGATGCCGACCGGTGGGCCGAAGCTTCGCCTGTTGCGCCAAATCAAGGTTCACTTAAGCGCGCACGGTAACTTGAGCCGAAGTAGTCGATGGAATCAAGATTCCCGAAGGCGTCGACCCATACAGGCACCCATTTGGGAACATCTAGAGAAATTTCCATGAAATGCATTCGCGCAGTCGCCGGCTCGTTTGCCATTCTCGCCGTCGTCGCTTCGCCGTCCGCCTGGAGCGCGGACCCTGCGGCCGATTCAAATGCTGCGGGAAACGACCGCCAAGGCGTCGACTTCGGCTCCCACAGGAGTGAATCTCCAATCGACCGCACACAAGATCGCGATCGTCGCGATCAACAGCCCCTTGAACAACGGCGACGCCGCTGGACGCAGTGACGATGCGGCGCGAATTGTTGTCGCTATTGAGGAAAATATTTCTAAAAAAAGCATTCGTGCAGGTGATGATGATTCATGTCGATTACGTGCAGCAGCAGGCAGATCGCTCGGACCTTGTCCAAGGTTTCAATTTCAACAAAGCTCCGAGCGGTGCTTCTGTGCCGCACAAGACATAGACAGATCGATCAACCGACTGACTTGAAAGGGGTCTCCCTATGAACTGGCGCAGCACGCAGGACCGCTACAGCTCAGCATCCATCGGCATGCACTGGCTGATGTTGATGTTGATCGCCGCAGTCTACGCGTGCATCGAACTGCGAGGCAATTTCCCCAAGGGCAGCGACATTCGCGAAGGGTTGAAGACTTGGCATTTCATGCTGGGCATCGGCGTGCTGGTGTTGGTCGCCATCCGCGTCCTGCTCAGGCTTGGCGACCGCACGCCCCCGATCCAGCCTGCACCGCCGAGATGGCAAAGCCGCCTTTCGAAGGTGATGCACTATGCGCTCTATGGCCTGATGATCGGTATGCCGCTGCTTGGATGGCTGACTTTGAGCGGCGAGGGCAAGCAGATCCCGTTTTTCGGTATGCACTTGCCTTCGATCATTGGTGAAAGCAAGTCAATCGCCGATTGGTGCAAGGAAATCCATGAAGCGGGCGGAACAATAGGCTATTTCCTGATCGGTGCACATGCTGCCGCCGCTCTCTATCACCACTACTTTCTCCGCGACAACACGCTCGACCGTATGCTGCCGATCCAGCGCCGCTGAAGGCAGCTTGGCCACGGCGCTCGGTCTCGGAGCTTCAGGGGGGCGCCAAACCCGCCGCTTCGACGCCAGCCTCGATGCGAACAATCGGCAGCTGAGAGCGCACGAAGCTCAAGGCGTATTGAAGCTCGCCGAGGCTCTCGGCATGCAGCGTGAAGAGAGGATCACCACGCTTGACGCGGTCCTGAACCCGCACATGCACCGAGGCGCCCGCGGCCGGATCGCGCGGCGCACCTGCCAGCTTGGCCGTGCGCGCCACGAGGCGGGTGTCGATGGCCGACACCACGCCGTCCACGGGTGCACACACGCGGTGCATGTGGGCCGCCTTGGGTGGCACGCGCAAGCCGCCCTGCGCCTCGCAGATTGCGATAAATTTTGCCAGGGCGCGGCCATCGTCCAGCACCTCGCGCGCCAGCGACCTTCCCATGCCAGGCGCAGCCTTGTCCGCCATCTCGAGGCTCAGCCCGGCCAGTACGAGTGCGCGTTCCCGCAGGTCTTGCGGAGCGCCAGCCGTGCGTTCGAGTACAGCCATCACGTCCATCGCCTCGAGGGCCGGACCTACACCCCGGCCGACGGGCTGGTTCCCATCGGTCAATACTGTCTGCACCTGCAAGCCCAGCGCCGCGCCCACCGCTACCAGGCTGCGCGAAAGCCGGTCCGCCGCAGCCGGGTTGCGTACCTTGGTCAACGCACCCACCGGGATGTCGATCAACACACGCTGCGAACCCATGGCGGCCTTCTTGGACAGGATGGACGCCACCATGAGACCCTCGCTGTCGATGCTCAACGGCCTCTCCACGCGAATCAACATGTCGTCGGCGGGGCTGATGCGCATGGCGTTACCCCAGGCGATGCAGCCTCCTTCTTGCTCGACGACACGGCGCATTGCCGCCATGTCCAGGTCGACCGGTGCCAGCGTCTCCATCACGTCGGCTGTTCCGGCTGCCGAGGTGATGGCGCGCGACGAGGTCTTGGGCATCACCACGCCGCATGCAGCGACGATGGGCACCACGATCAGCGTCGTCCGATTGCCAGGCAGTCCGCCGATGCAATGCTTGTCCACCACAGGCGACGTTCCCCAGTCGAGGCGTTCCCCCACATCGACCATCGCGCGCGTGAGCGCCACGGTCTCGTCGAAGTCGAGGCCATCGCCGGCGCAAAGCGTCACGAACGAAGCCAGGTGGATGTCGGGAACACGCCCGCGGCTCACGTCGTTCATCAATGCGCGCAGCGCCACATAGTCCAGCCGTCCTCCGTGAAGCTTGGTGCGAAGATGAGTCAGCGAATCGAGGACGGGCGGGTGCCGCACCACCAGTTCGTCGCCTTCGGCCGCGCCCATCAGGTTCCAGGCGGATTCTGAAAGCGCGATTTCGTCGTTCCGAAGCCAACTGCTGCTCACCTGGTGCAGGATCGCAAGCAGGTGGTGGCCACTGGAGGAAATTAGCTCGACTTGCGCCTGGGACTGAAAGCCCTCGGCTCGGCAGACATCGCAGTCGCTGCGCATGTAGACCACGGGCTGCTGGTAGGTGTCAATGCCCGCGCGGCGGGCTAGCAGACGGTTGACTGACATGGGGATCGTTCCTCGAAGCGACAAGAGCCCGCGGCGACTCAGGCGGCGACTGCAACACGGGTCTCCACCGTCGCAGTACCGGCCTCGCCGTTGGGCCCTGCACGCACCAACGGCGCCGGGATCGACGTGCGACTCTGCAGCGCGCGTCCGAAATCCCGGCAATTCCCTTGCGCGCCTGCGACGATCAGCCCGGCGCCCCAGGCCCCGGCCTGTTCGGCGTCGATGTCGGCGACATGGGCCATCCGCGTGGTGAAGGGCAGCGTCCCGGCCGCAATGCCTGCAGCCTGCGCGCACTCCCTGCCCTGCTGCAGGACCTGCTCGCCGGCCTCCTGCATCCACGCAATCAGGTCCGTGCCGCCGCCATCGCCACCGTGGTACCTCGATGCATTGACGACGTGCACGAGCCGCAGTGCCGAGCCGTCGCGCGCGGCCAGGCCGATGGCCTCGTCCAGTCCTCTCAACGAGGCGGCGCTGCTGTCCAGGGAAACAAGAATTCGTGAATTCATGGCAGATGTCCAGTTGTGCGGCAGTGCGGATCGGGTGAGCTGAAACGACAGTCTCTTCGCGTCGCGCCGCGGCGCCTTGACGCGCATCAAGCCGCCGGCGAGTTCGAACGATGTTGATGTGGCGCAAGACCGGCGCGCTCGCGCGGCAGAAGAATTCGTCTGCCCGTCGCGCCCGGGCCGGCGGCAGGTGCCCGTTTCAAACGGTCCCGAGGAGAAAGCCATGTCCGTTTACAAGCACATACTGGTCCCGCTGGACGGCAGCCCCACGGCCGACCGCGGCCTGCAGGAGGCCGTCCGCTTGGCCCGTGAACTCAAGAGCAAGCTGCGGCTGCTCCACGTGATCGACGACTTTCCGATGCTGATGGAGATGTCGGCGATCTCCAGCTTCGAGGCCGGCCTGCAGAGGATGAGGGAATACGGCGAATCGGTCCTGACCGGGGCCCTGGCCCAGGCCACCGAGGCCGGCGTGGAAGCGCAAACCGTGCTGCGCGAAATCACGCAGGGCCGCGTCGCCGACATCGTGATCGAGGAAGCCGGCAAGG
Source organism: Variovorax sp. CF313 (assembly GCF_000282635.1). Lineage (GTDB taxonomy): Bacteria > Pseudomonadota > Gammaproteobacteria > Burkholderiales > Burkholderiaceae_C > Variovorax. The sequence continues at coordinate 88,022 of NZ_AKIW01000001.1, forward strand.
CCGCCTGCGACCTGATCGTGATGGGCACCCATGGCCGCCGCGGTCTCAGTCGGTTGGCTCTTGGCAGCGACGCCGACCGCGTCGCACGAAGCAGCCCAGTGCCGGTGCTGCTGGTACGTGCTGCAACTGCCCGTTGATCCGTTCGCAGTCCCCCAATTTTCGACAGACTGGATAAACATGACATCCATCGCACTTCGCGCCCTCGTGGCGTCGACTGCCCTCGCATTCGGTGCCTGCGCCTTCGCCACGGACTACACAGCGCCCGCGCAACTGAGCTCGCCGGAAGGTGCGGTCCAGAAAACACGCGATGCCGCCATCCGTGCCGCGCGAGACGCGGAGAAGGCGGCCCGCAAAGCGGCCGATGTCGCCAGGGCCGCCGCGGAAAAGAGCAAGGTCACCACCGGCAAGGTATCCAAGGCCCTGGCCGAAGGTATCCGCCAGGCCGCGCGCAAAGCCGCGCAAGCCGCGACGCGGGTGGAAGAAAAGACCGCCGCCTCGGCCAGCAAGGCGCTCGACGAGAGCAAGGAAGCGGCGCGCGCAGCGCAGGAAGAAAGCGCCAAGGCCGCGGCTGCGTCCAGGGAAGCGTTGGCCAGGGCCGAAGAGTCGGTCGGCCGCTCTGCTCAGGCCGGCAAGGAAGAAGCCGAGAAGGCGGCGCAGGCCACGCGCGAGGCGCTCGACAAGGCGGAGGAAGCCGCACGCTCGGCCGCCAAGGCCGCCGCAGACGCCTCCGCACGTACGCTCGAGGCCATCAAGCATGCGGCCCGCTCGGTGGGTGCCGACAAGAAGTAACGCCCACCCGATCTTCTGAAAGGAAAGCCAGGAGATCGCCGACCAGCTGTCGATCAGCGCGCGGACGGTGTGCGCGCACATAAAGAACATCTGCCGCAAGCTGCGGGTGCACACGCGCGCGCACGCAGTGAACTCAGCCGCCAGCCTGGGGCTGCTCTAGCTGTGAAGCGTC
>NZ_AKIW01000002.1 GCF_000282635.1 Variovorax sp. CF313
ACGTCGGACATCCAGAAGCTGTTGATCCAACGCGCTCTCGCGTGAGCGACGCCGCCTGTCTGTCATCGGTTTGGATGACAGACAGGCGCCCCGCGCCGGCGCACCATGGCTGCCTCTTTCACGGAGTGCCTTGCCATGACTTCTGCCACCCCCGTCTCCCGCGCCGCATGGCTTGCGGCATTGCCGCTCGCCGCTGCGCTCGGCCCCTGCGCCAATGCCCAGCCTGCCGTCCCCGATATCGCCACACTGACCGCGACCGAAGCCGTGCGGCAGTTGTGCGCCGGCACCGTCACCAGCGAGCAATTGGTGTCGGCCTACCTCGCGCAGGCCAAGGCCAAGGCGAACCTCAACGCCTTCGTCACGCTCGACGAAGCCGGCGCCCTGGCAGCCGCGCGCGCCGCCGATGCACTGCGCAAGCGCGGCGGCGCCTGCACGCCGCTGGCCGGGCTGCCGGTGGCCATCAAGGACAACATCCAGGTGCGGGGCCTGCCCGCGACAGCCGGCACGCCCGCGCTCAAGGGGTTCGTGCCGACCGCCGACGCGCCGGTGGTCGCCAGGCTGCGCGCGGCCGGCGCCGTCGTGCTCGGCAAGACGAACATGCACGAGCTGGCCTTCGGCGTCACCGGCTACAACCCCGCGTTCCAGACCGGCCCCGAGGTGGGCGTGCGCAATGCCTACGACCCGAGCCGCATCGCGGGCGGCTCGTCGTCGGGCAATGGCGCCGCGCTGGGCGCGCGCATGGCGCCGGCCGCGCTGGGCACCGACACGGGCGGGTCGGTGCGCATTCCGTGTGCGTTCAACGGCTGCGCGTCGCTGCGCCCCACGGTGGGGCGCTATCCGCAGCAAGGCATTGCGCCGATCTCGCACACGCGCGACACCGCAGGGCCGATGGCGCAATCGATGGCCGACGTGGCGCTGCTCGACAGCATCATTGCCGGCGGCGCTCCGCTGAAGCCGGCCGATCTGAAGCGGGTGCGGCTCGGCGTGGTGCCCGCCTTCCAGGCCGGCCTCGACACCGACACGCGCGCCGCCACCGACGCCGCTTTCGCGAAACTGCGCGCGGCCGGCGCCACGCTGGTGGACGTGGACATGCCGGGGCTGATGGAGCTCAACGGCGCGGTCGGCTTCCCGCTCGCGCTCTACGAGGCGTACGACGACATGGCGGCCTACCTCGCGAAGTACCGCACGGGCATCGACATCGCGCAGCTCACGGCCGGCATTGCGAGCCCCGACGTCAAGGGCACCTTCGAGGCCTTCGTTGTCCCGCGCAAGCTGCCCGCCGCCAGCGGCGTGGTCGACGCCAGGCCGGCCTACGAGCACGCGATGCGCGTCGCTCGCCCCGCGCTGCGCAAGCTCTACCGCGACACCTTCGCGAAGCACAGGCTCGATGCGCTGGTGTTCCCGACGGTGCCCGGCGTGGCGCTGGCCGCGGCGCCCGAAGCCAGCAGCCCCGAGAACTTCGGCGCGCTGATCCGGAACACCGACCCCGGCAGCAATGCCGGCATTCCGGGCGTGCAGCTGCCCTCCGGCCTTGGCGCCACCAGCGGCCTGCCCGTGGGCCTGGAGCTGGACGGGCCGGCCGGCAGCGACCGCAGGCTGCTGGCCGTGGGCCTCGCGGTGGAAAAAGTACTGGGCCGCCTGCCGGCGCCGAAGTAAGCGCGCCGGGTCAGCGCGCGGGCGGCGCCACCCAGCCTGCCAGCGCCGAGCGACGCTCGATGCCCAGCTTGTCGAAGATGCGCCGCAGGTAGGTCCGCACGGTGGGCACGCCTACTGCGAGGCGACGCGCGATCTCCTTGTCGGTGAGCCCTTCGCGCACGCAGCGGGCCACTTCCTGCTCGCGTGCACTGAGCAAAGTCCATGCGGCGGGCGCGGGCACTGCCGCGGCCGAAGCCGCCGCGCGCTGCGCCCGTTGCAGGGCGCCCGCGAACGCCGGCTCGATCAGGTCCAGCAGCGCCTTCTCGTGATCGCCGAAATCGCCGCGGCCCTTGCGGCGCCAGATGCGCAGGTCGCCCAGTGCGCGCCCGCCCTCGAAGGCGTGCAGGTTCATGCCCCAGTGCAGCCCGTCGCGCGCGAGAAAGTCGTTGAAGAAGGGGGTGCGCATCAGTTCGCGCTGCGGCATCACCTCCGTCACGCGCGTGGCGCGGCGGCGCGACTGCAGCACGAAGGTGATCGGGTCGTGGTGCTGATGCCACTGCGCGTAGCGGTCGAGGTTGGCAGGGTCCATGTGCAGCGCCACGCGCGCGCCGAAGTTGCCGCTCCCGGCATCCCACACGAAGGAGGCGAACTGGTCCGCGTGCAGCAGGTCGAGCAGGGCCCGGCCCAGATGCTCGCGAATCTCCCGTTCGCCGTGGTCGTCTTCCGCCAGCAGCGCGAAAACGCCGCGCAGGGCGTGCTGTTCAGTGCCTGTGAGGTACATCGCCGGTTTTCTCGATGGGGTCGTTGCAGCGCTAGGGTCTGTCATCAATCAAACGCCCTCGCGCTGGCCCCGCCATGCGGTGGATGTGCGGAGGGCGGCGCGGCCCATGGCCACCCATGGGCAAGCCGGCCGATAAAGCAGACGCCGTATGGCGGGGCCAGCCCGGAGGGAACCCCTGCACCGCGCAGCAGGGGTTCGCGAGGGCGTTTGATTGATGACAGACCCTAGCGTCCAGCAAGCGCCGCGCCAAGGGTGAATGCCCGCAGGAACCCCGCGCGGCAGCGCAAACGCGCCCGATCGACCGGTTTCGGGGCTTGCCCTGTCGGCACCCGGGCCGCGAGGTGTTCCAATAGCGGTCTCCATGAGCGCCATCGATCCCACCACCGGACCTTGCCCCTGCGGCCGCACCGACCGCCGCGACAAGCCCATCGGCTACGCCCTGTGCTGCGGCCGCTACCTCGACGATTTCCAGAATACGCCCGCGCCCGACGCCGAATCGCTGATGCGCTCGCGCTATTCGGCCTTCGTGCTGGAGCGCGGCGACTACCTGCTCGCCACCTGGCATGCGTCGAAGCGGCCGGCCTCGATCGAGTTCGAGCCGGGCGTCAAATGGCTGGGGCTGGACATCCGCTCGCGCTCGGTGCTCGACGCGGACCATGCCGAGATCGAATTCGTCGCGCGCCAGCGCAGCGCGGCCACGGGCGCCGCCACGCGCCTGCACGAGCGCAGCCGCTTCGTGCGCGAGGACGGGCGCTGGTACTACCTGGACGGCGACCTGCAGCAGCCCCTGGGTTGACGCGCCGGGCGCAGGCCCGCACAATCGGCCCCGCTCCGGGGTGTACGCATGTGGCGTGCTGAGATGGCAAAGCAGCCGACCCGCGAACTTGATCCGGGTCATACCGGCGTAAGAAGAGCTGCACTCCCTGGCTTCGGTCCGTCACTCCCCCTTCCGTGACGGGTTTCTCCAAAGCCCACCGAGCGATTGCGGAGCACCCTTTCCTCAACAAGGAGTGCCTGCCATGAATGCCCCCGACAAGTTCACCTCGCTGCTTTCGCTCACGCGCGAGCCCTTTCCCGCGTCGCACAAGTGCCTGATCCCGGGCAGCCGGCCCGACCTGAACGTGCCCGTGCGCGACGTGCTGCTGACCAACGGCGAGACCGTGTCGCTCTACGACACCTCCGGCCCGTACACCGATGCCAAGGTCGAGATCGACGTGCGCCGCGGCCTGCCTGGCGTGCGCGATGCATGGATCGCCGAGCGCAACGACACCGAGATCTACGAAGGCCGTTCGCACCAGGCGCTCGACGAAGGCCTGAAGCATGCGCATGACCACGACGCCCAGCGCCTGGCCGAACTGCGCGCCGGAGCTTCCGCATTGCAGCGCACGCCGCGCCGCGCCAAGTCGGGTGCCAATGTCACGCAGATGCACTACGCGCGCCGCGGCATCGTCACGCCCGAGATGGAATACGTGGCATTGCGCGAGAACGGCAAGCGCGAGTGGATGGCCGAATACCTCGCCAACGAGGCGCGCGCGAAGCGCGTGGCCGGCAACCCGATGGGCGCGCAGATTCCGCGCATCATCACGCCCGAGTTCGTGCGCGACGAGGTGGCGCGCGGCCGCGCCATCATTCCGGCCAACATCAACCACCCCGAAGTCGAGCCGATGGCCATCGGCCGCAACTTCAAGGTCAAGATCAACGCCAACATCGGCAACTCCGCCGTCACGTCGAGCATCGAGGAAGAGGTCGAGAAGCTCGTGTGGGCGATCCGCTGGGGCGCCGACAACGTGATGGATCTTTCGACCGGCAAGAACATCCACACCACGCGCGACTGGATCGTGCGCAACTCGCCGGTGCCCATCGGCACCGTGCCGATCTACCAGGCGCTCGAGAAGGTGGGCGGCGTGGCCGAGGACCTGACCTGGGAGATCTTCCGCGACACGCTGATCGAGCAGGCGGAGCAGGGCATCGACTACTTCACCATCCACGCGGGCGTGCGGCTGCCATTCATCCACCTGACGGCCGACCGCATGACCGGCATCGTCTCGCGCGGCGGTTCGATCATGGCCAAGTGGTGCATCGCGCACCACAAGGAGAGCTTCCTGTACGAGCGCTTCGAGGACATCTGCGACATCATGAAGGCGTACGACGTGAGCTTCTCGCTGGGCGACGGCCTGCGGCCGGGCTCGGGCGCCGATGCCAACGACGAAGCGCAGTTCGCCGAGCTGCGCACGCTGGGCGAGCTCACGCAGGTCGCATGGAAGCACGACGTGCAGACCATGATCGAAGGCCCGGGCCACGTGCCGATGCACATGATCCAGGCCAATATGGACGAGCAGATCAAGCATTGCCACGAGGCGCCGTTCTATACGCTCGGCCCGCTGACCATCGACATCGCGCCGGGCTACGACCACATCTCGAGCGCCATCGGCGCCGCGATGATCGGCTGGGCCGGCACCGCGATGCTTTGCTACGTGACGCCCAAGGAACACCTGGGCCTGCCCGACCGCGACGACGTGAAGCAGGGGATCATTGCGTACAAGATCGCCGCGCATGCGGCCGACGTGGCAAAGGGCCATCCGGGCGCACGCTCGCGCGACGACGCGCTGAGCAAGGCGCGCTTCGAGTTCCGCTGGCAGGACCAGTTCAACCTGGGCCTCGATCCGGACACGGCGCGCGAATTCCATGACGAGACGCTGCCGAAGGACTCCAGCAAGGTCGCTCACTTCTGCTCGATGTGCGGCCCGAAGTTCTGCTCGATGAAGATCACGCAGGAGGTCCGAGAGTACGCCGCGAAGAAGGGCGTGGCCGAGGCCGAGGCCCTGGCCGACGGGATGGAGCAGAAGTCCAGGGAATTCATGGCGGGCGGGGGCGAAATCTACATCCCGATCAAGCCGGCGGCCTGAGCGCGCCCGGGGTCGTTGCTACCATGGGGAACTCCCCCGAACCCTGCAGCGCAATGACCCTCTTCCCCTTCTCCGCAGTTCTCTTCGACTGCGACGGCGTTCTCGTCGATTCCGAACCCATCACCAACCGCGTGCTCGCCGAAATGCTCGGCGAACTCGGTTGGCACATCACCACCGAAGAGTCGATGAACACCTTCACCGGCAAGGCCGTGAAGGACGAAGCCGCCCTCATCGAATCGAAGACGGGCTTCGCCATCACCGCCGAGTGGCTGAAGGCGTTCCGGGCGCGCCGCAACGAAGCCCTCGAACGCACTCTCACGGCGATACCCAACGCCCCTGCGGCCATCCGGGACATCCATGCAAGGCTCAAGGGCCGCATTGCCTGTGCCTCGGGTGCCGACCGCCACAAGGTCGAGCTGCAGCTGGCCAAGGTCGGCCTGCTCGACTGTTTCGAGGGCCGCATCTTCAGCGGCCACGAGATGCCGCGCTCCAAGCCGCATCCCGATGTCTACCTCGCCGCCGCTGAAGCCCTCGGGGTCGATCCGAAGCGCTGCGCCATCGTCGAAGACACCGTCACCGGTGCGATGGCGGGCGTGGCCGCCGGTGCCACGGTGTTCGGCTACAGCACGGGCGAATCGGGCCACAGCGGCCCCGGCCCGTTGCTGAGCGTGGGCGCGGTCAAGGTGTTCAGCGACATGGCTGAACTGCCGGCGCTGCTTTCGGGCTATGGCCTGCAGGCGGCCTGAGTTTCTGGTGGAATGAAGGGCATGAATTCCGAATACAAGACCGAGCAGCCCGATCGCAGCGAAATCGATGCACTCGCCGGCCCCGCCGTGGTCGAGTTCGGCACCAACTGGTGCGGCATCTGCAAGGCCGCGCAGCCGAATATCGCCGAGGCCTTTGCCAAGTACCCGGGCGTGCGCCGCATCAAGGTGGAAGACGGAAGCGGCCGCCCGCTGGGCCGCTCGTTCAACGTGCGGCTCTGGCCCACGCTGGTGTTCATGCGTGACGGCAAGGAAGTCGCGAAGCTGGTGCGTCCGGAAGACAGCCAGTCGATTGCCGACGCGCTCGCGCTGATCGACGCCCCAGCCGCCTGAGCACGGCGGGGGCTGCCTACAGCCCCCGCTGCCGGAAGTCGCGCGGCGCATGCCCTGTCCATTGCAGGAATGCGCGCGAAAAACTCTTCTCGTTGCGAAACCCCACCGCCAGCGCCACCTGCTTGATGGGGCGCGTCGTGCGCCGCAACTGTTCCACGGCGACCTCGTGGCGCACCTCGTTCTTGAGCACCTGCAGCGACGTGCCTTCCTCGTGCAGCTGCCGGTGCAGCGTGCGGCTCGACACGTTGAGCAGCGCAGCCAGCGCCTCGGCCGTGGTGGCCTCGCTCGCACGCGAACGCAGCAGCTCGCGCACGCGCTGGCCCAGCAGGCGGTCGCGCCGGTACTGCAGGATGGTCAGTGGCAGCGCCCGCTTGAGCATGGTGCGCAGCGCGCGTTCGTCGCGCTGCAGCGGCAGGGCGAGGTAGCGTTCGTCGAAGCTGATGCCGGCCTTGGGCGCGTCGAAGCGAACCTCGGGCGTGAACATCGGCGCGTAGGCGTCGCGGTGCGGCGGCGCGGCAAATGGAAAGGTCGCGCTGCGCAGCGAGATGCGCGAGTCGATGGCCCAGCACATGTAGCCGTGCATGAAGCGCAGGCTGGTCACGAGGCAGAACTCGCGGAAGGCATCGTCGAGCGGGCGGTTCTCGGTGATGCGCAAGGTGGCCACGCCGCCCGCCACCTCGAGCGCCAGGCCGATGTCCTCGGTCAGCAGCCGGTGGTGGCGGCACCAGCGCTTGATGGCCACGCCCAGGTCGGGCGAGGTCAGCGAGGCACGGCACAGCATGCCGTAGCTGCCCCAGGGCAGGCGCCGCGAGAACCAGCCCAGCGCCTCGTCGTCGAGCTCCTGCATGGCATGGCCCGACAGCGCCTCGAACTGCGCGGCCGTGACCCGCGCGCCCGGGCGGGCCAGATCGCGCGGCGTGATCTGTGCCGCTTTCAGGGCCTCGGCCGGGTCTTTGCCGTAGCGCTCGTAGCCCTGCACGATGGCTCGCACGAAGGCCATCGGCGTGACGGCGCGGGCAGGTCTCAGGAAGGACGGGGACGACATGGATATGCGGATCGGGCGTGGCGCAATTTGCAACCATTGTGGCGCCAATTGCGAAACAGCGAGGCGTAAGCTGCGATCTTTCGCAAGCGCCATCCAGCGCGGGTAGCACTGCGCAGACCCTTCAGAGGAGACAAGACACATGCACGATCCCGGCCTGAACTTCGACCTGGGCGAGGACATCGACTCGCTGCGCAGCGCGATCCAGGACTTCGCCGCCCACGAGATCGCACCCCGCGCCGCCGCCATCGACCGCGACAACCTGTTCCCGCACGACCTCTGGCAGAAGCTCGGCGAGCTCGGCCTGCACGGCATGACGGTGAAGGAAGAGTACGGCGGCACCGAGCTGGGCTACCTGGCGCACATCGTGGCGATGGAAGAGGTCTCGCGCGCCTCGGCCTCGGTGGGCCTGTCGTACGGCGCGCACTCCAACCTGTGCGTGAACCAGATCCACCGCAACGGCAGCGAGGCGCAGAAGAAAAAATACCTGCCCAGGCTGGTGAGCGGCGAGCACGTCGGCGCGCTGGCCATGAGCGAGCCCAACGCCGGCTCCGACGTGGTGAGCATGAAGCTCAAGGCCGAGAAGAAAAACGGCTACTACGTGCTCAACGGCGGCAAGATGTGGATCACCAACGGCGGCGACGCCGACACGCTGGTCATCTACGCCAAGACCGAACCCGAGATGGGCGCGCGCGGCATGACGGCCTTCATCGTCGAAAAGAACTTCAAAGGTTTTTCGGCCGGCACCAAGCTCGACAAGCTCGGCATGCGCGGCTCCAACACCTTCCCGCTGTTCTTCGACAACTGCGAAGTGCCCGAAGAGAACGTGCTCGGCGGCGAAGGCATGGGCGCGAAGGTGCTGATGAGCGGCCTCGACTACGAACGCGCCGTGCTCTCGGGCGGCCCGCTGGGCATCATGGCGGCGTGCATGGACGCGGTGCTGCCCTTCATCCACGAGCGCAAGCAGTTCGGCCAGAGCATCGGCGAGTTCCAGCTCATGCAGGGCAAGCTGGCCGACATGTATTCGACGTGGCAGGCCACGCGCGCCTACGTGTATGCCGTGGGCAAGGCCTGCGACCGCAACGACCATGCGCGCACCTTCCGCAAGGACGCGGCCGGCGCCATCCTGTACTCGGCCGAGAAGGCCACGTGGATGGCCGGCGAGGCGATCCAGGCGCTGGGCGGCGTGGGATACACGAAGGAGTTTCCGGTGGAACGGCTGTGGCGCGATGCCAAGCTGTACGAGATCGGGGCCGGCACCAGCGAGATCCGGCGGATGCTGATCGGGCGCGAGCTGTTTTCGGAAACGGCCTAGGATGTTTTTCTCCCTCCCCCTCTGGGGGAGGGCGGGGGTGGGGGCAAGCGGCGTTCGATGAGGCACTGCACCGAACAGGCGCCGCGAGCCCCCATCCCAGCCTTCCCCCAGAGGGGGAAGGAGCAAGACAAACGGAGACAAGGAAATGAACATGACTGCAGCACTGACCGAGAGCTACGGCAAGGGCGCCACCGACGTCCCCCTCATCGGACAGACCATCGGCGACTTCTTCGACGACATGGTTGCGAAGCAGCCCGACCGCGAGGCGCTCGTCAGCCGCCATGAAGGCCAGCGCTTCACCTACCGCGAGCTGCAGACCGAATCGAACCGCCTCGCCGGCGCCTTGCTGAACCTCGGCCTCGCCCCCGGCGACCGTGTCGGCATCTGGTCGCACAACAACGTCGCGTGGGTGCTGATGCAGATCGCCACCGCCAAGGTCGGCCTGATCCTCGTCAACATCAACCCCGCCTACCGGACCTCCGAGCTCGAATACGCGCTCAACAAGGTCGGCTGCAAGGCGCTGGTGACGATGGCGCAGTTCAAGACCAGCGACTACCTCGGCATGCTGCGCGAACTCGGCCCCCAGCGCCTGCCGCAATTGCTGCACACCTTCTGGATCGACAAGCCCGGCCAGGGTGACGAGCAGCCCGGCATGCAGCGCTTCTCGCAGCTGCTCGCGAGCGGCGATGCCGCCGATCCGCGCGTGGGACAGGTGCAGAAGACGCTCAAAGCCACCGATCCGATCAACATCCAGTTCACCAGCGGCACCACGGGCTTTCCAAAGGGCGCGACGCTTACGCATCGCAACATCCTGAACAACGGCTTCTTCATCGGCGAGTGCATGAAGCTGTCGCCCGTCGACAGGCTGTGCATTCCGGTGCCGCTCTATCACTGCTTCGGCATGGTGCTGGGCAACCTCGCCTGCCTCACGCACGGCTCGGCCATCGTGTACCCGAACGACGGCTTCGACCCGCTCGCCGTGCTCGAGACGGTGCAGGCCGAGAAGTGCACCGGCCTGCACGGCGTGCCCACGATGTTCATCGCCGAGCTCGACCATCCGCGCTTCAAGGAGTTCGACCTGTCCACGCTGCGCACCGGCATCATGGCCGGCTCGCCGTGCCCGATCGAGGTGATGAAGCGCGTGGTCAGCGAGATGCACCTGAGCGAAATCACCATCGCCTACGGCATGACCGAGACCAGCCCCGTGAGCTGCCAGAGCAGCACCGACACGCCGCTGGACCGCCGCGTGTCGACCGTGGGCACCGTGCAGCCGCACCTCGAAGTGAAGATCGTCGACGCCGAGACCGGCGCGATCATGCCGGTCGGAAAATCGGGCGAGCTCTGCACGCGCGGCTACTCGGTGATGCACGGCTACTGGGAAGACGAGCCGAAGACGCGCGAAGCCATCGACGCCGAGCACTGGATGCACACCGGCGACCTCGCCACCATGGACGCCGAGGGCTACGTCAACATCGTCGGCCGCATCAAGGACCTGGTGATCCGTGGCGGCGAGAACATCTACCCGCGCGAGATCGAAGAATTCCTGTATCGCCACCCGAAGGTGCAGGACGTGCAGGTGGTCGGCCTGCCCGATAAAAAGTACGGCGAAGAACTCTGCGCCTGGATCATCGTCAAGCCCGGCCAGACCGCAACCGACACCGAGATCCGCGATTTCTGCAAGGGCCAGATCGCGCACTACAAGGTGCCGAAGTACATCCAGTTCGTCACCGAGTTCCCGATGACGGTGACCGGCAAGATCCAGAAATTCAAGATCCGCGATGCCATGACCGAGCAACTCGGCCTCAGCCAAGAAAAGACAGCATGAGCCAACTCGAAACCAAACTGAATGCCCGTTCGGCCGACTTCCAGGCCAATGCCGCAGCGATGCGCGCGCTGGTCGACGACCTGCGCCAGCAGTTCGCCAAAGTGGAGCAAGGCGGCGGCGAGGCCGCGCGCGCCAAGCACACGTCGCGCGGCAAGCTGCTGCCGCGCGACCGCGTCGCCGAGCTGCTCGACCCGGGCACGCCCTTCCTCGAGATCGCGCCGCTGGCCGCGCATGCGATGTACCTCGACGGCAAGGGCGTGGAGTCGGCGCCGGGCGCCGGCCTCATCGCGGGCATCGGCCGCGTGAACGGGGTCGACTGCATGATCGTGTGCAACGACGCGACCGTGAAGGGCGGCACCTACTACCCGATGACGGTCAAGAAGCACCTGCGCGCGCAGGAGATCGCCGAGCAGAACCGCCTGCCCTGCATCTACCTCGTCGACTCGGGCGGCGCCAACCTGCCGAACCAGGACGAGGTGTTCCCGGACCGCGACCACTTCGGCCGCATCTTCTTCAACCAGGCCAACATGAGCGCCCAGGGCATTCCGCAGATCGCGGTGGTCATGGGCTCGTGCACGGCCGGCGGCGCCTACGTGCCGGCGATGAGCGACGAATCGATCATCGTGAAGAACCAGGGCACCATCTTCCTGGGCGGCCCGCCGCTCGTGAAGGCCGCCACCGGCGAGGTCGTGACGGCCGAAGACCTGGGCGGCGGCGACGTGCACACGCGTCTGTCGGGCGTGGTCGACCACCTCGCACAGAACGACCTGCACGCGCTGGCGCTCGCGCGCTCGGCGGTGGCCAACCTCAACGCGAAGGCCGCGGCGGCAACGCCGGCGAACACCCCGGTGCGCGCACCTGCATTCCCGCGCGAAGAACTCTATGGCGTGATTCCCACCGACACGCGCAAGCCCTTCGACGTGCGCGAGATCATTGCGCGCATCGTCGACGGCAGCGAGTTCCACGAGTTCAAAGCGCGCTTCGGCGCCACGCTGGTCTGCGGCTTCGCCGAGATCGAGGGCATGCCCGTGGGCATCGTCGCCAACAACGGCATCCTGTTCAGCGAGTCGGCGCAGAAGGGCGCGCACTTCATCGAACTGTGCTGCCAGCGCAAGATCCCGCTGGTGTTCCTGCAGAACATCACCGGCTTCATGGTGGGCCGCAAGTACGAGAACGAAGGCATTGCGCGCCACGGCGCCAAGATGGTGACGGCCGTGGCCACGGCCAACGTGCCCAAGTTCACGATCATCATCGGCGGCAGCTTCGGCGCCGGCAACTACGGCATGTGCGGCCGCGCCTACAGCCCGCGCTTCCTCTGGATGTGGCCCAACGCACGCATCAGCGTGATGGGCGGCGAACAGGCCGCGAGCGTGCTGGCTACGGTGAAGCGCGACGGCATCGAACTCAAGGGCGGCAGCTGGAGCAAGGAAGAGGAAGAAGCCTTCAAGGCCCCGATCCGCCAGCAGTACGAAGACCAGGGCCATCCTTACTACGCGACCGCGCGGCTGTGGGATGACGGGATCATCGATCCGGCGGATACGCGGCGGGTGCTGGCGCTGGGCCTCGCGGCCGCGCGCAACGCACCCATTCCAGAACCGAAATTCGGTATCTTCCGCATGTAAGTCGGCCTCCGCCGGCTTCGAACAGGAAGTGATCCCATGATCTCGAAACCCCTTGGTACAAGTCAGCTGGGAGTCGGCTTTCTCGTGCTTTCTGCTTGCCTGGCGACATTGGCCATGCCCGCGCTTGCCCGCGACACGCGGCTGGTGCTGCCCATCTATCCGGTGATGCAGCAGCCCGCCACGCGCGAGGCCATCGGCAACGACGTGCAGCTTCGCTTTGCCGCCACGCCGCAGCCCCTGGTGTCGCAGTCGCAGATGCTCAAGGCCGAAAGCTATGCCCGGCCGTACTCCACCACGCAGCGCTACGGCGACGGCCGGCCGGTGATCCGCAGCGACGAAGAGACCTGCCGCGAGGCCATGCGCAATACGCTGGTGGCGCTGGCCCAGGCGGCGCGGGCGCGTGGCGTGCACACGGTGACGCAGGTCGAGAGTTTTTACGAAGGCGCCCTGCTGTCGACGCCCGGGGCCTATGAATGCCATGCGGGCACCGGAAGCGCTGAAGTGCATCTGCGCGGAGTGGCGGGGGGCGATGGCGGCGCGATGGCGACAGCAAGTGTCGGGGTCGATGACGTCGATGCCGTTCCGGGGCTGAACGCGGAAGGTCGTACGGCGTATCAGAAATTCCTGCAGAGCAAGCCACCGCGGACCCTCGTCATTCGGCGGTCTGGCGACAGTTCCTGGGTCCACTGGGCTGATGGCCTGGTGCCGCGCGACATCAACCGGCCGTCGGATCCGACGCAGCGGGCGCTGGAATATTGCACAGAGCGCCACCACGGGGAGTGCAGTGTCTACGCGGTCGATTACACCGTGGTCTATCAGAAGCCCAAGCCTGCTGCAGCCGAACGCAAAGTGGCAACCGAGGGTCCCGTCGCCAATCTCTACAGGTTGCCGACCGACAGCCACTTTGCCGACGTCAACGATTCCTCCGTGGTGCCCGTGCGTGAGCAGAGCAGGGACCGCTATCTTGGATTCCTTGCCTTGCCCCTGCCGCGCGCCTTTGCCGTCGCGGCCGATGGCAGCGCGGCCTTCGCTTCCGGCGGTGCGGCGATGGCCGATGTCCTGAACACCTGCGAACGCGAAGGAAAGACCTGCTGGCTCTATGCCGTGGACGATCGCGTGGTGTGGAAGTCCGACCCGCGCCAGCGCATCGGCCGCGTCAACCAACTCTCCAGGATTCAACAGGACGCACGTACTCCATGAGTGATTTCGAAAAACTCGATCTCCAAATAGAAGGCGCCGTCGCCCGCATCTGGCTCGACCAGCCCGATGCCCGCAACGCCTTCGACGATGTCGTCATCGCAGAGCTGACGCAGGCCTTCACCGAAGCCGGCGCCGCGCCGCAGGTGAAAGCCATCGTGCTCGGCGCGAACGGCCCGGCCTTCTGTGCGGGCGCCAACCTCAACTGGATGCGCCGCATGGCCGACTACACGCGCGACGAGAACATCGCCGATGCGGGCAAGCTGGCCGCCATGCTGCGCACCATCGCCGAGTGCCCCAAGCCCACCATCGCGCGCGTGCAGGGTGACGTGTATGCGGGCGGCATGGGGCTGGTCGCGGCCTGCGACATGGCCGTGAGCGTGGACACGGCCTGGTACTGCCTGAGCGAAGTGAAGATCGGCCTCGTGCCCGCGACCATCAGCCCCTACGTGCTGCGCGCCATGGGCACCCGCGCGTCGCAGCGCTACTTCCTCACGGCCGAGCGCTTCACTGCGTCCGAAGCGCATCGCATCGGCTTCGTGCATGAAGTGGTTGCCGCCGATGCGCTCGATGCCAAGGTCGACGAACTCGTGAAGGCGTTGACCGGTGCAAGTCCGGCCGCCGTGCGCGCGTGCAAGCAACTGATCGCCGACGTGGCCGGCCGCGAGATCGACGACGCGCTGATCGCGAAGACCGTCGAAGGCATCGCCGACATCCGCGCGAGCGAGGAAGGCCGTGAAGGCGTGCAGGCCTTCCTGCAGAAGCGCAAGCCGTCCTGGCTGGGCCGCTGAGCACACGCGATGAACGCACTCGACATGCCCCAGCTGCTCGCACTGGCCGCCGCCATCGGCTGGGCCAGTGGCGTGCGGCTCTACCTCGT
The DNA here is from genome assembly GCF_000282635.1 of Variovorax sp. CF313. GTDB lineage: Bacteria > Pseudomonadota > Gammaproteobacteria > Burkholderiales > Burkholderiaceae_C > Variovorax. The sequence goes on from NZ_AKIW01000002.1 coordinate 14,301, forward strand.
CGTGCTGCTGACCGGACTTGTCGGCTACTTCGGCTGGGTGCCGTTGCCGAGCGGGCTGCAACTGCTGGCGCATCCGGTGGTCATCGCAGCCAGTGGCTTCATGGTGTTCGTCGAATTCTTCGCCGACAAGATCCCCGGCCTCGATTCGCTGTGGGACGTGGTGCACACCGCCATCCGCATCCCGGCCGGTGCCGCGCTCGCAGCCAGCGTGTTCGGCGCCGACCATGGTGTGATGGCCATCGTCGCCGCGCTGCTGGGCGGCAGCTTCGCTGCCACCGCGCACGCGGCCAAGGCGACGACGCGCGCGGCCATCAACACCTCGCCCGAGCCGTTCTCGAACGTGGGTGCTTCGCTGGTCGAAGACACGATGGTGCCGGCGGGGCTGTGGCTCGCGGTGGCGCATCCGCTGGTCTTTCTGGTGCTGTTCGTCTTCGTGCTGGTGCTCAGCGTGTGGCTGATCCGCAAGAGCTGGCGTTTCCTCAAGGCGCTGTTCAGCCGCGTGGCCCGCATCTTCAGCGGCCGACCCGATCCGGGCGTCGTGCCCGCGTTTCAACTGAAAAAGAATCCTCCGGGAGACACTCCGAATGTTTAAGAAGATCCTGATTGCCAACCGTGGCGAGATCGCCTGCCGGGTCGCTGCAACGGCACGCCGCATGGCCATTCGCACGGTCGCCGTGTACTCCGATGCCGACGCGCATGCCAACCATGTGCGCGCCTGCGACGAGTCGGTGCACCTCGGCGGCAGTGCCCCGAAGGACAGCTACCTGCGCTGGGAAAAGATCCTCGAAGCGGCCAAGGCCACGGGCGCCGAGGCCGTACATCCGGGCTACGGCTTCCTGAGCGAGAACGAAGAGTTCGCGCAGGCCTGCGCCGACGCCGGCCTGGTCTTCATCGGCCCGCCGCCCTCGGCCATCAAGGCGATGGGGCTGAAGGCCGAGTCGAAGCAGCTGATGGAAAAGGCCGGCGTGCCGCTGGTGCCCGGCTACCACGGCCACGACCAGAACCCGCAGCTGCTGCAGCGCGAGGCCGACCGCATCGGCTACCCGGTGCTCATCAAGGCCAGCGCGGGTGGCGGCGGCAAGGGCATGCGCGCAGTCGACAAGGCGGAAGACTTCGCCGCCGCGCTCGCCTCCTGCCAGCGCGAGGCCATCAACAGCTTCGGCGACGACGCGGTGCTGATCGAGAAGTACGTGCAGCGCCCGCGCCACATCGAGATCCAGGTATTCGGCGACACGCACGGCAACTACGTGTACCTGTTCGAGCGCGACTGCTCGGTGCAGCGCCGCCACCAGAAGGTGCTCGAAGAAGCGCCCGCGCCGGGCATGACCGAGGCGATGCGCAAGCAGATGGGCGAGGCCGCCGTCGCTGCGGCGCGCGCCGTGAACTACGTCGGCGCTGGCACGGTCGAGTTCATCGTCGAGCAGCGCGAAACTCGCGCAGCGCCGGGCCGCCTCAAGCAAGCGAGCGCCCCCTCGGGGGGCAGCGAGGACACATCAGTGCCGAGCGTGGGGGCCGATTCCGTCGAGATGAACTTCTTCTTCATGGAGATGAACACGCGGCTGCAAGTCGAGCACCCCGTCACTGAAGCGATCACCGGCCAGGACCTCGTCGAATGGCAGCTGCGCGTGGCCTCGGGCGAGACGCTGCCCGCGAAGCAGGCGGAGCTGCAGATCCACGGCCACGCCATCGAGGCGCGCATCTGCGCCGAGAACCCCGACAACAACTTCCTGCCCGCCACCGGCACGCTGCGCGTGTATCGCAAGCCGCAGGCGACCGCCTTCCAGCGCAGCCGCGTGCGCATCGACGACGGCGTGCGCGAGGGCGGCGAGATCTCGCCCTTCTACGACTCGATGATCGCCAAGCTGATCGTGCACGGCAGCACGCGCGCCGAGGCGCTGGCCCGGCTCGATGCGGCGCTCGCGCAAGTGCAGATCGTGGGCGTGTCGACCAACGTGCAGTTCCTGCGCGGCATCCTGGCGACCGAGTCGTTCTCGAAGGCGAACCTCGACACCGCGCTGATCGAGCGCGAGCGCGCCGTGCTGTTCGACCGCGAGCCGCTGGGACTGCCGCTGGCCGCGGCCGCCGCGATCACGCGTACGCTGATCACCGAGTGGCCCGCGAAGATGCCCGATCCCTTTGCGCGGCGCGACGGCTGGCGCTCGCTGGGCGAGTACCGGCGCCACTTCGACTTCGAGTTCCGCGGTGCCGAGCAGACCGCCCTGCTGACCTACAAGCGCGACGGCGGCCTGTGGCTCGAAGCCGGCGGTGCCGAAGGCCCGCTGGTCATCGGCCAGTTCCCGAGCGGTGAATTCGAGGTCGAATTCGCCGGCACGCGCCAGACGCTCGACGTGCACGTCGACGGCGCCACGGCCCACGTCTTCGCCTCGAAAGGCGCGACGAAGATTACCGCCATCGACCGCCTCGCCCATGCGGGCGACACCCACGCCGAAGGCGGCCGGCTCACGGCACCGATGCCCGGCAAGGTCGTGTCCTTTGCCGTCAAGGCCGGCGACAAGGTCAGCCGCGGCCAGCCGCTCGCAGTGATGGAGGCCATGAAGATGGAGCACACCATCGCGGCACCGGCCGACGGCACGGTGGACGAGCTGATGTTCGCGCCGGGCGAGCAGGTGGCCGAAGGCGAGGAATTGTTGCGAATGAGTGCCGCCGCAGCCTGAAAAATAGTTAACCCCGTTGCGGGCGTCCGCCCGTATCAGCTGGGGTGCTGTGGCGCCGTCGCCGCATCAAGGCGGGTTGACCCCCTGACCCCCGGGGTCAGCCCACCACCCCGTCGCTGACGCCGTCCCTGATCTCCTTCGCGTGCGGCCCGAACGCCGCGCCAGCGCCTTCACTAAGATTCGTCCCCATGCGAATCACCGTCTACCTCACCGACAACCGCCCGGACCCCTGGATCGAGGGCCTCAAGGCCGAATTACCCGATGCCGTCATCGAGGCCTGGAGGCCCGGCGCGCCGCAGGCCGACCATGCCGTGGTGTGGGCGCCGCCGCAGGAGTTTCTCGACGAGCAGCCGAAGCTGCGCGGCATCTTCAACATCGGCGCGGGCGTCGATGCGCTGCTCAAGCTGAAGGTGCCGGCGCACACGCGCATCGTGCGGCTCGACGACGCGGGCATGTCGGTGCAGATGGCGGAGTACGTCTGCCACACGCTCATTCGCCACTTCCGCGAGCTCGACGCCTACGAGGCCGATGCGCGCGAGGGCAAGTGGAGCTACCGCAAGCCGAAGCTGCGGCGCGACTTCCCGGTCGGGATCATGGGTCTGGGCGTGCTCGGCGAGCGCGTGGCCAAGGCGGTCGCGCAGTTCGAGTTTCCGGTGCTGGGCTGGAGCCGTTCGCCGAAGGAGATCGACGGCGTGCGCGTGTTCAGCGGCGAGGCGCAGTTCGACGAGTTCCTGTCGTCCACGCGCGTGCTCGTGAACCTGCTGCCGCTGACGGAGGCGACGCGCGGCATCCTCAACCGCGACACGCTGGGCAAGCTGAAGCCCGAGGGCTACCTGATCAGCATCGCGCGCGGCGCGCACCTCGTGGAAGACGACCTGATCCCGATGCTCGACGCCGGCCAGCTCGCGGGCGCGACGCTCGACGTGTTCCAGGTCGAGCCGCTGCCGGCCGACCACGCCTTCTGGCGGCATCCCAAGATCACCGTGACGCCGCACGGCTCGGCGCGCACGCTGCGCGAGGAGTCCATTGCGCAGATCGCCGGGAAGATCCGGGCGATGGAGCAGGGCCTGCCGATCGCCGGCGTGGTCGATCCGGCGCGCGGGTACTGACGGCGGCGTCACCTTTTGCGAGCCCGCCGCGGCGCAAGGCGGGCAGGGGAAACCCCGAAGCGCCGATTTTTCATAAACATGAAAATATTTTCATGACTGTGAAAACTGCATTCCGCGTGATCGAGATCGTCGAGCTCTTCGCTCGCGAGAAGCAGCCGCTGGCGCTGTCCGAGATGGCGCGCCTGCTCGACATGCCGGTGTCGAGCTGCCTGGGCCTGATCCGCACGCTCGAAGAGCAGGGCTACATGTACGAAACCGGCCGCCGCCAGGGCTACTACCCGACGGGCCGGCTGCTCGCGATGGCGCAGGTCATCGCCGCCCACGACCCGGTGCTCGACCGGGTGAAGGCCACGCTCGAGGAGTTGCGCGATGCTGCGCGCGAAACCGTGGTGTTCGCCAAGTTCCGCGATGCGGGCCTGGTGGTGTACCTGGAAGTGCTGAGCGCGCCGCAGAGCATTCGTTACACGGCCGAGTCGGGCGAGACGCGCCCGGCTTACGCCAACTCGCTGGGGCGTGCGTTGCTCTCCACGCTCACGCCCGAAGCGCGCCGCAAGCTGCTCGACGGCATGACGCTCGCGCCGCTGACCGACGCCACGCTCACCGCCGCCGATGCCATCGAAGCCGAGTTGCAGCGCTCTGCCGCGCGCGGCTGGTACGGCAACCTCGGCGAAAGCATTCCCGACCTGATCGGCCTGGCCTGGCCGCTGCGCATCGGCGGCGAGGCCTATGCCATCTCGGTCGCCGGTCCGCGCTACCGCATGGAGGCGCGCATCGAGGAGATCGCGGCGATGCTGCGCTCGGCCTGCCTCGCCATCGAACCCAAGACCGAAAGTCCCCGATGACTGCAAGCACCCCCCGCTACTTCGTCCGCGAGGACGAGATCGACGGCTACCACCCGGCCAACCATACCGGCACGCTCAACAAGCGCCTGATCGGCCCCGAGACCGTGGGCGCGAAGCAGCTCGAAGTGCTGGTCGGCCACATCCAGAAGGGCAAGGGCGCGCTGCCGCACGCGCACCCGGGCATCGAGCAGGTCTGCTACATGCTCGAAGGCCGTGCAGTCGCCGAGGTGGGTGGCCAGCGGCAGGAGCTGCACCCTGGCGACAGCTGCTTTTTTCCGGCCGACGCGATGCACACCTTCACGGTGGTGAGCGACGAGCCGGTGCGCGTGCTGGTGATCTACAGCCCGCCGTACGAGGAATTGCCGGAGCGCGTGATCCGGCCCTGAACGACAACCACCCGGAGACAAGCAAATGCAGACAACGAAGAACGCGACCGAGCCATCGGTCGCGGTGGCGAACCGCCGCCGTTTCATTTCCATCGGTGCCGCCACGGGCCTCGCCAGCGCAGTGCCCTGGGCCTTTGCGCAGGACGGCTACCCGAAGCAGCCGATACGCATCGTCGTGCCCTTCGCGGCCGGCAGCGGCACCGACGCTGTGGCACGCATCACCGCGCAGATGCTGGGCGAGGCGCTCAAGGGCTCGGTCATCGTCGACAACAAGGCCGGTGCCAACGGCGTGATCGGCGCCGAAGCCGTGGCCAAGGCGCCGCCCGACGGCTACACGCTGTTCATGACCACCAACACCACGCACTCGGCCAACCCGAGCCTGATGAAGTCGCTGCCCTACGACCTGGTGAAAGACTTCGCGCCCGTGAGCCGCATGGGCAACCTGCCGTTCATGCTCGTGGTGAACAACGACCTGCCCGTGAAGAGCGTGGCCGAGCTGCTGGCCTGGGGACGTGCGCACCCCGGCAAGCTGACCTATGCGAGCGGCAACAGCACCGGCATCGTGAGCGGCGCCACGCTGTCGCGCATGAGCGGCGTGCCGATGCTGCACGTGCCGTACAAGAGCACGCCGCCGGCCATTGCCGACCTGATCGGCGGGCAGGTGTCGATGATGGTGGTCGACCTCGCCGCGGGCCTTGCGACGGTGAAGGCCGGCAAGATGCGCGCGATTGCGGTCACGACGCAGGAGCGCACCAAGCTCTTCCCCGAGCTGCCGCCGCTGGCCGACACGCCCGAGCTGAAAGGCTTCGACATCACCTCGTGGAACGGCGTGTTCGCGCCGGCCGGCACGCCGCGCGACATCGTGCTGAAGCTCAACAAGGCGCTGTCGGAGATGGCGAACGGCGCGGCCTTCCGCGAGCGCGTGAGCAAGCTGGGCTTCGATGCCTTCGGCAGTACGCCCGAGGAGCTGGGGGCGTTCACGGTGTCGGAACTGGCGAAATGGAAGAAGCTGATCCAGGCTGCGGGGATTCAACCCGAATGAGTGATCCGACTTTATCCCTCCCCCGCTGGGGGAGGGCAGGGGTGGGGGCAAGCGGCGTCCCTGCTTGGCGCCCTGCCTGCCCCCGTCCCGACCTTCCCCCAGCGGGGGAAGGAGCGAAGACATGAACACCTCCGGACCTCTCCAAGGCATCCGCATCCTCGACCTCACGGCCGTGGTGATGGGGCCTTACGCCACGCAGACGCTCGGCGACCTCGGCGCCGACGTCATCAAGGTCGAGCCGCCCGGCGGCGACAACCTGCGCGCTGTCGGCCCCATGCGCCACCCCGGCATGGGCGCGATGGCGCTGCACCTCAACCGCAACAAGCGTTCGATCGTGCTCGACCTCAAGCAGCCCGAAGGGCGCGAGGCCTGCCTGAAGCTCGCGGCAAGTTGCGATGCATTGATCTACAACACGCGGCCGCAGGCGATGGCGCGGCTCGGGCTTGACTACGACGCGGTGGCCGGGGCCAATCCGAAGATCGTCTACCTCGGCGCCTTCGGCTATGGCGAGCAGGGGCCCTACGCCGGCAGGCCCGCGTACGACGACCTGATCCAGGGCGCGGCAGGCGTGGCCTCGCTGTTCGCGCAGCAAAGCGGCGGCGAACCGCGCTATGCACCCGTCACGCTCGCCGACCGCGCCGTCGGACTGCAGGCCGCCATCGCGCTGCTCGCCGCCGTGCTGCACGCGCAACGCACCGGCAAGGGCCAGGCGGTCGAGGTGCCGATGTTCGAAGCGCTCTCGCAGTTCGTCATGGGCGACCACCTCGGCGGCCACAGTTTCGAGCCGCCGCTCGGCCCCACCGGCTATGCGCGCTTGCTCGCACCGCACCGCAAGCCCTACGCCACGGCCGACGGCTACCTCAGCGTGCTGATCTACAACGACAAGCACTGGCAGGCCTTCTTCGACCTGATCGGCCGCCCCGGGCTGCGCGATTCGCCGATGTTCGGCACGCACACCGCGCGCGCCGCGAACATCGGCGCGGTGTACGCCTTCGTCGCCGAAGCGATGGCCACGCGCACCAGCGACGAATGGTTCGCCGCGCTCGATGCTGCCGATATCCCCGTCGCGCGCCTTCACAGCACCGAGAGCCTGCTCGACGATCCGCACCTGCGCGCCGTCGATTTCTACCCCGAGCTCGACCACCCGACCGAGGGCCGCATCCGCACCCTCGCGCCGGTCGGCCGCTACGGCGCCACGCCCACCGCCATCCGCCGGCCCGCGCCGCGCATCGGCGAGCAGAGCGTGGAGCTGCTGCGCGAAGCGGGATATGGCGACGAGGCTATTGCCCGCATGCTCGAACGCGGCGTCACGCTGCAACCCGACCCACCGAAGGACAGCAAAGAATGAACTTCTCCCTGAACGAAGACCAGCGCTCGCTGGTCGCGGCCATCGAACGCCTCTGCGAGGACTTCCCCGCCGACTACTGGCGCGACCACGACGATCGCGCCGTGTTCCCGCATGAATTCCACCGCGCCGTTGCAGCGAGCGGCTGGCTCGGCATCGCGATGCCCGAGGCGCAGGGCGGCGCGGGGCTCGGCATCACCGAGGCGGCGCTGATGATGCGTGCCATCAGCGCGTCGGGCGCGGGCATGTCGGGCGCATCGTCGGTGCACATGAACATCTTCGGGCTCAACCCGGTGGTGGTGTTCGGCAGCGAGGCCCAACGCCAGCGCTTCCTGCCGCCGCTGATCGCGGGCACCGAGAAAGCCTGCTTCGCCGTGACCGAGCCCGACGCGGGGCTCGACACCACCAGCCTCAAGACGCAGGCGGTGCGCCAGCCCGGCGGCAGCTACCTGCTGCACGGCCGCAAGATATGGATCTCGACCGCGCAGGTCGCCGACCGCATGCTCATCCTCACGCGCACCACGCCGATCGACCAGGTGAAGAAGCCCACGCAAGGCCTCACGCTGTTCTACACGGCGTTGGACCGCAGCAAGGTCGAGGTGCGCGAGATCCACAAGCTCGGCCGCGCGGCGGTGGATTCGAACATGCTCTTCATCGACGGGCTCGAAGTGCCGCAGGAGGATCGCATCGGCGAGGAAGGGCGCGGCTTCGAGTACATCCTGCACGGCCTGAACCCCGAGCGCATATTGATCGCTGCGGAAGCCATCGGCATCGGCCGCGCGGCGCTGCGCATCGCCTCGCAGTACGCGCAGGAGCGCATCGTGTTCGGCCGGCCCATCGGGCAGAACCAGGGCGTGGCGCATCCGCTCGCACGGGCCTGGGCCAACCTCGAGGCCGCCGACCTGATGGTGTTCAAGGCCGCCACGCTGTACGACGCGGGCGAGCCCTGCGGCATCGAGGCCAATGCCGCCAAGTACCTCGCGGCCGAGGCGGCGCACGATGCCTGCCAGAACGCGATCCTCACGCTGGGCGGCATGGGCTATGCGAAGGAATACCATGTGGAGCGCCTGCTGCGCGAGAGCTACATCCCGCGCATCGCGCCGGTGAGCCCGCAGATGATCCTGAACTTCATCGCGGAGAAGGCACTGGGGCTGCCCAAGTCGTACTGATCGCAATGCCATGAACAACGCCATCACCGTCGCTCGCCACCTCGTCATCCGCGGCGTCGTGCAGGGCGTGGGCTATCGCTGGTCGATGGTGCAGGCCGCGCAGCGGCTCGGCGTGCAGGGTTGGGTGCGCAACCGGCGCGACGGCAGCGTGGAAGCGCTGGCGATCGGCGAGGCTGGCGCGGTCGAAGCGCTGGTCCGTTGGGCGCAGCAGGGGCCGGACGGTGCGCGCGTGGATGCGGTCGACGTGGACGAGCGCCTCGACGCTGTCGCCGCGGGCGGCATGCCCGGCGGCTTCGAGCAGCGGGGAACCGTCTAGCGCCCGCTTCGGTCTGCGTCCGAGCCCGGGTGCCGTGCGGTTGGCACCATTTGCAACCCCGCAGGCGCGCATTGCTACCTTCCGCGGCCTGTGTGCCTGGCAGGGCATTTCCATGTGTCGGACAATGGCCGACGGCCTTTCATCCTCCCGCGACACAAGAGACATCCCATGAAACTCCCCACCCGCGTCAAGCTCGTCGACGTCGGCCCGCGCGACGGCCTGCAGAACGAAAAGCAGCCCGTCTCGGCCGAGGTCAAGATCGGCCTCGTGCACCGCCTGCAGGACGCGGGCCTGAAGGAGATCGAGGTCACCAGCTTCGTCTCGCCCAAGTGGGTGCCGCAGATGGCCGACAACGCCGAGGTGATGCATGGCATCGTGCGCAAGCCCGGCGTGCGCTACTCGGTGCTCACGCCCAACATGAAGGGCTTCGAGGCCGCCATCGCCGCGCCGCGCGAGGAATGGCCCGACGAGATCGTGGTGTTCGGCGCCGCGAGCGAGGCCTTCAGCCAGAAGAACATCAACTGCTCGATTGCCGAGAGCATCGAACGCTTCGCGCCCGTGGTGGCCGCGGCGCGCGAGAAGGGCATCCACGTGCGCGGCGCGATGTCGTGCACCGTGGGCTGTCCGTATGAAGGCGAGATCGCGCCGGCCAAGGTCGGCTACCTCGCGCAGCTGATGAAGGGCATTGGCGTGCAGCGCGTGGACGTGGCCGACACCATCGGCGTGGGCACGCCGCGCAAGGTGCAAGGGGCGATGGAGGCCACGCTGGCGCACTTCGATGTCGATGCCGTTTCCGGCCATTTTCACGACACCTACGGGCAGGCGCTGGTCAACACGCTGGCGGCGCTCGAACTGGGCGTGTGGAATTTCCAGTCGTCCTCGGCCGGCCTCGGCGGCTGCCCCTACGCGAAGGGCGCAACGGGCAACGTGGCGACCGAAGACGTGGTCTACATGCTGCACGGCATGGGCATCGAGACCGGCATCGATCTCGACAAGCTGATCGACGCGGGCGTCTACATCAGCGAGGCGCTGGGCCGCGAACCGAACTCGCGCGCGTCGAAGGCGATCCGCACCAAGCGCGCCGGCTGAGCGGCTTCGTCTTCTTCAGCGCCCGAAGGCGCGCAGCCCGAGCAGCACGATCACCGCCGCGGCCAGCAGGACCGTCGTGCATTGCCAGAACAGCACCGGCCGGCGCTCGATCAGCGCGGGTGACCGCGGGCGAAGAAACTCCGGCCCCGGCGCCCTGAGGTCGTGCGCGAATTCGGACACCGCCTCCTGCCGCTTCGCCGCCTGCGGCTGCAGCGCCTTCTGCAGCACGGCATCGACCCACGCAGGCAGGTCGGGACGGAAATGCCGCACCGGCACATAGCGCAGCCGGCCGACATCGGCGGGTGAGCGGATGCGCGACGCCTGCAGCCCGTAAGGCAGCTGGCCGGCGAGCATCTGGTAGGCGATCACCGCCAGCGAGAACAGGTCGGATCGGGCCGTGCCGCCATGGCCGGTGAAGTATTCCGGCGCGGTGTACTGCAGCGTGCCTTCGATGGCGAGCGCCCGGCGCTCGCCGCTGCCGTCGGACAGGCCCGCGACGTGGGTGGCGGCGAGGTCGATGATCTTCACGGTGCCCGTGCGGTCGATCATCACGTTCTCGGGGCGCATGTCCTGGTGCAGCATTTCCTTGCTGTGCAGCGCCTGCAGGCCCCGCGCCAGCTGCTCGACGATGCCGCGCACGCTGTCCAGCGCGGGCCGGGGGTGGTCGACCATCCACTGCGCCAGCGTCTGGCCGTCCACGTACTCCATGGCCACGTACAGGTGGCTGCGCGTGCGTTCGACGGTGCTGGCCTTGAGCACGTGCGGGCTGTCGATGCGCCGCGCCACCCATTCCTCGAGCACGAAGCGGTCGAGGTAGTCGGGGTCGCCGCGCAGGTCGATCGACGGGAGCTTCAGCACCACCGGCTGGCCCGTGGCCTCGTCGGTGGCCAGGTACACGTGGCTGCGCGCGCTCATGTGGATCTCGCGCACGAGCGTGAAGCCCTCGAAGCGGTCCCTCGGCGCGAGGGCTGGCGGCAGCGCCAGGCCTTCGCGCTGCAGCTGCGCATGCGGCGCGTCGGCTTCGGGAAGCTCGTCGATGCGCAGCAGCTGGACCGTGCTGTCGTCGTCGCTGCCCTTGGCCTGCGCGGTTTCTGCCAGCAGCCGGGCGGCCGCGTCGAAATCGTCCCCGCAGCGGCCGAGCACCTCGTTCACCGTGCCGCTGTCGAGATGCGCGTACGCGCCATCGGTGGCCAGCAGGTAGACCTCGCCCGCCTCAGCCTGCCAGCAGCGGTAGTCGATCTCCACATTGGCGCCCGCGCCCAGAGCGCGCCCGAGGTACGACTCGGCCGACGACACGTTGACGCGATGGTCTTCGGTGAGCTGTTCCAGCGCGCCGGCATGCAGCCGGTAGATGCGCGCATCGCCGACGTGCAGCAGGTGCGCGTCGCGGCCCTTGAGGATCAGCGCGCTGAAGGTGCAGACGTAGCCGCTGTCCTTGTCGAAGCGCGCGTCGCTGCGCATCGTCTGCGCATGCAGCCACGAGTTGGTGGCGTCCAGCACCCGCTGCGCGGAGCGGCGCACCGACCACGCGTCGGAGGTTGCGTAGTAGTCGTCGAGAAAGCCCCGCACGGCCGCCGCGCTCGCCACCTGGCTCACGCGGCTGGAGCCGATGCCGTCGGCGAGCGCCACCGCGATGCCCTTGGAGGCGCGCAGCGCCCCCTCGGGCAGCATGGCGCCGTGGAAGTCCTGGTTGACCGGCGATTTGCGCCCTGCCAGCGAATGCTGGCCGAGCGTCACGCGCAATGCCTTGCGCGGCATCCAGGCCGGCTCAGCTGGCGGCGCGCTTGGGCGCCGTCTTGTAGTGCGTGGAGTAGAGCGTCAGCCCGACGAAGGTCAGGCCGCCGACGAGGTTGCCCAGCACCGTGGGCAGTTCGTTCCAGATCAGGTAGTCCATGATCGTGAACTTGCCGCCCAGCATCAGGCCGGTGGGGAACAGGAACATGTTGACGATCGAGTGTTCGAAGCCCATGTAGAAGAAGACCATGACCGGCATCCACATGCCGATCGCCTTGCCCGACACGGTGGTCGACATCATGGCCGCCACCACGCCCGTCGAAACCATCCAGTTGCACATCACGGCGCGGATGAACAACGTGAGCATGCCGGCGGCGCCATGCGCGGAGTAGCCGATGGTGCGGCCTTCGCCGATGTGGCCGAGCTTCTCGCCGATGGCGTTGGGCGCCTCGCTGAAGCCGAAGGTGAAGATGACGGCCATGAACACCGCGACCGTCAGCGCGCCCGCGAAGTTGCCAGTGAACACCAGTCCCCAGTTGCGCATGACGCCGCCCCAGGTGGCGCCGGGGCGCTTGTCGAGCACGGCCAGCGGTGCCAGCGTGAACACGCCGGTCAGCAGGTCGAAGCCCAGCAGGTACAGCATGATGAAGCCCACCGGGAACAGCATCGCGCCAACGAGCGCATTGCCGGTGTTCACGGTGATGCTCACGGCAAAGGCCGCCGCCAGCGCGAGGATCGCGCCCGCCATGTACGAGCGGATGAGCGTGTCGCGCGTGGACATCAGCAGCTTGGATTCACCGGCGTCCACCATCTTGGTGACGAATTCGGCGGGGGCTAGATAGGCCATTCTGGTTCCTTGGAAGCGATGGAGACGAAACTGAAAAGGGAGACTGGGGCCTCAAGCCAGCGCGACGAGCACGCGGCCTTCCTGCACGCGCACGGCATGCGCGCGCACCGAGTGCTCGGGCGCTTCCAGGCATTCGCCGCTGCGCAGGTCGAAGTGGTTCTTGTAGAGCGGCGAAGCCACGACGATGCGCTCGCCCAGGCTGCCGACCAGCCCGCGCGACAGCACGCTGGCCCCCGCTTTCGGGTCGATGTTGTCGATGGCGAACAGCGCCTGCTCATGGCCGACGCTGAAGATCGCGACATGCACGCCGTCGACCAGCGCGCACACGCCGGTGTCGGGCAGGATGTCGGTGGCCGCGCACACCGGGGTCCACTGGAGCTTGTCTTGGGTCATGGGATTTCCTTGGGTGTTCTTCAGGCCATCGAGACGTCGGAGGCGGCTTCGCCGCGCTCTTCCACGCGGGCGGGGCGGATCTGGCCGCGCTCCTGCACGAAAACGATGTGCTCGTCCGGCTTCTCGCTGTTGACGAAGGAGCGGAAGCGCTGGCGCGTGACGGGGTCGTTCACCGCGGTCTTCCATTCGCACTGGTAGGTGTCGACCACGCGCTGCATCTGTGTTTCCAGCTCGTCGCCGAGGCCCAGCGTGTCCTGCAGCAGCACATCCTTGAGGTAGTCGAGGCCGCCCTCGAGGTTCTCGCGCCACGTGCTGGTGCGCTGCAGGCGGTCGGCCGTGCGCACGTAGAACATCAGGAAGCGGTCGATCAGCCGGATCAGCTCGGCCTTGGTGAGGTCGCTCGCGAGCAGTTCGGCATGGCGCGGCTTCATGCCGCCGTTGCCGCACACGTAGAGGTTCCAGCCCTTGTCGGTCGCGATGATGCCGACGTCCTTGCCCTGCGCTTCCGCGCATTCGCGGGTGCAGCCCGACACGCCGAACTTGATCTTGTGCGGCGCGCGCAGGCCCTTGTAGCGGTTCTCCAGTTCCACGGCCAGGCCGACGCTGTCGTCTACGCCGTAGCGGCACCAGGTGGAGCCGACGCAGCTCTTCACCGTGCGCAGCGACTTGCCGTAGGCATGGCCCGATTCGAAGCCGGCCGCGATCAATTCTTCCCAGATGGCGGGCAGCTGCTCGACGCGCGCACCGAACATGTCCACGCGCGCACCGCCTGTGATCTTGGTGTACAGGCCGTACTTCTTCGCCACCTGGCCCACCGCGATCAGCCCGTCGGGCGTGACCTCGCCGCCCGGCATGCGCGGCACCACCGAGTAGGTGCCATCCTTCTGGATGTTGCCGAGGAAGTAGTCGTTGCTGTCCTGCAGGCTGGCCAGGTCCTTCTTCAGCACGAACTCGTTCCAGCACGAAGCGAAGATGCTCGCGGCCGTCGGCTTGCAGATGTCGCAGCCCAGGCCCTTGCCGTGCTTTGCCAGCAGGTCGGCGAAGCTGCGGATCTCGCCCACGCGGATCAGGTGGTAGAGCTCCTGGCGCGAGTAGGGGAAGTGCTCGCACAGGTGGTTGTTGACCGCCATGCCGCGCTTGGACATCTCCATCTTCATCACCTGCGTGACCAGCGGCACGCAGCCGCCGCAGGTGGCGCCGGCCTTGGTGCAGGCCTTCAGCTCGGCGACGGTGCACGCGCCCTCGCCCACGGCCTCGCAGATCCGGCCCTTGGTGACGCTGTTGCACGAGCAGATCTGCGCGGTGTCGGGCAGCGCATCGACGCCCAGGCCCGGCTTGGCCTTGCCGTCGCTCGACGGCAGGATCAGGAATTCAGGGTCGGCGGGCAGCGCGATGCCGTTGAGCGCCATCTGCAGCAGCGTGCCGTACTCGGCGGCATCGCCGACCAGCACCGCGCCCAGCAGCTGCTTGCCGTCCTCGCTGACGACGATCTTCTTGTAGATCTGCTTGCGCTCGTCGACGTACTGGTAGGCGCGCGACTTCGGCGTCTTGCCGTGCGCGTCGCCGATGCTTGCAACGTCCACGCCCATCAGCTTGAGCTTGGTGCTCATGTCGGCACCGGTGAAGGCGGCGTCGTCCTGGCCGGCGATGTGCCTGGCGGCCACGCGGGCCATGTCGTAGCCCGGTGCGACGAGGCCGAAGGTCTGCTCGTTCCACGACGCGCATTCGCCGATCGCGTAGATGTTGCGGTCGCTGGTGCGGCAGTGGCTGTCGACCGCCACGCCGCCGCGCGGGCCGACGGCCAGCACGCTCTGGCGCGCCAGTTCGTCGCGCGGACGGATGCCGGCGGAGAACACGATCATGTCGGTTTCCAGGTGCGTGCCGTCGGCGAACACCATGCGGTGGCGGGCGGTCGCGCCGTCGGTGATCTCCACCGTGTTGCGGCCGGTGTGCACGTGCAGGCCCATTGCCTCGATGCTGTTGCGCAGGGCGCGGCCGCCGCCTTCGTCGACCTGCACGGCCATCAGGCGCGGTGCGAACTCCACGACGTGGGTTTCGAGGCCCATGTCGCGCAGCGCCTTGGCGCATTCCAGGCCCAGCAGGCCGCCGCCGACGACCACGCCGCTCTTCGAGCGGGCGCCGCAGGCCTTCATGGCCTCGAGGTCCTCGATGGTGCGGTAGACGAAGCAGTTCGGGCGGTCGCGGCCGGGCACGGCGGGCACGAAGGGGAAGGAGCCCGTCGCAAGCACCAGCTTGTCGTAGTGCACCACTTCGCCGTCGGCCGTGGTGACGGTGTTGTTGCGCCGCTCGATGGCTGCCGCCCGCGCGGCCAGGCGCAGCGTGAAGCCGCTGCGCTCGAAGAAGCCCGGCTCGACGAGCGACAGGTCTTCCGCCGTCTTGCCGGCGAAGAACTCGGACAGGTGAACCCGGTCGTACGCCGGGCGGGGCTCCTCGCACAGCACGGTGACTTGCGCGTTCGCGACACCGAGCTCGTGGAGTTGCTCGAGGAACTTGTGGCCGACCATGCCGTGGCCGATGACTGCGATCTTCATTGGGGGTCCTGCACGCAGCCGGCCCTTGAAGGTGCAGCGCCGCGCTGTCGTGGCAGACAGCGGCAGCAGAGCCCCGCGACGGAACGGATGCGAAATTGGGTTGGAGCAGACGAGTTCGCGGCTTGTCGGCCGCCGGCTCGCTTGAACCCCGCCGTCGTTAGCGGAGGCACTGTGAATCGAGGGATAAGCAATATCCATGCCCGATCGTGCGGGTGCCGCGGCCGCCCTGGCCGGCCGGTTGCGCACCGAAACCGCCCCGGGCCCGGCACCGGACGCACGGGCGTCGTGCGCCTTGGCGCCGCGACGCTCTTCGCATTGGTGCACCCCGGGCGGCGGCGCAGGCTTTTCCGTATGCTCTGGGGCCTCGATGAACCCAGAACCTGCTGAACCTGCCATGTGCGGCTCCGAACTCCATTCCCTTCCCGACGGTGTCCAGCGCGTCTCGCGCGTGCTCCAGGACGCCGGCCATCCGCATGCCCCGCGCATGCTCGACGACGCCTGCCGCACCGCGCAGCAGGCGGCCGACGCGCTCGGCATCTCGGTCGGCCAGATCGCCAAGAGCATCATCTTCCGCCGCAAGAGCGATGAGGCGGCGGTGCTGGTCATTACCTCGGGCGACAGGCGCGTCGACGAGAAGAAGGTCGATGCGCTGGTCGGCAAGACCGGCCGCGCCGACGCCGACTTCGTGAAGGCGCGCACCGGCTTCACCATCGGCGGCGTGTCGCCGGTCGGGCACGTGACCAAGCCCGTGGTGCTGATCGACCGCGAGCTGTTCCGCTTCGAGGAGATCTGGGCGGCCGCGGGCCATCCGCATGCGGTGTTCCAGCTGCGCCCGCACGACCTCGAGAAGCTCACCGGCGCGCCGGTGGCGGACGTGGTGTGAACTTCGACGAGGCCGAGACCTTGGCCGAGCGCGCCGTGGCCGTGCAGGCCATGGCCGACGACGTGCCCTCGCCGTGCTCTTCCGTGTGCCGCATGGACCGCCTGAGCGGCTTCTGCGAAGGGTGTTTGCGCACCATCCCGGAGATCGCTGGCTGGAGCCGGATGGAGGACGAAACGCGACGCCACGTGTGGCGCGCGATAGAGTTGCGGGCGCGGGCCGGCATCTGGCGCGCTTCAGGAGACAACGCCGCATGAAGCACATCGACTTCTATCTCGACTTCATCTCGCCCTACGCGCACCTCGCGTTCGAGCACCTGCCGGAGGCGCTCGAAGGCCTGAGCTGCAGCGTGGCCTACAAGCCCGTGCTGCTGGGGGCGCTGCTCAAGCAGCACGGCCAGCTCGGGCCGGCGGAGATTCCGTCGAAGCGCAGCTGGACCTACCGCCACGTGCTCTGGCTGGGCCACACGAACGGCATCCGGATCGAGATGCCCGCCTCGCACCCTTACAACCCGCTGCCTCACCTGCGGCTGGCAGTGTCGACGAGTGACGACGGCAGCATCAGCCGCTTCGTGGCCGAGACCATCTTCCGCCATGTGTGGCGCGGCGGCGAAGACGCGGGCGACGCCGCGCGCCTCGCCGCGCTCACCGCGCAGCTGGCGCCGAAGCGCGACGCGAACAGCGACGAGAGCAAGGCCCTCCTCAAGCGCAACACCGACGAGGCCCTGCAGCTCGGCGTGTTCGGCACGCCCGCCTATGTGGTCGACGGCCGCCTGTTCTGGGGCTTCGACGGCCTGCAGATGCTGCGCGCCTACCTGTCGGGCGACGCGTGGTTCGACGGCCCGCAATGGACCTCGGCGGACCAGCGCCCGTCCCTGCTGCGCAGCAGCAAAAACTGAGTGACCCCCGGATTTCTTACAACCTGAAACGCGCCCCGCGGGTTTCACCTTAAACCGTAAGCACCGGTTCAGTTTCGCGCAAGGCTCGGGTCAGTCGCGCCTCCAAGAATGCCTCACGGTCCCGAAACAGTCGGGCGCCGCATGAACGCACACACACAGGAGACGACGCAATGGCAGCCACACTAGATTCACGGGGAGTGCCGCATCCGGCCCCCCGGCCCATGTCCTCGGAGGAGAAGAAGGTCATCTTCGCCTCCTCGCTCGGCACCGTGTTCGAGTGGTACGACTTCTATCTCTACGGTTCGCTCGCCGCGATCATCGCGAAGCAGTTCTTCAGCGGCCTCGATGCGGGCGCCGCCTTCATCTTCGCGCTGCTGGCGTTCGCCGCGGGCTTCCTGGTGCGTCCGTTCGGTGCCATCGTGTTCGGCCGCCTGGGCGACATGATCGGGCGCAAGTACACCTTCCTGGTGACGATCCTGATCATGGGCCTGTCGACCTTCATCGTCGGCCTGCTGCCCAGCTACGCGACCATCGGCGTCGCTGCGCCGGTGATCCTGATCGCGCTGCGCATGCTGCAGGGCCTCGCGCTCGGCGGCGAGTACGGCGGCGCCGCCACCTACGTGGCCGAGCACTCGCCGCACGGCAAGCGCGGCGCCTACACCTCGTGGATCCAGACCACCGCCACGCTCGGCCTGTTCCTGAGCCTGCTGGTGATCCTGGGCGTTCGCGAAGGCATGGGCGAAGCGGTGTTCAACGACTGGGGCTGGCGCATTCCGTTCCTGGTGTCGATCCTGCTGCTCGGCGTGTCGGTGTGGATCCGGCTCTCGCTGTCCGAGTCGCCGGCCTTCCAGAAGATGAAGGCCGAGGGCAAGACCTCGAAGGCGCCGCTGTCCGAATCCTTCGGCCAGTGGAAGAACCTCAAGATCGTGATCCTGGCGCTGGTCGGCCTCACGGCAGGCCAGGCCGTGGTCTGGTATTCGGGCCAGTTCTATGCGCTGTTCTTCCTGACGGCACAGCTCAAGGTGGATGCGACCACGGCCAACCTGATGATCGCCGCCGCGCTGCTGATCGGCACGCCGTTCTTCGTGGTCTTCGGAACGCTGTCCGACAAGATCGGCCGCAAGCCGATCATCATGGCCGGCTGCCTGCTGGCCGTGGTCACCTACTTCCCGGTCTTCAAGATGCTGACCGAAGCCGCCAACCCCGACCTGGCCCGTGCACAGGCCACGGCCGGCGTCACGGTGACGGCCGACCCTGCGACCTGCTCGTTCCAGGGCAACCCGGTGGCCCGCGAGATCGACTTCAGGAGCTCGTGCGACATCGCCAAGCGCTACCTGGTGCAGAACTCGGTGAGCTATGAAAACGTGGCCGGCGCGCCGGGCTCGAAGGCCGTCGTGAAGATCGGCGACAAGTCGGTCGAGGCGCCCGTCGGCAACGTCGTGAACTCCAAGTTCGACGAGGGCTCCGCCAAGGAAATCGCCGCCTTCAAGAAGAGCGTGGCCGAAGACCTGAAGGTCGCGGGCTACCCGGCCAAGGCCGACCCCGCGAAGATGAACAAGGTACTGACGGTGCTGCTGCTGTTCTGGCTGGTGCTGCTGGTGACGATGGTCTACGGCCCGATCGCCGCGATGCTGGTGGAACTCTTCCCCACGCGCATCCGCTACACCTCGATGAGCCTGCCGTACCACATCGGCAACGGCTGGTTCGGCGGCCTGCTGCCAACCACCGCCTTCGCCATCGTGGCCTCCACCGGCAACATGTACAACGGCCTCTGGTATCCGATCATCATCGCCGGCGTCACGCTGGTGGTGGGCACGCTCTTCATCCGCGAAACGAAGAACGTGGACATCTACGCCAACGACTGATCGCTGCTCGCGCAGAGGAGGGCGCCATCCGCCCTCCGTTCAACAAAGAGGCTTCATGCCAACCGCATGAAGCCTTTTTCTTGAGCCCCTTGAATCAACCTCGTCAGGAGACAGCACCCATGTGGAAACTCGCCGTCGGCTTCATCGTCTTTGCCGCCATCGCTCTGTTCGTGATTTCCAAGGCCGGCGACAAGGTCGACATGTCGGGCGAGAAGCATGGCGCCGACGCAGCGCACGAAACGGCGCCCGCCGCCGCGCCGAAGTAGGAAGGCGCCGCGCAGCGGTCAGCGCTTGAACTTGCCGTCGCTGATGATCGACAGGTCCGCGAAATCGATGCCGCTGTGATCCTGCGGCGAGTAGCTCACCTCGAGCCCGCCGCCCAGGTCGTAGCCCCGCAGGCTGTCGAGCGCCGCCACGATCCTTGCGCGTGTGGGCTTGGGGCCCGCGCGGCGCAGCGCCTCCACCAGCACCTTGGCCGAGGCGAAGCCTTCGAGCGTGGCCGGCGACAGTTCGGCCTGGCCCTTGGCCTGCGCGAGGGCCAGGGCTTCCTTCACCATCGGCTGGCCGAGCGAGCGCTCGTTCGGGAACACCTGCGTCACGATCACGCCGCGGCTCGCGTCGCCCAGCTGCTTGATGAAGCCCGACGAAGCGTTGTTCGACAGCGTGACCACCTGCGCCGCGGAGCCCGCGGCGCGCAGCGCCTTGATGCCGTCCACCACGGCGACGCCCGAGCCGATCCACACCACGGCCTGTGCATCGGCATCCTTGATGGCCGGCACGATGGTTTTGTAGTCGGGCTTCTCGCGGTCGGCCGGAATGGTCACGACCGGCTTGGCCTTGCCCTTGGTGAAGCCGGTCATCGCACCCTCGAGCGCGTCCGCGCCGAACGAGTCGGTCACATGCACCACCGCAATGCGCGTGAGGCCGATGGTCAGCAGGTGCTGCACCGCCTTCTCGGCCTCGCGCTGGTAGGTGGCGCGCACGTTGAACACGTGCTTCTGCAGCGGCTTGTGCAGCACCATCGCGCCCGTCGAGGGGCCGATGAGCGCCACGTCGTACTTGTCGAGCCACGGGATGATGGCCTGCGAGTGCGGCGTGCCGCGGCTCATGAAGAGCGCCAGCACCTTCTTGTCCTCGATCAGCACGCGGGCGTTCTCACTGGCGCGCTTGACGTCGAAAGCGTCGTCCATGCGGATCATCTCGATCTTCTCGCCGTGGATGCCCCCCTGGGCATTGGCCGCATCGATCACCAGCTGGGCGCCGCCGATGGTCTCGTTCACGCCCGCGGCCACCGAGCCGGTCATTCCGGCGGTCTGGCCGATCAGGATCTGCGCCGGAGCGCCGGCCGCCGACAGTGCCAGCAGCGCGGCGGCACACAGCGTGCGCGTCATCTTCTTCATGGAAATTTCTCCTCTCGACAAGCTCGGAAGCAATCGAAAACAAATGTGCTATTTGTTTCTAAAAGTATCTTCAACTCCATCCGGACAAACCCCTGCGAAGCCACCGACCTTGTGAAGTACTGCACGAACCCGTCATGAGCCACTCCCTAGAATGTTTGCCCCACCCCCCAAGGCACTCATGACACAGGGCTCCATCCGGATTCGCGGCGCGCGCCAGCACAACCTCCAGAACCTCGACCTCGACATCCGCACCGGCGAGATGACGGTGGTCACCGGGCCCAGCGGCTCGGGCAAGTCCAGCCTCGTTTTCGACACCCTCTACGCCGAAGGCCAGCGGCGCTACGTGGAGACCTTCTCCGCTTACGCGCGCCAGTTCCTGGACCGCATGGACAAGCCGGCCGTCGACAAGGTGGAGGGCGTGCCGCCCGCCATCGCCATCGACCAGACCAACCCGGTGCGCTCCTCGCGCTCCACGGTCGGCACGATGACCGAGCTGAACGACCACCTGAAGCTGCTCTTCGCGCGCGCGGCCAACCTGTTCGACCGCGAAACCGCGCTGCCGGTGCGCCACGACTCGCCCGACAGCATCTACGCGCAGATCGTCGAGCGCGCGGCGGCTGCGGGCGATCCGCGCCTCGTGGTCACCTTTCCGGTCGAGCTGCCAGCGAGCACCACGGCCGAGGAAGTGACGCAGTGGCTGTCGGCCAGCGGCTTCACGCGCGTGCAGGCCGAGCGCGAGGTGGCCACGCCCACCGGTCCGCGCAAGGTGCTCGACGTGGTGGCCGACCGCTTCCGTGCATCGGGCGCCGAGCGGGCGCGCGTGGTCGAGGCGATCGAGGTGGCGCTCAAGCGCGGCAGCGGGCGCGTCACCGTGCATGCGACCGGCGCCGAGGAAAACGCGCCGACGGACGTGTGGAAGTTCTCCACCGGCCTGCACTGCCCCGAGAGCGACATCCGCTACGCCGACCCGATCCCGTCGATGTTCTCGTTCAATTCGGCCGTGGGCGCCTGCGACACCTGCCGCGGTTTCGGCCGCGTGATCGGTGTCGACCTGGGCCTCGTGATCCCGAACGACAAGCTCACGCTGCGCGCCGGCGCCATCAAGACCATCCAGACGCCCGCGTGGAAAGAAGCGCAGGACGACCTCATGCGCCACGCCGAGGCCGCCGGCATCCCGCGCGACACGCCCTGGAACAAGCTCACCGAGGAGCAGAAGCACTGGGTGATCGAGGGCACGCCCAACTACAAGGAAGGCAACTGGAACAAGCAGTGGTATGGCGTGCGGCGCTTCTTCGGCTACCTGGAGAGCAAGGCCTACAAGATGCACATCCGCGTGCTCTTGTCGAAGTACCGCAGCTATACGCAATGCCCGACCTGCAGCGGCGCGCGCCTGAAGCTCGACAGCCTGATCTGGCGCATCGGCAGCAAGGAAGATGCAGACGCGGTGTTGCCGCCCGGGAAGCGATTCATGCCGACGGGGGCGAAGTGGACGCGGGCTCAGCTGGAGGCACTGCCGGGGTTGTGCCTGCATGACCTGATGCTGCTGCCGATCGAGCGGCTGCGTAAATTCTTCGACCGCATGGGTGTTTCTCCCTCCCCCGCCGGGGGAGGGCAGGGGTGGGGGCCGGCAGCGCCTGCAAGCCCTGCTGCCTCGAATGAGGCCGCGAGCCCCCATCCCAGCCTTCCCCCAGCGGGGGAAGGAGCCAAGACCGGGGAAGCACAGGCCCTGAAGCTGCTGTTCGAAGAAATCACCACCCGCCTGCGCTACCTGCACGACGTCGGCATCGGCTACCTCACGCTCGACCGCCAGAGCCGCACGCTGAGCGGCGGCGAGGTGCAGCGCATCAACCTCACGACCGCGCTCGGCACCTCGCTGGTCAACACGCTGTTCGTGCTCGACGAGCCCAGCATCGGCCTGCACCCGCGCGACATGAACCGCATCACCGAGGCCATGCTGCGCCTGCGCGATGCGGGCAACACGCTGGTCGTGGTCGAGCACGACCCGGCGGTGATGCTCGCGGCCGACCGCGTGATCGACATGGGCCCAGGCCCCGGCGCGCGCGGCGGGCAGATCGTGTTCGACGGCACCACCGACCAGCTGCGCGACGCCGACACGCTCACCGGCCAATACCTGGGCGGGCGCAAGAAGATCGGCATGGGCTTCAAGCGGCTCGTGAGCGAGAACACGCACCGGCTCATCCTCGAAGGCGTGCGCGAGCACAACCTGAAGAACGTCACGGTCGAGTTCCCGCTCGCGCGGCTGGTGTGCGTCACCGGCGTCAGCGGCTCGGGCAAATCGACGCTGATCCAGGACGTGCTGGCGCCTGCGCTGATGCGTCACTTCGGCAAGGCCACGGAAACGCCCGGCGCACACGACCGCATGCTCGGCGCCGATCACCTCGGCGACGTGGTCTTCGTCGACCAGTCGCCGATCGGCAAGACCGCGCGCTCCAACCCCGCGAGCTACGTGGGCGCATGGGACGCGATCCGCGAGATCTTCGCCACCGCAGCGCTCTCGCGCCAGCGCGGCTACACCGCGAGCAAGTTCAGCTTCAACTCCGGCGACGGGCGCTGCCCGACCTGCGGCGGCTCGGGCTTCGAGCACGTCGAGATGCAGTTTCTGTCCGACGTCTACCTGCGCTGCCCCGACTGCGACGGCAAGCGCTACCGGCCCGAAATTCTCGAAGTGCGCGTGGAGCGAAAGGGCAGGAGCTACAACGTGGCCGACGTGCTCGACCTTACCGTGGCCGAGGCGGCGGCGGTGTTCGAGGCCGACCGCGACGTGCTGCGCGTGCTGCAGCCGATCTCCGACGTGGGGCTCGACTACGTCAAGCTCGGCCAGCCCGTGCCGACGCTCTCAGGCGGCGAGGCTCAGCGCCTGAAGCTCGCGGGCTTCCTCGCCGAAGCGGCGAAGAGCGCGACCGCGAGCAAGCAGTCGGTGGCGCGCCGGGGCACGCTGTTCCTGTTCGACGAGCCGACCACCGGCCTGCACTTCGACGACATCGCGCGGCTGATGCGCGCGCTGCGCAAGCTGCTCGACGCCGGCCATTCGCTGATCGTGATCGAGCACAACCTCGACGTGATCCGCGCCAGCGACTGGTGCATCGACCTCGGCCCCGAAGGCGGCGAGGGCGGCGGCATGGTGGTGGCCGAGGGCACGCCCGAGCAGTTGCGCGAGAACCGCGCCTCGCTCACCGGCGCGGCGCTGGCCGACTACGACCTGGCGATCGGCCCCGAGGCCTACAAGGTGGCCGAGCGCGCCGCGCGGCGCTACATCGCCAATGCGAAGACGGCGCCCGGCGGCCATGCGATCGAGATCGTCAATGCGCGCGAGCACAACCTCAAGAACCTCAGCGTGAACATTCCGCGCGGCAAGTTCAGCGTGGTGACGGGCGTGAGCGGCTCGGGCAAGTCGACGCTGGCCTTCGACATCCTGTTCAACGAAGGGCAGCGACGGTATCTCGAATCGCTCAACGCCTATGCGCGCAGCATCGTGCAGCCGGCCGGCCGGCCCGAGGTGGACGCGGTGTACGGCATTCCGCCGACCGTGGCCATCGAGCAGCGCCTGTCGCGCGGCGGCCGCAAGAGCACGGTGGGCACCACCACCGAGGTCTGGCACTTCCTGCGCCTGCTGTACGTGAAGCTGGGCATCCAGCACTGCATCCACGACGGCGCCGCCGTGCAGCCGCAGACGCCCGACAGCATCGCCGCGCAGCTGATGCGCAATTTCAAGGGCCAGCACATCGGCCTGCTCGCGCCGCTGGTGAGCAACCGCAAGGGCGTGTACACCGAGCTGGCCGACTGGGCGCGCCCGCGCGGCTTCACGCACCTGCGCGTGGACGGCGACTTCCTGCCGACCACCGGCTTCCCGCGCATCGACCGCTTCAAGGAGCACAGTATCGAGCTGCCGGTGGCCAGCCTCGACGTGCTGCCCGCGAAGGAAACCGAGCTGCGCGAGGCGCTTGCCAAGGCGCTCGAACACGGCAAGGGCGTGGTGCATGTGCTGAGCGAGCTCGACGGGCTCAAGGCCGCGATGATGGCCGGCGTGTCGGCCTCGGGCATCGGCCGTGTGAACGTGTTCTCCACGCTGCGCGCCTGCCCCGTGTGCAGCACCAGCTACGCCGAGCTCGACCCGCGCCTGTTCAGCTACAACAGCAAGCATGGCTGGTGCCCCGACTGCGTGGGCACGGGCGTGAAGCTCAGCAAGGACCAGCGCAAGGTCTTCGACGATTCCATCCGCGATGACGACAACAAGGGCCGCGAGCAGACCTTCGCCGAGCCCGAGGTGGAAGACCTGGCCGACACCGCCTGTCCGACATGTGAGGGCACGCGTCTGAACGCCACGGCGCGCGCCGTGAGCTTCGGCGCCTCGCCGGCGGATGGCCTGAGCGGCATCGGCATCACTGAACTCGCGCGCATGAGCGTGACCGAGGTGCGGCAGTGGTTCGAAGGGCTGGCGCTCGCGGGCCGTGAAGCCGAGATCGCGCGCGACCTGGTGCCCGAGATCAGGAGCCGTCTGGAGTTTCTGGAAGAGGTGGGCCTGGGCTATCTCACGCTCGACCGCGGCGCGCCTACGCTCTCGGGCGGCGAGGCGCAGCGTATCCGCCTGGCGGCGCAGCTGGGCAGCAACCTGCAGGGCGTGTGCTACGTGCTCGACGAGCCGACCATCGGCCTGCATGCGCGCGACAACCAGATCCTGCTCGACGCGCTGCACAAACTCGGCGACAAGGGCAACACGCTGGTGGTGGTGGAGCACGACGAAGACACCATCCGCCGCGCCGACCACATCATCGACATCGGCCCGAGCGCGGGCAAGCGCGGCGGCCGGCTCGTGGCCGAGGGCTCGGTGGCCGACATCCAGCAGGCGAGCGATTCGCAGACCGGACGCTACCTGCGTGATGCGATCCGGCATCCACTGCATGCGCGGCGCCTGGTTCCATTGCCCGACCCGAAGGCCGAAGAGAGCGGCCAATGGCTCACCGTGCACGGCGCCGACCTGCACAACCTGCAGGACGTGACGGCCACGCTGCCACTGCACCGCCTCGTGGTGGTCACCGGCGTGAGCGGCTCGGGCAAGTCGACGCTGGCGCGCGACGTGCTGCTGGCCAGCGTGCATGCCATCGTGGTCCAGCGCATGACCAAGGCCGGCCGCGACGCCGATGCCGCGGGCAAGCGCCCGGCCTGGTCCGGCTGCGACCGCGTCGAGGGCTACGAGTCCATCGACCGCGTGCTCGAGGTCGACCAGACCCCCATCGGCAAGACGCCGCGCAGCTGCCCGGCCACCTACATCGGCTTCTGGGACACCATCCGCAAGCTGTTCGCCGACACGCTCGAAGCCAAGGCGCGCGGCTACGGCCCGGCACGCTTCAGCTTCAACACCGGCGAAGGCCGCTGCCCCGGCTGCGAGGGCGCGGGCGTGCGCACCATCGAGATGAGCTTCCTGCCCGACGTGAAGGTGCCCTGCGAGGTGTGCCACGGCGCGCGCTTCAACCCCGAGACGCTGGCCGTGAGCTGGCGCGGCAAGAGCATCGGCGAGGTGCTGCAGATGGAAGTGGACGAGGCGGTCGAGTTCTTCGCGGCCATGCCCAACATCAGCCACCCGCTGCAGCTTCTGAAGGACGTGGGGCTCGGCTACCTCACGCTGGGGCAGCCTTCGCCCACGCTCTCGGGCGGCGAGGCGCAGCGCATCAAGCTGGTGACCGAGCTCAGCAAGGTGCGCGACGACATCACCCGCCGCGGCCAGAAGGCGCCGCACACGCTGTACGTGCTCGACGAGCCGACCGTGGGCCTGCACATGGCCGACGTCGAGAAGCTGATCCACGTGCTGCACCGGCTGGTGAACGGCGGCCACAGCGTGGTGGTGATCGAGCACGACCTCGACCTGATCGCCGAGGCCGACTGGATCCTTGACCTCGGGCCCGAGGGTGGCAACGCCGGCGGGCGCATCGTGGCCGCGGCGGCACCGGAGGAAGTGGTGCGGCTCGGCACGCACACGGGGGTGGCCCTGGCGCCGGTGCTGGCGCGATAGCGGGCAGGGCGGGGCGCTGTCCCCGCCCTTCCTCGTTTCCTATTTCTGGATATCGCCCAGGCAGAGGTACTTGATCTCCACGTAGTCGTCCATGCCGTGGTGCGAGCCCTCGCGCCCCAGGCCCGACTGCTTCACGCCGCCGAACGGCACATGCTCGGTGGCGATCACGCCGGCGTTGATGCCGACCATGCCGTATTCCAGCGCTTCCGCCACGCGGAAGATCCGGCCCACGTCGCGGGTGTAGAAGTAGCTCGCGAGGCCGAACTCGGTGTTGTTCGCCGCATCGATGCCGTCCTGCTCGGTCTTGAATCGGAACACGGGTGCGAAGGGACCGAAGGTTTCTTCGCGCGCGCACAGCATGTCGGAGGTGGCTTCGGCAACCACGGTCGGCTCGAAGAACTGGCCCTGCATCCGGTGGCCGCCCGCGAGCACCTTGCCGCCCTTGGCGACGGCGTCGTCGACGTGGCGCTGCACCTTGTCGAGGGCCGCATCCTCGATCAGCGGACCCTGTACCACGCCGTCATCGAAGCCGTTGCCGACCTTGAGCGCCTTGACCTTGGCCGCGAACTTCTCGACGAAGGCGTCGTAGATGCCGTCCTGCACATACAGCCGGTTCGCGCAAACGCAGGTCTGGCCGGCATTGCGGTACTTGCTGGCCATCGCGCCATCGACTGCCGAGTCCACGTCCGCATCGTCGAACACCAGGAAGGGCGCGTTGCCGCCGAGTTCGAGCGACAGCTTCTTGACCGTCGGCGCGCACTGGCTCATCAGGATGCGGCCCACTTCGGTGGAACCGGTGAAGCTCAGGTGGCGCACGACGTCGCTCTCGCACAGCGCCTTGCCGATCGCGATGCTGTTGGCGCTGTCGGCCGTGAGCACGTTGAGCACACCCGCTGGAATGCCCGCGCGCATCGCCAGCTCGGCCGCAGCCAGTGCGGTGAGCGGCGTGAGTTCGGCCGGCTTGATGACCACCGTGCAGCCTGCGGCCAGTGCCGGCGCCACCTTGCGGGTGATCATCGCGAGCGGAAAATTCCACGGCGTGATGGCCGCGCACACGCCGATGGCCTGCTTCATCACCAGCAGGCGGCGGTTGTTGTCGAACTGCGGCAGCACCTCGCCGTTCACGCGCTTGGCCTCTTCGGCGAACCACTCGACGAAGCTGGCGGCGTAGGCGACCTCGCCCTTGGCCTCGGCGAAGGGCTTGCCCTGCTCGGCGGTCATGAGGCGGCCGAGGTCTTCGGTGTTGGCGGTCAACAGGTCGAACCATTTGCGCAGCACGATGCTGCGCTCCTTGCCGGTCTTGCCGCGCCAAGCGGCGAGCGCCTTGTCGGCAGCGGCAATGGCGAGCTCGGCGTCCGCGCGCGTGAGGTTGGCCACGTCGACGAGCTTCAGGCCGGTGGCCGGGTCGTTCACGTCGAAGCGGCTGGCGCCCTTTGTCCATTCGCCGGCGATCAGCGCATCGGTCTTGAGCAGGGTCGGGTCGTTCAGCAGCGAGAGAGGGGAAGTCTTCGTGTCCATGGTGTCGTGTTGTCCTGGGAGAAATGAGTAGCCGGTGTCAGCGGAAAGGTACACCGGGGAGTACGCAGAGCATTTCGTAAAGGAGGTTGGCCCCGAGCAGCGCAGTGTTTCCACTCGTGTCGTAGGGCGGACTGACCTCCACCAGATCGGCGCCCACCACGTTCAACCCGCGGCAGCCGCGCACGATCTCCAATGCCTGCGGCACGGTGAGCCCGCCGATCTCCGGAGTGCCAGTGCCGCCAGCAAACGAAGGATCGATGCCGTCGATGTCGAAGCTGATATAGACCGGCTGAGTCGGCCCGATGCGCTCGCGCACCTGCGCCATCAGCGGCGCGAGCGACTGGTACCAGACCTCGTGCGCCTGCACCACCGTGAAGCCTTGCTCGCGCGGCCAGTCGAAATCGTCCGCCGCATAGCCGGTGCCGCGCAGGCCGATCTGCCAGACCTTGTCGCAGGCCAGCAGGCCCTCCTCGACGGCGCGGCGGAACGGCGTGCCGTGCGCGATGCGCTCGCCGAACATGTCGTCGTTCACGTCCGCATGCGCATCGACGTGCACCAGCGCGACCGGGCCGTGCTTGCGCGCCACCGCGCGCAGGATCGGCAGCGCGATGGTGTGGTCGCCGCCCAGCGTCAGCGGCGCGCAGCCGGCGGCCAGTACCGAGTCGTAGAAGGTCGAAACGATGTCGATCGACTTTTCGAGCGAATAGGTGTTGATCGGCACGTCGCCCAAGTCGGCCACGTTCAGCCGGTCGAAAGGCGCCGCGCCGGTGGCCATGTTGTAGGGGCGCAGCAGCGCCGATTCGGCGCGGATCTGGCGCGGCCCGAAGCGTGCACCCGGACGGTTGGAAGTGCCGATGTCCAGCGGCACGCCGATGAACGCCGCGTCCAGCCCCTCCGGCGAAGTTGCGGCCGGCAGCCGCATCATCGTGCCGGGGCCGGCGAAGCGCGGCATGGTGTTGCCGCCGAGCGGCTGGTTCGGTGTCGTGGTGATCGGCATCGTGTGGAGCGGGTTCAGCGCCGCCGGCCGCGCAGCCATTCGAGCGCGAGCAGCAGCGTGGTGGTGAAGATGATCAGCAGCGTCGCCACGGCGGCGATGGTGGGCGAGATGTTCTCGCGGATGCCGGTGAACATCTGGCGCGGCAGCGTGACCTGGTCGGGCCCCGCGAGGAACAGCGTGACCACCACTTCGTCGAACGAGGTGGCGAAGGCGAACAGTGCGCCCGAGATCACGCCCGGCGCAATCACCGGCAGCGTGACGCGCATGAAAGTCCTGAACGGTGTCTCGCCCAGGCTCAGCGATGCGCGCACCAGGTTCTGGTTGAAGCCGGCCAGCGTGGCGAGCACCGTGGTCAGCACGAAAGGTGCGCCCAGCGCCGCATGCACCACGATCAGCCCAAGGTAGGTGTCGGCCAGGCCGAGCGGCGCGAAGTAGAGGTACGTGGCGACGCCCACCACCACGATCGGCACCACCATCGGCGAAATCAGCACGCTCATGAGCAGGCCCTTGAAGGCGAAGCTCGTGCGCGACAACCCCACCGCCGCCAGCGTGCCCAGCACGGTGGCCAGCACCGTGGCGGCCGGCGCGACGATGAAGCTGTTGCGCGCCGCACGCGCCCACTCGGGCGATTCGAAGAGGTTGCGATACCACCGCAGCGACCAGCCCGGGATCGGGTAGGCCAGGAACGAACTGTCGGAGAACGACAGCGGAATCACCACCAGGATCGGCGCCAGCAGGAAGGCTAGCACCGCGACGCAGCCGGCGCGCACCAGCCACCAGCCGAGCTTGTCGGCGAAGGTGGCATAGGCCGGGAATTGGGGAAGCTTGAACATGTTCGTCTGTCTTTCGTGCGGCTCATCCGAGGCTCAGCTCGGCCTTGCCGATGCGGCGGTAGACGGCATAGAGCACCAGCGTGGCCACCAGCAGCACGGCGCCCAGCGCGCACGCCATGCCCCAGTTGATTTCCACGTTGGTGTAGCGCGCGATGTAGTAGCTCAGCATCTGGTCGTCCGCGCCGCCGAGCAGCGCCGGCGTCACGTAGTAGCCGATCGCCAGGATGAAGACCAGCAGCGCGCCGGCGCCGATGCCCGGGTAGGTCTGTGGCACGTACACGCGGAAGAAGGCCGCCAGCGGCGAGCTGCCCAGCGAGACGGCTGCGCGCAGGTAGGTGGGCGGCACGCTCTTCATGACGCTGTAGAGCGGCAGGATCATGAAGGGCAGCAGGATGTGCACCATCGCGATGATCACGCCGGTGCGGTTGAACAGCAGCGCCAGCGGATGGTCGGTCAGGCCGATGCCCATGAGGCCCCGGTTGACCAGCCCCTCGGACTGCAGCAGCACGATCCAGGCAGCCACGCGCACCAGGATGGAAGTCCAGAACGGCACCAGCACCAGGATCATCAGCACGTTGGCCTTGCGCGCCGGCAGCGTCGACAGCCACCACGCCAGCGGATAGGCCAGCAGCAGGCAGAAGAAGGTGACGACGGCGCTGATCTGGAAGGTGCGCAGCAGGATGCCGGCAAAGGCGCGCTGGTCGGCGGGCATGCGCTCGATCTCGCCGGCCACGTCGCGCCGCAGGTCGACCGAGGCGAGCAGGTAGTCGGGCGTCCAGCGCGAGCCGTTCTTGGCGATCGCCTGCCAGTACGGCGCCTCGCCCCAGCGCGGGTCGAGCTCCAGCATGCGCGCCTTGACTTCTTCCGGCGTGCCGGCGATCGGCAGCGCCCGGAAGGTGCCCATCACCAGCGAGCGGGCGCCTGCGATCTCGGTGTTGAGGCGGCGCGCCAGGGCGCCCGCGTCGGAGCTGTCGGGCAGCTGGGCGAGATCGGCTGCCATGGCCGCAAAGGCCGCTGGCGCGGGCGCCTCCTTGCGGTTCCAGCCGTCGAGCGCACGCACGGTGCGCGGCAGCGCGTTGGCCACCTCGGGGTTCTCGACCGCGCGCTGCAGCAGCGCCACGATGGGCACCAGCAAGGTCAGCAGCAGGAACACCAGCAGCGGCACCGTGAGCGCAAAGGCGCGCCATTTGCGGCGGGCTTCGGCGCGCCCCAGCGCACGCCGAAGCTCGCCGGGCGGAGCCTGCATCGAAACCTGGGGGACAGACGTTGCCGCGTGCATGGCCTTTTTCGCGCCGTTCGTTTACTGCGTGGCCCAGGATGCGAAGCGCTTCTCGAGCGCCTCGCCCTGGTCGGCCCAGAAGCCGACGCTGAACTGCAGCGCATCCTTGGCGTTGGCCGCCGAGGTCGGCAGGTCGGCCAGCACCTTGGGGCTGAGCGAGGCCAGCGCCTTAGTGTTGGTGGGGCCGTAGGCGATGCTCTGGGCATAGACCGCCTGGTTGGCCGGCTGCATCGTGAACTGGATGTACTTCAGCGAGGCTTCCTTGTTCGGGGCGCCCTTCGGGATCACCAGGTAGTCGAGGTCGTAGATGCCGCCCGGCCAGTAGATCTTGAGGTCGCGGCCTTCGCGGTTGGCCGCGTCGATGCGGCCGTTGTACACCGTGGTCAGCACCACGTCACCGGCCACCAGGAACTGCGGCGGCTGCGCACCGGCTTCCCACCACTGGATGTTGGGCTTCAGCTCGGTGAGCTTCTTGAACGCGCGGTCGGCGCCTTCCTTGGTGGCGAGCACCTTGTACACGTCGGCCGGCTTCACGCCGTCGGCCATGAGCGCGAACTCGAGGTTGTAGCGCGCGCCCTTGCGCATGCCGCGCTTGCCGGGGATCTTCTTCACGTCCCAGAAGTCGGCCCAGCTGGTGGGCGCGGTCTTGAGCTTCTCGCCGTTGTAGGCCATCACGGTCGACCACACGAACAGGCCCACGCCGCAGTCGGTGACCGCGGCCGGCAGGAAGTCGGCCTTGCTGCCGATCTTCGAATAGTCGAGCTTCTCGAACAGGCCCTCGTCGCAGCCGCGCACCGCGTCGGGCGATTCGACTTCGACCACGTCCCAGGTGACCTTCTTCGTTTCGACCATGGCCTTGATCTTGGCCTGTTCGCCGTTGTATTCGACCGGGATGATCTTGGTGCCGGTCTTCTCGTAGGGCTCGTAATAGGCCTTCTTCTGGGCATTGGCGTTGGCGCCGCCGAAGTTGACCACGGTGAGCTGCTGCTGGGCGAGGGCCGGCAGCGCGAAGCTGGCGGCGACGATGCAGGCGAGGAATGTCTTTTTCATGATGGAAATCTTCCTGGGTGATGAAAGGAAACGAGGGAACAACAACGGACCGGGATCAGGGGGCATAGATGCGCGCGTGCGCGGTGGGGAATTCGAGCACCACCGCTTCGCCGGCCCGCGGCGCAGCGGCGCCGTCGAGGCCGTCCAGCGGCAGCTTCACGGTGGCTTCGGTCTGGCCGCCGCCGACGCTGCACAAGAGCCGCAGATGGTCGCCGTAGTAGATGACGCGCGCCACCTCGGCGGCGAGCATGTTGGTGCCCTGCGTCTCCGGCCGGCGGTGCAGCACCACGCGCTCGGGGCGGATGCAGGCCTCCACGGCCGCACCCGCGGCCGCGCCGCCGACGTTGAGCCCGCGCAGCACGCGGCCGTCGGGCAGCTTCATCTCGGCGTGCTCGCCGCCGCGGTCCAGCTGGCCCCTGAGCACGGTGCTGTCGCCGACGAAGCCGGCCACGAAGCGGTTGGATGGCGTCTCGTAGAGCCGGTCGACCGTGTCCAACTGCTGGATCACGCCTTCGTTGAACACTGCCACGCGGTCGCTCATGGTGAGCGCCTCGCCCTGGTCGTGCGTCACGTAGACGAAGGTCACGCCGAGCTGGCGGTGCAGGTCCTTGAGCTCGAGCTGCATGTGCTCGCGCAGCTGCTTGTCGAGCGCGCCGAGCGGCTCGTCCATCAGCACCAGCTGCGGCTCGAACACCAGCGCGCGCGCCAGCGCCACGCGCTGCTGCTGGCCGCCCGAGAGCTGGCCGGGCAGGCGGTCGGTCATGCCGCGCAGCTGCACCATGTCGAGCGCGCGCTGCACGCGGCGCTGCTGCTCGTCTTTCGAAACCTTGCGCACGGTGAGCGGGTAGGCCACGTTCTGGCCCACGCTCAGGTGCGGAAACAGCGCGTAGTTCTGGAAGACCATGCCGAAGTTGCGCTTGTGCGGCGGCGTGCGGGTGATCGGCTTGCCGTCGAGCAGGATCTCGCCCGAGGTCGGCGACTCGAAGCCCGCCAGCATCATCAGCGTGGTGGTCTTGCCCGACCCCGAAGGCCCGAGCAGGCTCAGGAACTCGCCGCGGTGGATGTCCAGGTCGAGCTGGCGCACCACCAGGTGTTCGCCGTCGTAGGTCTTCTGGACGCGCTGGAAGCGCACCAAGGGTTCTGCTGTCATGGAGGATTCCGGGAAAGGATCGGTCGATCAGCGCAGCGCGGCGAAGCTGTCCGCGAGAAGCGCCAGGCCTTCGTCCACAAGCAAGTCGGATGCCGTGAGCGGCACCAGTACACGAATTACATTGCCGTAGGTGCCGCATGACAGCAGGATTAACCCGCGCCGCGCCGCCTCCGCGACCACCTGGCGGGTCAGTGCGGCATCGGGCCGCGCGGTATCGCCCTGCTCGAACAGCTCGATGGCCACCATGGCGCCGAGCCCGCGCACGTCACCAATGGCCGGCTCGCCGGCCGCGATGCGGCGCAGGCCGGCCGTGAGCCGTTCGCCCAGCGCCCGGCTGCGCGCGAGCAGTTGCTCGTCGTCGAACACCTTGAGCACCGCGAGTGCCGCGGCACAGCCGATGGGGCTGCCGGCATAGGTGCCGCCCAGGCCGCCAGGCGCGGGAGCGTCCATCACCTCGGCGCGGCCCACCACGCCGGAGATCGGGAAGCCGCCCGCCATCGACTTGGCGGTGGTGATCAGGTCGGGCGCCACGGGCCACTGCTCGCTGGCGAACCAGGTGCCGGTGCGGCCCGCGCCGGTCTGCACCTCGTCGGCAATGATGAGGATGCCGTGGCGGTCCGCCAGCGCGCGCAGGCCTTCGACGAAGTCGTTGGGCGCCACGTAGAAGCCGCCCTCGCCCTGCACCGGCTCCAGGATGAAGGCCGCCACGCGCTCGGGCTCGATGTCGTTCTTGAACAGCAGCTCGACCGAGTGCAGGGCGTCGTCCACGCTCACGCCGTGCAGCGCGTTCGGGTACAGCGCATGGAACACCTCGCCCGGGAAGGGGCCGAAGCCGATCTTGTAGGGGGCGACCTTGCCGGTCAGGCCGAGCGTCATCATCGTGCGGCCGTGGTAGCCGCCCGTGAATGCGATGACGCCGGGGCGCCGGGTGTGGGCGCGGGCGATCTTGACCGCGTTCTCCACCGCCTCGGCACCGGTGCTCAGGAAGATCGACTTCTTCGCGAACGCGCCCGGCGCCAGTGCGTTCAGGCGCTCGGCCAGCTCCACATAGGGCTCGTAGGCCACCACCTGGAAGCAGGTGTGCGAATAGAGATCGACCTGCGCCTTCACGGCGGCACTGATCTCCGGGTGGCAGTGGCCGGTGTTGAGCACCGCGATGCCGCCGGCGAAGTCGATGTAGCGGCGGCCCTCGACGTCCCACAGTTCAGCGTTGGCGGCGCGGGCGACGAAGATTTCATGGGCCTGGCCCACACCGCGGGCGACGGCCGCGCTGCGGCGGGCCATGAGGGCGGCATTGCTGAGATTGGGTTCGCGTTGCATGGTACGACCTGTGCTTTGAAGGAGGAATGCCGGCACTCTAGGTCGCGCGAATCGATCCAGCCATGTACACCGGAAGTGATCGCCCGGAAGACTGTACTGGTCTTGTATCCTGTACATACTTTCCTCAATATGGTGCAGCCCGGACTGCCGGAGACGCCCCCCGATGCTCATTCTTCGCCCCGAACAGCCG
Organism: Variovorax sp. CF313; assembly: GCF_000282635.1. GTDB lineage: Bacteria > Pseudomonadota > Gammaproteobacteria > Burkholderiales > Burkholderiaceae_C > Variovorax. Next base: position 49,208 of record NZ_AKIW01000002.1, read on the forward strand.
ACGCCGCTGGTAAGCCAGATCGTGGAAGGGCTGCGCGGACTGATCGGCTCCCAGAAGCTCAAGGCCGACAGCAAGCTGCCGTCGATCCGCGCCTTTGCCGCGGCGCACGGCGTCAGTGTTTTCACGGTGGTCGAGGCCTATGACCGGCTGGTGGCCCAGGGCCTGCTGGTCTCTCGCGCCAACGCGGGTTTCTTCGTCAAGCGGCGCAGCGACGAGAGCGCCGCCGGCGCGGCCAGCACGCCCCGCCCGGACCCCCGCTTCGACGCCCGCTGGTACCTTCAGCAGATCTTCGAAAACCGCAACCTGCCGCTCAAGCCCGGCTGCGGCTGGCTGCCGCACGACTGGCTGTTCGAGGACGGCATGCGCCGCAGCCTGCGCCACCTCGCCTCCGAAGGCACCGACATCGGCGGCTACGGCCTGCCCTTCGGCCACATGGCGCTGCGCATGGCGACGGCCGAGGCGCTGTCGGAGCAGCAGATCGTGGTCGATGCCGCCCAGGTCCTGCTGACCCAGGGCTCCAGCCAGGCCCTGGACCTGGTCGCGCGCCGGCTGCTCAAGCCGGGCGATGCGGTGCTGGTGGACGACCCCGGCTATCCGAACCTGATGTTCATGCTGCGCTTCCTGGGCGTGGAGATCATCGGCGTGCCGCGCATCCCTTCGGGCTACGACATGCCCGCGCTCGAGGCGCTGCTCGCTCAGCACCGGCCCAAGGCCTTCTTCACCCAGCCCCGGCTGCAGAGCCCGACCTGCTCGATGGCTTCGCTGCCGCAGCTGGTGCAACTGCTGCAGCTGGCCCAGGCGCACGACTTCACGCTGGTCGAGAACGACATCTACGCCGAGATGGACGCGTCGATGCGCCCCTCGCTCGCCAGCCTGGGGCAGCTGCGCCGCGTGGTCTACGTGGGCAGCTATTCGAAGACCATCTCGCCGAACATCCGCGTGGGCTACGTGGTCGCGCAGCCGGAGCTGCTCGATGAGCTGGCGCAGCTCAAGATGGTCTCGGGCCTCACCTCCTCCGACATCACCGAGCGCCTGGCCTTCGGCACCGTCACCGACGGCCGCTGGCGCAAGCATCTCAAGGCGCTGCGCGACCGCCTCGCGCAGGCGCAGGGCAGCGTCGCGAGGCGGCTGGACGCGCTGGGCTTCGAGCTGTTCCATGAGGCCGCGGCCGGCATGTACCTGTGGGCCCGGCACCCCGACATCGCCGACAGCTCCGAGCTCTCGCGGCGCGCCGCGGCCGAGGGAATCATGCTCGGCCCGGGCCAGCTGTTCCTGGTCAATCCGCATCCCACCGGCTGGCTGCGCTTCAACGTGGCCTTCAGCGAGGACGAGCGGCTCTGGCGCTTCCTGGAGCGCAGCATCGAAGAACAGCGCAGGTACGACTGACGTCGCTCGCAATGTCGCGCAAGCAGGCGCACAATGGCTTCAACCCTTGGCGCAGGCGCATCCTGAACCAGCCATGGTGGAGTAAACATGTGAGGGGATGAAGCGCCGCGGCAGGGCTACGCAAGGAGCCATGCCATGACCCGCTTCATCGATGTTCACAGCCTGGTCCGCCTGGTGGACGAGACCGGCGTTCCGCAGTTCCTCACGGCCCTGGCCGACGCGTTGCGCGACGATTTCCTGCGGTGGCGCGAGTTCGACAAGAAGGCCCGCGTGGCCAGCCATTCGCACCTCGGCGTGATCGAGCTCATGCCGGTGGCCGACGACGGCGCCTATGCCTTCAAGTACGTCAATGGGCATCCGAACAACACCCAGCTCGGGCTGCCGACCGTCATGGCCTTCGGCGTGCTGGCGGAAGTCGACACGGGCTACCCGGTGCTGCTTTCCGAACTCACGCTCACCACCGCATTGCGCACGGCCGCCACCTCGGCCATGGCCGCCCAGGCATTGGCGCGGCCCGGTTCGCGCAGCCTCGCGCTGATCGGCAACGGCTCGCAGAGCGAGTTCCAGGCGCTGGCCTTCCATGCGCTGCTGGGCATCGAGCAAGTGCGCGTGTACGACACCGATCCGCACGCCACCGACAAGCTGGTGCGGCACCTGTCGGCGTGCACGCCGCTGGACATCGTGCGCGCGGGCTCCGTGGCGGATGCCGTGCGCGGCGCCGACATCGTCACCACCGTCACCGCCTGCCAGGGGCGCGCGACCGTGCTCACGCCCGACATGATCGAGCCGGGCATGCACATCAATGCGGTGGGCGGCGATTCGCCCGGCAAGACCGAGCTGCACCCCGACGTGCTGTACAAGGCGCGCGTGTTCGTCGAGTACGAGCCGCAGACCCGCGTGGAGGGCGAGATCCAGCAGGTGGGGGCCGACTTTCCGGTGCACGAGCTGTGGCGCGTGCTGCTCGGCGAAGTGCCCGGCCGCGAAACTCCCACACAGGTCACGCTGTTCGACTCGGTCGGCTTCGCGCTGGAAGACTACACGGCGCTTCGCTACATACAGCGCCTCGCCACCGAGCGCGGCATCGGCCAGCAGATCGCGCTGGTGCCCGAGCTCGACGACCCGAAGGACCTGTTCGGCCTCACGGCCTCGGGCCGGCGCCGGGCGGTGCTGCGGCGTGCGGCATGATGGCGGCATGCTCACGATCTACAACGACCAGCACGTTCTTCACCAGGGCAGAGTCGAAATGTTCCGCGGCGAACTCGTGCCGTGCTTCGAGGTTCCGGCCCGCGTCGACCATGTGAAACACGAGCTGGAGCGCCGCCGCCTCGGCGCGCTGCAGGCGCCCGATGCCTTCGACGAGGCGCTGCTGGCCAAGGTGCATGCGCCGCGTTACCTGGACTTCATCGCGCATGCGTGGGATGAGTGGGTGGCGCTCGACCCGTCCAACGTGTCGCGCGATGCGCTGCCCTCGTACTGGCCCACGCGCGGCATGCGCACCGATGTGCTGCCGAAGAGCTTTCCGGCGCGCATGGGGCTGTTCTCGTTCGATGCCGGCACGCCGCTGATGGCGGGCAGCTGGGCCGCGGCGCGCCATGGCGCGGCCTGCGCGTGGACCGCGGCGCAGCGCGTCGTTGGCGGCGAGCGCGCCGCCTTCGCGCTCACGCGGCCGCCGGGCCACCATGCGGGCGCCGATTTCTTCGGCGGCTACTGCTTTCTCAACAACGCCGCGGTCGCGGCGCAGGCGCTGCGCGATGCGGGCGTCGAGCGCGTGGCCGTGCTCGACGTGGACTACCACCACGGCAACGGCACCCAGGCCATCTTCTACGAGCGCAGCGACGTGCATTTCGCCAGCCTGCACGGAGATCCGCTGACCGACTATCCGTACTACCTGGGCCATGCCGACGAGCGCGGCGCGGGGAGGGGCGAGGGCTTCAACCATAACCTGCCGCTGCCGCGCGGCACGGACTTCTCGGCGTGGCGCGCGGCGCTGAAGACCGCGCTCGAGCGCATCGCGGCGGTGAAGGCCGGCGCGCTCGTGCTCTCGCTCGGCGTCGACACCTTCGAGGGCGACCCGGTCGCGGGCTTCAGGCTCGGGAGCGACGACTACCTGCGCATGGGCGAAGACCTCGCGCGCGCGGGCCTGCCCACGGTGTTCGTCTTCGAGGGCGGCTATGCGGTGGCCGAGGTGGGCATCAACGCCGTCAACGTGCTCGAAGGCTTCGAGCAGGCGTAGCTGACGCGCGGGCGTCTCGGATGTGACGATGGCCCGGGTTTCCCCGTGGAAATCAGGGGAGCCCCGATTGCCTTCGCCAACGGGGCAAGGCCCAATTGGCGGTTTCAAAGTCAGGACCCCCGTCAGCCATGCTCCGCCGCTCCACCTTCCTCCGTACCGCCGCCACGCTCGCTGCCTGCAGCCTCGCCTTTCCGATAGCGGCCTTCGCGCAGGGCTTTCCCACCAAGCCCATCAAGCTGATCGTCGCGTTTCCGGCCGGCGGCCCGACCGACATCACCATGCGCCAGCTCGCCGACAACGCGAGCAAGATCCTCGGCCAGCCGGTGATCGTCGACAACAAGCCCGGCGCCGCCGGCACGCTGCCCGCGCAGGCGCTGCAGACCTCGCAGCCCGACGGCTACACCGTCGCGCAGATCCCGCTGGGCGTGTTCCGCATGGGCTACACCACCAAGATCAACTGGGATCCGCTCAAGGACATCACGTACGTCATCAACGTCACGGGCTATGCCTTCGGCATCGTCGTGCCTGCCAACAGCCCCTTCAAGACCTGGGCCGACTTTGTCGCCTACGCCAAGGCCAACCCCGGCAAGCTGACGTACGGCTCCACCGGCAACCTCACCAGCCCGCACCTGACCACCGAGATCGTCGCGCAGAAGGCCGGCATCGAGCTGCAGCACGTGCCCTACAAGGGCAGCGCCGACCTGATGCTCGCGGTGGTCAGTGGTCAGCTCATGGCTGCCGCCGACAGCACCGGCTTCGCGCCGCAGGTCGAGGCCGGCAAGCTGCGCGTGCTGAACACCTGGGGCGAGAAGCGCCTCGCGAAGTTCCCCGACGCGCCGACGCTGAAGGAACTTGGCTACGACGTGGTGCAGAACTCGCCCTTCGGCATCGGCGCCCCCAAGGGCACGCCACCCGAAGTGGTGAAGAAGCTGCACGACGCGTTCAAGCAGGCGATGGAAGAGCCGAGCTACGTAGCGGCGCTGGGGCGCTACGACATGCTGCCTAACTACATGAGTTCGGCGCAGTACACCAAGTTTGCGCAGGACACGGTGGTGCGGGAGAAGGTGGTGATCGAGAAGCTGGGGTTGGCCAAGGAGAAGTAAGCCTGCGGCTTTCATCCAGATTGCCCGTCGGCCCGGTCAGCCAGTGTCGAGGCCAGGGCGCGCCAAGATGATCGCGCGCGCTGCTTCGGCAAACCCCGCACCGCGCTCGCCCTGCGTCACATAGCGCGGCAGGTGTTCCAGCTGCGGCACGAAGCGCGCCACGTTCGCCACGCCGATGCTGTGCGCGAAGGTGCGGAACATCAACTGGTCGTTGGTGGAGTCGCCCACGTAGGCCCAGCGGTCCATCTCGTCGTCGAGGGCGCGGCCCCACAGCTCACGCGTGATCCAGCGCGCGCCTTCGAGCTTGTCGTTGTCGCCATACCAGCCGTTGATGTGGATGCTGCTCACGGTGGCGTGCATGCCCTCGCCGCGCATCAACGCCACCACCTGAGCGATCGTTGCGTCGCTCAGCTGAACGAACTCGCTGTGGTCGATGGCGATGTCGGTCTCGCGCCCCGGCGAGTCGGTAGCGCGGCCCACGCCCGGCAGCTCGCGCTCGATGCGCTCCAGCACCGCCTGCATGCGCGCGAAGTTGGCGGCGCGCGTGGCGGCGTCCTGCTGGTAGCGCTTCTCGACGCGGCCGTCGGCCGAGGGCAGCAGCGCCACAGCGCCGTTCTCCGCCACGATGGCGTCGATGGGCCAGGTGTTGACGAAGGGCAGGCTCCAGCCCACCGGCCGGCCGGTGATCGCCACGACGCAAAGGCCCGCGGCCTTGAGGTCGCCCAGCGCCTGCAGCGCATCGGGCGTGATCGCGCCTTCGTGGGTCAGTGTGTCGTCGATGTCGGTGAAGACGCCCACGAGTGCGCTGCGCGCGGCCGCCGGCCACTGGGCCAGCGGCAGCAGGTGATGGGGCGGGGAGGGCAAGGGAGGCGACTGCGATGGCATGGCGTGCATCTTTTGGGGAGTCGGTGATCGTAGCGGCGCTTTCGTGTAGCATCCCGCCCCCTGCCGCGCCATCGAGGCCGGAGCGGCGCCTTCCATGCCTCACATCCTCGTCGACCACCTCCGCAAGACCTATCGAATCTCCGAGCGCGATCCCGGCGTGATGGGCGCACTGCGCGGGCTCGTGCAGCGCCGGCACCGCACGGTGGAGGCGCTGTCGGGCGTGTCGTTCGCGCTGGAGAGGGGCGAGCTGCTGGGCTTCATCGGGCCGAACGGCGCGGGCAAGTCGACCACCATCAAGATCCTCGCGGGCATCCTGCGGCCCGACGGCGGGCGCGTGGAGATCGACGGCCGCGATCCCTTCGCCGACCGCGAGCGCCACGTGGCGCGCATCGGCGTGGTCTTCGGTCAGCGCACCCAGCTGTGGTGGGACCTGCCCGTGGGCGACGGCTTCGACCTGCTGCGCGACATCTACCGCGTCGACCCGCAGCGCTACCGCCGCACGCGCGACGAACTGGTCGCGCTGCTGCACCTGGAACGCGTGCTCGACCAGCCGGTGCGGCAGCTCTCGCTGGGCCAGCGCATGCGCGCGGAGATCGCTGCGGCGCTGCTGCACGAGCCCGACATCCTGTTCCTCGACGAGCCGACCATCGGGCTCGATGCACCGTCGAAGCTGGCGGTGCGCGACTTCGTGCGCCGCGCCAACCGCGAGCGCGGCACCACCGTGCTGCTGACGACGCACGACATGCACGACATCGAGGCGCTGGCCCGGCGCGTGATCATCATCGGCCACGGCCGCGTGCTGGCCGACAGCCCGGTCGAGGCGCTGCGCGCGCAGGTGATGGCGGAGCGGCGGCTGGTGGTCGACTTCGCGCAGGACGTCGAGCTGCCCGAACGGGTGGCCGGCGCGAGGATGCATTCGCGCGACGGGCAGACACTGGTGCTGGACTTCGATCCGGCCGTGACCACGGCGCCCGCGCTGATCGCGCGCATCGCGGCCACGCATGCGGTGGAGGACATCCGCCTTGAAGGCCTGGCGATCGAGGCCGTCATCGCACGCTTTTATGCGATGCATGGGGCGGCCGAAGCGTGATGATGCCGATGCCCGTGCGCGAACTGGTGCGCCCCTACGTCGCGGCCTTCGCGTCTCGCTTCCTGCAGATGCTGCAGTACCGCACGGCGGCGCTCGCGGGCTTCGGCACGCAGTGCTGGTGGGGCGGCATCAAGGTGATGGTGCTGGCGGCCTTCTACGGCGGCGCGTCGATGGCCGGCACGCCGATGTCGCTCGCGCAGGCGATCACCTACAGCTGGCTCTCGCAGGGCTTGCTCGTGCTGGTGCCGTGGCTCGGCGACCCGGAGGTGGCGCAGGCCGTGCGCACCGGCGCTGTGGCTTACGACCGGCTGCGGCCGGTGGATGCCTATGCGCTGTGGTTCGTGCGCAGCGCGGGTTGGATTGCGGCCCGCGTGCTGCCGCGCGTGGCGCTGATGGCCGCCTTCGCGGCCGTCGCGCTGCCGCTGGCCGGATTGGGCGATTGGGCCTGGCAGCCGCCGGCGAGCCTTGCCGCCGCGGTCGCGTTCCTCGCATCGGCCGTCCTCGCACTGTTGCTGTCGACCGCGATGGTGATGCTGCTCAACATCGCGACGGTCGCGGCGCTCAACGAGCGAGGCATCAACGCGCTGGCGGGCCCGGTCGTCATCGTGTTCTCGGGCAACCTGCTGCCGCTGGTGCTGCTGCCTGACGCCTGGCAGGCAGCGCTGCTGATGCAACCCTTGGCCGGCGTGGTCGACATTCCCGCGCGGCTCTACTTCGGGCTGATGAGCGGACCGCATGCGCTGGCCGGGCTCGGACTGCAGTGCTTCTGGATCGCGGTGCTGGTCGCGCTGGGCCATGCCGCCATGGACCGCACGATGCGCAGGCTGGAAGTGCAGGGCGGCTGACATGGGGTCCATCGCGCTTCTTGCTCGCCTTGTGAAGGCTTCGCTCGGCGGCCAGGCGCGCTACCCGGCCTCGGCGCTGATGCTGACGCTGGGGCAGTTCCTCGGCACCGGCATCGAGGTCATCGCGGTGTGGGCGCTGTTCCACCGCTTCGGCGAAGTGCAGGGCTGGCGCCTCGGGGAAGTGGCGCTGTTCTACGGGCTCGTGAACTGCATGTTCGCGGTGGCCGACGCGCTGGGCCGCGGCTTCGACACGCTGGGCACCGAGTTCCTTCGCACCGGCGCCTTCGACCGGCTGCTGCTGCGCCCGCGCCCGGTCGCGTTGCAACTGATGGGGCACGACTTCCGCATCAGCCGCGCGGGCCGGCTGTTGCAGGGCGGCCTCGTGCTGGCGTTCGCGACGGTGCAGGCGGACATCGGCTGGACGCCGGCCGCAGTGGGCATCGGATTGTTCGCGCTGGCCGGCGGCGTGGCGCTGTTCCTCGGCATCCTGGTGCTGCAGGGCACGCTGTCGTTCTGGACCGTGGAGAGCCTGGAGATCGCCAATGTGCTGACCTACGGCGGCGTGCAGGCGGCGCAATACCCGCTGGCGCTCTATGCGCAGTGGTTCCGCCGCGTGCTGACCTTCGTCGTGCCGCTGGCCTGCGTCGCGTACTACCCGGCGCTCGCGATCCTCGGTAAGCCCGACCCGCTGGGCGCGCCGGCCTGGGTGGGCATGGCGTCGCCGCTCGCCGGTTTCGTGTTCCTGGCGGCGGCATTCGGCGCATGGCGCATCGGGCTGCGCCACTACGCCTCGACCGGCAGCTAGCTCGCCGCTTCAGCCCGCCTTCTGCAGCGCCAAACCCGCGTGCTCGCGCAGCGGATGGAAGTGGATCTTCGGAAAGCGCTCCTGCGCCAGCCGCACGTCGTAAGGCGAGGTGCACAGGAAGGCCAGCGTGTCCGCCGCATCCTTGGCCATGCGCACCGGATAGGCGTTGACGAACTCGCGCAACTCGGCCGGCGTGTCGGCCGTGATCCAGCGCGCGCCCGTGTACTGGCAGCCTTCGAGCCGCACGTCGGCGTCGTACTCGGCCTTCAGGCGGTGCTGCACCACTTCGAACTGCAGCTGCCCCACGGCACCCAGCAGCATCGGCCCGCCGACCTCGGGGCGGAACACCTGGATCGCACCTTCCTCGCCGAGTTGGGCCAGGCCCTGCTGTAGCTGCTTGGTGCGCAGCGGGTTCTTGAGGATCACGGTCATGAACAGCTCGGGCGCGAAGAAGGGCAGCCCGGTGAACTGCAGGCTCGCGCCGTCGGTGATGGTGTCGCCCAGCTGCACGCCGCCGTGGGTGGTGAAGCCCACGATGTCGCCCGCGTAGGCCTCTTCGACCGCCTCGCGGCGCTGGCTCATGAAGGTCACGACGCTGGTCGGGCGCAGTTCCTTGGCCGTGCGCTGCACCTTGAGCTTCATGCCCGGCGTGTACTTGCCCGAGGCCATGCGCACGAAGGCGATGCGGTCACGGTGGTTGGCGTCCATGTTGGCCTGCACCTTGAAGACCACGCCCGCGAAATCCTTGTCCTCGGGCTGGATCTCCTTCACCACCGGCTGGCGGTTGACCATCGTGGTGCTGGTGCGTGACTGCGGCGAGGGCGCGAGGTCGACCAGCGCGTCGAGCACTTCCATCACGCCGAAGTTGTTCACGCCGGAGCCGAAGAACACCGGCGTCTGCTTGCCGGCCAGGAAGGCTTCGCGGTCCCAGGTCGGCGAGGCGCCGGTGGCCAGCTCCATGCTTTCCATGGCGTGCTCGAAGTCGGCGCCGAAGCGCTTGACCAGCGTGTCGCGCTCGCTCAGTGGAATGGTCTCGAAGTCCTGCGGCAGCCGCTCGCTGCCCGACTCGAACACCGTCATCGCCTGCGTGCGCAGGTTCATGATCCCGCGGAAAGACTTGCCCTGGCCGACTGGCCAGGTCATCGGCACGCAGGGCATGCCGAGCTCGCGCTCCACTTCGTCGAGGATGTCGAGCGGCTCGCGCACTTCGCGGTCCATCTTGTTGACGAAGGTGATGATGGGCGTGTCGCGCTGGCGGCAGACCTCGATCAGCCGGCGCGTCTGCGCTTCCACGCCGTTGGCGGCGTCGATCACCATCAGGGCCGAATCGACGGCCGTCAGCACGCGGTAGGTGTCTTCGGAGAAGTCCTTGTGGCCGGGCGTGTCGAGCAGGTTGATCACATGGTCGCGGTACAGCATCTGCATGACCGACGAGGCCACCGAGATGCCGCGCTGCTTTTCGATTTCCATCCAGTCGGAGGTCGCATGGCGCGAGGCCTTGCGCGCCTTCACCGAGCCGGCGATCTGGATCGCGCCGGAGAAAAGCAGCAGCTTTTCGGTCAGCGTGGTCTTGCCGGCATCAGGGTGGGAAATGATCGCGAAGGTGCGGCGGCGGCGGGTTTCGGCTAGGAAGGGGGATGACACGGGAACTCCAGGGAACCCGCGATTTTCGCAGATGTGCATCTGCCAGCGGCGAGCCCGTGCTGGATTCCCAGCTCAAGGCCTGCCGTGGCAGTGAATTTCATGATCGAACACCCGATCCGGTGGCGCCGCGTAGCCGCGGCGCTACGTGGATCAGAGGTTCGTCCAACCGAAATACGCAACCCCTTCGTAGGTGTACATCGGAAGATTCTGCTGGACGCTGTCCCGCTCGCTTGCGTTGATCGTGTAGAAGTGAGTTTGGACCTTCGTCTGGTAGAACCGGAACATCGGGGTGGCACCGCCGGTCTGCGAGGTGTTGGCGTACCAGGCCACGCCCTCGTACGAATACCAGGGCATGGTGGCCTGCACATTAGCGCGCTCCTGCTCGCTCATCGTGTAGAAGTGCGCGCCAGTGCGCGTGTTGTAGAACCTATAAACCGGGCTGGTGCCTGCTGCTGCAGCACCAAACGCGAAGAAGGCAGGGCCTTCGTAGTTGTACCCATGCAGCCTTGTGATGACGAGGTCGCGCTCCGGCACGTTGGAGGTATAGAAGTGCGCGCCTGTTCCAGTGTTGTAGAAGCGGTAGATGGCCGTACGCACCGTCGTAGAGGGTGCGTTGAGCCACGGCTGCAGCGCGGCGTTGAAGGGGAGATCGAAGCGCCCGTAGAAGTCATACCCGCCGGGCTGGCTGCACGAAGACGCTCCGCCCAACAATTGCCCGACGAGATAGTCTTTGCCATTGAGTCTCCGGAACAGCCCCGACCCGCTGCTGCCGCCCTCGGTCACGCCCCGATTCCATCTCACTGCCAGAAACTTGGCGTTGCTTCCTGTTGAAGAAGAGCAGTTTGAACTTGTACAAGCCGCAGTTCCGAGATAGTCGCCTTCACTGTACTTCTGCAAATCGCCTTTAGGGTGATGCACGCCATAGACGCCCTGAATGCCGTCAAATGAACTGGGGTCGAAGGGGCTTGAACCGGCAAACAGCGCACCGGCCGGCGGTTGCGAATTCAGCCGCATGAAGGACGTGTCGGTCGTCGGCTCCGCATAGAGCAGCGTGGCGCCGGAGGTCATGGCGGTCAGCGCAGGACTGACCTGCGTGCTGTTGCAGCTGGCGGACTTGTAGGACCAGTAGGTGTAGAGAGTCGATGCGACCGTCTGGTTGGAAATGCAATGGTTTGCGCTCAGGAAATATGGCGTGCCGGTCGACATGCGGTCGTTGAGCAAGGTGCCGGTGCATACATAGTTGCTCCCGTTGTCGATGAAGTCCATCAACGCAACGGACTTGCTGAGGGTGTCGTATTGGGAGGCACAGGTAACGTCCTGATTGCATGAGCCGGCTTCACCCACTTTCTCCAGCGAGTCCTGCTTGGTGATGTCGATGGACACATGCGACAGCATGGGCACCGCCACCTTGACCGCTTCGAGCACGGCGTTGGGTGGGGCCTCGATCTCGACGGTGAGGGCTTCACCGCCCATGTTGGGCGACCAAAAGGTGCGCGCGTTGTCGCTCGAATCGCCCGCGTCGAGATTGCGCTGAATGACCGTGAGGATTTCCCGCGCGGATACCTCGTAGATCTTTGGGCTCGCGTCGCCGTAGAAGCGCACCATGGTGCCCGGGGGAAGGCTCTCGACACGCAGGCCGATGCGAACACCTTTCGCATTCGGTGATGCGAATCGCAAAGCGGCCACTTTGCCTCCCCGTTCCGAAGGCGTCCAGCTCATCATGCTGGACACGGCCTGGACGCTCGCAGTTTCGGCAATCCGGCGTGCAACACCGACCTTGGTGGGAGTGCCAAAGATCGCGGGGGCCGACTTCTGGAGAAGGGCGCTCTCTGGCGGAAGTGCTGGCAGAACCACATGCCGTGGCGTCGGGGCACGCCCCACGGGACGATCCTTGAAGGGGCTGACGTCGGTTGCCGCGAGTTCCGGCGACTGCACCCTCGACTCGATCAGTACGGGGGCAGCGCTGGCGGGAGGGCTTGGCTCCGCAGTCTTGACTGCCGTTTCGGTGCCCGACACCGCGGCGGATGGAACAGATCCACCGCCGCTGCCTGATCCTCCACATGCGGTCAGCAGAACTGACAACATGACCGTGCTCAAACTTATTCCGACGCTTGCGCGCATACCTTGCCTCCCTGGACGTTACGTATTGACACGCAATTGTCCGGTAAGGCAAGGCCTTTCTTTAAAATTCGCCGTGCGTCTGCTGTGCAAATGACGCGGAAATGCGAAATTCCGCCACAAATCAGCGCATGGATTGCCCGATCAGGTGGCGTTGTCTAAAAAGAATCAAAACTAAATAATTACTACGCCAAGTTTCTATTTGCGCTGGAGCATCTTGGTTACCTCGTCCACATTGGCCTGGATGCGCTGGCGCACCAGCTCGAAGGCATCGGCCTGCGACTTGGCGGCGAGATTGGCCAGTTCCTTGATGTCGTCGATGGCGCGCTGGAACGATTGGCGCCCGAGTTCGTCGAGCTTGGCGAGGTTGGCCTTGGCATCCTTGCCGGGCATTTCCTTGGCGGCCGTCTGCCACTCGGCGATGGCGCTCTTGATCATTTCCGTCTGCCGCTGCACCACGGTCTGCAGGCCCTGGTAGGACTTCTCATTTGCCTGCATCAGCGCCTGGAGGTCCTTTTGCCCGCTTTCGAGCAGCTTGCTCGCGCCACCGGTCAGGTTGAGGTCCTGCAGGCGGTCGGTCATGGCCTTGAGGTTCTTCAGTGGGTTGAGCATCTCGGCGGCATTGGGGGCCTCCTTGGTGCTGCTGCTGGCAGTGGTCTTCTTCGCGGCGGCTTTCTTGGCAGTGGCCATGGGCGCTATCTCCTGGTGTCGTGTGAACGGTAAGGGGTGACAAGGACCGGTGCCACGATACGCCGGGCGGGCATCGCAGAGGGGCCCGTCCGGAAAATTTGCCTGCGGGATTTCCCTTGGTCGTGGCGGAACTTGCCTTCCGGCATGCGGGATACCCGCGCGGTTGGCTGGCCCTGTTGCCCCCGTCTACAATCCGCCGTTCCGAGGAGCGTTGCAGCGCCGTCAGGCGTGAGGCTCGGACCACATCGCAACCACGCTCACCCGCTGTTCTCGCGGTGAGTCTTTCCCCGTAGGCAGTGGCATCTTTCAAACCAGTTTTGTTGGAGTTCCCATGAGCGCCGTTCTCAAGCCCACCCCCGTTTCGACCGCCGACCAGGCGATTGCCGACCTGTCCCTCGCTGCCTGGGGCCGCAAGGAAATCAAGATCGCGGAAACCGAGATGCCCGGCCTGATGGCCATCCGCGAGGAGTTCTCGAAGGCACAGCCACTCAAGGGCGCGCGCATCACGGGCTCGCTGCACATGACCATCCAGACGGCCGTGCTGATCGAGACCCTGCAAGCCCTGGGCGCGACCGTTCGCTGGGCCTCGTGCAACATCTTCTCGACGCAGGACCACGCCGCCGCGGCCATCGCCGCTGCGGGCACGCCGGTGTTCGCCATCAAGGGCGAGTCGCTGAAGGACTACTGGGACTACACCCACGCCATCTTCGACTTCGGCCCCAAGGGCTCGAAGGGCGAAGGTCCGAACATGATCCTGGACGACGGCGGCGACGCCACGCTGCTGATGCACCTGGGCCAGCGCGCCGAGAAGGACCTGGGCGTGCTCGCCAACCCGACCAGCGAGGAAGAGCGCATCCTGTTCGCCGCCATCAAGGCCAAGCTGGCCGCGGACGACACCTGGTACACCCGCAAGTCGGCCGAGATCATCGGCGTGACTGAAGAGACGACCACCGGCGTGCACCGCCTGAACGAGATGAGCGCCAAGGGCACGCTGCTGTTCCGCGCCATCAACGTGAACGACTCGGTCACCAAGAGCAAGTTCGACAACCTGTACGGTTGCCGCGAATCGCTGGTCGACGGCATCAAGCGCGCGACCGATGTGATGATCGCCGGCAAGGTGGCCTGCGTGGCCGGCTACGGCGACGTGGGCAAGGGCTCGGCACAAGCGCTGCGCGCGCTGTCGGCGCAGGTGTGGGTGACCGAGATCGACCCGATCAACGCCCTGCAGGCCGCGATGGAAGGCTACAAGGTCGTGACGATGGAATACGCCGCCGACAAGGCCGACATCTTCGTGACCACCACCGGCAACAAGGACGTCATCACGCACGACACGATGGTCAAGATGAAGGACCAGGCCATCGTCTGCAACATCGGCCACTTCGACAACGAGATCGACGTCGCGTCGATCGAGAAGTACGAGTGGGAAGAAATCAAGCCGCAGGTCGACCACATCACCTTCCCGGACGGCAAGAAGATCATCCTGCTGGCCAAGGGCCGCCTCGTGAACCTGGGCTGCGGCACGGGCCACCCGAGCTTCGTGATGTCGTCGTCGTTCGCGAACCAGACCATCGCCCAGATCGAGCTGTTCACCAAGCCCGACGCCTACCAGGCCGGCAAGGTCTACGTGCTGCCCAAGCACCTCGACGAGAAGGTCGCGCGCCTGCACCTGAAGAAGGTCGGCGCCATGCTCACCGAGTTGACGGACGCGCAGGCCGCCTACATCGGCGTGAGCAAGAACGGTCCGTACAAGCCGGACACGTACCGCTACTGATCGACAGCGCATGCGCGCCGATCAACTGTTGGTAGAGCGCGGCCTGGCCGCGTCGCGTTCGCAGGCTGTGCGGCTCATCGCCGGCGGCTTGCGATGGCGCGACGCGGGCACCAGCGACGCGTGGCGTTCCGTCGCCAAAAACAAGGACGACGTGCCCGAATCGGCCGAGCTCGAGCTGGTCGATGCGGCCGAGGCCCGGTATGTGTCGCGCGGCGGGCTCAAGCTCGAAGGCGCGCTTGCCGTGAGCGGTGTCGATCCCTCCGGCAAAGTGTGTCTCGACGTGGGCCAGTCGACCGGCGGTTTCACCGACTGCCTGCTGCAGCGCGGCGCCGCCAAAGTGGTCGGCGTGGATGTCGGCCACGGGCAGCTGCATGCGAAGCTGCGCGAGGACGAACGCGTGGTCCCCATCGAAGGCGTCAATGCGCGCGCGCTCTCGGCTGACGACTTGCAGGAAGAGGGCGGGGAACCATTCGATCCACGCTTCGACCTGATCGTCGGCGACCTGTCGTTCATCTCGCTCACGCTGGTGCTGCCGGCGGTCGTCGAGTTCCTGGCCGACGACGGCCACCTGCTGATGTTGGTGAAACCGCAGTTCGAGCTGCAGCCCGGCCAGGTCGGCAAGGGCGGCATCGTGCGCGACGAGTCGATGTACGCGGTGGTCGAGAAGCGCTTGCACGATGCCTGCAAGGCGCTGGGCCTGCGGGTGCTGCAATGGTTCGACAGCCCGATCGCCGGGGGCGACGGCAACCGCGAGTTTTTCATTCACGCCGTTCGCGCTGTTCACGGCGCTAACGACGGTTCCTAAGGAGACGCAGGTGCGCCTTCCGTTGAGTTTCGAATTCTTCCCGACCAAGACGCCCGAGGGCGCGGTCAAGCTGCGCGCCGCGCGCCAGCAGCTGTATGTGCGCAAGCCGCAGTTCTGCTCGGTCACGTACGGCGCGGGCGGTTCCACGCACCAGGGCACTTTCGGTGCGGTGCAGGAGATCCTGTCCGAAGGCGTGGACGCTGCGAGCCACTTCTCGTGCATCGGCGCCACCCGCGCCACGGTGCGCGAGCAACTCGCCGAACTCAAGGCCATGGGCGTCAAGCGCCTCGTGGCCCTGCGCGGTGACCTGCCGAGCGGCTATGGCATGGGCGGCGAGTTCCTGTACGCGAGCGACCTCGTTGCCTTCATCCGCGAAGAGACCGGCCGCGACTTCCACATCGAGGTGGCTTGCTACCCCGAGGTCCATCCGCAGGCACGCTCGCCCGAAGCCGACCTGCAGGCCTTTGCCACGAAGGTGAAGGCGGGCGCCGACTCTGCGATCACGCAGTACTTCTTCAGCCCCGAGGCCTACTTCCGCTTCGTCGACGACGTGCGCAAGCTGGGGCTTGACACGCCGATCGTGCCGGGCGTCATGCCGATCACGAGCTCGACGCAGCTCATGCGTTTTTCCGACGCCTGCGGCGCCGAGATTCCGCGCTGGGTCCGTTTGCGGCTGCAGGGCTTCGGCGACGACACGGCGTCGATCAAGGCCTTCGGTCTCGACGTGGTCACCGACCTGTGCGCGCGTCTGCAGGAAGGCGGCGCGCCGGCGCTGCACTTCTACACGATGAACCAGTCGGCGGCCACGCTGGCTGTGCTGGAGCGCCTCGATTGAGTGGGGGCGCGGGGCTTCGTGCAGCGCTCGTCGCTGCGACCTGCGTTCTCGCGGGTTGCGCCATGCCACCTGCGACCGACGCCGAAGGCGGGGCGACGGCGAAGCTGACGCCCTTGCCTCGCGCCATCGCGGTGCCTCCGGGCGCGGCGGCGCGTTCGAGCGTGCCGTCGGTGCGCTATGACCTTGCGGTGTCCGGCACGGGCGAACTGCCGCCGGACGACGGCGTGCCCGGCGATGAGGGCACGCGGGAAATCTTCGAGCGCGGCGGTGCCTCCTGGTACGGCATTCAATTCCATCAGCGCAAGACCGCCAGCGGCGAGCGCTTCGACATGGCAGCCATGACGGCGGCCCACAAGACCCTGCCCTTCAACACGCGCGTGTGCGTGCGCAGCCTCGTCAACGGCAGCGAGGTGCTGGTGCGCATCAACGACCGCGGGCCGTACGCGGCAGGTCGCGTGATCGACCTGAGCCGCGCGGCGGCCGACCGCATCGGCCTGACGAGCATGGGCATCAAGCAGGTGGCGTTGACGGTCGTCGATCGCGAGGGGATGCGTTGCGGCGGATTGCCGGTGGAGGCGGGCGACGTGCTGGCGTCCGCAACAGTACCGGCTGCGCCGCAACGGGCGAGGTCGCCGGCGCCCGCACGCCGCAAGGCGGTCGTGCCGCCCCGCCGCCGGAGATAGGGGCCGGAAGGCTCAGCCGCCCGAATCGAGCGAGAAGGCGGCGTGCCGGTCTTGTGCCAGGCGCTCCGCCAACTGCGGCAGGGCGGCCGCCAGCAGCGGCTTCAGCGTGTACGGCGGGTTGATCAGGAACATGCCGCTGGCCGGCAGCCCCGGCCGGTGCGTTTCGCCCGATGCGTCCGTCGTGATCTTGCTGGACTTGACCGTCAGCGTGGCGTGCAGCCAGGACTTGCCGGCTTTCGTCGCCATGGTCTTGAGCCGGCGCGGCAGGTCGTGCGCCTCGGGGCGCGGAATGATCGGATACCAGACCGCGTAGGTGCCGGTGGCGAAACGCTTGAGCGCCTCGGCCGCGAAGTCGAGCACGCGGCCGTAGTCGGTCTTCATCTCGTAGCTCGGGTCCATCAGCACCAGCGCGCGGCGCGAGGGCGGCGGCAGGAACTTGGTGGCGCTGCCGAAGCCGTCTTCGTTCAACACGGCGATCTGGCGGCCGGCCTCGAGCTGGGCGATGTTGGCGCTCAGCGCGCGGCCGTCGGTCGGGTGCAGCTCGAACAGCTTGAGCCTGTCGTGGTCGCGCAGCAGGTGCTGCACGATGAATGGCGAGCCGGGATAGACGCGGGCTCCGCCGTTGGGGTTGAAGTCGTGAATCACTTCCAGGTAGCGCGCAATGGCGTCGGCGACTGGAATTTCGGCTTCAGGTGCTACTTTTTTGGTAGCGGACTTCGCGGCGGGGGCTGGCGCATCGGGTATTTTCTTGCCCGAAAGAAGCCGCAGGATGCCGTCGGCCGCTTCACCGCTGGTGCCGGCGTAGTCGCCGTCGAGCCGGTACAGGCCGGCGCCGGCATGAGTGTCGACGACCGTCAGGGCCGCCTCTTTTTCAAGCAGATGGTCGAGCGTGGCAATCAGCACCGTGTGCTTGAGCACGTCGGCGTGGTTGCCGGCATGGAAGGCGTGGCGGTAACTGAACATAGGGGGAGGATGGTAACGGTGTTGGGCCCTGCATATGCGAATTTGCCAGCACAGGGCCATTCTTTATATAATCGCGGGCTTCGCAGCGTTTTTGTGGCCCCGCGGCGAGGACTTTAAACCCACCTAAGAGATTCCCGTCAGAGGAACGCCGACCGTGGAAAAGGGCCCGCCAAACCCTCTTTTCAAGAGAAAAACTCATGACCAAAACGTTCAGCGCCAAGCCCGCTGACGTGACGCACGAGTGGTTTGTGATTGACGCGACCGACAAGGTCCTCGGACGAGTAGCCAGCGAAGTTGCTCTCCGTTTGCGCGGCAAACACAAGGCCATTTACACGCCTCACGTCGATACCGGTGACTTCATCGTCATCATCAACGCCGCGCAACTGCGCGTCACCGGCGCCAAGTCGATCGACAAGGTGTACTACCGTCACTCGGGCTACCCGGGCGGTATCACGGCGACGAACTTCCGCGACATGCAGAACAAGCACCCGGGCCGCGCCCTGGAAAAGGCTGTCAAGGGCATGCTGCCCAAGGGCCCGCTCGGTTACGCGATGATCAAGAAACTCAAGGTGTACGGTGGCGCTGAGCACCCGCATACCGCCCAACAGCCCAAAGTGCTGGAACTGTAAGGAGCCTTGAGAATGATTGGTGAATGGAACAATGGCACCGGCCGTCGCAAATCCAGCGTCGCCCGCGTGTTTCTGAAAAAAGGCACCGGCAAGATCACGGTCAACGGCAAGGACATCCAAGAGTTCTTCGGCCGCGAAACCTCGATCATGATCGCCAAGCAGCCCCTGGCGCTGACCAACAACCTCGAAGCTTTCGACGTGATGGTCAACGTGAACGGTGGCGGCGAATCGGGTCAAGCCGGCGCCACGCGCCACGGCATCACCCGTGCGCTGATCGACTACGACGCGACGCTCAAGCCCGTGCTGAGCCAAGCCGGCTTCGTGACGCGCGACGCGCGTGAAGTCGAGCGTAAGAAGGTCGGTCTGCACTCCGCCCGTCGTCGCAAGCAGTTCAGCAAGCGCTGATCTGTTCACTGCGAACACAAAGCCGCCTTCGGGCGGCTTTTTCGTTACCGGGGCCGCCTTCGGGTGCCTTTTCGCTGGAGCTGCCCCTTGGTGCGGGGGGCGTCCGACCCCACTTGCATTGGGGTGCACGCCACACCCGGCCTGCCGGGAATGCGGCATTGCAGTAGCATTCGTTTCATTGGCCGCATGTCCGGCCCCCTAGGAGTTATCACCCCATGAGCGCCGTTGCCGAAAACATCCAGACCCAGATGCCCGAGCCGATCGTCTTCACCGACAGCGCGGCCGCCAAGGTCGCCGACCTGATCGCCGAAGAGGGCAATCCCGACCTGAAGCTGCGCGTGTTCGTGCAGGGTGGCGGCTGCTCCGGCTTCCAGTACGGTTTCACCTTCGATGAAATCACCAACGAAGACGACACCACCATGACCAAGAACGGCGTCTCGCTGCTGATCGACGCCATGAGCTACCAGTACCTGGTCGGCGCCGAGATCGACTACAAGGAAGACCTGCAGGGTGCCCAGTTCGTGATCAAGAACCCGAACGCCACCAGCACTTGCGGCTGCGGATCGAGCTTCTCGGCCTGATGCCTGGATGCTGCTGACCCAGCTTCCCTCCAAAAGCCGCCTCCGGGCGGCTTTTTAGTTCCTGCTTCATTCCCTTGCCCATGACCTTCAAGGCCGATGCCGCCGCCGATCCCGTTCAAAAGAGCCTGCTGTGGCTCGTCGCAGTCGGCTTCTTCATGCAGACGCTGGACGCCACCATCATCAACACGGCGCTGCCGGCGATGGCCGCGAGCCTCGGCGAAAGCCCGCTGCGCATGCAGTCGGTGGTGGTGGCCTATGCGCTCACCATGGCGATGCTGATTCCCGCCTCGGGCTGGATCGCCGACCGCTTCGGCACCCGGCGTGTCTTTTTCTCGGCCATCGTGCTGTTCGCCGCCGGATCGGTACTGTGCGCGCTCTCGCACGGGCTGGGCCAGTTGGTGGCTGCGCGGGTGGTGCAGGGCCTGGGCGGCGCGCTGCTGCTGCCCGTGGGGCGCCTGGCGCTGCTGCGCACCGTGCCGCGCGGAGGGTTCCTGCAGGCGATGAGCTTTGTCGCCATCCCGGGGCTCATAGGGCCCCTGCTGGGCCCCACGCTGGGCGGATGGCTCGTGCAGTACGCCTCGTGGCACTGGATCTTCCTGATCAACGTGCCCGTGGGGCTGCTGGGTTGCATTGCCACGCTCAAGTACATGCCCGACCTGCGTGGTGCCGTGCAGAAGCGCTTCGACAGCGTTGGCTACGCGATGCTGGCCTTTGGCATGGTGGCGATTTCGCTTTCGCTCGACGGCGCGGGCCTGCACCAGGGCGGCGTGATGGTCGTGCTGATCTTCGGTTTCGCCAGCATCGCCGGCTACTGGCTGCGCGCCGCGCGCACGCCCGAGCCGCTGTTCGCGCCCTCGCTCTTCCATGTGCCCACCCTCAGCATCGGCCTGATCGGCAACCTGTTCTCGCGGCTGGGCAGCAGTTGCATGCCCTTCCTGGTGCCGCTGCTGCTGCAGGTGTCGATGGGCTATTCGCCGGTGCGCGCCGGTCTGATGATGCTGCCGATCGCCCTGGCGGGCATGGCCATGAAGCGCTTCGCCACGCCGTTGATCACGCGCCACGGCTACCGCAAGGTGCTGGTGGCCAACACCATCCTCGTGGGCTGCACGATGGCCAGCTTCGGCCTGACGGCGCCGGGCCAGCCGATGGCGCTGCATGTGCTGCAGCTGCTGGCTTTCGGCGCGGTCAATTCGCTGCAGTTCACCGCGATGAACACGATCACGCTGAAGGATCTGGATGGCAGCATGGCCAGCAGCGGCAACAGCCTGCTGTCGATGGTGCAGATGCTCGCAATGAGCCTGGGCGTTGCCGCCGCGGGCGCCGTGCTGACGGGCTACCACGGCATTTTCGGCACCGAGACGCCGGCGCACACGCTGGATGCTTTCCAGGCCACTTTCGCAAGCATGGGGCTGATCACGGTGGCTTCTGCGCTGATCTTTTGGCATCTGCCCTCAGAAGTGCGCGCGACACGCCCTGCGCAGCCGGAGGTTTCCGGCCAGGGCTGATCCGTTTCAGGCAGGGTAGATCGCGCCGAGCACCCGCGGCCCGCGGGCGCCGGTTACGCTGGCCAGGTTGCCCGCCTCGCGCCGGATGGTGGCGCGGGCCAGCCATGCAAATGCCGCCGCCTCGACCTGCTGGGGCGGCAGGCCGTGTTCGGTCGAGGCCGCCACGTCGACGCCGGGCAGCAGCGCGCGCAGGCGGTCCAGCAGGTGGTCGTTGAGGGCGCCGCCTCCGCACACGATCAGCAGGTTGCTATCTTTTCCATAGCCACTTACATCTGCTGCGCAGGCACGAGCGGTCAGTTCGGCCAATGTCGCCTGTACATCGGCAGGCGCCATCGCCACCGTGCCCAGCTGCGCGGCCAGCCAGGTCGGATTGAACAGATCGCGCCCGGTACTTTTCGGGGGGGCCTTGGCGAAGTACGGGTCCGCCAGCATTTGCGCCAACAGATCGGGCAGCACCTGTCCGCTGGCGGCCCATTGGCCGCCACGGTCGAAGGGCTGGCCCTGGTGGGTCTGGCACCAGTGGTCCATCAGCGCATTGCCCGGACCGCAGTCGAAGCCGAGCACGCTGATGCCGCTGGCCGCATTGGTGGCCGGCAGCAGGCTCAGGTTGGAGATGCCGCCGACGTTCAGCACCGCGACCGTCTCGTCGGCCTGTGCGAACAGCGCCTGGTGGAAGGCCGGCACCAGCGGCGCGCCCTGGCCGCCGGCTGCGAGGTCGCGGCTGCGGAAATCGCCTACCACGTCGATGCCGGCCAGTTCGGCCAGCAGCGAGGGATTGTTGACCTGGAGGGTGTAGCCGACCTCGTCGAACTCGAGCGGCTGGTGGCGCACCGTCTGGCCGTGCGCGCCGATGGCGGCGACGGCGCTGGCGTCGATGCCGCTGTCCGCCAGCAACTGGGCGACGACGCCGGCGTACGCCCGGGCCAGTCCGTTGCCCGCAAGTGCCGCACGGTGCAGTTCGTTGTCGCCGGGCGTGTTCAGCGCCAGCAGTTCGGCGCGCAGGGCCACGGGAAATTGCGCCGTGGCATAAGCCCGCACCGCGATGCGGCCGCCGGAAAAGTCGGCCAGCACACCGTCGACGCCGTCGAGCGAGGTGCCCGACATCAGGCCGATGAAGAGTTTGGCGGCCATCTCTGGATCGGGTCTCGAGAGAGGTCGCCTGCCGCGCGGCGGAATCAGTCGGCGCTGGCCTGGATGACCGAGAAGGCGGCTGCCAGCTCGGTGCGCGCGCCCACGGCGATGCGTTCGAAGGCCGGCCGCAGTGCCGCGGTGATCGGCGCGCCGCCTTCCTGGGCGATGGATGCCGGGTCTTGATAGACGCCGCCCACGCGGAATTCAAAGTGCAGGTGCGGGCCGGTGGCCCAGCCGGTGGAACCCACCGCGCCGACCGTCTGGCCCTGGCTCACCGCCTGCCCTGCCTTGACGTCGATGCGGCTCAGGTGCGCATAGGCCGTCTGCTGGTTGTTGCGGTGATTGATGATGACGATGTTGCCGTAGCCGTTCTGCGTGCCGGCGAAATCGACCGTGCCGTCGCCGACCGAGCGCACCGAGGTGCCCGTGGGCGCCGCGTAGTCGACGCCGTTGTGCTGGCGCCAGCTGTTCAGGATCGGGTGCATGCGCATCGCGAAGCCGCTGGACACGCGCGAGAACTCGACCGGCGTCGCCAGGTAGGCCTTGCGCAGGCTGTCGCCGTTCGGGCGGTAGTAGCTGCCCTTCTGGCCCGCGCCCGGAGGCTGGAACCAGACGGCCTGGTGGATCTTGCCGTTGTTCTCGAATTCGGCCGACAGCACGCGGCCGCTGCGCAGCGCCTGCCCGTCGGCCTCGAAGGTCTCGTACACCACGGCGAAGCGGTCGCCCTTGCGCAGCGCACGCACGTCGACGTCGCCCGCGAAGATGTCGGCCAGCTGGCTCGCCACCGCATCGGGAATGCGCGAGTCGTCGGTGGCGGCGAACAGCGAGGTGCGGATGGTGCCGCTCGCCAGGCGCGTACCCGGCGTGAGCGTGTCGCGCTCGGTCACGCCGGCGAAGCCGGTGGGCGTGCGCTCGATGACGAAGCGCTTGAAGCCGCCGTCGCCGTCGGGAATCCAGCGGGCGCTGAGTTTCTTGAGCTGGTTTTCCTGCGTCGCCTCGGCCGTCACGGTGCGGCCGGCGCGCGAGAACAGCGCGTTGCGGGCTTCGACGCTGCCGCGCACGAAGGCGGTGGCGGCGGGGTCGGAGATGCCGAGGCGCTTCATCAGGGCTTCGGCCGTGTCGCTCGAACGGGTAACGTCGGTGCGGAACAGGGTGAAGCTGAAGTTCTCGAGCGATTCACCCTGGTCGGCGAACGACACCGGCGCCGTCGCTTCGAGGATCTGGTGGACCGGGAGGTCGGAGGCGTCGGGGCCCAGCGATGCCACCGCAAGGGTGCCGGCGCTCAGCAGCGCCGCCGCGATGAGCGCGGTGATCTGCTTGGGATACGTCCGGAATGTATAGGCCACGCGAGAAGCAAGTAGCTCCTCGGCGGCAAGAATGCCGTTGATCAAACTGTGAATTCCAGCTCAGGTTCTGCAAATCCGTGCTGCAAGGCCCAGTACGTTCAGGGCGGCAGCAGACGGTGCGGAAAAAAGCGCCGCTTAGAATCCGGCGCTTGAAAAGTCGGGCTGAGTATAGCTTCGGCACCCCCAAAGTCAGCTAAAAAAGCCCGTAAAGGCCGAATCTGTTACATCCATGAGCCTCTCAAATAGTGTAGGACGCGCGCTAGAAATATCCCTCCGCGGCGCTGACGAGCTGCTGCCGCAGGACGAGTGGGTGCGCAAGCTCCAGCGCTCCGAAGCCACCGGGACCCCCCTTCGCATCAAATTCGGTCTGGACCCGACGGCACCGGATATTCATCTGGGTCACACGGTGGTTTTCAACAAGATGCGCCAGTTGCAAGACCTGGGCCACACGGTGATCCCGCTGATCGGCGACTTCACCACCACCATCGGCGACCCGTCCGGGCGCAACAGCACCCGGCCGCCGCTGACCCGCGAGCAGATCGAGGCCAATGCGGCGACCTACTTCGACCAGCTGCGCCTGGTGCTGAACGTCGATATCGCCGAAGTCCGCTACAACTCCGAGTGGAGCGACCCCCTGGGCGCGCGCGGCATGATCCAGCTCGCCGCCAAGTACACGGTGGCCCGGATGATGGAGCGCGACGACTTCAACAAGCGCTTCAAGGGCGGCCAGTCGATCTCGGTGCACGAATTCCTCTACCCGCTGATGCAGGGCTACGACTCGGTCGCCTTGAAGAGCGACCTCGAGCTGGGCGGCACCGACCAGAAGTTCAACCTGCTCGTCGGCCGGCATCTCCAGCAGGAATACGGGCAAGAGCCGCAGTGCATACTCACTATGCCGCTGCTGGAAGGGCTCGATGGCGTCGAAAAGATGTCCAAGAGCAAGAACAACTACATCGGCATCAGCGAGGACGCCAACACCATGTTCGCCAAGGTGCTGTCGATCTCCGACGACCTGATGTGGCGCTGGTACACCCTGTTGAGCTTCCAGTCGCTGGAGCAGATCGCGGCGCTGAAGGCCGAGATCGAGGGTGGCCGCAATCCGAAGGACGCCAAGGTCGCGCTGGCGAAGGAAATCACTGCGCGCTTCCACAGCGCGGCGGCGGCAGATACGGCCGAACAGGATTTCATCAACCGCAGCAAGGGCGGCGTGCCGGACGAGATTCCCGAGGTGTCGCTGCCGGGCGCGCCGCTGGGCATTGCCCAGCTCCTCAAGCAGGCAAACCTCGCTTCTTCGGCGTCGGAAGGCAACCGCCTGATCGACGGCGGCGGCGTGCGCATCGATTCCGCCGTGGTCAGCGACAAGGCCCTGAAGCTGCCTGCGGGCAGCTACGTGGTTCAGGTCGGCAAGCGCAAGTTCGCCCGCGTGACCTTGAGCTGAGCGCCCGCTCAGCGCACCTCGATGGTGACGCGCCGGTTGCGCGGCTCGTCCACCTCGTCGGCGGTGGGAATGGCCAGGTCGCGCTCGCCTCGGCCTACGGCCTCGATGCGGTTGGCCGGGAACTGGCGCTCCACGAAGAGCTGGACCACTTCCTGCGCGCGGCGGCGCGACAACTGGTCGTTCTGCTCGCCGCTGCCCTTGGTGTCGGTGTGGCCCGTGACCACGATGTCGCCGCCGCTGCGCGCCAGGGCAGCGGCCAATGCCTCGGTCATGATCTGCTGCGATGCCGGGGTCAGCGTTGTGCCACCGATATCGAAATACACCGTGTAGCGCTGTGGCGGGGGCGGGCGCATGTCGAAAAGCGGCTTGTTTTCAGCCTGTACCTTGGCCGGATCGACCTGGTCGACCGCCGGGGCGCCGCTTGCGCCCACTGCGGCCGTGGCGCGCTGGTAGGGCTTGGAGAGCACTTCCTCGCCATCCTTGGCGCGCACCACCACCGCCGATGGCTTGCCGTCGGCCTGCGGCAGCAGCACCACCCGCGTGCCCGGCGTCGAACAGGCGGCAAGAAGCGCGGCTGCCAGCGTGGCGATGAAGAGCGATGCGGGGCGGGACCTGGAGGAGATCGTCATGGCTTGCCGTCGGCTTGCACGATGAAGTCAGTGCCGCGGATGCCGATAGTGGCCGTCTGCGTTTCGACCCGGACCGCGTCGGGGTTGGTCTTGCCGATCAGGCCCGTGATCATGCGCATGGAGCCGCGCAGCAGCGAGACCAGCATGCCGCCCTCGTACGTCGTGCCGTCGAAGTGGAATTCCTTCAGGTCGAGCCGCGACGAGGGACCGACCACCAGCGTCGTGTCGTCGCGCAGCACCACGGAGGCGGACGAATCGGGGCCGGTCACGATGCGGTCCACGGTGCCCAGTGCATCGCCCGGGCTGGCGGGGCGCGTGGCACCGGTGCCGTTGAGCAGTTGCACGTTGCCGCGCACGGATTTCACGAAGCCCGCCTGGGGATCGGCCTTGGCCGGGGCCGCAGGCGCAAGCGCGGGTGCGGGCGAGGCAGCGGGAACCGCCACCGGGGCGGTCGAAGGAGTCTGGGCCTGCGCCAGCGCGGCCGAGCCCACAATGGCCAGGCCGCTCAAGGCGGTCACGAGTTTTTTCATCATCAGGGGGCTCTCTGCGAAACGGTGTTCCGCAATGGTCGCGAATATTAATGCGAAGGCGTTACATGAAGACACGGGGCCGATAATTCAGGCAGTTCTTGCGGCCTTTTACCGCTTTTCGTGTGGCCTATTGCCCAATTTCCGATGATTTTTACATGACGTTTACCCCTAAGACGCTGCTGCGCGTTTCCGTCGCCGTGGCCTTGATCACGATCGTGCTCAAGGGCCTGGCAGGCTACGTGACCAACTCGATGGGCCTGATCTCCGACGCGATGGAGTCCTTCGTGAACCTGGCGAGCGCCATGTTCGCGCTCGCCATGGTGACCATCGCCGAGCGGCCAGCCGACGACGACCATCCCTACGGCCATCACAAGGCCGAGTACTTCTCCTCGGGCTTCGAGGGCATCCTGATCGTCGGCGCGGCCATCGCGATCCTCTGGGTCTCGGTGCAACGCCTGCTGACGCCACAGCCGCTCGAGCAACTGGGCTGGGGCCTGGCGCTGTCGGTGATCAGTTCGGGCTTCAATGCCGGCCTGGCCTTCCTGCTGTTCCGCGCGGCCCGCACGCATCGCTCGATCGCGCTGGAGGCCGACGGCCGCCACCTGATGACCGACGTGTGGACTTCCGCCGCGGTGGTCGTCGGCATCGTCTGCGTGCAATTCAGCGGCTGGCTCTGGCTCGACCCGGTGCTGGCCATCGGCGTGGCGCTCAACATCGTGCGCGAGGGCGTCAAGCTGGTGTGGCGCTCGTCGCAGGGTCTGATGGACGAAGCGCTCGACGCCGAGACCCTTGCCACCGTGCGCGCCACGCTCGACGCGTTTGCCGCCCGCATGCCCGAAGGCACGCGGCTGCGCTTCGACGACATGGTGACGCGCAGCGCCGGCCAGCGCCGCTTTGCCGACCTGCACATGCACGTGCCCGGCCACTGGACCCTGCAGCACGCCGCCAGCATGCGCGACGAACTGGAGCAGGCCCTGATGGACGCGGTGCCCGGCCTGCGCGTCACGATCCAGCTCCTGCCCCTGACCATGGAAGCCCGCGCCACCCAGGCCGGCGAACATCACCCCCTATGAAGGCTGTTCTTCAACGCGTGGCGAATGCGCGCGTCGATATTGCGGGCCGCACCGTCGGTGCCATCGATTCGGGCCTGCTCGTGCTGCTGTGCGCCGAGCGCGGCGACACCGATGCGCTGGCCGACCGCATGCTCGCCAAGATCCTCAAGCTGCGCATCTTTTCGGACGACGCCGGCAAGATGAACCTCAGCGTGCAGGACATCGGCGGCGGCCTGCTGGTGGTGAGCCAGTTCACGCTGGCGGCCGATTCCAGCGCCGGTAACCGCCCCAGCTTCACTCAGGCCGCGCCGCCCGATGAGGGACGCCGGCTCTACGAGTACTTCGTGGCGCAGGCACGCGCCGCGCACCCGGTGGTGGCCACCGGCGAGTTCGGCGCCGACATGCAGGTGCACCTGCTGAACGACGGGCCCGTCACCATCCCGCTGCAGATGGCGGCGTAGCGGACGCCATCTACTTGCCGTACGGGCTGCGGATGCCCAGCCCCGCGAGGATCTCGATCTCGTAGGCTTCCATCTCGTCGGCGTCGGCCTCGCTGGTCTCGTGGTCCCAGCCCTGCGCATGCAGCGTGCCGTGCACCAGCAGGTGCGCGTAGTGGTCGGCGAGCGTCTTGCGGTTTTCCTTCGCCTCGCGCGCCACCACCGGCGCGCACAGCACGAGGTCGGCCATCACCAGCGGGCTTTGCGCGTAGTCGAAGGTCAGCACGTTGGTCGCGTAGTCCTTGCCGCGGAACTCGCGGTTCAGGCGCTGGCCCTCGTCGGCATCGACGATGCGCACGGTGATCTCGCCGTCGATGTCGAGCGCATGGCGGATCCAGCGCGTCACGCTGTGGCGCGGCAGCGCGGCGCGGTGGCGTTCCACGCCCTTGAAGCGCCCGAACTGCAGCGAGAGCGAAAGTGCGGGGAGCCTGGAGGCGGCCATCTCAGTGGCCTCCCGCGCGCTTGCGCTGGCCGTCGTAGGCATCGACGATCTTCGCCACCAGCGGATGCCGCACCACGTCCGCACTCGTGAAGTGCGTGATCGCGATGCCGTTCACCCGCTTGAGCACGCGCTCCGCATCGATCAGGCCGCTCAGCTGCTGCTTGGGCAGATCGATCTGGCTCACGTCGCCCGTCACCACCGCCTTGGCACCGAAGCCGATGCGCGTGAGGAACATCTTCATCTGCTCGACGGTGGTGTTCTGCGCCTCGTCGAGGATCACGAAGGCGTTGTTCAGCGTGCGCCCCCGCATGAAGGCCAGCGGCGCGATTTCCAGCGCGTTGCGCTCGAATGCCTTCTGCACCTTCTCGTAGCCCATCAGGTCGTAGAGCGCGTCGTACAGCGGGCGCAGGTAGGGGTCGACCTTCTGCGTCAGGTCGCCAGGCAGGAAGCCGAGCCGCTCGCCCGCTTCCACCGCGGGCCGCGTCAGCACGATGCGCTGCACGGCGGCGCGCTCGAGCGCATCGACCGCGCAGGCCACTGCAAGATAGGTCTTGCCGGTGCCGGCCGGCCCGATGCCGAAGGTAATGTCGTGCTTGGCGATGTTGTCGAGGTACAGCGCCTGCGTGGGCGTGCGCGCGCGCAGGTCGGTGCGGCGGGTGACGAGCATCGCGAGGTCGTCGTCGCCGTCGAGCATCGAGCCGTCGCCGGCCAGCGTGAGCTGCACCACGGCCGGATCGATGACGCGCTGGGCGATTTCGTACAGCGCCTGCAGCACGTCCATTGCGCGCTGCGCGGAGGCCTTGGGGCCGTCGACCTTGAACTGTTCGTGGCGGTGCGCGATCTTCACGCCCAGCGCTTCCTCGATGCGGCGCAGGTGCGCGTCCAGAGGTCCGCACAGGTGGCCGAGGCGCGAGTTGTTCAGTGGGGTAAAGGTGTGTCGCAGAATCACGCCGGACATTTCAAGGAAAAAGGGCACCCATGATAGGCAAACTGACCGGCACGCTCGCTGAGCGCAATCCGCCGCAGGTGGTGGTGGACTGCAACGGCGTCGGCTACGAGGTCGATGTGCCGATGAGCACGTTCTACAACCTCCCCGGCACCGGCGAGCGCGTGTCGCTGCTCACGCACTTCGTCGTGCGCGAGGACGCGCAGATTCTCTATGGCTTCGGCACGGCCGAGGAGCGGGCGGCTTTTCGCCAGCTCATCAAGATCACCGGCGTGGGGCCGCGCACGGCCCTGGGCCTGCTTTCGGGCATGAGCGTGGGCGAACTGTCGCAGGCGATCACGACGCAGGAACTGGGCCGGCTCGTGAAGATCCCGGGCATCGGCAAGAAGACCGCCGAGCGGCTTCTGCTGGAACTCAAGGGCAAGCTCGGTGCCGACATCGGCCTGCCTGCGCACGCGGCGTCGGACGCGCAGGCCGACATCCTCCAGGCGCTGGTCGCGCTCGGCTATAGCGATAAGGAAGCTGCGCTCGCACTCAAGGCGCTGCCGAAGGATGCGACCGTGAGCGAGGGGATCAAGCTGGCGTTGAAGTCGCTGGCGAAGTGAGCGTGATTCAGGGCGCGCTCACGCCGACGGGGGGCATTCGTGGAGGGGAGCACCCGGTGGCCTTCGCACGCGCCCCAGAAGGGGCACTCAGGGATGGATCTTCTCGCCCTTGGCCAGCATCTCCACGAACTGCGCAATGCGCCGCGCCCGCGTCTCGGGCTTCTTCGCGCCCTGGGTACGGAACAGCACCGCGAAGCGGTTGCGCGAATCGAGCGTGGCGAAGAACTTCGCGGCCTTCTTGTTCGCATCGAGCGCAGCCTGCAGGTCGGGCGGTACCGTCGCCGCACTGACGCCCTCATAGGCCGCATCCCAGCGGCCGTCGGCCTTCGCGCGCTCGATCTCGGCATGGCCGGCCGGTTGCATGCGGCCTTCGTCGATGAGCTTCAGCACCTTGGCGCGGTTGATCTGCGACCAGATACTGCGCCTGGTGCGCGGCGTGAAGCGCTGCAGGAAGTACTGCGCATCCTCGCTCTTGCGCTGGCCGTCGATCCAGCCCCAGCACAGCGCTTCTTCCAGCGCGGCGGGATAGTCGATGGAGGCGATGCCGCTCTCCTTCTTTGCGATGCGCAGCCACACGCCGGCGGCGCTGGCGTGGTGGCGCTTGAGCCAGCGCGCCCACGACGCAGCGCTGCTGCACTCGATCGGCGTGTCGTGCGGAACGCGTTCCGTGCTCACGGCACCCACCAATAGCGCAGCGCGTGGAAGTAGATCGGCGCCGCGAAGATCACCGAGTCGAGCCGGTCGAGCATGCCGCCGTGGCCCTCGATCATCGAACCCCAGTCCTTCACGCCGCGGTCGCGCTTGATGGCCGACATGACGAGGCCGCCGAAGAAGCCCATCAAACAGATGGTGAGCGCCATCAGCGCCGCCTGCCACGGGTTGAACGGCGTGGCCCAGTAGAGCGCCGCGCCCAGCGCGGTGGCGCTTGCCACGCCGCCGACCAGGCCTTCCCAGGTCTTGGAAGGCGACAGCTCGGGCGCCACCTTGCGCCTGCCGAAGAGCTTGCCCCACACGTACTGCAGCACGTCGCTGCCCTGCACCACGATCACGAGGAACGCGATCAGCAGCAGGTTGCGGCCCTCGAAGCCCGGAATCTGCAGCGTGAGCAGCGCGGGCACGTGGCTGATGCAGAACACGCACACCATCAGCCCCCACTGGATCTTGGAGGTGCGCTCCAGGAAGCGCTGCGTGTCGCCGCCCATCGCCGCCAGGATGGGCAGCAGCAGGAAGGCATAGACCGGGATGTAGATCGAATACAGCCCGTACCAGTCGATCCAGATCAGGAAGTACTGCCCCGGCAGCGCGACGAAGAAGGCCAGCGCGATCGCCGCGTGGTCGCCGCGCCGCGTGTAGGCCAGGCTGATGAACTCGCGCAGCGCGTAGAACGAGATCAGGTAGAACAGCACGATCACGCCGCCCTTGCCGAAGGCGAAGGCAATGCCGATCACCGCCACCATCACCCACCATGCATTGACGCGCGAGTTGAGGTTGTCGATCACCGAATGCGGCTGGCCGCTCGCCACCCGCCACTTGAGCAGCGCGCCGATGGACGAGGCCAGCACCAGCACGCCGAAGACGCCACCGAAGAGCCTGAGCGTGGTCCACGCGAAAGGAGAGAGCTCGATCATGCGGCCGTCCCTCCGTCCTGCCTGCTGTTGGGTTCGAGGCGGTCGTATTCGGGGCGCAGGTCGAGCATTGCCGCGCGCGCGCGGGCCAGGAACGACACCTTCTCTTCCCCTTCCGCCAGCGTGATCGGCGTGCCGAAGCGCACCGTGCAGGCCAGCGGAATCGGCACCAGCACGCCCTTGGGCAGCACGCGCTTCAGGTTCTCGATCCACACCGGCACCAGCCGCACGTGGGGGCAGGCGCGCGCCAGGTGGAACAGCCCGCTTTTCAGCGGTAGCAGGATGTCTTCGCCCGTGTTGCGAGTGCCCTCGGGGAACATGATGAGCGAGTCGCCGCCCTCCAGCGCGTCCTTCATCTGGTCGACCGGGTTGCCGCCCTGGCCCGAGCCGTCGCGCCGGATCATCAGCGCGTTGAACACGTCCTTGCCGATGAAGTTGCGCAGCTTCGAGGCTTCCCAATAATCCTGCCCCGCCACCGGCCGCGTGAGTCCGCGCAGGTCGGGCGGCAGCGTGGCCCAAAGCAGCACGAAGTCGCCGTGGCTCGTGTGGTTGGCGAAGTACAGCGTCTGCTCGGCCTTCGGCGTGGTGCCCGACCAGATGGCGCGCACCCCGGTCAGCAGCCCGGCGGCGCCGATGATGAGCTTGCCGGCCACGACGGCGAGGCCGCGCCGCAGCACCGTGCTGTCGGGCTTTTCTGTCCTGTCGCTCAAAGTGCTGCCTCCGGCGTGCGCGCTTGGTTCGGTGCGCACCGCGGAACCGGCTTCGCCGGGCCGCCGGTGCGGCCCCCGGCGAGGGGGGAGGAGGCCACACGCAGTGGGCAAGCCTGGGGGAGAGTCATGACAAGTCCTGTGTCATCAAGGCAAGTAGGAACAGGGCGCTCTGGCAGGCCACCACGATGGCGTGGCGCTGCATGAGCTGGCGGGTGCCCTGCACGCGGTCGTCGAGCGGGCGGGGGGCGTGCTGCGACGGCGGCGGCTCGCGCAGCCCGAGGGCCGAGAGCGCGCGATCGAGCGCATCGAGCGAGGCGACGGTGCCGCGCGCGAGGCCGTCGAACAGGGCCTCGTCGAAGCGCAACCGGAACGCGAAGTAGCGCTCCAGCGCGCCGAGGATCACGATCGCGCCGAAGCCCATGGTGGCTGTGGTCGAGAGCGAGCGCAGCGTCAGCGCGAGCACCAGCGCCGAGATGCAGGTGAGCGCGAAGCCCCAGAGGGCCAGCAGCGCGATGGCGCGCAGCAGGCCTGCCAGCGCGGCGCAGGTGGTTCGTTCGTTGTCATCGGTCATGGGGCGGCACCTCCGGCAAAGGCTTGAAGGGCTCCAGCGACAGGCGCCACGCACCTCGCAGCACGATCTGCGGCCGTGCGCGGCGCACCGCGTCCTCGGCCTGGGCAGCACCGCCGGCCGCGCCGTAGCGGCCCAGCCAGGCGATCGCCGCGGCCGCGCTGCGCGAGAAGCCGAGCGCGCAGCAGACCCACACTGTCGCACCATCCGCGCTGCGCCGCTGGCCTTCGATGACGGCCGCCGCGCGCTGCAGGCGCACGGTGGGCGGCACTGTCAGGTCGAGCAGCGGCACGCAGCGCGCATGCGGCACGACGGCCGGCATCTGCAACTCGGCGCACAGGCTCACCAGCCGGGGCTGCCCGGCGGCCAGCCATTCGGCGTGCGTCGGGCGGCGGCCGAGCCGCAGGCCGGGCACCACCTCGACCGAGGCAGGCAGCCTGCGCGTCCAGAGCCAGGCGTTGACGGCGGCGCCGAGCCGGTAGGGCGCCAGCATCCAGCGCGCTGCCCAGGCCATGCGGCCATGGCCGTCCATTTGAAAGCCGCGGGCGCCGAAGCCGGCGTAGTTCAGCGCCACCAGCGCGAGCGATGCGGCCGGCCATGCGAGCCACAGCGCGACGCCGCCGCCACGCAGCGCGGCAGCCAGGAGCAGCGCCGCGCCGGCCGCGTAGAACCCCGCCAGCTTCCAGCGCTGGGCGTCCCGCGTGCAGCACCATGCGCGCGGCATCGACACCACGCGCTCCAGCGGCCACAGCCACACGCAGAACAGGCCGAGCAGCGCGCCGGTCGGAATGTCGATGAAGTGGTGCTGCCACGTCGTGAGCACCGAGGCGCAGATGGCGAAGGCCCACAGGTGCAGCACCAGCCGCGCCCACAGGGGCCGAATGAACTGGCGGTACCAGTCCCACAGGATGACCGCCAGCGCGATGTGCAGCGAGGGCGCCTGGTTGAACGGCTGGTCGAAGCCGCGCAGCGCATTGAACAGGAAGGCTGGTGCCCCCTCGACCGGCGGCTGCCCGAAGCTGAAGTGCAGCGGCCAGACGATGAAGCAGCTGCAGGCGATGAGCGTGGCCGTCACCAACCGCAGCGCATGCCGGTCCAGCGTGTGCCGGCTGCGCGCGAGGAACAGCGACAGCGCGTAGAAGACGTTGATCGTCCAGTACGGGAAGATCGTCCACGGCCAGAAAGGCACCTGCCGCTCCCACTCGAAAGCCATCGACGGAACGTTGGCGCGCGTGGTGGCCCACCAGTTGGCGAGGCCGTAGGTCGCATAGAACAGCGGCCCCAAGAACACCAGCCATGCGGCCGCGCGCTTCCAGGGCCGTCGTGCCGCAGAGGCGGTCATTGCGCGACGCGCACCGCCAGCGACACGGTGAAGATGCCCCACTCGTCGACCCGCTGGTCGATCTTGCGGAAGCCCGCTTCTTCCACCAGCTGGTCCATCTCGTGCTGCGTGCGGCGGCGCATCACCCAGGCTTCGCCCTGGCGGTGGCTGGTGAGGGCGCGCGCGATCATCTCGAGCTGCGGGTGCCAGGGCTGACCGGTGTAGACGAGATAGCCGCGGTCTTCCACCGCATCACCCACGCCCGCGAGCGAGCGGCGCACCATCTCGTTGTCGGGGAACAGCTCGTACAGGCCCGACACCACGGCCAGCGTGGGGCGCGGCGCCACGGTGGCGAGGCTCATGCGGTCGAAGGCGTCGGCCTGCACGAACTGCGCGACGTCTTCCAGGCCCTTCTCGGCGATGAGTGCGCGACCGTCGCGCACGTTGATGTCGCTGTAGTCGCGCAGCAGGATCGAGCTGGCCTTCACGGGGCTTGCGAGCACCGCATCGAGCACGTAGCGGCCATGGCCTGCGGCGATGTCCATCACGCGCACCTCGCGGTGCATTTCGGCCAGGCGCTCCATGGCGACGCGGATCAGCTCCTCGACATGGATCTTGCGCTGGCGGATGCCGCGCCAGCCGATGGAGTTCAGGTAGGTGTTGTCGATGGAGCGGCCGATGGCCGAGCTGCCCTGGGGGTGGTTGCGGTACACGTAGTCGAGCGTGCTGCCGGAGTCGAAGCCGGTGGCGTGGCCCAGCTTGATGCCTTCGGACATCGTGCCGCCCAGCTTCAGCCCGGCGCGGGTCATCGCCCAGTAGGCGCCGCGCGGCGACAGGGGCGACAGCGGCTCGGCCAGTGCGCGCGATTCGTCGGCCGTGTCGCCGCTCAGGTGCGCCTCGCGGCGGTCGACCGGCACGGCCGGCTCGTCGAAGCGCTGCAGGATGAATTCGCGGATCGAGGCCACCGCCGGCGCCCGGTCTTTCTCACCCAGCGTGTCGTGGAAGAAGCCCGGCAGCTCGGTCTTGGTTTTCACCGCGCTGCCCAGGCGCTCGAAGAACTGGTGCTGCGGCTTGTGGTGCACCACCCAGTCGGCGCCCGAGATCAGCAGCTGCACCGGCAGCGTGATCGCATTGGCGTCGGTCACCACGCGGTCGGCCGCCTCGTACAGGCCCAGCAGGATGTTGACCGCGATGGGTCGGGAGATCAGCGGGTCGCTCTCGTAGCTTGCGATGCGTTCGGGGTCGTGCGTGAGGAACTTCGCCTTCACGTAGCTGTTGACGAAGAACAGGCCGCGCAGCTTGTGCATCAGCCCGAGCCCGGCGCGCGCGAACGGCACATACAGCTTCACCTTGAAGGCCGGCGAGGCGAGCGTGAGACCGCGCACCTTGGGTGCGTAGTCGTGCGCCCAGGTGGCGATCAGCACCGCGCCCACGCTCTGCGCGACGACGTGGATGTCCTGCTCGGGCACGCCGTGCGCGCTGCCGATGTGCTGCACGAAGGTCTGCACGTCGCGCACCGAGGTGCCGAAGCTGGGGCTGTAGCCGCGCTGCCCGGGCGAGCGGCCGTGGCCGCGCGCGTCCCAGGCGAAGAAGTCGAAGTCGGGCAGCTCCAGCTCGTCGACCAGATGCGCCATGCGTGCACCGTGCTCATGGCCCCGGTGGAACAGCGCGATGGCGCCGCGCCGCGTGGCGCCGGTGGCCGGCCAGTGGCGGTAGAAGAGCGATTCGCCGTCGTGCGTCTGGAAGTGATGCTCGGCGGCAAGGCGTGGAGTGGTGTCGTTCATTGAATCCCTGTGATCCTTGGATCTTGTCTTGTTCAGTGGCGGCCGGCCGCGTCGGCTTCGGCCAGCGCGCGGCGGATGCGGTTGACGGTGGTCCAGGCCACCAGCGCGGCCAGCAGCGGCATCAGCCAGGCCGTCCAGCCCGGCAGCGGCCAGCCCAGCGCCACGTACAGGCCGAGCGCGCCGAACACGAAGGCCCGGTCGCTCTTGCCCAGCGGGCCGTCGTAGCGGCGCGAGGCGCCTACCGTGGGGCCCAGCGCACCGGCGAATTCGCTCAGCCCGGCCAGCACGATCACCGCGCCGACCCAGAACGGGCTGAACGGCGCCACCAGCGCAAAGGGCAGGTAGAGCGCTGCGTCGGAGACCACGTCGGTCAGTTCATTGAGAAAGGCGCCCAGCCTGCTCTGCTGGTTGTGCTCGCGCGCCAGCATGCCGTCGATGGCGTTGAAGGCCATGCGCAGGAACATCCACAGCGGAATGAGCGCGAAGGCACGCAGAGAAGGCGCCGTGAAGAAGAGCCGGAGCCCGAGCGCGACCGACACCACGCATGCCGCCAGCGTGACCTGGTTGGCGGTGACGCCCATCGCATGCAGGCGGACCACCAGCGGCCGCAACAGGGCCTGGAAACGCGGCTTCAGTTCGTAGATCGACACGTGCTGGCTTCTCCTCGCTTGTTATATGGCCGGATACACGGCCGGAGCATTCTGCCAGTGTGGCAGGCACTAAACTCGCCGTCGAAGAACCCCCTCGCAATGACCATCCAGACCGACGACTTCGCGCCCGCCCCCCAACGCGTGGTGTCCGCTGCTCCCGCTTCGCCCAACGAAGAGGCGATCGAACGGGCCCTTCGACCGAAGCTGCTCGACGAGTACGTCGGCCAGGCCAAGGTGCGCGAGCAGCTCGAGATCTTCATCGGCGCCGCGCGCAAGCGGCAGGAAGCCCTCGATCACGTGCTGCTGTTCGGCCCGCCGGGCCTGGGCAAGACCACGCTGTCGCACATCATCGCGGCCGAGCTCGGCGTGAACCTGCGCCAGACCTCCGGCCCCGTGCTCGAGAAGCCCAAGGACCTGGCCGCGCTGCTGACCAACCTTGAGCCGAACGACGTGCTCTTCATCGACGAAATCCACCGGCTGAGCCCGGTCGTCGAAGAAATCCTGTACCCCGCGCTGGAGGACTACCAGATCGACATCATGATCGGCGAGGGGCCGGCCGCGCGCAGCATCAAGCTCGACCTGCAGCCCTTCACCCTGGTGGGCGCCACCACCCGCGCCGGCATGCTGACCAACCCGCTGCGCGACCGCTTCGGTATCGTCGCGCGGCTGGAGTTCTACACGCCCGAAGAGCTGGCGCTGATCGTGCATCGCAGCGCGGGCCTGCTCAAGGTCGAGACCGACACGGCCGGCGGCTTCGAGATCGCCCGCCGCTCGCGCGGCACGCCCCGCATCGCCAACCGCCTGCTGCGCCGCGTGCGCGACTACGCCGACGTGAAGGGCAATGGCCGCATCACCGAAGACATCGCGCACAGGGCGCTCGCCATGCTCGACGTCGACCCGCAGGGCTTCGACCTGATGGACCGCAAGCTGCTCGAAGCCGTGATCCATCGCTTCGACGGCGGCCCGGTGGGGCTCGACAACGTCGCGGCCAGCATCGGCGAGGAGCGCGACACCATCGAGGACGTGATCGAGCCCTACCTCATCCAGCAGGGCTACCTGCAGCGCACGCCGCGCGGGCGCATCGCCACGCTGGCGGCGTACCGGCACCTGGGCGTGGCGCCGCCTTCGGGCCGCGCCGAGGGGCCCGATCTTTTCGGCGCTTGAACCTTATGCACACCCATGACCTGAGCGCCTGGCAGCACGATCATCATTTCGGCGCCGACACCTCTTCGGCCGAGCGCAGCACGCGCCTCGTGATGTGGATCACCGCCGCAATGATGATGGTCGAGATCGGTGCCGGCTGGTGGTTCAACTCGATGGCGCTGCTGGCCGACGGCTGGCACATGAGTTCGCATGCGCTGGCCATCGGGCTGAGCGCGTTCGCGTATGCGGCAGCACGCCGTTATGCGCGCGACCCGCGCTTCGCCTTCGGCACCTGGAAGATCGAGGTGCTCGGCGGCTTCGCGAGCGCGCTGGTGCTGCTGGGCATCGCGGTGCTGATGGTGGCCGGCTCGCTGGAGCGGCTGTGGTCGCCTTCGGCGATCCTCTACCCCGAAGCCATTTCGGTGGCAGTGCTGGGGCTGGTGGTCAACCTGGTCTGCGCGCGGCTGCTGGGCGGGGCGCATCACCACCATCATCACGGGCACGACCACGGACATGGGCACGACCACGACCATGCACACGGCGATCACGGCCACGATCTGAACCTGCGCTCTGCCTACCTGCACGTCGTCGCCGACGCCGCCACCTCGGTGCTGGCCATCGCGGCGCTGCTCGGCGGCTGGTTCTACGGCTGGGCCTGGCTCGACCCGGCGATGGGCATCGTCGGCGCGGTGCTGGTGGCGGTCTGGGCCAAGGGGCTGCTGAAGCAAACCGGCAAGGTGCTTCTCGACCGCGAGATGGACCACCCCGTCACCGGAGAAATCCGCGAAGGCGTCGAGACGATGCTGGCCGGTTCGAAGACGCGCGTGGCCGACCTGCATGTGTGGCGCGTGGGGCGCGACGCGTATGCCTGCGCGCTGACGGTGGTGACGCATTCGCCCACGCTGACGGCCGACGAGGTGCGCGCCTGCTTCTCGATGCACGAGGAAATCCGCCACTCGACGGTCGAAATCCAGCGCTGCGTGGATTGAGTGGGTCTTGCTCCTTCCCGTTCCGGGGGAGGGAGAAATGCGAAGCCAATGCCTG
The DNA here is from genome assembly GCF_000282635.1 of Variovorax sp. CF313. Classification (GTDB taxonomy): domain Bacteria; phylum Pseudomonadota; class Gammaproteobacteria; order Burkholderiales; family Burkholderiaceae_C; genus Variovorax. The sequence continues at coordinate 87,645 of NZ_AKIW01000002.1, forward strand.
GCCGCGCGTCACCGGAATGTCACGGCAGTGCCGTCATGCGGTCACGCGGTGGTGGGAGCCTACCCGTCCATGCAACGCGACGACGCTTTCCTTCGCGCATGGCGCGACACCGCGACCCGGGCCCTCGACCCGGAGGACGACGATCGCGCTCGTCCACCCCTGCAATTCCGCACCCTGTGGATCTCCGACCTGCACCTGGGCACGCCCGGCTGCCAGGCGCGTGCGCTGCTCGACTTCCTGAAGCACACCGAGTGCGAGACCCTGTTCCTGGTCGGGGACATCATCGACGGCTGGCAGCTCAAGCGGCACTGGTACTGGCCGCAGGCGCACAACGACGTGATCCAGAAGCTGCTGCGCAAGGCGCGCAAGGGCACGCGCGTGATCTTCATTCCGGGCAACCACGACGAGTTCGCGCGCAAGTACCTGCACCACAACTTCGGCGGCATCGACGTGGCCGATGAATGGATTCATGAAACCGCCGACGGCCGCAAGCTGTGGATCATCCACGGCGACCTGTTCGACGGCGTGATCCAGTGCGCCAAGTGGCTCGCCTACGTGGGCGATTCGCTCTACGAATTCACGCTCAAGCTCAACCGCCACCTCAACTCGCTGCGCGCACGCATGGGGCTGCCGTACTGGTCGCTTTCGAAGTACCTCAAGGGCAAGGTCAAGCGCGCGGTGAGCTACGTGGGCGACTTCGAAATGGCCGTGGCCCGCGAAGCCCGCAAGCGCGGCGCGCAGGGCGTGGTCTGCGGTCACATCCACCACGCCGAGATCCGCGACATCGACGGCATCCTCTACTGCAACGACGGCGACTGGGTCGAGAGCCTGACCGCGCTGGCCGAGCATGCCGACGGCACGCTGGAAATCATCGACTGGGCAAAGCACATGCCCGTGCCGGCGAAAGCCGTGCCGCAGCGCGAACCCGTCGCGACCTGAACGACGCGCTCAGCCCTTGCGGGCCGGGCCGTCCGCCGTACGGCCGAGCTGGTCGCGCCAGGTGTCGTAGTGCCTGAACATGCTCTTGCCCAGTTCGTCCATCCACAGCCACCAGGCCAGGGCGAGGTTCTCGGGTCCAGGAGGTTCCGCCGCTTCCCGCAGCGCAGGGGCCGGTGGTTCGGGCAGTTCGTAGTCGCACAGCCGTTCGACGCTGGCGTGCGAGAAGCCGGGAATGACAGAGCTCAAGGTTGCTTCCTTCGAAGGTGGCGCACTTTTTCTGTGACGCCCGGAACGACTCCCGTACGAATTGAAACATCTGCCGGCGCGGCGGGATATCGGACTATCCCGAGTAAATGAAAACAAAAGTCTGCGCTAGTGATTGCCGCGAAGCGCGGCTCATCGCCTGCGCATTCGTCGCTTCCGACGATGCCTGCGGGGCGCCTGCGCGCCAAGATGGCGCCACACGGCAGGCGTTCCGCGCGGAGCCGAAGGAGACGAGGCATGGCGGGTCCACTGCAGGGGTTGCGGGTCATCGAGATGGCGGGCATCGGCCCCGGCCCGTTCTGCGCGATGCTGTTCGCCGACATGGGCGCGGAGGTGATCCGCATCGCCCGCCCGGGCACGCAGCCCGATGCGCATGACATCCTCGCGCGCGGCCGCAGCACGCTGCAGGCCGACCTGCGCACGGAAGGCGCGGCGCAATCCGTGCTCGATGCCGTCGAGAAGGCCGACGTGCTCATCGAGGGCTTCCGCCCCGGCGTCATGGAGCGGCTGGGCCTCGGCCCCGCGCCCTGCCATGCGCGCAATCCGCGCCTGGTCTACGGCCGCATGACCGGCTGGGGCCAGCACGGCCCGCTGGCGCATGCCGCGGGGCACGACATCAACTACATCGCCATCAGCGGCGCACTGCATGCCATCGGCCGCGCGGGCGAGCCGCCCGTGCCGCCGCTCAACTACGTGGGCGACTTCGGCGGCGGCGCGATGCTGCTGGCCTTCGGCATCCTCGCCGCGCTGCACGAGGCGAAGCAGTCGGGGCAAGGGCAGGTGGTCGATGCCGCCATGGCCGATGGCGCAGCGCTGCTGTCGGCCATGATGTACGGCCTCAAGTCGGCCGGCCGGTGGAGCAACCAGCGCGGCGAGAACATGCTCGACGGCGGCGCGCATTTCTACGACACCTACGCCTGCGCCGACGGCAGGTACGTGGCCGTGGGCGCCATCGAGCCGCAGTTCTACGCGCTCCTGCGCGAGCGCTGCGGCATCGCCGACGACCCCGCCTTCGACGCGCAGATGGACGCCGACCGCTGGCCGCTGCTCAAGCTGCGCATGGCCGACCTGTTCCGCACCCGCACGCGCGACGAGTGGTGCGTGCTGCTCGAGGGCAGCGACGCCTGCTTCGCGCCCGTGCTCGATTGGGACGAGGCCCCCGAACATCCGCACAACGTGGCGCGCGGCACCTTCGCCAACGTGGGCGGCGTGGTGCAGCCCGCGCCCGCGCCGCGCTTCAGCCGCACCGCGCCGGTCGTGCCTCCGGCCGACGCGCGCGACGACGGCGAGACCGTGCTGCGCCGCTGGGGCGTGGCGGCCCACGCCATCGCTCCGCTGTGCGCTTCCTGACGAAGCAAGCCGACGACAAACGAAGAAAGGCGACATGGCCATCGATTTCCGCCGCTCCTGGAGCGATGAAGACCTGGAGCTGTACCGCGACAACGTGGTGCGCTTCATCGAAACCGAAGTGCTCCCGCACGACGAGGAAGCCCGCAGGCGCGGCCACGTGGGCCACGAGGTCTGGCGCAAGGCCGGCGCGATCGGCCTGCTGTGCGCGGACATTCCCGAGCAATACGGCGGCGCCGGCGGCGACTTTCGCCATGAAGCCGTGTTCTACGAGGAGATGTCGCGCCGCGCGCTCACCGGCATGGCCAGCTCGGTGCACAGCATCGTGGCGCACTACTTCCTCAACCACGGCACCGAGGCGCAGAAGCGCAGCTACCTGCCGCGCATGACGCGCGGCGAGCTGGTCGGCGCCATCGCCATGACCGAACCCGGCGCAGGCTCCGACCTGCAGGGCGTGCGCACGCGCGCCGAGAAGAAGGACGGCGGCTATGTCGTCAACGGCTCCAAGACCTTCATCACCAACGGCTTCCTGGCCGGCGTGGTGCTGGTGGTGTGCAAGACCGACCCGACGCAGGGCGCCAAGGGCACCTCGATCCTCATCGTCGAGACCGAGGGTTGCAAGGGCTTCCGCGTGGGCCGCGTGCTCGACAAGATCGGCATGAAG
>NZ_AKIW01000003.1 GCF_000282635.1 Variovorax sp. CF313
GCCGTGAGGGTTTTCTTCATTCAGGGTTCTCCAGTTTCAGCGGCTCTTCATCGAGCAGCCGGCACGCATCGTCTCGCTCAAATTCGGAGGAATTTGGTGGACGCCTCCTGCTTTGCACGGACTGTTGTTTGCCTGCACACCACCGCAGGAAACACCTCGCACAAGAAGTCTCCCCAAAGCCGCGCGATGCTCGGTGGCCGAAGGAGTCCTCCATGGCCATTGCCTTGCAAAGCACCATCGCCACCTCGCTGGGCGTGCAGCAACTCGCCAGCGCATTCAGCCCCGCCTTTTCCTACCTGCGCGTTCCTCGCAACCTCATCATCCCGATGCCCGAAGGGCACGCGGCTGCAGGAGCGCGCGCGAGGTGAAAGATCCCGCATGGCGCGAAAAAATCTGCCAGGCCGCCGGCACCGAAACCGTGCCGGCGTGGACGGCCACAAACGCCATGGGGTTGCAGTAAGGCAAAGACCCCGAGCACCCCGGGGCAGCCGGAGAAAAGTCCCAAATTTCTCCGACATTGGCAAGGACCATGCGGCGATGCACTTACCGAAGTCCCTCGCAGCGGCATCCGCGCTGCTCGCCTCGCTCGCAGCCTCTCCCGCCTGGGCCGTCGAACCGTTCACCGTCAAGGACATCCGCCTCGAAGGCCTGCAGCGCGTCGAACCCGGCACCGTCTTCGCCACCATGGGCCTGCGCCCCGGCGACACCTACAGCGACGAACGCGGCAGCGCCGCCATCCGCGAGCTTTTCAAGCTCGGCCTCTTCAAGGACGTGCGCATCGACGTCAACGGCAGCGTGCTGGTGGTGATCGTGGAAGAACGCCCCTCGATCGCCGACGTCGACTTCGTGGGCGCCAAGGAGTTCGACAAGGCCGCGCTGCAGAAGGCGCTGCGCGAGGTGGGCCTCGCCGAAGGCCAGGCCTACGACAAGGCACTGGCCGACCGCGCCGAGCAGGAGCTCAAGCGGCAGTACATCAGCCGCAGCCTCTACAACGCGCAGGTCGTCACCACCGTCACGCCGCTGGAGAACAATCGCGTGAACCTGACCTTCACGGTGACCGAAGGCGATTCCGCACGCATCAAGGAAGTGCACGTGGTCGGCAACAAGGCCTTCAGCGAAAGTACGCTGCTCGACCTGTTCGACCAGGACAGCGGCGGCTGGCTCGCCTGGTACACCAAGTCGAACCAGTACTCACGCACCAAGTTCAACGGCGACCTCGAGACGCTGCGCTCGTACTACATCACGCGCGGCTACCTGGAGTTCCGCATCGAGTCGACGCAGGTCGCCATCTCGCCCGACCGCCAGGCGCTCACCCTCACGATCAACATCACCGAAGGCGAGAAGTTCGTGGTGGCCGGCGTGAAGCTCTCGGGCGACTACATGGGCCACGAGGACGAGTTCAAGACGCTGGTGACGATCCGTCCCGGCACACCCTACAACGGGGAGGACGTGGCCGCCACCACCAAGGCCTTCACCGACTACTTCGGCACCTTCGGCTACGCCTTCGCGCGCGTGAGGGCCGAGCCCGAGATCGACCGTACGAACAATCGCGTCACGCTGGTGCTGAAGGCCGAGGCCTCGCGGCGCGCGTACGTGCGCCGCATCAACATCGGCGGCAACGCCCGCACGCGCGACGAGGTGATCCGCCGCGAGTTCCGCCAGTACGAAGGCGCCTGGTACGACGGCAACAAGATCCGCGCCTCGCGCGACCGCATCGACCGCCTGGGCTTCTTCACCGAGGTGAACGTCGACACCATCGACGTACCCGGCTCGCCCGATCAGGTCGACCTGGCAGTGAACGTGACCGAGAAGCCGACCGGCTCGCTGCAGCTGGGCGCGGGCTACTCGTCCACCGACAAGGTCTCGCTGAGCTTCGGGATCACGCAGGAGAACGTGTTCGGCAGCGGCAACTACCTGGGGTTGAACGTGAACACGAGCTCGTACAACCGCACCGTCTCGCTGACGGCGACGGACCCGTACTTCACCAAGGACGGCATCTCGCGCACGATCAACGTGTTCCACACCACCACGCGGCCGTACTACGAGGCCGACGGCAACTACAAGCTCGCGAGTGACGGCGGCTCCGTGCGCTTCGGCTTACCGGTGGGCGAGCAGGACACGGTGTACCTCGGCATCGGCGTGGAGCGCTATTCGTTCACGCCCGGCACCAACGGCACCTACACGCTGGTCAATGGCTCGTACGTGTACACCGCCACGCCGCAGGCCTACCTCGACTATTTCAAGTGCACGGGCACCGTGCCGAGCGTGACCTGCGCCAATTCGAGCGTGCTGGGCATCCCGGCCACGCTGGGCTGGTCGCGCGACGACCGCGACAGCGCGCTGGTGCCCACGCGCGGCAAGCTGCAGAGCGCCAACCTCGAAATGGGCGTGGGCAGCGAGCTGCGCTACCTGAAGACCAACTACCAGTACCAGCAGTACTTCCCGCTTTCGAAGCAGTACACGCTGGCCATCAACGGCCAGCTAGGCTATGCGCGCGCACTGGGAAGCAGCACCTACCCCATCTTCAAGAACTTCTATGCCGGCGGGCTCGGCTCGATCCGCGGCTTCGAACAGAACTCGCTCGGCCCGACCGACGCGGTCACGGGCGGTTCGATCGGCGGCACGCGCAAGGCGATCTTCAACATGGAGTTCAGTACACCGTTCCCCGGCGCGGGCAACGACCGCACGCTGCGGCTCTACACCTTCCTCGACGCGGGCAACGTGTTCGCCGATCGCACGGCCAGCATGACGGACGCGCAGTGGAAGGCGCAGAACCGCATCCGCGCATCGACCGGCATCGGCATCAGCTGGATCTCGCCGCTGGGCCCGCTGCGGCTGGCCTATGCGGTGCCGCTGCTCTACCAGAAGGCCGACACCGCCAACGGCATCGCGGCCGACCGCACGCAGCGCTTCCAGTTCCAGATCGGAACCTCCTTCTGAGCGCCAGGGTCCAGAGCATGAGCCGCATCCTGCTGGTGGAAGACGGGCGCGACAGCGCGCCGCTGCTGCTGGGCCACCTGCAGGGCGCGGGCCATGAGGTCGAGCAGATCGAAGACGGCGCAGCGGCGCTGGAGCGCATCCTGAGCGCGCGGTCGACGGGCACATCAAGAACCTGAGCAGGAAGCTCGCGGAAGCCGTGCCGTCGCACGACTGGATCCGCTCGGCCTATGGCGTGGGCTTCTGCTTCGCGGAACGGCCGGCCTGAGGCGGCGCGCCGTCGCGACTCCGCGTGCGCATGTGGCTGGCGAGGCTCAGCCTATGGCGCGCGGCGGCACCATCGCGCGGATGCGCTCGGAGCCTTCCAGAGCGCGGGCGCGACGGGTGCTGAGGGCCGCGTGGCGCCTTCTTCCGCCCAGAACACGAGCAGCGTCCATGCGAGGGCTCATGGGCCGCATCGTGCAGCTCGATCCGGGAGAAATGTGGGAGAACATCTCTCCCAATTTCCTCCACATTCGGCCCCGAGGATCACCCGCTTGCCCATGAAGCCCCCCAACGCCTGCCCGCAGTGCATGCCGCAGAATGCGGCCATGCCTTCCCCGAGCCCATGCCTCACCTGACCCTTTCCAGAAAGATCTTCCTGGCGCTGGCCGCCTTGTTGATCGTGCTGCTGATCAGCTTCGCGGGCCTGTCGATCATTGCGCTGCAGCGCGGCCTGGGCTCCTACGTGGCCGAAATCGAGATCCGGCGCATGGACTGGCTCTCGCAGCTGCTGCTGAAGCACTACGTCGCCAATGGCGACTGGAAGAGCCTGCACGACAACGACGACGCCTGGCGCCGCCTGCAGATGGGCCGGCTGGCCGCCGTGCTCGACGGCGCCGCGGGCAACGGCAACGCAGACGAGCGGCGGTTGCCCCCCTGGTACGAACACCGCGCCATGCGCGGCGATGCCCCGCCCGACAACGGCGCCGACGGCAGCCCGCCGCCCCTGCCGCCCCCGCAGCAACTCGAACTGTTGCCGCGCCGGGGGCCGGCCATGCCGCCGCCATGGCCCTTCCCAGATCTGCGCGAGATGCCGGACTCCATCTTCCAGCGGCTGGCCGTGCTCGACGCGCACGGCGCGCGCGTGGTAGGCGCCAACGTCGATCTGGAAAACGCCGCGCGCACGCCGATCCGGCGCGACCGGACAGTCATCGGCTACCTCGCGCTCACGCCGATGCGGGGCCTCGAAAGCGAAGCCGACCGCGCCTTCGTCGCGCGGCAGTCGGGCGTGATCGTGCTCACCGGCCTGTGCGGCCTCGGCTTCGCGCTGATGCTGTCGTGGTTGCTGGCGCGCCGCTGGTTCAGGCCCATCGACGAGCTCACGCTGGCCGCGCAGGACCTGGCGCGCGGGCGGCTGTCCACCCGCGTCGCGGTGCACGGTTCGGACGAGCTGGCGCTGCTCGGGCGGACTTTCAACGATATGGCGCAGCGCCTCGACACGGTGGAAGCCTCGCGCCGCGCCTGGCTGGCCGACGCGGCGCACGAGCTGCGCACGCCGCTGGCGGCCATGCGTGCTGAGATCGAGGCGCTGCAGGACGGCGTGCGCACCTTCGACGAACGCACCGCGCTGCGGCTGCACCGGCAGGTGATCCGCCTCGGCCAGCTGGTCGACGACCTGCGCAGCAGCATGCGTGAACCGCAGAGCGACCTGCTCACCACCACGGTGTTTCCGCTGTCGCTGCTGAAGGAGGCGCTCGACCACACGCGCGACCGCTTCGCCAGGCGCGCCATCGCGGTGGACCGGCGCGCCATCGACCTCATCGGCGCCTCCGCGCAGCCGACCATCGACGGCGACGCGCACCGGCTGCACCAGGTCTTCATGAACCTGCTGGAGAACACGCTGGCCTACACCAACGACGGCGGCACGCTGCGCATCGGCGTCACGGTCGAAGGCGCATGGACCGGCAACTGCCTCACCCTGCTGTTCGACGACAGCGCGCCCGGCGTGCCCGAGGCCGAGCTGCCGCGCCTGTTCGACCGCCTGTTCCGCGGCGAGAGCTCACGCAGCCGCGAACACGGCGGCTCGGGACTCGGCCTCTCGATCTGCCGCGCGACCATCGAGGCGCACGGCGGCACCATCGACGCATCGGCCTCGCCGCTCGGCGGGCTGCGCGTGACCATCACACTTCCATTGGCGGCATCGTCATGACACGCATCGTCATCGTCGAAGACGAAATCGACATCGCCTCGGTGGTGCAGGACTACCTGCGCCACGCGGGCTACGAAACCGAACACTTCACCGACGGGCACAGCGCGTTGGAAAGCATCGTCGCAGCGCCGCCCGACCTCACGCTGCTCGACATCATGCTGCCGCGGCTCGACGGCATCGAGGTGCTTCGCCGTGCGCGCGAGCACACGGCGCACCCGATCATCATGCTGACCGCGCGCATCGAAGAGGTCGACCGGCTGCTGGGCCTGGAGCTGGGCGCCGACGACTACGTGTGCAAGCCTTTCTCGCCGCGCGAACTGGTGGCGCGCGTGCGCGCCGTGCTGCGGCGCACCGCACCGGGCCTGCAGGGCCCGGCGTCGCAGAGCGAGGCACCGGGGCTGGTGCTCGACGACGTGCACTGGCGCGCGTCGCTCGAAGGCACGCCGCTGAATCTCACACGGCGCGAATTCGGGCTGCTGCAGGTGCTGTCACGGCATCCGGGGCGCATCTTCTCGCGCGCCCGCCTGCTGGAGCTGGCCTACGACGACACGGTGGACGTGACGGAACGCGCCATCGACAGCCACGTGAAGAACCTGCGCCGCAAGCTCGGCGCAGTAACGCCCGAATACGACTGGATCCGGTCGGTGTACGGCGTCGGCTTCGCGTGGGAGGCACAGGCCGACGCCGCGCGGTGAGCGCCTTTCGCGCTCCTCCTCTTCTTACTGGTAGGCCGCCAGCTCCTGCTTCGCAATGGCGTTGCGGTGCACCTCGTCGGGGCCGTCGGCCACGCGCAGGTGGCGCTCGTACGCGTAGAAGTGGGTGAGCAGCGTGTCCTGGCTCAGGCCCATCGCGCCGAAGGCCTGCATCGCCCAGTCGATCACCTTCGCGCAGTTGTTGGGCGTGAGCACCTTGATCATCGCGATCTCCTTTGCGGCGACTTTGTTGCCCACGGTGTCCATGCGGTAGGCGGCGTTGAGCACCATCCAGCGCGACTGCTCGATGAGCATTCGCGATTCGGCAATGCGCTCGCGCCACACGCCCTGCTCCGACAGCGGCTTGTGGAAGGCGGTGCGCGACACCAGGCGCCGGCACATCATCTCGAGCGCGGACTCGGCCATGCCGATGGCGCGCATGCAATGGTGGATGCGCCCGGGGCCGAGGCGGCCCTGCGCGATCTCGAAGCCGCGGCCTTCGCCGAGCAGGATGTTCTCGACCGGCACGCGCACGTTCTCGAACACGATCTCGGGGTGGCCGAACGGCGGGTCGTACATGCCGAGCAGCTGCATGTCGCGCACGATGGTGATGCCCGGCGTGTTCTTCGGCACGAGGATCATCGACTGCTGCCTGTGGCGGTCGGCGTTGTCGGGGTCGGTCTTGCCCATCAGAATGAAGATCTCGCAGCGCTCGTTCATCGCGCCGGTGATGTACCACTTGCGTCCGTTGATGACGTACTCGTTGCCTTCGCGCCGGATGCTGCAGCGGATGTTGGTGGCGTCGCTCGATGCGACTTCAGGCTCGGTCATCGCGAACGACGAGCGGATCTCGCCCGCGAGCAGCGGCGTGAGCCAGCGCTCCTGCTGCGCCTTGGTGCCGTAGCGGGCCAGCACTTCCATGTTGCCGGTGTCGGGCGCGGAGCAGTTGAAGATTTCCGCGCACCAGTAGCGCCGTCCCATGATCTCGCACAGCGGGGCGTACTCGACGTTGGTGAGGCCGGGGCCGTGCTCGGCCTCGGGCAGGAACAGGTTCCACAGCCCGCGCTCGCGCGCTTTGGCCTTGAGGCCGGCCATCATCGGCAGCTCGGCGTATGCCCGCCCGGAGCGGGCGTTGGCGGCCAGCTCTTCCTCGCGGCGTTTCTCGTTCGGGTAGACGAACTCGTCCATGAACTTGAGCAGCTCGTCGCGCAGCGCGATCGCCCGGGGGGTGAATTCGAAATGCATGGTGCGTCCTTCAACAGTCGATGTGCATTGAAGGTACGCGGCGCATGGTGTTTCGCACGGTCGTTCATGCGACAGCCAAGGGCCTGTGCTGTCGCCTTCGCAGCAGCCGCCGGCGCGACAATGTGCGCATGACCGCCAGCACCTCCGACGCCACGCCCCGCCCCGCTTCGCCGCGCCCCGTGCGCACGGCCGCCACCCTCATCGTCCTGCGCGACGGCAGCCACGGGCTCGAGGTGCTGATGCTGCGGCGGGCCGAGAAGGCCGACGACCAGAACAGCGGTGCCAGCGTGTTTCCGGGCGGCGTGATCGACGCGCACGACCGCAGCCTGCACGGGCACTGCGGCGGCCTGGACGACAGCGCCGCGAGCGAACGCCTCGCGGTGCCGCAGGGCGGCCTCGACTACTACGCGGCCGCGATCCGCGAATGCTTCGAGGAAGCCGGCGTGCTGTTCGCGGCCGACGGCACGGGCCGGCTGGTGGCGCTCGACAAGCTGCCGCCCGCGCAACTCGCCGCCATGCGCGACGAAGCGGAGCAAGGCACCGACGCGCTGATTTCGCTGTGCGACCGGCACGGCTGGCAGCTCGCGGCCGACCGGCTCGCCTACTTCACCCACTGGCTCACGCCGCCGGGTATGCCGCGCCGCTTCGACACCCGCTTCTTTCTCGCGCCAATGCCCGAGGCGCAGAGCGTGCGGCCCGACGGGCGCGAGACGGTCGAGCACATGTGGCTGCGGCCGGCCGAGGCCGTGGCGCCCGCGCGCGGGCTCAAGCTGATGAACGTGACGCGCCGCATCCTCGAACAGCTCGCGCATTTCGCAAGCACGGCCGAACTCATGGCCCATGCGCGCGGCCTGACGCACATCCCGCGCATCATGCCGCGGCTGGCGGACGGTCCCGCGGGCCGACGGCCGGTGAACATGGAAGAGCCGGCGTACGAGGAAATCGGGCACGTCGATCCGGACGGCAAGGGCGGCGGCCGCTATGCGCACGAGGCCGGACTGGTGATGCGGCTGTCGGCGCGGGTCTTGCGGGTCACGGGCGAGGCCGATGCATCGGGCGCGCTGGCGCACAGCTATTTCGTGGGCGTCGCGGGCGGCGATTGCGCACTGGTCGACGCGCTGCCCGCGAGCCCCGGGCATCTCGCGGCCCTCGTCGCGGCGGCACCTGGCCGGGTGAGATGGCTCCTGTCGACGCAGGCAACGACCGAAGAAGAGAAGCAGGCCTTGCGCGAGGCCTGGCCCGATGCATCTATCGCATCGCCCGCACCGGGCGAGCAGATCGATCTCGGCGATGCCACGTTGCGCGTGCTGCCCGGCACCGGCAGCGCGCCGACCTGCCAGTTCCTGCAGGTCGAAGACCGGATGCTGCTCGCGGGCCTCGACGCCGGCCCCGCAGCCGACGACGGCCAGGCCAGGTGGATCGCTCTGCGCCACGGCTTCCTGCGCAGCCGGCCCACCCCCTAGCGGCGGAGTGCCACATGGCGGTGGCATGCATCGTGCAAGATCGACCCCATGCTTCCCCTGTCTCCCGACGCGCTGCGCCAGCGGCTGCGGTCCTTCGCTTCCCGCGCGCAGCCCGTGCGCATTCTTCTCACCCTCGGCAGCCTCATGGCGGGCTGCGCCTGGACTGGCCATCCCGATGCGGTGATCCCGCTGTTCCTCGGCGCCATCGCCAGCGCGCTCGCCGAGACCGATGACAGCTGGCGCGGCCGGCTGCGCGCGCAGGTGGTCACGCTGGGCTGCTTCGCCGCCATCGCGTTCGCGGTCGAGGCGGCGTTCGGCCTGCCGCTGCTGTTCATCGCCGGGCTGGCGCTCGCGGCCTTCTGCCTCACGATGCTCGGTGCGGTGGGAGCGCGCTACAAGGCGATCGCGTACGCGACGCTGATCCTCGCGATGTACGCCACGCTCGGCATCGAGAACCTGGGCGCGCACGGCGTGGTGCAGCGCGGGCGCGAGCCTTTGCTGCTGCTGGCCGGCGCGGCCTGGTACGGCGTGTTCTCGGTGCTGTGGTGCGCGGCCTTTCCGGCGCAGCCGGTGCAGGCGCGGCTGGTGACGCTGTTCACGGTGCTGGGCAGCTTCGTGCGCTTCAAGGCCTCGCTGTTCGAGCCGCTGCGCGGCATCGACATCGAGCGCAAGCGGCTCGCGCTCGCGCAGCTCAATGCCGAGGTGGTGGCGGAGCTCAACGCCGCGAAGGAAAGCATCTTCCTGCGCATCGGCGCGCGCGCGCCGACCGGCCGGCTCTCGCGCTACCGCGGGCTCTACCTGATCGCGCAGGACGTGCACGAGCGCGCCAGCTCCTCGCACGACGACTACAACGCGCTGGCCGATGCCTTCTTCCACAGCGACCTGCTCTACCGCTGCCAGCGCGTGCTGGGCCTGCAGGGGCTGGCCTGCCAGCGGCTGGCCGATTCGATCGCGCGGCGCGAACCCTTCGAGGTCGCTCCGGAGACCGTGCAGGCGCTGGCCGACCTGCGCAGCGCCATCGAGCACGAGCGTGCGCGGGCCGACACGCCCGCGAGGCTTGCGCTGCTGGCGTCGGTCGAGGCGCTGGCGCGCAACCTCGCGCTGCTCGACGGCCAGCTCACGGGTGCCAGCCAGCCGTCGGCGCGCGCGGGCCGCACCGAGATGGGCCTGTTCGACCGCTCGCCGCGCTCGTGGCGCGATGCGGTCGAGCGCGTGCGGCGGCAGCTCACCGTGCGCTCTCCGCTCTTTCGCCACGCGCTGCGGCTGTCGATCGCGCTGGTTGCGGGCTACGGGGTGATGCGCGCCATCCACCCGGCGCAGGGCTACTGGATCCTGCTGACCACGCTGTTCGTCTGCCAGCAGACCTACGGCGACACCATTTCGCGCATGGGGCAGCGCATCGCCGGCACCGCGCTCGGCGTGGTGGCCGGATGGGCGCTGCTGCAGCTGTTTCCGCAGCCGCTGGTGCAGTCGGTGATCGCGGTGGCTGCCGGCGTGCTGTTCTTCGCGACCCGCGCCACGCGCTATCTGCTGGCCACCGCATCGATGACGCTGCTGGTGCTGATGTGCTTCAACCAGGTCGGCGACAGCGGCGTGCTGCTGGTGCCGCGGCTGGTCGACACCGCCATCGGCAGCGCGATCGCCGGGCTGGCCGTGCTGCTGGTGCTGCCGCACTGGCAGGCGCGGCGCATCAATGAACTGGCCGCAGCCGCGATGCGCGGCCATGCCGGCTACCTGCGGCAGATCGTCAGCCAGTACCGCACCGGCGCGCGCGACCACCTCGACTACCGGCTGGCGCGGCGCAACGACCACAACGCGGACGCGGCGCTGTCCACGGCGGTGTCGGACATGTTCCGCGAGCCGGGCTATGTGCGGCCGCGCGCGGGGGTGGCGCTGCGCTTCCTGATCCGCTCGCACACGCTGCTGAGCTACCTCTCGGCCCTGGGCGCCCACCGCGCGGCGCTGCCCGACTCGGCGCAGATGGCACTGCTGCAAACGGCGGCGGAAGGAGCTATCGCGGCGCTCGAAGGGCTGGCGGCCGGGCTGGAAAAGGGCCTGATCGAGGCGCCGGGCGATGCCGCCGCGGAGCCTGCCGCGCGGGCCGCACTGGCGCAGGCCGTCGCCACCAGCAACGACCCGCAGGCGCGAACCCTTCACACCGAACTCGGCCTGATCTGGCTGCAGATCGACGCCCTGCGCACCCACGCACGCGAATGGCTGCAGTCCGAAGGCAGCGAAACCACGGCCGCGCCAGCCTGACGAACATCCATGCGATCCGGTCGGTTGAAACCCCCGTGGCGAGCGCCGCAAACCGCGGCAGGTAAAATTGCCCCTACATGTCCCGCTGGTTTGCCGCTGCTGTCCTCTCCATCATGTTGTCCTGCTACGGCTTTGCCGTGCTTGCGCACAGCATGATCGGTGCCGGCCATTCGCACGGCGAGTCGCAGGCCGCCACGCTGGTCGTGGCGCTCTCCGACGCTCCGGCAGGGGCTGCCGATGAGGCCTCGGACGATGCCCTTTCCCTCGACGAGGCCGGCTCCGAACACGCCGAACTGGTCAACGCGCGCAACGACGCTCCCGCACTGCTGCGCTTCACGGAACAGCCGCCAAAGCTCGGCCTGACCACCACCGTCTCGCCGTTCCTCGCGCGACCCAAGCGGCCACCCCGGGCCGCTGCCTTCGTCGCCTAGGCCCCCAAAGCCTGCGCGACCGGGAGCCGCCATGGCTCCCGCCCTTGCGATCCGGGGCCGCCCCATGCGGTACCCGCATCGCGGCAACGACACCTCTCATTTTCAGGCCCTGCGCCGCCACTGCACGCGCCATTTGCGCGCAGCCGGCACAGGTCCGGCTTCAAGGAATCCACACAATGAACAACAGCCCTATCGCCCATCACGACAGCATCGATCTGCCCCTCGCATCGCCGCAGGAGCGCAACCGCGTCCTGCGCAACACCTACTGGCTGCTCGCGCTGTCGATGGTGCCCACCGTGCTCGGCGCCTGGATCGGCGTTGCCACCGGCTTGTCGCGCGCCATGTCGCCGGGCATCGGCCTGATGGTGTTCCTCGGCGGCGCCTTCGGCTTCATGTACGCCATCGAGAGGACCAAGGAATCGGCCGCCGGCGTGCCGGTGCTGCTGGCCTTCACATTCTTCATGGGACTGATGCTGTCGCGCCTTGTCGGCGCGGTGCTCGGCCTGGCCAACGGCGCGAGCCTGGTGATGACGGCGTTCGCTGGCACCGGCGCGATCTTCTTCGGCATGGCCACGCTGTCGTCGGTCATCAAGCGCGACCTGTCTTCCATGGGCAAGTGGCTCTTCATCGGCGCGATCGGGCTGCTGGTGGCGGGCATCGCCAACTTCTTCATCCAGTCGAGCGCGCTGATGATGACGCTGTCGGTCCTGGCCATCGGCATCTTCTCGGCCTTCATCCTGCACGACCTCAAGCGCGTGAAGGACGGCCTGGAAACCAACTACATCTCCGCCACGCTGGGTGTGTATCTCAGCATCTACAACGTCTTCCAGTCGCTGCTGGCCCTGCTGGGCATCGCCGGCGGCCGCGACGAGTAATCCCCCGAAAAGGAGAACTGACATGCGCCTCACCACCAAGGGCCGCTTCGCGGTCACCGCGATGATCGACATCGCTCTGCACGGCCGTTCGGGCCCCGTCACGCTGGCCTCGATCAGCCTGCGCCAGCGCGTGTCGCTGTCCTACCTGGAGCTGCTGTTCGGCAAGCTGCGCCGCGCCGGGCTCGTCGAATCGACCCGCGGCCCGGGCGGCGGGTACTCTCTGAGCCGCAAGGCGGCGGAGATTTCCGTGGCCGACATCGTCCTCTCGATCGAGGAACACGATGCGGAATCCTCCCGCCGGCGCAATGCCGACGCGCCGGGCGAGGCCGGCCGCTGCGAAATCGACGAGCTCTGGGCCACCGTGAACCTGCGGGCGGTCGAGTTCCTCAGGTCGATCTCGCTGCAAAGCCTGGTCGACGAGCAGAAGGCCAAGGGCGTGCAGGCCGCGGCACGCAGCGACAGCCGGCGCACGCCGTCCGGCCAGCCGTCCACGCGCAAGCCTTTTGTCGTCGACGCGCCGAACTCGGTGTTCGCACTGGGACGGCGCCAGCAAGGCGCCAGCTGACGGCGTCGCGGCGGCTTCCCCGTTCAGCGCTCTTCGGCAGCTGGCAAACGCCGCGGCAGGCCCGGCAGGGTCCATCCGAAGGTCATGCCCGCCGCTGCGATCAAAATGGCCGCCGCGCCCACCAGCTGCAGCGCGCCCAGCCGCTGGCCGAAGGCGACGTAGTCGACGCCAATGGCCACCAGCGGATAGATGAACGACAGCGCGCCCGCCACCGGCGTCGAGAGCTTCTGCAGCGCGCCGTACAGCAGCACGAACACCAACCCCGTGTAGACCACGCCCATCGTCAGGTGCACGCCCCAGGTGGCGGCGTCGGCGGGCAGCGTCTTCAGGTGCGCGAAGGGCGCGAGCAGCACGATGCCCACGCAGACCTGGATCAGTGCGATGAGGTGCGGCGCGATGCCGTCGAGCTTCTTCGCGACGATGGCGGCCACCGCGTAGCAGAAGGCCGCGCCCAGCGCCATGAGCACGCCGACCAAGTAAGAGGAACCGTCGGCACCACCGCCGGACTTGGCCTGCGCCACCAGCACCACGCCGGCGAACGCGATGCACAGCCAGATGGCCTTCATCGCGGTCAGCCGCTCCGACAGCAGCAGCGCGCCGAGCGCGACCAGCATGAAGGGCTGCGTGTTGTAGACCGCCGTGGCGATCGAGATCGACGCATGCGAGAAGGCCGCGAAGATCAGCACCCAGTTGACGACCAGCGCCACGCCGCCGAGTGCGGCCAGAGCAAAGCTGCGCAGCGTCAGGCCGCGCCGCAGCAGGCCCAGCGCGAGGCACACGACCAGCAGCGTCGCCGCGCCGAACACGCAGCGCCAGAACAGCAGGTCGGGCAATGGCTGGCCCGAGCGCACGACGAACCATCCGATGGTTCCGGAAATCACCATGGCCACGCTCATCTCCAGCGCGCCGCGCAACTGCGTCTGCATGTCTCGGTTCCGAACGATAGAAAGAAGGAGCAAGCGTGCCACGTCCCGCGCGGATTGGATATGCTTTTAATAAGGAAACAGTTGCCAGCTGCCTTTGAAAAAAAGCCGCCAAGGCCCATTCGTCACCGGAGATCGGAAATGCTCGACGCAACAGACGGGCACGGCACCCGCATTCCATAAAACCAAGGAGACGCTCATGATCACTTCCCGTCGCGGCCTGCTGGCCGGTTCCGCTGCCATGGCCACGGGCGCCATTGCCGGTTGCGCGCTACCCGCCGGGGCCGGCCGCGCGGCGGCAACGCCGTTCGACATCGCCGCATCGACCATCCCGATCGTCGGCAGCGAGCAGGTCTTTCCGGTGCGCCGCATCTACTGCATCGGCCGCAACTACGAGGCGCATGCGCGCGAGATGGGTTCGGACCCGAGCCGCGAGCCACCCTTCTTCTTCCAGAAACCGGCCGACGCGATCCAGGTCGTGACGCCGGGCGTGGTGGCCGACCACCCCTACCCCACGCTCACGAAGAACTACCACTACGAAGTGGAGCTGGTGGTGGCGCTGGGCAAGGGCGGGCGCAACATCCCGGCGAGCTCGGCGCTGGACCACGTGTACGGCTATTCGCTCGGCCTCGACATGACGCGCCGCGACCTGCAGCGCGAGATGGGCGACCAGAAGAAACCCTGGGAAATCGGCAAGAGCTTCGACCACTCGGCGCCCGTCGGCCCGATCCACCCGGTGGCGAAGGTCGGGCACTTCACCGATGGCGCGATCTGGCTCAAGGTGAACGGGCAGACGAAGCAGAACGCCACGCTCAGGCACATGATCTGGTCGGTGGCCGAGCAGATCAGCCGGCTGTCGCAAGCCTTCGAGCTGAAGCCGGGCGACATCATCTACTCGGGCACGCCGGAGAACGTCGGGCCGGTGGTGCGCGGCGACCTGATCGAGATCCACATCGACCGGCTGCCGGAGCTGTCGGTGCGGATCGTCTGAGGGCTGCGGGAGAGGTGCCGGCGCGGGAGCCGCGGGACCATTTTTCCTGCCGGATCGATGCGGATCATCGGGGCTCCCGCATCTCCCGAGCCGCCATGTCCCAGCCTCCGCAAGCCACCTGAGCGGCGACTGGCCGCATGGACCGCGCCGCGCGGCTCCCTGAAGCACGCGGCCGCCATCGAGCGGCGCCGTCCAATTTTTCTCCTGTTTTGAAGCTCACGATACCGGCCATGAACAGTCCCCGGCATCGCAGCTCGAACGACGCATCGCACGCGCTGCGCTTCAGCAGCCTGCCGGCGTGGGCGCATGCAAATGGCCATCCCCCGGAGCTCGAGATGCAATCACGATGGAGAAAGACGCGACCCGCCTTCGGCGCCATGCCGCAGCTCGGCAGAGCCTTCCGGACATCGTGTCTCGTGGGCCTGGTGGCCTTCGGCGCGCTGGCGCTCGGCATCTTCGTGGCCGCCGGTGAGACGTGTGCCGCGCACGAAGCCGGCACCCCGGGCAACTACGGCCGATCGACCCTCGCGCCGATCATGGCCACCGGCAACGAGGCGCCGCGCATTCCTTGATGCCGCCTCGCGAGTGCTCCAGCAGCACGCGCTGCCCTTGCATCTATCGACCGCTCACCGCGCCGCGTTCCCAAGCACGATGCAGCCGGTCAAGCTGCAAGCCATCAGCACGCTCGCAAAGAGT
>NZ_AKIW01000004.1 GCF_000282635.1 Variovorax sp. CF313
CCGATTCGGTTTCAGGGGCAGTATTGGGATGAAGAGACGGGGCTGCATTACAACCGGTATCGGTATTACGACCCGTTCGGTGGACGGTTTGTCTCCAAAGACCCGATTGGAGTAAAAGGAGGATTTAATGCTCATGCATACGGAATAAATCCTGTCGAATGGATTGACCCCTTGGGATTAACTCAAGATTGCCCAATACTAAAAAATCCTCAGGCTTTAATCTCGCGTCAAGGACCAAGCGAAATGACCGGTAACAAGGTTAAGCGATATACCTCTGCTATGAAGGCGCAAGCCGGATACGGAACTTTCCCTCCAATTGAAGCTGCCGATGTCGGAGAGGGAAAACTCGTGATCATCGATGGGCATCATCGAGCAGAGGCCGCGAAGAAAGCGGGACTAAAAGAAGTACCAGTTAACCTCAATACAGTGTCACCAGAAATTGCAGAGAGGCTGAAAGACGAGGCGGCAATGGCTCGCGCAGAAAGGATGAACAGATGTTAGCTTTTTCGCCAGAAGAGGTTCTTAAAATCGCCATTCAGTTTGACGTTTTACAAGATCGACTCCTTCAAGGGTTTTTTTTAAAAATTACTGATGCATCTGATTTGGAATTTTTAACTGATTTCCCTAAATCTGGAGCTGTGGAAATCGATGGGGGAAGTTGGACTTACAAAAAGCATGGATTGGGCTATGTTTTTTTGGGAAAAGATGGAAGCATAGTAGATGTTCATAACAGATTCGAAAGAGGCTCGCGTGTAATTGATGCGCATCGATTGGCTGAGTATGTGGTCTCTTTGAATAGTGGGGGAGTGACAAATGAGGCTGCGGACTTGTATTTAAAAATAGAGAATTCATTAAAAAATTTGGAGGGTCGTGGGGTGTTGAGAAGAGTCAAGATTGCGCCGCCAGCATGGGAATTGGTGACAAGTAAAGCAGAAATTGATTGAATAAGATTAATTGGTTTTTGCGAAATTTGATTTGATGTATTTGGGATGGTGCTGGAGATAGTTTTGAAAGTGATTGAGTAGGCCTTATAGAAGCAGGGCATCGTCATCGATCCTCCCTGACCAACGAGCCAACGAGCCAACGAGCCGGGAAGCTGCTGGACAACCTGCTGAAGAACTACGCCGGTACCAGCTACCGCTACGACGAGCGCGGCAACATGACCGAGCGCGTACGCAACGGCTGGCGCACCGTCTTCGCATGGGACGGCTTCAACCGCATGACGGCGGCGACCGACCACAGCGGCATCACCACCACCTTCAGTTATGACGCGCTGGGGCGGCGTCTGTCCAAGAGTTCGGGCGACACCACGACGCTGTTCGGCTGGGACGGCGACGTGCTCGCATTCGAGAGCGCGCAGAGCAGCTCAGCGATCGAGGAGGGTGGCGCGCACGGCTGGAGCGTGCATTACATCCATGAGCCGAACTCGTTCGTGCCCCTGATGCAGGTGCGCCGTGCGAGCGCGATGGCGCTGAGCGAGACGACGGATCCGAAGGCGCTGATGCAAGCCAACGGCGGTGTTTACGACATCGAGCAGGATCCGCTGTGGAACGGCGAGCAAAGGCAGGTGCCGCCGGCGTTTGACAGAAGGGAGATGGCGTTCTATCAGTGCGACCACCTGGGCACGCCGCAGGAGCTGACGGACCACGAAGGGAGCATTGCGTGGTCGGCGCAGTACAAGGCATGGGGAGAGGCGCGGGAGGCGATCAGCGAGGCTGGGAGAAGGGCGGGGTTCAGGAATCCGATTCGGTTTCAGGGGCAGTATTGGGATGAAGAGACGGGGTTGCACTACAACCGGTATAGGTACTACGACCCGCAGGCTGGGCGGTTTATCTCTAGCGACCCAATTGGATTGATAGGTGGTATCAACCTCCATCAATATGCGGCCAATTCAACGGAGTGGGTTGATCCTCTAGGACTTGCTAGAGGTCAATCAACTACAGACGGCGCAGGCCGAAAACCCAAGACGGGTAAGCCCAACATCGATAAGCGTTGTCCTTCTTGTAAAAAATGGGAAATTAATAGATTTAATAAAATATGCGAAGGCTATGTGCCGGGTGTCGGAATTGCGAAATATTTTAGAGACCCTAAAGATGGAAGCTGGTACTCGATTGATCAAATGGGTCATGGCGGGAGCGCATTTAAGCAATTTGATCAAAAGAGTAATGTTTTAAATCATGCGTATGATCTGGATGAATATGGGGCCGCATGGGAAAACATAAAGGAGAGGCAGGGAAAATGATTGATTTAAAATCGTTGAAGTGTAAGGATGCCGTTTCATGATCGAAACTGCCCAGGAGTTTGTTTTTCTTTGCTGCTCGAAGAATGACTCGGATATCGCTCGGTCACTCTCCGAGGAGGCATCTTTGGATGTTTGGAAGGACTTGATTTTTAACTTCAAATCCCATCAAATTGATGTGGCTCAAAATAGAACGATTCCTTCTGAGGTAATGAGGATTTTGGCCGCTCAGGGGGATGAGGTTGTTCGGTCAATTTTGGCGGAAAAAAGAAGGTTGCCGCCTGATCTTTTTGATCTTTTATCAAAAGATCCTAGCTCTTTGGTTCGAAAAAAAGTGGCGGCGAACAAAAAAACATCTATCGATATTGTGAGAGGTTTAGTAGATGACGTAGATGAGGAAGTTGCCCGCGTCGCTGAATTTCAATTGAATTCACGGTGAGCTATTAGGCAGCCTGCTGGAAGCAGATGCCGTGGCGGCGCGAGATAGCCTGCATACACTCCGCAGGCAACATCGTCGATCCGCCCCCGGCCAACGAACCACTGAGGCACCCGGCCGGCAAGCTGCTGGACAACCTGCTGAAGAACTACGCCGGCACCAGCTACCGCTACGACGAACGCGGCGCCGCAACCCCGGGTTTTCGATAACTAAATCCACTTGATTTAGTCCCTCTGCTGGCCGATAGTCTCCCTGCGCCCGGACACCGAGCCCTCAAGGCCCGAGCGATCCGGTTCCACAAGACCGCAGGCGCTTCGCCGCCTGCCCACGGAGACAAACCATGTTCAGCTCCCGCTCTATCCTGGCCATGGCGGCCATGTCCCTCACCGCAATGGCCGCATCCACCGCCTTCGCCGCCGACCAGCCCGTCATCGGCCTCGTCACCAAGACCGAAACCAACCCCTTCTTCGTCAAGATGAAGGAAGGCGCGCAGGAAGAGGCCAAGAAGCTCGGCGCCAAGCTGCTCTCGGGCGCTGGCAAGGCCGACGGCGACAACGCGGGCCAGATTACGGCGATGGAAAACATGATCGCCGCCGGCGCCAAGACCATCCTGATCACGCCGAGCGACGCCAAGGCGATCGTGCCGGCCATCAAGAAGGCGCGCGACAAGGGTGTGATGGTGATCGCGCTCGACAGCCCGGCCGATCCGCCGGACGCGACCGACGCGCTCTTCGCCACCAACAACTACACCGCCGGCGTGCTGATCGGCGAATACGCCAAGGCCGCGATGGCCGGCAAGCCCGCGAAGATCATCGCGCTCGACCTGCTGCCGGGCCACCCGGTGGGCGCGCAGCGCCACAACGGCTTCATGAAGGGCTTCGGGCTTGCCGCCAACGACGCCAAGTCGAACGAGCTGTCGAAGACGCCCGAGATCGTCTGCATGGCCGACAGCTACGGCGACCAGGCCAAGGCGCAGACGGTGATGGAAAACTGCCTGCAGAAGGCACCTGACGTGAACCTGGTCTACACCATCAACGAGCCCGCCGCGGCCGGTGCGTACAACGCGCTGAAGCGCGCTGGCAAGGAGAAGGGCGTGATGATCGTCTCGGTCGACGGCGGCTGCCAGGGCATCAAGGACACGGCCGCCGGCATCATCGCCGCGACCTCGCAGCAGTACCCGCTGAAGATGGCCGCCATGGGCGTGGCCGCGGGCGTGGAGTTCGCCAAGACGGGCAAGAAGGCCTCGGGCTACGTCGACACCGGCGTGACGCTGATCGCCGGCAAGAGCGTGGCCGGCGTCGACAGCAAGGACACCAAGACCGGCACCGAGCTGTGCTGGGGCAAGAAGTAATCGGAAGCATCAGGACGAAGCCATGGCGAAGTCTCCAACGCACCACATTCCGTGGGGCGCCCTCGGGCCGTGGCTGGCTCTTCTCGGCGCGTGCATCTTCTTTGCGACCCAGTCGGATCGCTTTCTCACCGGCGGCAATCTCTCGCTGATCCTGCAGCAGGTGATGGTGGTCGGCGTGATCGCCATCGGCCAGACGCTGATCATCCTCACGGCGGGCATCGACCTGTCGTGCGGCATGGTGATGGCGCTGGGCGGGATCATCATGAGCAAGTTCGCGACCGAACTGGGCATGCCCGCACCGGTGGCCATCCTTTGCGGCATCGGCGTGACGACGCTGTTCGGCCTGCTCAACGGGCTGCTGGTCACGCGCATCAAGCTGCCGCCTTTCATCGTGACGCTGGGCACGCTGAACATCGCCTTTGCGATCACGCAGCTGTATTCGTCGTCGCAGACCATCACTGATTTGCCCGGCGGCCTCACGGGCCTGGGCACCACCTTCGCCATCGGCAATGCCGAAGTGGCATGGGGTTCGGTGCTGATGCTCGTGCTGTACCTGCTCGCGTGGTTCGTGCTGCGCGAGACGGGAGCCGGCCGGCACATCTATGCGGTGGGCAACAACGCCGAGGCCACGCGGCTGGTCGGCATTCCGACGCAGCGCGTGCTGCTGGGCGTGTACGTGGCGGCGGGCGTGCTGTACGGCGTTGCCTCGCTGCTGTCGGTGGCGCGCACCGGCGTGGGCGACCCGAACGCGGGGCAGACCGAGAACCTCGACGCCATCACGGCCGTGGTGCTTGGTGGCACCAGCCTGTTCGGTGGCCGCGGCATCGTGCTGGGCTCGCTGATCGGCGTGCTGATCGTGGGCGTGTTCCGCAACGGGCTCACGCTGATGGGCGTGTCGTCGATCTACCAGGTGCTGGTGACGGGCGTGCTCGTGATTCTTGCGGTAGCGGCCGACCAACTCTCGCGCAGGGGAGCCCGCTGATGAACATCATCGCCAACCCCAAGATCGTGATGCAGGCCAAGGGCCTGGTGAAGCGCTACGGCCAGGTCACGGCGCTCGACGGTGTCGACTTCGAGCTGCGCGAAGGAGAAATCCTCGCGGTGATCGGCGACAACGGCGCAGGCAAGTCCTCGCTCATCAAGGCGCTGTCGGGCGCGGTGGTGCCCGACGAAGGGCAGATCCTGCTCGACGGCAAGGCAGTGCATTTCCGCAATCCGCTGGATGCGCGCCGCGCCGGCATCGAGACGGTCTATCAAGATCTCGCCGTGGCCCCGGCCATGACCATCTACGAGAACCTGTTTCTCGGCCGCGAGCTGCGCCGCCCCGGCTTCCTGGGCAACGTGCTGCGCATGCTCGACAAGAAGCAGATGCTGAAGGAAAGCACCGCCCGCATGGCCGACCTGAAGGTCGGCATCCAGTCGATGACGCAGGCGGTCGAGACACTCTCGGGCGGCCAGCGCCAATGTGTGGCCGTGGCGCGCAGCGCGGCCTTCGCGCGGCACGTGGTCATCATGGATGAACCGACCGCCGCGCTCGGCGTGAAGGAGGGCAACATGGTGCTGGAGCTGATCCGCCGCGTGCGCGATCGCGGCCTGCCCGTGGTGCTCATCAGCCACAACATGCCGCACGTGTTCGAGGTGGCCGACCGCATTCACGTGGCCCGCCTCGGCCGCCGCGCGGCCGTGCTCAACCCGAAGAAGATCAGCATGAGCGACACGGTCGCCGTGATGACCGGCGCCATGACGGCCGACCAGTTGCCCGCGGAGGCGCATGCCTGATGCGGACGTGCCTGCACGCACGCCCGACCTGTTGCGGCCCCGCGGCTCCAACCAGGTCGGCATGCGCCAGTTCAACGAGCGCACGGTGCTGCAGGCGCTGCGCGTCCACGGCAGCCTGCCCAAGGCCGACCTCGCGCGGCTGACGGGGCTCAGCGCGCAGACCATCGGGCTCATCACCGCGCGGCTCGAGGAAGACGGGCTCATCGTCAAGCAGAGCCGCGTGCGCGGACGCATCGGGCAGCCGTCGGTGCCGCTGGCGCTGAACCCCGACGGCGCCTTCGCCATCGGCATCAAGGTGGGGCGGCGCGGCGCCGAATGGCTGCTGATCGACTTCGCCGCGCAGGTGCGCGAGCGCCACGCGATCAGCTACGACTTTCCCGATGCGGACGAGCTGCTGCCCGCCATCGCGCAGCACATCCACCGGCTGCGCGACGGGCTGGGACCGCTGGCCGCGCGCAACGTGGGCGCGGGGCTGGCCGCGCCGTTCCAGCTCGGCGGCTGGCACCGCACGCTGGGGTTGTCGAAGGCGCAGTCCGACCTGTGGAACCAGATGGACCTGGCGGCCGAGGTGCGCGCGCGCACCGACGTGCCGGTGAGCTTCGCGCGCGACACGGTGGCCGCCTGCGTGGCCGAGCTGGTCGGCGGGCGAGGGCACGACCTGAAGAGCTTCCTGTACATCTTCGTCGACACCTTCGTGGGCGGCGGGCTGGTCATCAACTCGCACCTGCACACTGGTGCGCACGGCAACGCAGGCGCGCTCGCTTCATTGCCGATGCAGCCTCCGGGCAGCCGCGGTGCACTGCCGCCGCAGCTGGTTGCGCAGGCGTCGCTCTGGGAGCTGGAGCAGCGCCTGGCCGGCGAGGGCCTCGACGCCATGGCCGCATATGACGACCGCGCCCTTCAGCCGCCCTATGCCGCCACTACGCAAGCCTGGCTGGAAAGCGCCTCGCAGGCGCTGGCGCATGCCATCGTGAGCGGCACCGCCATGCTCGACCTGACCGACGTGGTGGTGGACGGCTCGATGTCGCGCGCGCTGCTGCAGGCGCTGCTCGATCAGACCCGTGCCGCGCTGGACGGCTGCAACTGGGAAGGCCTCTGGCAGCCTCGGCTGCATGGCGGCAAGGCGGGTGCGCAAGCGTGTGCGCTGGGCGGCGCGATGCTGCCGCTGCACGCCAATTTCGCGCCCGACCACGACGTATTCCTGAAGGCGGCCTGACAGGACCGCCCGGCGTTCAGGAAGGCCAGCGCCGCAGGCCCAGTTCGTCCGCCAGCCGCCGATAACTCTTGATCTGCGCCTGCACGTAGTCGTCGAGCGCGGCGCCGGTGAGCGCAAAGGGGTACAGGCCGTGCTGCTCGCGCAAGGCAGCGAAGCCGGGCGCCGCGCTCGCCTCGCGAAACGCCGCGGTCCACGCGCGCACGGCCGATTCCGGCACGGCCGCGCTCAGGTAAAGGCCGCGTACGGTGGGCCACACCACATCGACGCCTTGTTCGCGCGCGGTCGGCACCCCGGTGAGTGCGCCGCCGAGCCGGTTCTCCGACAGCACGGCAAGCAGGCGCACGGCCGCGCCGCCGGCAATGGCCTGCAGCGCCTCGGCCGCGTCGCCCGGAAAGGCGTCGACATGCTTGCCCTGCAGCGCGCCGAGCGCATCGCCCCCGCCTTCGAACGACACGAAGCGCATGGCCTTGTGGTCGCGCCCCGCGGCGCGCACCAGCAGCGCGGCCTTCACCCAGTCCTGGCTGCCGACCGTGCCACCGGCGCCGAAGGCGATGCGAGACGGGTCCTGCCGCAGCGCCGCGACGAGGTCCTGCAGGCGCTTGTAGGGCGAATCGCGATGCACGGCGATCACGCCGTAGTCGGTTCCGAGCGTCGTGATCCAGCGCACAGCCGAGGGCGAATGCGGCCCGAAGCGGCCCTGCGCAAGGTTGAGCAGCGAGCCGCTCGAGAACGCCACCAGCGTGCCCGGGCCGCCGAGGCGGCCGGTGGCGATGCGGTCGAAGGCCACGGCGCCGATGCCGCCCGGCAGGTAGCGCTGGGCGAGCGGCGGGCGCGTGGGGCGCACGGCCTGCAGCGCATCGCGCGCGAGCGCGCAGGTCAGTGCGAAGCCGCCGCCGGCCTTGGCGGGGATCACACAGTCGGCAGCGTCTTCGGAGGGATCGTTGGCAGCAGCCTTCGCGCCCGCGCCCCAAGGCATCAGCAGCGCGGACAGCGTGCGAAGTGCGTGGCGGCGGGTAGGTCGCATGGGCATGGCGGCGGGCTTGTCAGGTGGCCGCCGCAGCTTGGGTGCGGGGCCACCAGATGATCGCATGCAGCCCCGTGCCTGCCTCGCGCGCTTCGAGCCGCAGCTCGCCCCGATGCCGCTGCGCGATGGAGCGCGCAATGGCCAGCCCGAGCCCGAAGCCGCCCTTGCCGGCGCGCGCGCCGCGCCGGAAGCGCTGGCCGAGCGCGGCGCGCTCCTCGTCGCCGATACCGGGGCCGTTGTCTTCCACGTTGAGGCTCCAGCCCGCCGCGTCGCCCGCGGCAAAGAGCGTGATCGTGCCTTCGGCGGGCGTGTAAGCGATCGCGTTGGCCACCAGGTTGCCCAGCGCCTCGCGCATCAGCGATCGATCCGCCACGGCAAGGAATTCAGGCACGGGCGAATGAATGCCCAGGTCGATGCGCTTGGCGCGCGCCAGCGGCAGCAGGTCGACCGCCACCTCGCGCAGCAATGCCGCCACGTCGAACTCGGCAGGCTCCACCGACACCGTGTCGCTGCGGCCCAGCGCCAACAGCTGCTGCGCGCTGCGCGTCGCGCGGCCGATCTCGGTGCCGAGCGCGTCGAGCGCCACCTGGACCTGCGCCGGGTCCTGCTCGCGCCGCGCGTAGTCGGCCTGCATCTGCAGCGTGGTCAGGTGTGTGCGCAGCTGGTGCGAGGCATCGTCCAGGAACTGGCGCTGCTGCGTGACGAGTTCCTGCGTGCGCGACATCTGCTGGTTGACCGCGGCGACCAGCGGGCGCACCTCGGCGGGCAGGTCGGTTTCCGCAATGCGCGTGAGGTCGTCCGGCGTGCGCGCCTGGACTTCGCGCGCCAGCCGCGACAGCGGCCGCAGCGCCGCCGCCAGCGCAATGGCGGTGCCGCACAGCAGTATCGCGAGCACCAGCGCATCGCGCAGCGCCGCGCTGCGTACGAAGCGCGCGCTGAACTCCTGCCGCGAGCGAGTGCTCTCGCCCACCTGGATCAGCACGCTGCGCCCGGTGCTGCCGGCCGGTGCGCGATCGAGGTCGCGCCGGTAGGCCGCGAGCCGTACCGACTCGCCGAAGTAGGCCGCGTCGTAGAAGGCCGGCACGCCCATCGCCAGTTCGGCGGGCGGCGCGGGCAGGTCCGCGCTGCCGAGCTCGACCAGCCCGTCGGACGTGGACACGCGAAAGAACACCTGCCCGCTCGCCGTGAGCTCGAAGAACTCGAACATCGTGTACGGCAACTCGACCGACAGGCCGCCCGAGGCGGTCGAGATGTTGGCGTCGATGGATTTGAGCGCGCCCAGCAGCGAGCGGTCGTAGGCCGCGTTGGCGGCGGCGAGCGCGTCGTGCCGGGTCATCCACAGCTCGAGGCCGGTTACCACCAGCAGGGCGGGGAACAGCAGCAGCGCGAGCCGCTGCCACAAGCTGGTGCGGCGCAGGCGGTTGCGCAGGCGCGTCAACACGTCCACTCAGCCCGAAGTGCTCGAAGACTGGGAGTGAGCTTCATTCAGTCTGTTTCCAGCACGTAGCCAAGTCCGCGCAGCGTGACGATGCGAACCCCGGTGCCGTCGAGCCGCTTGCGCAACCGGTAGATGAAAACCTCGACCGCCTCGGGGTGCACGTCTTCGTCGTCGGAGAACACGCGCTCGAGGATCTGCTGCTTCGACAGTGGCTCGCCGCTGCGCTGCACCAGCACGCGCAGCACGGCCAGTTCGCGCGGCGAGAGCGCCAGCGCCTCGCCGTTCAGCGTGAAGTGCCGGCGCGCGCCGTCGTACACCAGCGGGCCGCAGGCCAGACGCGGATGCTCGATGCCGCGCGCACGCCGCACCAGCGCGTGCAGCCGCGCTTCGAGCTCGGCCAGCGCGAAGGGCTTGGCGAGGAAGTCGTCGGCGCCCGCGTTGAGCGAGGCGACACGCTCATTCAGCGAGTCGCGCGCCGTGAGGATCAGTGCCGGCAGCCGCTGGTCGCGTTCGCGCAGCCGCTGCAGCACCGTGTGCCCGTCGAGCCCGGGCAGGCCCAGGTCGAGCACCAGCGCGTCGTGGTCGCGCTGCTGCAGCGCCCGGTCGGCCAGGCGCCCGTCGTCCACCCATTCGACCTGGATGCCCGCGTGCTCCAGTGCCTTGCACAGCCAGGTGCCCAGGGTGTGTTCGTCTTCGGCGAGGAGGATGCGCATGGGCCGATGCTAGGGCCGGCAGGGCTCAATCCGGCTTGATGTTTGCCCTTGCAATCACCTTCTGCCAACGAGCTTGCTCGGAGGCGATGAACTGTGCGAACTGCTCGGGCGTGCCGCCCACGGCTTCGGCGGCATCGGCCGTCAGCCGCTGCATCGAATCGGGCGACTTCACGGCCTTCATCGTCTCGGCGGAAAGCTTGGCCAGGTTGGCAGGCGCGATGTTGGCCGGCGCCAGCATGCCGTACCACTGCGTCATCTCGAAACCTGGAAAGCCCTGCTCGGCCACGGTCGGCACGTCGGGCAACTGCGCGAGGCGCTTGGCCGAGCCGGTCGCGATGCAGCGCACCTTGCCCGCCTTGATGAACGGAATGATCGCCGCCGCGCCGATGGCCGAGGCGTCGAGCCGGCCCGAGAGCAGGTCGGTCACCATCGGGCCGGTGCCGCGATAGGGCACGTGCAGCATGAACACGTCGGCCGTCATCTTCAGGTACTCGAAAGCCAGGTGGCCCGCGCTGCCGTTGCCCGCCGAGCCATAGCTGAGCTTGCCGGGCTTCGACTTGGCATACGCAATGAACTCCTTGAGGTTTTTCGCCGGCACGTCGGGGTGTACCACGTAGAGGCTGGGCACCTTGGCCAGCAGGCTCACGGGCTTGAAGTCCTTGTTCGCGTCGTAGGGCAGCTTGGCGAAGATGTACGGGTTGACCGCCAGCGTGCCGATGTGGCCGAGGATGATCGTGTGCTGGTCGGTGCTGCGCGCCACCTCGCTCATGGCGATGTTGCCGGCGGCGCCCGGCTTGTTGTCGACGAACACGCTCTGGCCCAGCGTGCGCGAGAGCTCGGCGGCGGTCGAGCGCGCGACGATCTCCGAACTGCCGCCCGGCGCGAAGGGCACGACGAAGCGGATCGACTTGCTGGGCCAGGTGTCCTGCGCCGAGGCCAGGGAGGGGAGCAGGCCTCCGAGGGCCGCGGCGCCGCCGGCTTGCAGCAGGCCGCGGCGGCTCAGGCGGGTGTCGTCGGGAACGAAGAGGTCGGACATGGTGCTTGTCTCCAGCGCTTTGGGATTGAAAGCGCGCATGGTGCCCGACGGTTGCTGTCGGAAAGCTGTCAGTCAGATCAGGTTGCGCATCGCCTGCGCCGTCTCGCGCAGCACCGGCAGCACGCGCGCCACCGCGTCCTCCGAGCTTTCATGCCCCATCGGCATCGTGATGTTCAGCGCCCCGACCAGCGTGCCGTGCCGGTCGCGCAGCGGCACCGCGATGCCGCGCGAGTTCAGGTCGAGCTGCTGCTCGGAAAGGGCCCAGCCCTGGGCCCGGATGCGGGCGAGTTCGAGCTTCATGCGCTCCATGCTCGCAATCGTGTGCGAGGTGAACACCGTGAGCTGCCGAGTCGTCAGCCATTCGTTCAGCTCGGCATCGCTGCGCAGAGACAGCATCAGCATGCCCGAGGCCGTGACCTGCGCCGGCACGCGCGCGCCGAGCACATAACCGGTGCTCATGCTGCGGTTGGGGCCGTTGCGCGCGATATAGACCACCTCGTCGCCGTCCATCACGCTGAGGTAGGCGATCTCGTTGGTGCCGGCGGCCACCCGCTGCAGGAAGGGCTGCACCACGCGCGGCAGCCGCGCCGACTCCAGGTACGACTGGCCCAGCCGCAGCACGCGCGGCGTGAGCCAGAACAGCTTGCCGTCGCTCGCTACGTAGCCCATGTGCTGCAGGGTCAGCAGGTAGCGCCGCGCGGCGGTGCGGGTCATGTTCGTGCGCTGGCCGGCCTGGCTGGCGGTGAGGCGCGGGTTGGCGTCGTCGAACGCCTCGATGATGCTCACGCCGCGCTCCAGGCCGGCGATCCAGTCGCGCTTGTCCAGGCCGGGCGGGGGCGCGGAGTCGTCCTTGCTGTCCTTGCTCATGGCGGGAAGTGTGCCTTCGTGGGAGGGTTCGAGAGCTGCATTGAATGCAGGTGAAAACCCTTGGATTGAGCGATAAACGATCTTTCAAGTTCGATGATCGCTCGTTTGGCGGGTGAAAGAAGTGCGGGACTTCAGTGAAGCGACTATAAAGCTCGGCATCCGGTCTCGAAAAGAGCGATTGACGAACGGAAGCAAGCACATGAGCCATTCCATCCGCGGCAGCACCCAGGCTTACCTGATTCCCGGCGACCCGGTTCGCAACGTGCGGCTGCCGCGCATGTTCAACGCCGCCTTCGAGCGTTTCGGCATCGATGCCGTGCTGCTGCCCATGCAGGTGCCGGTGCGCGACTTCGCGGTGTTCTTCAAGTCGGCCTTTCTCGCGCGCAACCTGCGCGGCATGGTGGTCGCGCCGCCGCACAAGCCGCTGGTGGTCGACCTGCTCGACGGCTGCGGCCTCTTCGGCCGTGTGGCCGGCTCGGTCAACGTGGTGCGCCGCACCGAGGGCGACCAGCTCGAAGGCGACCTGTTCGACGGCGAAGGCCTGATCGGCGCGCTCGACCACTGCAACATCCCGTTCCGCGGCAAGCGCGTGCTGATCCTCGGCGCGGGCGTGAGCGCCGCGGCCATCGGCGTGGCGCTGGCCGAGGGCGGCACAGTGAACGGCGCGGAGTACATCGCGTTCTACGACAGCGCCGCAGGCAAGGCGGCCGGTGTGGCGGCCAAGCTCGATGCATTCTTCGACGCGACCGTCGCCTCGGTGGACAGCAACGCACCCGAAGGCTTCGACCTCGTGATCAACGCCACGCAGCTCGGGCTGGTCGATGGCGATGCATTGCCGGTCGACGTGGCGCGCATGGAAAGCCATGCGGCGCTGTTCGACATTCTTCTGCGCAACCAGCCCACGCCGCTGGTGCGCGCGGCCCGCGACCGCGGGCTCAACGCGCAGGCGGGCTTCGAGATGCTGATCCAGCAGATGCCCCACTATTTCCGCTACTTCGGCCATCTGGACGCGGCCGCCGCGATGCAGGCCGACTCGAACTTCCTGCGCGAAATCATCTATCCGCCGGCGATGCACGCCGAAATCGCGCAGCCGCTGCGCTACCACTCCCCCAGCGTGGCCTGACCGCGCCTTCCTACAGAAACACGAACGACATGATTTCCGGCAAGACCACACTCATCGCCCACATCGGCTATCCCACCGAAGCCTTCAAGGCGCCGATGATCTACAACCCCTGGTTCGACAAGCACGGCATCGACGCCGTGGTCGTGCCCATGGGCGTCAAGCCCGAGGACTACGCGGCCTCGCTGCCGCAGATCTTCAGGTTCAGCAACATCCGCGGCGCGCTGGTGACCATGCCGCACAAGGTCACGACGATGGCGCTGGTCGACGAGGTGACGCCCACGGCGCGCGTCGCGGGCGCCTGCAACGCGATCCTCAAACGGCCCGACGGCACACTGCTGGGCGACCAGTTCGACGGCGCGGGCTTCGTGCGCGGCGTGGAGCGCAAGGGGCGCCTCTTCAAGGGCACGCGCGTGCTGGTGTCGGGCACGGGCGGCGTGGGCTCGGCCATTGCGGCGTCGATTGCCGCGGCAGGCGCCGCCGAACTGATGCTGTTCGACATGAGCGAGGCTTCGGCCGGCGCACTGGCCGCGCGGCTGCGCGAGCACTACCCGCAGATGAAGGTGGCCACCGGCTCGAAGGACCCGGCCGGTTACGACGTGGTCGTCAACGCCACGCCGCTCGGCATGAAGGAGGGCGATCCGCTGCCCTTCGACGTGGACCGCATCGACCCGAACACCTTCGTCGGCGAGGTCGTCATGAAGACCGAGTACACGCCGCTGCTGCAGGCGGCCAAGGCCAAGGGCTGCCAGGTGCAGGTCGGCACCGACATGCTGTTCGAGATGATTCCCGCGTACCTCGAGTTCTTCGGCTTCGGCACAGCCTCGCCGGAAGAGCTGCGCGCCGTGGCCCAACTGAAGTACTGAAAGGCCGGGTCGCCCCATGAGTATTTTCGAAGGCTTCCTCTCCACATCCGAAACGCTCGGCGCCTTCAGCGACCGCGCCTTCGTCGACGCCATGCTGCGCTTCGAGGCCGCGCTCGCGCGTGCGCAGGCGGCCGAAGGGCTGATCCCCGAAAGCGCCGCGCATTCGATCGTGAGCAGCTGCAAGGTCGAGCTGTTCGACGTGGCCAAGATCGTGCGCGAGAGCGGGCGCGCGGGCAGCGTCGCGATTCCGCTGGTGAAGGCGCTGCGCGAAGCCGTGGGCCTCTTCAATGCCGAGGCCGCGCCCTTCGTGCACTTCGGCAGCACCAGCCAGGACGTGATCGACAGCGCGATGGCGCTGGTCACGCGCGAGGCGGTCGCGCTCGTCGAAGCCGATCTCGCCAAGGCCGCCGATGCACTGCTGCGCCTGGCCGTCGCGCACGCCGAAACGCCGATGCTCGCGCGCACGCTGATGCAGCCGGCCTCGGTCACCAGCTTCGGTTTCAAGTGCGCGGGCTGGGCCGCGCCGCTGGTGCGCAGCCGCATCCGCCTGCGCGACGCCGCGAGGCACGCGCTGCGGCTGCAGCTCGGCGGCGCCGTCGGCACGCTGGCGCAGATGAAGGGGCAGGGCGCGGCCGTACGCCAGCGCATGGCCAAGGAACTGGGGCTGGGCGACCCCGGTGCGACATGGCACACGCAGCGCGACGAATGGGTCGCGCTCGGCTGCGAACTGGGCCTTGTCTCCGGCAGCCTCGGCAAGATCGCGGTCGACATCGCGCTGCTCGGGCAGTACGAAGTCGGCGAAGTTGCAGAGCCCAGCGAGCCCGGCCGCGGCGGCTCGTCGGCGATGCCGCACAAGCGCAACCCGGTGGCCTCGATGGTCGCCATTGCCGCCGCGCACCGCGCACCGCAGCGCGTGGCCGCGCTGCTCGGCGCCATGCCGCAACAGCACGAGCGCGCGCTGGGCGCCTGGCAGGCCGAGCTGGCCGAATGGCCGCAGCTGTTGATGTCGGCGCACGGCAGCGTGCGCGCAATGGCGGGCGCCTTGCCCGGCCTGCAGGTCGACGCCGCGCGCATGCGCGCCAACATCGACCGGCTGCGCGCCGAACTCCCGCGCGACGCGGCCGACGAATGGTTCGACCCCGCGCTCGCCCACAACGCCGGGCAGACCGCCCTCGCCGAAGTGAAGGCGCTGCAGGCCCGGCTCAACGACAAGGAACTCCCGCAATGACCGCCCCCGAAACTCCCGCCGAAGGCTACGAAGCCGGCCTCGTCAACCGCCGCCGCGTGCTCGGCGATGCCTGGGTCGACAAGTCGCTCGCCAACCGCAACGGCTTCAACGCCGAGTTCCAGGAACTGATCACGCGCCACGCCTGGAACGACATCTGGGGCCGCCCCGCGCTGGGCGACAAGACGCGCCGCTACATGGTGCTGTCGATGATGCTGGGCATCCATGCGTACGAAGAATTCGCCATGCACGTGCGCGCCGCGCTCGACGGGCCGCCCGAGTCGCGCCTCACGCCCGAGGACATCAAGGAAGTGATCATGATGGCCGCCATCTACTGCGGCGTGCCGGTGGCCAACCATGCCTTCGGCATCGCGGCCGGCATCCTGCGCGAGAAGGGCTTGCTGCCTGCGCTGCCCCAGTGAGCACGCCGGTCGCCAGGCGGACAGGCCGGTTCGACGCCAGCTTCACCTTGCTGCTGCCACTGCTGCTGGCGGCGCAGCCGATGGCCACCGACAGCTACCTGCCGGCGCTGCCGGCCATTGCGAAGGAACTCGGCTCCGCCAGCACCAGCCTCACGCTGTTCGTGCTGGCCTTCGGCTTCGCGCAGCTGCTGTGCGGCCCGCTGGCCGACCGCTTCGGGCGCCGACCGGTGCTGCTGGCGGGGCTCGGCTGCTACGTGCTCGCGGCATTGGGCGGCGCGCTCGCGGGCAGCGTGACGCTGCTTGCGGGCTGGCGCGCGCTGCAGGGCTTCTCGATGGCGGCGATTCTCGTGTGTTCGCGCGCGGCGGTGCGCGACCTGTACCCCGCGCACGAAGGTCCGCATGTGATGGCGCGCGGCCTGACCGGGCTGGGCGTGGTCGGCCTGACGGCGCCGCTGCTCGGCGCGTGGCTGGTGCAGGGCGCGGGCTGGCGCTGGGTGATGGTCGCGATGGCGGTGTATGCCTCGGTACTGTTCGCGCTGTGCTGGCGCTCGTTCGGCGAAACGCGCAAGCCGCCGGGCGAGGGCGAGTCGTCCGCGCCGCGCGGCAGCACGCGTGCCGTGTTCGCGAGCCGGTCCTTCCGCGCCTGGGCCTCGCTGGCGGCGGCGACGTGGGGCGGGCTGTTCTGCTTCCTGCTGCTGTCGCCGATGGTCTACATCGGCTACCTGGGCTGGTCGCCCGCGTGGTACGGATGGATCCCGGCCGGCGGCTCGCTGGTCTACATCTTCAGCACCACCATGTGCCGCACGCTGCTCCGGCGCTACGGACCGGTGCGCACCGTGCGGCTGGGCGCTTCGCTGAGCCTGGCAGGGGCGCTCGTCCAGGCGCTCGGCTGCTGGCTGATGCCGCTGAGTGCCGTGCCGCTGCTGCTCGGCCATGCCGTGTATTGCCTCGGCCATGGCATCCACCAGCCCTGCGGACAGGCGGGCGCGGTGGGTGATTTGCCGCATCTGGCGGGCCGGGCCGTGTCGTGGTCCGGCTTCGGCATGATGATGGTCGCGTTCTGCGTGGGCCAGGCGGCCTCGCATTTCGTCGATGCCGATTTTTCCCATGGCGCCTGGCCGATGGTCGTGCCCATGCTGCTGGCCGGCAGCGTGCTGGTGGCCATCGCGTTCCTCTGGCTGCCGCGTCTTCAACACCCGAAAAAGGAAACCACACCATGACCCGTCTGAATGTCGTCCGCGAAGGCGATGGTCCCATCGTCGTGCTCAGCCATGCGCTCGGCTGCGACCTGAGCATGTGGAACGGCGTGGCCGCCCAGCTCGCGCGTGCCCACACGGTGCTGCGCTACGACCATCGCAACCACGGCGCGTCGGAAGTGGTGCCAGGCGCGCTGCGCGTCGAGACACTGGCGCAGGACGTGGCCGAGCTCATCGAGCGCGAGGCGGGCGGCGAGCCGGTGCACTTCGTCGGCCTATCGATGGGCGGCATGACGGCGCAGGCGCTGGCGGTGCGGCACCCCGAATTGCTGAAGACGGTGGTGATCGCCAATTCGGCCGCGCACTACCCCGATCAGTCCCCCTGGCGCGCGCGCGTCGAGACGGTGGCCGCCAAAGGTGTGGCCGCCATTGCCCCGGGCGCCGTGGCGCGCTGGCTCACGCCGGCCTACGCGGGCACGCCCGAGGGCGCGGCCGCCGCGAAGACGCTGCACGACGTGCTGGTGCGCACCGACGCGCAGGGCTACATCGAGAGCTGCAACGCCGTCGCGGCCATCGATTTCCGCGAGAGCAACCACCGCATGGCGGTGCCCACGCTGGTGATCGGCGGACTGCAGGACGAGGCCACGCCGATGGCGATGTCGCAGGCCATGGCCGGGGCCATTCCGGGCGCGCGCCTCGTCACCATCGACGCCGCGCACCTGAGCGCCGTCGAACGCCCGGTGGAGTTCACGCAGCTGCTGATCGATTTCTGGCGCAGCCTTTGAAGGCCGCCAGCGAGGCCGGGAGCCTAGGTGTATCCCGTATTTCGTGCGAATGATGAACGCATGTGATCGATCATCGATCAGTCGGCCTCGGAATTGATTGTGGCGAGGGCTGGGTATTCCTAAAGTCCACCCCATGCACCGCTCCATCGCCACCGTCTCGCTCAGCGGCACGCTCCGCCAGAAGCTCGAAGCCGTCGCTGCCGCCGGCTTCGATGGCATCGAGCTGTTCGAGGCCGACTTCATCAACTTCAAGGGCACGGCGGCAGAGCTGGGCCGCATTGCAGGCGACCTTGGCCTGAGCATCGACCTGTACCAGCCGTTCCGCGATTTCGAGGGCATGCCCGAGCCGCAGTTCCGCCGCAGCCTGGAGCGAGCCGAGCGCAAGTTCGACCTGATGGAAGCCATGGGCGCGCCGACGGTGCTGTGTTGCTCGAACACCTCGCCGCTGTCGGTGAACGACCCGGCGCTTGCCGCCGCGCAGCTGCACGAACTGGCCGAGCGCGCCGCGCGCCGCAACCTGCGCGTGGGCTTCGAGGCACTGGCCTGGGGCCGCCACACCTCGCTGTACGGCCAGGCCTGGGACATCGTGCGGCGCGCCGATCATCCGCACCTGGGCCTGATCCTCGACAGCTTCCACACGCTCTCGCTGAAGGACGACCCGGCCGGCATCGCCGCCATTCCGGGCGACAAGATCTTCTTCCTGCAGATGGCCGACGCGCCGCTGCTGTCGATGGACGTGCTGCAGTGGGCGCGCCACCACCGCTCGTTCCCGGGGCAGGGCGACTTCGACGTGGTCGGCTTCTTCGAGCAGGTGCTGCGCGCGGGCTACACCGGGCCGCTGTCGCTCGAGATCTTCAACGACATCTTCCGCGAGACGCCGAACCGCCGCACCGCGGTGGACGCCATGCGCTCGCTGCTGTACCTCGAAAGCGAAGCGCGCGGGCGGTTGGTTGCCGAAGCCCCGATGCAGCCACTG
This sequence comes from Variovorax sp. CF313, assembly GCF_000282635.1. Classification (GTDB taxonomy): domain Bacteria; phylum Pseudomonadota; class Gammaproteobacteria; order Burkholderiales; family Burkholderiaceae_C; genus Variovorax. The sequence continues at coordinate 18,690 of NZ_AKIW01000004.1, forward strand.
CAGGTGGAGCTGTTCAACCCGCCGCCGGTGTCCGCGCTGTCGGGCCTGTCGTTCATCGAGTTCGCGGCCGACGAGGCTTCGGCCGCAACGCTGGACACGCTGGTGAAGCAGCTCGGCTTCCGCCGCATCGGCAAGCATCGCTCCAAGGCCGTGACGCTGTACCGCCAGGGCGAGATCAACCTGATCGTCAACGCACAGCCCGATTCGTTCGCGCGCGGCCGCTTCGAGGCGCATGGCACCTCGGTGTGCGCGCTGGGCGTGCGCTGCGGCGACCCGCTCGCGGCCGTGGACCGCGCCACCGCCATGCGTTCGCAGCGGCACGACAGCCCGGTCGGTCCCCACGAACTGCACGTGCCCGCCATCGTCGCGCCGGGCGGCAACCTCATTCACTTCGTGCCCGAGGCGCTGGGTGCCAACGGCCTGTACGAGGCCGACTTCGTCCTGCAGGACGAGGGCGCCGATGCCAACGACGCCGGCCTGCAGCGCATCGACCACGTGGCCCTGGGCCTGGCGGTCGACCAGCTCGACACCTGGGTGCTGTTCACGCGCGCCGTGCTCGGCCTGGAACCCGGCGAAAGCCTGGAGCTGGCCGATCCCTTCGGCCTGATCCGCAGCCGCGGCGTCGCCAACGCGGACCGCAGTGTGCGGCTGGTGCTCAACGTGTCGCTGAGCCAGCGCACCCGCACCGCGCGCACGCTGAGCGTGACCGGCGGCGGCGCGGTGCACCACATCGCGCTGGGCTGCGCGGACATCTTCGACTCGGCCGCGAAACTGCGCGCCAACGGCACGCGCTTCGTGCCCATCTCCGACAACTACTACGACGACCTGGCTACGCGCATCGACATCGCGCCCGAACTGCTGGCGCGCATGCGCGAAGCGGGCGTGCTGTTCGACCGTTCGCCGGCCGGCGACTACTTGCACATCTACACCGAGAACACCGAAGGCGGACTGTTCTTCGAACTGGCACAGCGCACCGCAGGCTACGACGCCTACGGCGCGCTCAACGCACCCGCGCGCATGGCATCGCAGGCGCAGGAATAGATTTTTTTCGTCAACCCGGAGACAAACCATGGCAACCACCACGGCCCACGAGCCGAAAGGCAAGCACCAGTCGAAGAAGGCCACCGCGAGCGGCTGGATCGGCTCGGCGCTGGAGTACTACGACTTCTTCATCTACGCCACCGCGGCGGCGCTGATCTTTCCGCAGATCTTCTTTCCGAAGGGCGATCCGCAGATCGCGATCATCGCGTCGCTCGCGACGTACGGCGTGGGCTACGTCGCACGACCGATCGGCGCAGTGCTGCTGGGCCACTGGGGCGACACGCACGGCCGCAAGAACGTGCTCATCCTGTGCATGTTCCTGATGGGCCTTTCCACCGTTGCCGTCGGCCTGCTGCCGACATATGACCAGGTCGGCCTGTGGGCGCCCGCGCTGCTGGTGATGCTGCGCCTGATCCAGGGCTTCGCGGTGGCCGGCGAGATTTCCGGCGCGAGTTCGATGATCCTGGAGCACGCGCCATTCGGGCGTCGCGGCTTCTTCGCGAGCTTCACGCTGCAGGGCGTGCAGGCCGGCCAGATCATGGCGGCCGCGGTGTTCCTGCCGCTCGCGCACTACATGGACAAGGACGCCTTCAACTCCTGGGGCTGGCGCATTCCGTTCCTGCTGAGCTTCATCGTCATCGTGGCCGGCTACATCATCCGCAAGGAAGTGGACGAGACACCCGCCTTCGCCGAAGTCGACAAGAGCGCGGCTGTGCCGAAGGCGCCGGTGATCCAGGCCGTGACCGAAAGCTGGCCCGACATGCTGCGCGTGCTGCTGTGCTCCCTGATGAACGTGATCCCGGTGGTCGCGACCATCTTCGGCGCTGCCTACGCGGTGCAGCCCGGCTACGGCATCAACTTCGAGAAAGACATCTACCTCTGGATTCCGGTGATGGGCAACATCGTGGCCGTGATCGTGATCCCGTACGTCGGCACCTTGTCGGACAAGATCGGCCGCCGCCTGCCGATCGCCATCGGTGCCATCGGTTCGGGCCTGCTGTCGTTCGGCTACCTGTACGCCATCAGCATCCACAACGTGCCGCTGGCCATCGTGATGTCGCTCCTGATGTGGGGCGTGGTCTACCAGGGCTACAACGCCGTGTTCCCGAGCTTCTACCCGGAGATGTTCCCCACGCGCACCCGCGTCTCGGGCATGGCGATCTCGCAGAACATCGGTACCGCGATCACCGCGCTGCTGCCGGCGCTGTTCGTGGCGGTCGCACCCCCCGGCGCCACCAACATCCCGCTGACCGTCGGAGCCATCACGCTGGCGATCTGCGCCATCGCCGCGGTCTCGGCCTGGACTGCCCGCGAAACCTACCGCGTGCACATGAACGATCTGGGCAAGCCCGACGCGATCCCGGTCGACAAGGCCGAGTACGACCTCCTGCGCGAGAAGACGCTGGCGGAAGCGCGCGTGGCCAAGGCCGCGGCCTGAAGACCTTTCGCATGCCAAGGGTTGTGGCGCCGTGAAGAATGGCGCCATGACTACCTCTTCTTCCCACCTCAAGATCGACTTCGTCTCCGATGTGTCCTGTCCCTGGTGCGCCGTCGGCCTGAGCTCGCTCGAGGCGGCGCTCAGGAACGTGGCGCCCGGGGTCACCGCGGAACTGCACTTCCAGCCCTTCGAGCTGAACCCGCAGATGCCGCCCGAAGGCCAGGACACCTTCGAGCACCTGAACCAGAAGTACGGCTCCACGCGCGAGCAACAAGCCCAGTCGCGCGAGATGATCCGCCAGCGCGGCGCTGCCGTCGGATTCGAGTTCAGCCCCGGAGGCCGGCCGCGCGTCTACAACACTTTCAACGCGCACCGGCTGCTGCACTGGGCCGAGCTCGAGAGCCCGGCACGGCAGGCGGCACTCAAGAAGCTGCTGCTGAAGGCCTACTTCACCGACAGCCAGAACCCGTCGGACCCCGAAGTGCTGGTGCGCGCGGCGACCGAAGCGGGGCTCGACCCGGTGCGTGCGCGCCAGATCCTGGACAGCGACGAATTCGCGCAGGAAACGCGCGAACGCGAGCGCATGTACACCGACGCCGGCATCCACTCGGTGCCCGCGATCATCATCAACGACCAGCACCTCATTTCGGGCGGCCAACCCGTCGAGGTGTTCGAGCGCGCGCTGCGGCAGATTGCCGGCGCTGCGCCGCCGAGCGTGTCGGTAGCCTGACTTAGCTGACGCTTAGGCGCCTCCTGGCGCAGCGCTGCGAAGGTAAAGAGCGTCAACGCGCAGCGGGGCGCAGTGGTTGAGAGGAGCATCCTCTTCACGCTCACGCCCAGGAGTTCCGATGAATAAGAAAAGCCTACTCGGCGCCTGTGTGGTGGTGCTGCTCGCAGCCTGCGCGAGCGCGCCGGGAGACCATCGGCCACTGGTATCGGTATCGCTGCCCTCCGCTCCGGTGAACGAAGCCACGCGCCTGCGCTGGCTCGACCGCGTGAGCTGGGGCGCCAACGCGAGCAGCGACGCACGGCTGGCGAAGCGCGGCCTGTCGCTGTGGATGCGCGACCAGCTCAATCCGCGGCCCGCGCCGCTGCCGCCGGCCGCGCAGGCGCAGATCGATGCGATGGCCATCTCGCGCACGCCGCTCGATCAGCTCGTCTCCGAACTCGACGCGCAGCGCAAGGCCGCCGATGCGCTGCCCGACGAAGAGCAGAAAAAGGCCGCGCGGCAGGCTTACCAGCAGCAACTCAACCAGCTCGCTCGCGAGGCGCAGCAGCGCTTCGTGCTGCGCGCGCTGTACTCGCCCAACCAGCTGCAGGAGCAGATGACGTGGTTCTGGATGAATCACTTCAACGTCAACCTGCGCAAGGACAACATCCGTGCGATGGTGGGCGACTACGAAGAGAACGCCATCCGCCCGCACGCGCTCGGCAAGTTCCGCGACCTGCTCGGCGCCACGCTGCACCACCCCGCGATGCTGCGCTACCTCGACAACGCGCAGAACGGCGCCAACCGCATCAACGAGAACTACGCGCGCGAGCTGATGGAGCTGCACACGCTGGGCGTGGGGGGCGGCTATTCGCAGGTCGACGTGCAAGAGCTGGCGCGCGTGCTCACCGGCGTGGGCGTGAGCTACCAGCCGCTCGATGCGCCACCGCCCAATGTGCGGCCGGCCGTGCGTGCCGACTACGTGCGCAAGGGCCTGTTCGAGTTCAACCCGAACCGGCACGACTACGGGCCGAAGACGCTGTTGGGCCAACCCATCCAGAGCCGTGGATTGGCCGAGGCCGACGAGGCGCTCGACCGCCTCGCGCGCGCGCCGGCCACCGCGCGCTTCATCTCGCGCAAGCTCGCCGTGTACTTCGTGTCGGACGATCCACCGCCCGCGCTGGTCGACCGCATGGCCGCGGCCTTCACGCGCAGCGACGGCGACATCGCCATCACACTGAAGTCGCTGTTCGAATCGCCCGAGTTCTCTGCATCGCTGGGCCGCAAGTTCCGCGACCCGGTGCACTACGTGATGGCCGGCGTGCGGCTCGCATACGACGACCGTGTCGCGTCGGACGTGAACCCCGTGCTCAACTGGATCAACCGCATGGGCGAGCAGCTGTACGGCCACGAGACGCCCGATGGCTATCCGCTCAATGAAGCCGCATGGGCCAGTGCGGGGCAGATGAACACGCGCTTCGAGATCGCGCGTGCCATCGGTGCGAACGGCGCGGTGCTGTTCCGCACGGACGACAAGGCGCCGCTGGAGAAGCCCGCCTTTCCGCCGCTGGCCGAATCGCCAGCGGTTCGCGCGATGCAGGGCGGCCTGAGTGCGGATACGCGCGAGGCGCTGGCGCAGGCGAAGAATCCGCAGGAATGGAACACCTTCCTGCTGGCGTCGCCCGAGCTGATGCGCCGCTGAACGGATTTTGGTTTTTCTTCCTCTCCTTCCCCCGGAAGGGGAAGGAGCAAGGCAAAAGAAAGGACACCCGTCATGCAACGTCGAGAACTTCTCAAGCTCATCGCCGCCGCCCCGTTCGCAGGCGCCGCCGGCCAGCTGATGGCCGCGCCCGCCGCCGAAGGCACCAAGCTGCTGGTCGTGTTCCTGCGCGGCGCGTACGACTGCAGCAACCTGCTCGTGCCGACCAGCAGCGACTTCTACTACGCCTCGCGGCCCAACATCGCCATCGCGCGCCCCGGCACACCCAACGGCGCGCTTCCGATCGACGGCAACTGGGGCCTGCACCCGGCGCTCGCGCAAACCGTGATGCCACTGTTCCAGCAGAAGCAGGCGTCCTTCATCGCCTTCGCCGGCACCGACGACCTCACGCGCAGCCACTTCGAGACGCAGGACTCCATCGAACTCGGCCAGGCGCTCGACAAGCGTCGCGACTACCGCTCGGGCTTTCTCAACCGGCTGGCCGGCGTGCTCGGCGCGGGGCCCGCCACCGACGTGTCGCCCATCGCCTTCACCGACCAGCTACCGATCTCGCTTCGCGGCAACGCCAAGGCCGCCAACATGGCGCTTGCGGGCAATGCGCGCTCGGCCCTCGACGCGCGGCAGAGCCAGGTCATCGCGGCCATGTACCGCAACACCGCACTCGCGCAGCCCGTGGCCGAAGGCTTCCAGGTGCGCGATGAAGTCATGCGCGCCGTGCAGGCCGAGATGGACGCGGCCAGCCGCAACGCCATGAGCGCCAAGGGCTTCGAGCTCGTGGCGCGCCGCATGGCGCTGCTGATGCGCGACCGCTTCGACCTGGGCTTCGTCGACGTCGGCGGCTGGGATACGCACGTGGGGCAGGGCGGTGCCACCGGCTACCTTGCCAACCGTTTTGAAGAACTGGGCCGCGGCGTGGCCGGCTTCGCGCAGGAGATGGGCGAGGATGCATGGCGCCAGACCGTCGTCGTCGTCATCAGCGAGTTCGGCCGCACCTTCCGCGAGAACGGCAATCGCGGCACCGACCATGGGCACGGCACCGTGTACTGGGTGCTCGGCGGCGGGCTGTCGGCGCAGGCGGGCGGGCGCGTCGTGGGCGAGCAGCAGGCGCTGACGCAGGCGACGCTGTTCGAGAACCGGGACTATCCGGTGCTCAATGAATACCGGGCGGTGTTCGGCGGATTGTTCAGGCGGATGTATGGCTTGTCGCCGGCGCAGCTGGCGAAGGTGTTCGATGGGGTGGCGCCGAAGGATCTGCAACTGGTCTGACGGGCGGATCGGCCGGGGCCTTCGAGTGGACAATCGAGGAAGCTCCATTCGAAACCACACCCACGACCACCATGCCCCGCCTCGACGACCCCCTCCACGACGCCGAAGTCGGCTCCCGCGACAGCACGCTCGACACCACGCGCATCGACGACGTGCGCATCGGCGCCGTCCGTCCGCTCATCACCCCCGCGCTGCTGCAGGAACGCGTGCCCGTGCGCGACAACACGCTGGCGCTGGTCGAACGCAGCCGTGCGGAAATTGCCGACGTGCTGCACGGCCGCGACGACCGGCTGGTGGTCGTGGTCGGCCCGTGCTCCATCCATGACCACGACCAGGCCATCGAATACGCACAGCGCCTGAAGACCGTCTCCGATTCGCTGCAGGACGACCTGCTCATCGTGATGCGTGCCTACTTCGAGAAGCCGCGCACCACCGTGGGCTGGAAGGGCTACATCAACGACCCGCACCTGGACGGCAGCTTCGCGATCAACGAAGGGCTGGAGCGCGCGCGGCGCCTGCTGCTCGAACTGACCACCCTGGGCCTGCCGACCGGCACCGAGTTCCTCGACCTGCTGAGCCCGCAGTTCATTGCCGACCTGATCGCCTGGGGTGCCATCGGCGCCCGCACCACCGAGAGCCAGAGCCACCGGCAGCTGGCGTCGGGCCTGAGCTGCCCGGTCGGCTTCAAGAACGGCACCGACGGCAGCGTCAAGGTCGCGGCCGACGCCATCCTCGCGGCCCGCGCGCCGCATGCCTTCATGGGCATGACCAAGATGGGCATGGCGGCAATCTTCGAGACCCGCGGCAACGACGACTGCCACGTGATCCTGCGCGGCGGCAAGGCCCCCAACTATTCGGCCGCGGATGTCGCGGCCAGCTGCGAGGCGCTGCTGGCGAATGGCCTGCGGCCGCAGGTGATGATCGATGTCTCGCACGGCAACAGCAGCAAGCAGCACCAGCGGCAGATCGTGGTCGCCGAAGACGTGGCGGCGCAGATCGCGGCGGGCGAGCGGCGCATCACGGGCATCATGATCGAGAGCCATCTGGAGGAAGGACGGCAGGACCTGAAGCCCGGGGTTGCGCTGAAGCGCGGCGTCTCGATCACCGATGCCTGCATCGGCTTTGCGCAGACGGTGCCGGTGCTTGAGGGGCTGGCTTCGGCGGTGAAGGCGCGGCGGCGGGTGTCGAAGGGGTGAGGCTGGAGGGGGCCTGCTCAAGCTTGGAGTGGCCGAGCAGCAACTGCACCGCACGGAGGTTTCTCGTCCGCCGGTAGATCAGGGTCGCCTTCGTCCGTCGCATCGAGTGCGTTCCGTAGTCGGCAGGATCCAAGCCAAGCTCTCTGACCCAGTCACCAAGAATCCGGGCGTACTGCCGGGTGCCGAGGTGCGGCGAGTCGCGCATTCGGCTCGGGAACAGGAAGTCGTCCGATCGCAGCCCGGCGTGCTGAATCCACGCCTGCACAGTCTCGCGGGTTCCGGGCGTGAGCTCGAACTGCACCGGACGCTGCGTCTTGCGCTGCATCACTGTTGCCCTTGCTCTCCGTGGCAGACGTCCCTGACCTTCAGGCTGACAAGATGCTGTCCAAGCCCAAGTTGAAGAGGGCGAGTTCGCGCACTCGGCCCTCCAGTTGCAGCCGCACCCGCAGCGCCCAAATGTCCTTCAGTTTGAAAGGCGCCTTATGGCCGACGATCTTGCCCTTGTTCCGGGGCGCGCGGCAGGTTGCAGTGTTTGCTGATCCCATGATGGTCTCCCATCGAGTTGAGGGAACCTCAGCATGCGCGGGCCGGACTGCAGCTGTCCTTGGGCCGCGCCTGCTTCGCTGGATTGGGCATCAGCTTTCGCGGCTATGTTTGACCTGCGGCAGCAAGGGGCACAATCGGCCAATACCGGAAGTTCGTCACGCCTCTCCAGTTTTCCTCCGGCGATGCCCCGCTTGCGCTTCCGCCTTGACTACAGTCGGCCACAAGCCATCATTCGGTGAGCAGGCTCAATTCGCCTCATAGTCGACCTTCGTGGCGCGCGCACGACAATTTCTGTGGGTCTGGGAGCCGCTCGCCCGGAAGTGCGTGCACTCCGACCGAGCGGCCATCAACAATCGGCACAACCAGAAATTAACGCGATAGGCGATGAGATGAGCCCGCACTTGAGGCCGCATCGGCGCGCGAAGAATCGTCTGGGCAAAGAGTCTGACCCTACTATGCATGCAATCAAACGGATCCTCTTTCTCACCCTCTCAGCGCTAGTAGGCGGCTGCGCATTCCATCATGCGCCTTATCCAATGTACGAGGGCGAGAGCCCGCTTGCGGACACCGCCGTTTTTTCGTCCCTTGACGAACGAGCTACGCAGCACGAGGTCGCGACCATTCGTTCGGTGGACGGCAAAGACACGCCGAGATCAGTTTTTCCCGTATGGGTGAGGGTGTTGCCGGGCACGCACCATTTCACCGTTCACTACAGCACAAACTATGGAATCGGCGCGGGAGCGATTACGTATAAATATGCGGAGCTACCCGTCACAGTTGTCGACATGAAACCTCGGCACGTTTACGTCGCTCGCTTTGGGCGAACGGCTCAAGGCGTCAGCGTGTCAGTTGAGGATTTGGGCGAGCGCCCTCGGTACGGTATTCATACGGGGGGAGGAGTGAATCCGAAGTACCACCCAGTCGAGTTTTAGGAGTTCCCACCTACGGAACAACCAACCCGCAGCCTTGAGTCGGCGATGGCGGTGAGCCAGCCTCTTGCGGCGGCACACGGCCGAGGCTGTGTGAAAACGTGCGACGGTCGTGTTTTCGTGGGTAGCCCAACCATTCCCTGAACCTCGATCGTCGATCCTGACGCGATCTGAGAGGTCGCCTTTCGGACCACCGGCACGACAGCGGCGTTTTCACACAGCCTCGGCCAAAACCAGACGTTCGATCCAATGCTCCAATTCATCTGATATGAGCCAACTCTTCGCATTCGCAGACGTCCGCATCTCGCTGCTCGAAGGCTGGGCGGACGTCACCGACGACTTGCCCGAAGGAACGCCGCCCACGCTCGCAAAACCAGACGGGGTGGGCGCGCTTCAGTTCTCGGTGGCGAAGTACCAGGCCGGTGCCAGCCCGAACGTGAATCAAGATGACCTCGAGGCGCTCCTCGTTGAGTTCGCCGAAAGCAGAGCGCTGGGTCCAGCCTCGGACCTCGAAAGGGATCAAGCCGCCAGCCAACGTGTCGGTGCAACTTTTTTCAAAGACGATGACCTCGTACGCGTCTGGTACCTGTCCAATGGACAGGACGTGGCCCTTGTGACTTACGTGGGAGCGGGGACTGCGAGTTCCATTTCCTTGTCCGAGCTCGCAGAGGCGAGCGCAATCGTCGGGTCCATCGACTTTGACTAAACGGCGCCGGCCGGGGACGATCGCCGAAGGCAGAATCCGGCCAAGACCGGTCCGTGGCTTCCGTCGCTCAACTGATTCGAACCCCTATATGTGGCCCTTCAAAAAACGCGTGGCGGCCTCGTCAGCGCGCGCCATTCCGCTTTCAGAAAAATTTGCAGAGGCCATTGCCGGTGGAGACAGCTCGGTTTACTGCCGAGTGGAATTCGAGTCGAATGGCGAGAGGTCCTTGCAGCGGCTGACGGAATTCTTTGACCTCGTGAAGACTGCGAAGGATAGTGATGAGCCCGCCGATGAGTCGCAACTATTGGCTTTTCTGACCGATGGTGAACGCTCCTACTTTTCGAACTTGACCCCGGAAGAAATGGCCGAGTGGAACGAATATTGGTTCTCCACTCCGCTTCCGAAGCGACATTCCGCTGAGATGCTGTCCCCACAGTGGGATTTCGCTTCCATGCTCGATGCAATCTGGAATGGAGACTACGACCTCATTGCAATCCGACCGCGAGCGGCACGACATGTGTTGGAGTTCAATCCCCATGGTTACCCATACGGCGGCACCGGCAGTCTTGTTGCGCTGGTTGAGTGTTTCGGCAATCAAGTCGTCGGCGTTGATGATGGGACTGGATATGAGAAATACGTGCCACGTACGAACATCTGGAAGCCGTCCGCCAGCCCTGATGTCTAACCTCACATGTGGCCATAACGAATGACTGCTTTCGAGCAAGCCAGATGACCGTTCTGGGCCGGCGGATTCAACCGGTCGATGCAACACACTAACCACCGCATAGGCGGAAGGAGTGTTGCAGATGAAGCGGCGACCAAGAATCTACTATTCAGGCAGCCAGAAGGCACTGATGTGGGAGCGCTGGAAGCAAGGCTGGACGTTGCATGAGATCGGCAAACTCTTCGATCGGCCTCACACGTCGATCCATCGAATACTTGCGGAACCGGGCGGATTCCGGCCGCCTCAGCGATCGCGCGCATCGACTGCATTGACGTTGGCCGAGCGCGAGGAGATCTCGCGGGCGATGGTGGCAGGCGAGTCGATTCGATCCACTGCAGCGCGACTGGGGTGAGCACCATCGACGATCAGTCGAGAGATCAAGCGCAATGGTGGTAGCGATGGCTACCGTGCCAGCCTGGCCGATGAAGCGACTTGGGATCGAGCGCGACGTCCCAAGCGTTGCAAGCTGAGTGAGAACCGCACATTGGCTCGCATCGTGATGGACAAGCTGCGCGTGCTCTGGTCGCCGGAACAGATCGCAGGTTGGCTCCGGCATACTTATCCGTGCGACGAGAGCCACCACGTGTCACACGAGACCATCTACCGCAGTCTGTTCATTCAAGCGCGTGGCGCCTTGAAGAAAGAGTTGTTGGAGCACCTGCGGCGCACCCGTGGAATGCGCCGGTCACGCCACTACACGCAGAAGACGGCAACTCACGGGAAGATCGTCGATGCTGTTTCGATCAGTGAGCGGCCCGCCTGCGTTGAAGACCGAGCAGGGCCTGGTCACTGGGAGGGCGACCTGGTCTTTGGCAGTGGCAACAGCCAGATCGCGACATTGGTTGAACGTCAAACGCGATACGTGATGTTGGTGAAGCTGGATGGCAAGGACTCGCAGACGGTCGTCAATGCACTCATCAAGAACGCCCGCAAACTGCCGCAGGAGCTCTACAAGTCACTGACTTGGGATCGAGGCACGGAGATGCACGCGCACAAGAAATTCACGATGGCCACCGACATCCGGGTCTACTTCTGCGATCCGCAAAGCCCATGGCAACGCGGAAGCAACGAGAACACCAATGGCTTGCTCAGGCAGTACATGCCCAAGGGCGTGAGCCTCGCAGGCTTCTCACAGCGCCAGCTCAACGCGATCGCGTTCCACTGTGCTTTGGGAAGATTCCGGGCTTCCAATTCCTCGTTATTCCATTCTGCGTACGCTGCACCAAGGGCGATGCAGGCGAGCACAAGAGCGACAAGCTTTTGAACTGCTATTCGCATTGTTGGGTCCTGGCTCCGAAGGTCCGGTCGTGGCCGACTGTCGCCGTCTGGCATCCGCACCCTCACGCTATGTCTTCAACGGTGTGAGATTGCCAGCATTGGAAGGCAAAACATGCTGGCAGAACCGCCAGTCTTCCACTGCTTGGTCATCGACATAGACGTCAGGCTTGGGGAGAAAACCGATGAAAAGATCGTCGATGCCAAGCTCCACCGCGGAGCTGTGCGCATACTCGCCGCCGCCCGAACTCCAGAGATACAGCGCCGCGCCGTCCGCATACAGCCTTCTGATGTGCGCAATAACCGCAGGCATGGGAATACGCTTGGTGCCCACGGACCGAACCAGTGTGTCGTCGACATCAACGAAGATTACCCGCTGTCGAAATGGATTTGTGTTCATGACTTGTGCGATCGGGGTCTGTAATGAATGACTGATCCTGGCCGATTCAGTTGAAAAACTCGAGTGGTGCCCTCTTGGGCACATTTGCGGGGGTAGTCAATCCATTCCGCGGGCCGTAATCGTCGATCCTGGATCGATCTGAGAGGTCGATTTTCGCCGCGGGGCAGCGGTGAACGCTGCGACCGAGTTTTTCAACAGAATCGACCCAAAACAGCTGTTCACGTCTACGCGTCGGCGGCGCCAGACCCCTCGCGCCGAAGCGAAAATTCAATGTCAGGTGCTAAACCCACCGGGAAATTCAAGCCATGTTGAAAACCCGGTCGAACGTAGCTCGGAAAAGCTGCACGGCGTCGATTTGCATGGGCGCCAGGTTCAGCCCTGATCGCACGTCGACGGCCGGATTCGGCCTCAACACCAGTCGTTCGTTTGGTGGGCCGTTGTTGCCGCCTGTTTATTCCAGGTAGTCAATGAACTGCGGGATCACCTCGCGCAGAAAGCGGATCTCCTCTGCGGGAATGCTACGCGACTCCAAGTCGAAATGGATGAAGGTGCCATAGGGCGTGCCGCATCCTCGCGTCAGCAGCCGACCGTAGTACGACTCGACCATGCCGGCGTAAGGTCGGTTCGTCAGGCGCTGATCCTCGGACGCCTGGCTGGTCACGAACTCGCCGTGCTCGATCGCGTACTGGCAGAAGCTCTTGCCCAGAGGCACCACCTTCAGCCAGGTACGGTATTCGGAGTCGCGGTCGAAGGCATGCGCCGCGCGCATCACGTCACCGTTCAATTTGTAGATCGCTGTGAACCGATAGGACGTCCTATCGTTGAGCAAGGCCAGCGCCGGAACGATCCCGCGGTCGGCAAGAAGGCTGCGAACGGCCGCAGCTGGCGCTGGCAAGTCGACGTCGAGCATGATTACCTTGGTTGGGACGTGGGCGCGAATCTTACGTAATTCTTGCAGTGCTCGGGAACAGGGTTTGACCTTCATCTTGTCAACGCAAACCCTTAGAGTGCCCCGCAAGTCTCGCGGCTCCGCACCTGCGACTGGCCGGACGCTTCGGAAGGGCGCGCCGGTCGTGGGAGAAGCGGAATGCGGCTAGGCGCCGGAATCGGCCAGAAGCATCGGTGATCGGGTGGACCCGGTAGCTCGCGAACGTTCGATTCGCAGCGCCACGGACGGCGATGGATAAATTACAGACGGAGCAACAACGACTCGAGGCGCGATCGGATACACAGGCGCTGGTGGCACCACATAGGTCGGTGCGGCCTCATAGATCACGGGCGGCTGCCAAGGCGCACAGTACGCGTAACGCGGGATGTGGAAACAGGCCGTCTATAGCGCCGAAGTCAGTCGTCGGAACGCGCTGAAATGCCGTATGACCAGGGATGTGAATCAGCCCGAAGGTGATCGCGCCTTTCCAGAGGGTTCTGCTGCTTGTGGCCATTGGGAAGTCCTTGTATCGCTGCACGGAAAAGTCGAGGCCGGCGTGCACTGGCGCAGGCCAGCATCCCTTCGACCGCCACTCGGCGTTGTCGGACACGGCCGGAGCCGCCGGGAGGACACGCCGTACATCTTGGGTGGCAGGTTCCCAAGTTGGGAAGGCCAGGGCGCTAAACGATCAGCGGGCCGGCATCGAGCAGTTCGACTGGCGGCACCTTCAGCATCGCCCTCGCCTCCTCGACTGTGCAGGTCAACCAGCGGTCGAAGTCGTTCGCCTCAAGAGGGATCACCGAGCGCTTGTCCTGCTGATCGGCCGGCAGGTTCGGGTTGGGCTTGTGCATTCGCGCCATCAACGGATGCGCGTCGGCGTTCATGGTGAGCATCGCGAAGTTGTCCCACAGCTCGCCGGTATCGAGGTCGGTCCATGTGTTCCAGAGCCCTGCCAGGCCCCACGGTGCGCCGTCAGCACGACGAAAGCGCCACCAGACGTTCTTTCCTGTCTCCCAGTTCGGCTCGTCGAAGCTCGCGGCCGGAATGATGCAGCGCTTGCCGCTGGCCCAGGTGTCCTTGAACGTCGGCCATTTCTCCATGCCCTCGGTGCGCGCGTTCACGGTGCTCATGCGCGTGCCCCGAGCAGTTGTCGGGACGTGGGTCTTCGACCACGACGGACATTCCCCACTGCCCCACGACCAACTCGCGTGCGTAATCCACCTCGTCGGCCCGCCGGATGAACGTGGCGAGCGACAACGGGAACACGGTCAGCAGGTGCTCCCAGTCTTTCCGTTGATTGCGTTTGCGATCAATTCGCCAGAAGGCCTCGATCTCGCGGACTTCCGGGGAGATGTAGCGGGTGCACATGCATTCGTCCTCAAGGCCATGCCCCATTCTGGCGGCCAACCGCCAAGAGCGCGACAGGCCCAGCATCCTTAGTTTCCCGCCTCGTAAAGAGGCTTCAGCCAGTCCACCGCCGCCTCTTCAGGCGGCATCGCTCGCAGCCGTTCGTCGCGCCACAGATCGCGCGCGACATCCTCCAAATCGAGGGGGTCGACGGTGTGCCACTGCTGCTGCAACCGGTGCGCGCAGGCGGCAATCCAGAGGTTCGCCGGCATGTTGTCCATGCTTGAAGCTTACCCCAAATACTGTATATTTAAACAGTATTTTGGGAGTAGCCATGCCGAAGAGAACTGTGAAGCCCCGCCCCCGATTGGGTTATGACTTTCGCCTTTGAATGGGTGAACCTGGCCGACGGCGCCGCCGATGTCGAGAGCCTCGTGATGAAGGGGGACCGCCTGTATCCGCTGTATCGGCGAAAGGACCCGATCAAGGTCGCGCTGAAGGATTTCAAGCGGACGCCGACGCCGGTCCACCGAGTCATCGAAGTGAACTCCCCTGAGCGGCTGCAGGCCCGTGCGGCCGAGCCTGAGCATCTGCGGTTCTGAGGACGCATGGCATATCCCGATATTCCGCTGGAGGACGAGTCGGTCCTGATGGGCCGCAGGACAAGTGAACTCGGGCCAGACGAGCGCATGCGCCCTACCCTGCGCGACTTCGCTAACCAATTAGCCGGCCGCTGCGCGCGCATTGGCGACCGCTACGGCGACTTCGACCGCAACGTGGGCGACCACATCCGCGCGGTGATGCACGTCATTCCCGCGCTATTGCCCCAACCGGACACAGCCCCTGAGCCTGTATGAGAGTAAAGATGCGCCGCAGATACTGCAGCGGAATCAGGTTGAGCAAGGGTGAGCTCGTCGACCAAGTGTGGGTCTGTGGAATGCTGACCCCCCCGGCTACGCAACAGGTCAGCTGGGCATTTTGTGGCGCCCAGAGATCGCTGCTTGCGCGTACGACACCATCAGCTTTGCCGGAACGGAGCAAGAAGGCGGGCGCTGGTTCTATCAGGTCTGGTACTGCGAAACGCACAACTTGCCGGACTCCCTGTCTTTGGAACTGCTACAGAACGCACTGGCGATGAACCATGACCCAAACTGAACTTTTCTTCCCTCGAGCCTCCCATCAGGTGCACGTCGACATCGCGCCGCAAGCCGCGCCGGTGAACGAAGCGCCCTTCAACTTCAAAGATGTAGTGCCTGAGCCTCGGACCACCTATACCGTGCGTCTGGCGGACTATCCGCACCCGGCGGTCGACGCAATGAAGGTCTCGGAACAGCGCTTCCGGCGCGAGTTGGACCGCCAGCTCGGCGCCGATGTGATGCCAGCGCTGCGCGCATTCCAGAACGCGAGTGAGTCGGGTGAGAGCGACCTCACGAAGACCGAGATCGCGCTGGCCGTGCGCTGGGCCAAGGCCTACGATGCCGCGCGCACGGCGGGCTTTCGCGACCTTGGCGACGCCGACGAGGCATATTTCGAGGTGCGGGCGATCTGACTCCCGTTGGTCCCGTCGCAGGGGCTCACTCCAATCTCGGGTCAGAGATCGGTGGAATCCAACAGCGTTAGAAAGAACGGCTGCTTCAGCGATACGCAGAAATATGTCGTCAGCCAGTATCACGCCGGGCGTGCTTCGGAGATCTGGCTGGGCTCGCCCATATGTTTGAACTCGCCGATGGTCCCCGCGTTGGCGTGGCCTCTGCATCTGAGATTCTTCATATTCGGCGCGCCCAAGCCGTCTGCCGGACCGCCGCTGGCGAACCATCGAAAGACGTGGGAACGGTAGTCGCTGGTTGTCCTCATGTGCAGAAAACCTGACTCCGCGACGCCCAGATCGTCTACTGGAATGCCGGCAGCTCGGAGTGCTGCCAGTTCTGCATCGTGGGTGATCTCGAATGGCAGCGTCAGGGTCACCGTCGCCATGTGATAAGTGGCTTTGCCCATAGATGTGCCCCTTTCGCTTTTTGGCGCACCAGTAGATCTCAAGGTTTCACCGCGCGCAATACTGCTTTCGACGGGGGCGCTTTGTCATAGGCGGTAGCAGGGAAGGAGCGGGTCATTTGTCTCTCCGGAGAAGGTGCGCACCGCTCATGCGCGCCGGCAGCGCAATTTCTACACTGACTTCACGGCGAAACGCCTTGGGTAACAAGGGGCGCCAGGTGACCACCTCACTGGAGAACGCACATGGAACTGCGCAATCTGCCGCTGGGAAATTTCTTCATGAGCCTGCCGCATGAAGACGCGGGCATGTCGTCCACGGAACTCGCTGCCTTCAATGCGGTTGTGGTCTTTGTATTTGCCCCTGCTGCTTGCTGTGCTGTTCATGAACTGAACGTGAAGCTTCCCAGGCGCAAGAGCGGACTCCGCGATGATCAACGGCAAGAAGTTGGAAGGGACGCCGTACTCGCTCACCCGAGCGCGGCCGTTGCCTCGGAATCTGACCCTCTCGGAACTGAATGCCTGAGGCCGAGCGCGTTTCGCTATGCGCGGGACAATGCCATCCGGCATGCAAATCAGAAAATCGCCGACCGGTGTTGAGTGCCGGACAGACTACAAGGGCCGTAAAGAATTCGCAGGAGACAGACATGCTCACCACCGATCAAAAAGAAACCATCCTTCGCGGGGCGGGTGTCGCCACGCCAGCCTTTCCCGGCGTACTCTGGCGGCAGCAACGGCAACGCAATGCCGCACCAGGCAGTAGGACGAACCCTCAAGCCGGCATGGATCCGGGCACGGCCGCCAAACAATGGGCCGACGCCATCAACACGCTCTTCGTCGCGTATTCGGCCGCCCGTGCCGCCCAGAGCCTGCGCAAGGCCGAAGAAGCCCGGCAACTCGGCGTTCTGCGCCAGCTGCAGTGCCAAGGAAGAGCAGATCCTGAAACCAGGAACGCCGCGGCATCTGGCGCAAGGAAGGCCCGAAGACCGCGGCGCACAAGCCACGCAATGGGGTGATCAACAGGCGTTCGCAGCGGCGAAAGCTGACATCGCTGTCAGGGGACGGTGGAGACAAGCGAGCCGCGCGCACAGGTCCCGGCGCCGGCGCAACCAAGGCGCGCAAAGTGAAATTGCCAAGGAGCTTTCGATGATCCGCAAGCTCGCATCCGGGGAATACCGCCTCTACGCACTCAAGGTGGACCCCAAGACAGGCAGGCGCCGCAACCTCGGCACCTACGGTTTGAAAGAACAGGCGCAGCAGCACGAGCACGACGTGCAGTACTTCACGCGCCGCCAGCACTGATGGCTCGAACGAGGCGGGCACGGCCCTGTTCGACGCCGCGCTGCGCGAGCCCTGAAGGACACAAACATGCATACGCCGCCCGATTGGAATCTCGAGCGCTTCGTGATGGCGCAGAACCCCGTATATGCGGACGTCTGTGCGGAACTCGCCGCGGGACGAAAGCGCACGCACTGGATGTGGTTCGTCTTTCCGCAACTGAAGGCGCTGGGCCGCAGTTCGACCGCACTGTTCTTCGGACTCGACGGCATGGCCGAGGCTGCGGCATATTGGCAGCACCCCGTGCTCGGCGAGCGGCTGCGCGCCTGCGCCCGGATGGTCCTCGACGTGCCCGGCACCGATGCCCCCCGGTTCTTCGGTTCGCCGGATGACCTGAAACTGTGCTCCTGCATGACACTGTTCGAGATCGTGGCGCCGGAGGAGCCGGTATTCGGTGAGGTGCTGGAGCGGTATTTCAACAGTGTCCGGGACCGCGCGACGGTCGCGCTCGTGCAAGGCTGAGATGCACGCCTCGCGCGCGGTGATCGCTGTGGCGCGCAAGCTGGCCGTCATCCTGCACCGCATGTGGGTGGATGGCTCCGAGTTCCGATGGGGTTCACAGGAACCTGTTGCCGTGAAGGCGTGATTGCGCGGGTCAGATGCATTGACTGACGAAAGGAATCGAGGATTGAGCGTTCAGGTGTAGACGATGGTCCGGATGAAGCCGTATATGACTGCTGCGCTGCAAAGCGCGTCCAAGAGCGTGGCTCTCCGCTCCGTCTGACCAATGCGTGCAGCGCCGACCTTCGGGGCGGGACCGACTGCGTAGAGAAGCGTGAACTGCACCGAGACGTTCTGTTCGACGAAACCAAATACCGAGATACTCTGCGCTTGACAAACTGGCCCGATCAGAGAAGCAGACGTACGTTACGGGCCTTCAGTTTTTCGGGCGAAAGCGGTGCCGACGGCCCGCTATCCGTGGATACATCGCCCACACACGAAAGAAAGGCAGATGAAACTCGCATGTTCAGATAGGCCGCCGATGTTGAGGGAAACGTTATGAAATTTGTATGCCCCTGCAGAGCTGTTGTGCGAGACAACACCGATTACCAGGAACACAAGGCCCACTTCATCCCCGACCAGCTGTACGAGGGCGCTGCAGAGAGGATCCAAGCGGGCGGTGAGGTGTGGGCAGAAATGCGGCGCGTAACGCGTCCGATGTATCAATGCACCGAATGCTGCCGATTGTTCCTGAGTGATGACGCTGGAAACTTGGTTTCCTTCAAACCGGACGAAAGCACCCCGTTCGGAATTCTCAAAGGCAAACTATGAGGCGCTGTCGACCTGCACCTCTCGGCCAGGACCGGACTTTCGCGGGCTCTCCGCAGCTTCTCCCCAAAGCGGCTTGCAGCATGCAATCACCACACATTGAACAACTGGCACGGTCCTTTGTTGCTCTGGGCGAAAGGAGCAAGGCCTCGTTTTGCATCTGGATTGCAGGTCAAGTGCGAGATGCGCTCACGCCTGAAGAAGCCCAGCGAGTTGGGATCAGCCATGTTGTCGCGACGCTTCAGGCTTGGGAGGCAGGCAGTCAAGCTACGGGCGATCAGCTGAACGAACTGCTCATGAATGCCAACGATGAAGGGCTGTACGCTTATCTTCGTCGCGGGCCGAATGAAACTGACACTGCGATCGAGGCCGTCGGCGGCTCGGTTTGCTACATTGCTTGGATAGCCTATACAAGAGCCGGGGAGCACCTCCCGGATGGCATCGATCAGGTCAATGACGATTTCATCACATGGATAGTTCAGCAGGCTGTTGAATGTCGGGCTGTTACGCACGAGGCCTGCTTGGCAGTCGTACACGAATTGGCATCTTCTAAATGAAGGTCGAGGCTTGAGGCATTCGCGTGACGGGCAGAATCCGGCCAGAACCGGCCGTTCACCCAGCCGGCACAATGCGGCCAGAAGCAGCCGGTCGGCGTCGGTGCAGAATTCGCTCCAAACCGGCGTCCACTTCAAACCCGAATACGCATGCCTGAATTCTTGCTCTGCTGTGTCGAGGATACGTTTCTCGTGACGGGACGCGGGCTAGTCATCGCTCCCGGCTTTCCTGCCTCCGCTTACCGGTTCGATGCCAACCAACAGGTTCGCGTGGTCCGACCAGACGGCGAGCGCTTCGAGTGCGGAGCCTTCTTTCAAATCCCCTTCCAGAGCCCGCCCGCGAAAGTGCTCAGCTTCTTTTGTACGTTGCCAGCAGTCACCAATGAAAGCGTCCCGATGGGCAGTGAAATCTGGTTGCTTGGCAAGGCCGAAAGCGAAGTCAAGGTATTAGGGGGCGCCTGACGGCCACGACCGGACCTTCGGAGCCAGGACCCAACAATGCGAATAGCAGTTCAAAAGCTTGTCGCTCTTGTGCTCGCCTGCATCGCCCTTGGTGCAGCGCACGCAGAATGGAGTAACGAGGAATTGGAAGCCCGGAATCTTCCCAAAGCACAGTGGAACGCGATCGCCAGGGGTGATTTTGCGCAATGCCAAGCCGACGCTGCGGCAGTCAAGAAGCAGGCAGTCCCTGAGCAGCACGGGTGCCCAGAGACCATGGCGCCATATCTGTATCAACAGTGCATCAGTGCCAGCAACAGTCTCAGAGCCGATGGCGAACAACTGAAACAGGACATCTTGATGGGCTGTATGGCCCGCAAAGGTTGGGCTTGGTCCGACAACTAACCGACAGCGGCACCCGGCCAGAACCGGCTCTTCGGCTCTGACCGGAATCTAGTCAAAGCCAATGACGTACAAGACATGGTGAAGCGCAGCCGAAACTCGGCAGAGGTATTCACTTCTGCAACTCATGTGCAACCTCCCGGCGTATCAACTACCACACAGACTTCATGCTCTTCAAAACAGTGCTCGTCTCCATCGTGCTCGCTCTCGCGGGTTGCGCAGTTCAAACAGTGAATCTAAAGCCTGTGTCAGGCGTGGCAGCGCGCGCGCCGGCAGAAGACTTCGTGCACGAGGGTGTCGCGGGCCTCGCGAAGGTTCAATATGCGCTCGCGATAAAAGCAGGCCGATACGTACCCGTCGGCCAGAATGAAGCGGGTACATTCTTCTTGAGTGAGCAGTCGGACAACTTTCGAATTTTCTATTTAGAGCGCAAGAGATTTGATGGAAAGCGACTCATCGCGGTGTATTCCGGCGGGATGCTTATTCCGCACAGCGCATCTGCATCACCGAGATTCTTCATCTTGCTGGGAACCGAGAAGCTGGTGGTTGTGAGTGATGCTTCTATCTCCAAGTTCGCACATGGAACCGGCCACCCGGCGGCCGACATTACTTCCGAGGAGATGACTGCGCATCTTGAACGACCTGCTATTCCATTTGATGGCGCAGTAGCCTTCTTGATTCGGGACTTCGAAGGAAAGGGCTTCACATTCTGGGGACCACAAGACGAAGCAGAACGAGCCGCAAGATCTTGGCTGCTTGACACTCGCAAGCTGTAGGGGAGTGCCCGTCTGCGCCTCAACAAGAGGGATGGCGTTGGAACGACACGGTTCTGACCTTCAGGTCGAACGACTGCTTCCGGGGAGGCTTGATGTCCACAATGGGCCCGTAGCCGACATGCGCTCGGTTTGAAACCGGTCGTTTAGGAGTTGGCTCCGCTTGTCGCCCCCAAAGCGAACCTAGCGGCTGGTTCTACCAGAAGAACGCTCTCGCCTCGGGGACGAAAAGGCCAATCACGAACCAAAGTGTGTGACCAAGCCAAATCAGCAGTGTGTAGAGGGCAATCTGCTCAGACGTCCACCATGCTGCTGGCAGCCAATCGACGATGAAAGCCGCGCGCCATCCCTCGAATTTCGCAGCACCGTCACCCAAAACGACCCAGTACACGAACAGCGAATTCGCAGCGTAAAGAAGAAGCCACAGACCGACGTTCATAGCAATCGAGGTATGTCGCAAAGGATTGAAGCCGTACCAGTTTATCCATCGCGCGTCGAAATCGAAGCAGCTCGCGGGAACGACTGCTCGTGGCCGCATTCTGTCTTCTGGGCGCGCTGCCGTTCATCCCGTCGGGTAGAGAAAATCATACGAGCATGCATTCGCATCGAGCATGTTTCCCGACAACATCCATCGCGACTGTGAAGGGTCGGCCGCCCAGAAAAACCACAGTTCGCCGAGTCGGCCTTCAGGCGACCGGAGCTCAGAGAACGTGACCTGGGCGCGGCGATTCAGGTAGAACGCCACGACCAAATCCTTCGAGTCGGCATACTTCGCTAGCTTGTCGATTTCGCTTTGCAAAGACGCCTGCGGGTTCACCGTACCGGGCACCCATTCCTTTAGCTGAACGGGCACGTATGACACCTCATCGTTCACGACGTATCGGGCGATGATGTCGAAGTCCTTCGACTCGGCTTGCGCGAACTGCACTTGAAGTCCGAGAAGCTTGCTCATCCCATAGCAGAAAAGCGCTGCCTGTCGCCCCTCGCCGAACCGCTTCAGTTCGCGGGTGCGAAGCGAGGATGCAGCATATCGAAGCGTTTGGAGCGGAAGTTCCTGCTCGATTCGCCTCAGGTCAACGAGCAGACGCTCAGGGTCGATATAGGGGAGCGACTGCAACTCCCGTGGAACCCGCCGAGCTTGACCTTCAGACATGTGGCACTGTACCGCCATTGACTTTGGACATCGCCACGAATGTCAGGTCCTGGCCGAGGCTGTGTGAAAAGAC
>NZ_AKIW01000005.1 GCF_000282635.1 Variovorax sp. CF313
GGTGACCGAGGATGCCTCGACGCCGAACCTGAGCACCAGCGGCGCGCTGACGATTGCCGATGTAGACCAGGGGCAGTCGAACTTCACGCCCCAGGCTGGCACCGCGGGTAGCAACGGCTACGGCAACTTCACGCTGGCGGCCGACGGCACTTGGATCTATGCGGCCGACAACAGCCAAAGCGCGATCCAACAGCTTGGCGCAGGTCAGTCGATCAGCGAGAGCTTCACCGCAGTTTCCTCCGACGGCACAGCCAACCAGCTCGTGACCGTGACCATCACCGGCACCAACGACGTGCCGGTGATTGGTGGCGTCGCCAGCGGCGCGGTGACCGAGGATGCCTCGATGCCGAACCTCAGCACCAGCGGTGCGCTGACGATTGCCGATGTGGATGCGGGCCAGTCGAACTTTGCGCCCCAAGCGAGCACGGCCGGCAGCCATGGCTATGGCAACTTCACGCTGGCGGCGAATGGCAACTGGAGCTTCACGGCCGACAACAGCCAAAGCGCGATCCAGCAGCTCGGTGCGGGTCAGTCGATCAGTGACAGCTTCACCGCCGTGTCGTCCGATGGGACGGCCAGCCAAATGGTGACTGTGACCATCACCGGCACCAACGACGTGCCGGTGATCGGCGGCGTCGCCAGCGGCGCGGTGACCGAGGACGTATCGACGCCGAACCTGAGCACCGGTGGTGCGCTGACGATTGCCGATGTGGATACGGGCCAGTCCAGCTTCGCAGCCCAGGTTGGCACTGCCGGAAGCAGCGGCTATGGCAACTTCACGCTCGCAGCCAATGGCAACTGGACCTACACGGCCAACAATGGCCAAGCGGCGATCCAACAGCTCGGTGCAGGTCAGTCGATCAGCGAGAGCTTCACCGCGGTCTCGTCCGACGGAACGGCCAGCCAAGTGGTGACGGTAACGATCACCGGCACCAACGACGTGCCAGTGATCGGCGGCGTCGCCAGCGGCGCGGTGACCGAGGATGCCTCGACGCCGAACCTGAGCACCAGCGGTGCGCTGACGATTGCCGATGTCGATCAGGGCCAGTCGAACTTCGCGCCCCAAGCGGGCACTCCCGGCAGCCATGGCTATGGCAACTTCACGCTGGCGGCGAATGGCAACTGGACCTACGCGGCCAACAATGGCCAAACGGCGATCCAACAGCTTGGCGCAGGTCAAACGATCAGCGACAGCTTCACTGCAGTCTCGTCCGACGGAACGGCCAGTCAAGTGGTGACCGTGACGATCACCGGGACCAACGACGTACCGACGATTGGTGGTATGGCCAGCGCTACGGTGCAAGAAGACGTCGCGGTGTCCGGTGGCAGTCTCGCGGCCAGCGGCGCGCTGACGATTGCCGACGTGGATGCGGGTCAGTCGAATTTTGCGCCTCAAGCGAGCACCACCGGCAGCAATGGCTACGGCAGCTTCGCATTGGCAGCCGACGGCAACTGGACCTACACGGCCAACGACGGCCAGACGGCGATCCAGCAACTGGGCGCCGGTCAATCAATCAGCGACAGCTTCACCGCAGTCTCGTCCGACGGCACCGCCAGCCGGGTTGTGACCGTGACCATCGCCGGCACCAACGATGCCCCTGTACTGAATGCTGCCGCGACACCCGCCCTGGCGTCGGTCAACGAGGATGCCGGCGCGCCGGTCGGTGCCGTCGGGACGCTCGTATCGAGCCTGGTGAATCTGAATCCGCCGGCCGGCGGCCTCGACAACGTGACCGATGCGGACAACGGCGCCATCACCGGCATCGCGTTGTCGGGGGTGAATGCCTCCAACGGAAGCTGGTGGTATTCCACCAACGGCGGCGCCAGCTGGGCAGCGGTGGGTGCGGTGTCGGACGCGTCCGCGCTGCTGTTGGCCGCGGACGCGAACACGCGTGTCTACTTCCAGGCGAATTCGAACTTCAATGGGACAATCGGCAATGGCGTCACCTTCCACGCCTGGGACCAGACGAGCGGCACGGCAGGCACCACGGCCAGCACCGTGACGAATGGAGGCAGCTCCGCGTTCTCGAGCGCCACCGACACGGCGAGCATCACCGTCAACGCGGTGAACGACGACCCGGTCGCCGCGACCGACAGGGTCATCGTGTCCAGCAGCACGCTGGTCACGCTGTCGGCGAGTTCGCTGCTCGGCAACGACACCGACATCGACGGTCTTGCCTTGACGATCACAAGTGTCAGCGGCGCGGTCGGGATTTCGGGCCTGACCCTGGACGCCACCAACGGCACGATCAGCTTCACCAGCGGCAGCACGGCGGGCGCCGCGGCCGGCAGTTTCCAGTACACCGTGTCGGACGGGGCCGGCGGCACCGCCACGGCAACGGCGACGATCGACGTCATGGCCGTGTCCACCGGCAACGCAGCCGACACGATCGATCTCAGCGCGGCCGGCACCTACCAGGCCTCCTTCATCGATGGCCGCGGCGGCGCCGACAACCTGACCGGCGGTGCGGGCGGTGACGTCTTCATCGGAGGCAGCGGCAACGGAGCCGACACGCTGCTCGGCTCTTCCGGCAACGACCTCCTGATCGGTGGCGACGGCAACGACACCCTGTCGGGCGGTGCCGGCAACGATGTGCTGCGAGGCGGCCTGGGCAGCAACGACTCGATGGATGGCGGTGCCGGCACCGAGGACCTGCTCGACTTCTCGGATGGGACCGTGGCGGTCAATTTCACGCTGGTCCAGAGTGCCGTATCGACCAGCATCGTCAACGGCACCGGCGGACTCGGTAACAACGACACCTACCAGAACATCGAAGGCGTGATCGGAACGGGCCTGGCCGACACCCTCACCGGCAGCGCCTCGAACGACATCATCCGCGGTGGTGCCGGCAACGACACGCTCGATGGGGCAGGGGGCACCGGTGACCTGCTCGACTTCTCGGACGGCACCGCCGGGCTCACGTTCACGCTGACGCAAAGCAGCAGCCCGACGAGCTTCAATGCCAGCGCCGCCGGGCTTGGCACCGACAGCTACAGGAACTTCGAGGGCGTCATCGGCACGGCCTTCGCCGACACGATCACCGGTTCGGCGTCGAACGATCAATTGCGCGGCGGCGGCGGCAATGACGTGATCAACGGCCTTGCGGGCGACGACCGCATCGTCGGTGGGGCCGGCGCCGACATACTCACCGGCGGCGCGGACAACGACACCTTCGTCTTCGACTCGGCACCCAATGCTGTGGATTCGATCACCGACTTCGATGCGTCGGGATCGGCGGCGAGCGGCGACCTGATCGAGCTGTCGCGCGGCACGTTCACGGCCCTCACGACTGCGAGCGGAAGCACGCTGTCGGCGGCCGAGTTCGCGTCCTTGAACGGCGGTGGCGCGGGAGACGTGGTGGGGGCGGGCGTGCACGTGATCTACGACAGCGCGACGGGCAACCTGTATTACGACGCCGACGGCCTGGGCGCCGCCAACCGCACGCTGGTGGCGACGTTGACGCTGAGCAATCCGGCCGACACCTTCGACAGCAACGACATCAAGGTCGGGCTGTGAGAAACCGCCCGCCGCCCGCGGGTGCGGGTGGCGGCACAAGAGAGAAATCGACATGAAGCCACTTCTCCAGCTTCTCGAGCGGCCGCTTCTTTTCGTTGCGGGCTTCTCGTTCTTCGTGAACCTGCTGCTGCTCGCCCCCGCGCTTTTCATGCTGCAGGTTTTCGACCGCGTGCTGACGAGCCAGAGCCGGGAGACGCTGCTGGTGCTGCTGATCGGCGTCGCTGTGGCGCTCGGCCTGATGCTGATGCTGGACTACCTGCGCAGCCGGCTGCAGGGCGTCGCGGGCAATCTGATCGCCGATCAGCTGTCTCCGGTGGTGGCCAAGGTCATGCTGGCCCGCACGGCGCGGCGCGCCGAGCGCGTGCCTTCCGAAGGCTTGCGCGACGTCGCAGCGCTGCGCAGCCTGTTTTCCGCCCAGGGCCTGCTGGCCCTGTTCGATGTGCCATGGACATTCGTCTATGTCGCGGTCATCTGGATGGCGCATCCGATGCTGGGCATGGCCGCCGCCGCCGCGTCGGTGCTGATGCTCATCCTTGCCGTGGTGAACGACCGCATCACGCGCCGCGACATCGAAGCCTTGCAGAAGGACGCCGCCAGGGCCACGCGCTACCTCGAATCCTCGATGCAGAACGCGGAGCTGGCGCAATCGCTCGGAATGGGGGAGGCGGTGATCGGGCGCTGGCGGGATCTCAACGCCGGCGTCGCCGCGCGGCAGGGGCCGACCGCGCGCAAGTCGGTGGCGATGGCTGCGCTCACGCGCACCACGCGCCAGGCGGTGCAGGTCCTGTTGCAGGCACTGGGTGCCTACCTCGTCATCACGGGCGAAGGCACGCCGGGCATCCTGGTGGCCTGCACCATCCTGCTCGGCCGGGCGCTGGCGCCGGTCGAACAGGTGGTGGGGAGTTGGCGCGTCCTGGCCGAGGGGCGCCTTGCCTTCGCGCGCCTGTCCGAGGTGCTGGGTGCCGCCGAGCGGCAGCCGCAACGCATGGCGCTGCCGGCGCCGAGTGGCCGCCTGTACGCGGAGGGCCTCGTGTTCCGGCCTCCGCAGGGCGAGCGGATGATCCTCGCGGGCGTGTCGCTGAGCCTGGAGCCCGGCGAGTCGCTGGCCATCACCGGCCCCAGCGGTGCCGGCAAGTCGACCCTGGTGCGCCTGTTGACCGGCCTGTGGCGACCGCATGCAGGTGTCGTACGGCTGGACGAGGTCGACCTCGCGCAATGGCCGCGCGAAGAACTCGGCCCCTGGCTCGGCTATGTGCCGCAGGATGTCGAGCTGTTCGCCGGCACCGTTGCCGACAACATCGCGCGGCTGGGCGAGGTCGATGCGGACAAGGTCGTGCAGGCGGCACAGCGTGCCGGCGTGCATGCGCTGATCCTGGCGTTGCCCGAGGGCTACGACACCGTCGTCGACAACATGGGCGTGATGCTGTCGCCGGGCCAGCGCCAGCGCATCGCGCTGGCGCGCGCGCTCTATGGCAACCCGAAGCTGCTGGTGCTGGACGAGCCCAACTCCAACCTGGACGGGGCGGGCGAACTGGCGCTGGGCGAGGCCTTGAAGGCGCTGCGCGGGCAGGTCACGGTGGTCGTCGTCACGCACCGCAGCGCGCTGGTGCAGCATATGGACAAGCTCCTGGTGTTGGAGGCCGGCCGCGTCAAGCAGTACGGACCGGCGGCGGAGGTGATGCAGACGATCAGGCGTTCGGGCCAGAACACGGGCAGCGCCCAGGTGGTGATGATGCCGTCGCGCCCTGCGGAGAAGGTGTCATGAGCGCCGCGCCGGGCCGCCCCAAGCAAGCTCGCACCGCAGTGCGCAGCACGGAGGTTGTCCGATGAATCACGCGGCGCATGCCATCGCGGCCAACGACCCTCTCGCGCTGCATGTGCGCGAAGCGCGCCGCCTGATGCACTGGGGCCTGGCCGTGCTGGTCTGCGGATTTCTGCCGGCCGCCGCGTGGCTGGGCTTCGCGCCGCTGTCGTCCGCCGTGGTGGCGCAGGCCTATGTGAAGGTGGACCTGAACCGGCGCCCGGTGCAGCATGCCGAAGGCGGCATCGTGCGCGAGGTCCTGGTGCGCGACGGCCAGCATGTGCGGCTGGGCGAGCCCCTGCTGGTGCTGGGCGACGTCTCGGTCGATGCCGACAGGAACCGGCTGGACCACCGCGTCAAGACCGAGCGCGCCAGCCTCGCGCGGCTCGACGCGGAGCAGACCATGGCGCGCACGATCACCTTCGCTCCCGACGTGGTCGAGACCGCGGCGGCCGACCCACGCCTGGCAGCGCAACTGGACAAGGAGCGCGCGCTGTTCGAGGCGCGGCGCGATGCGCTGGTGGGGCAGGTGCGCCTGCTGCGTTCGCAGCGCGAGAAGGTGGCCGAGGAGATCGGCGCGCTGCGCGCTCAGATCATGCAGGCGAGCGAGTCGATGAAGTTCCAGAAGAACGATCTGGAGACCAACCGCAAGCTGCTCAAGGATGGCTTCATTTCGGCCACGCGCATCGCGCAGCTCGAAGGCACCGTGGCCGACTACGGCGTGAAGATCGAGGAGCGGCGCGCGGAGCTGGC
This sequence comes from Variovorax sp. CF313, assembly GCF_000282635.1. GTDB lineage: Bacteria > Pseudomonadota > Gammaproteobacteria > Burkholderiales > Burkholderiaceae_C > Variovorax. Next base: position 6,072 of record NZ_AKIW01000005.1, read on the forward strand.
GCGCGCCGAGCAGCGCACGGTCGATGCCGATCTGCGCATCCGCTCGCTCGAGAGCGACTACCGCCAGCAGGCGAGCGACCAGCTCAAGGTCACGGCGGCGCGACTGGCCGAGATCGAGCAGGAGCGGCGCAAATCGGCCGACGCCTCGGCGCGCCAGGTGATCACGGCGCCGGCCAGCGGCGAGATCATCGATCTGAAGTATTCGACGCCCGGCGCGGTGATCCCGCCTCGCGAGACCATCGCCGACGTGGTGCCGGACGACACCCGCCTGGTGACCGATGCGCGCGTCCGCCCCGAGGACATCGGGCGGATTCAACGCGGGCAGCCGGCCGACATCCGGTTCACGGCATTCAAGTACCGCACCACGCAATTGGTGCACGGCAAGGTGATCTATGTGTCGGGCGACCGCCTGGTCGACCATGCGACCGGCGCTCCCTACTACTCGGTGCTGGTCGAGGCCGACCCGGCTTCTCTCGCGACGGCGGGAGACCTGAAGCTGCTCGCCGGCATGCCTGCCGAAATCTACCTGCGGGGAGAGGAGCACACCGCGCTCCAGTACATGGTGGAGCCGATCACCCAGGTGCTGCGCCGCGCCGCGCGCGAGCGTTGATGCGCCGCAGCCCTGCGTGCGGCGGCGCTGGCGCAGGGGGCAAAATGCGGGCATTCGCCGTGCGCGCCTTGCGCTTGAAAAATGTTCTGCTGCTTCGGCGGGACCTGAAGCGGCAAGTCATCGTTATCTATGGACATTGAACACACCTGGGCCGGCCGCTTGTCGGTTGCACCGATGATGGATTGGACGGACCGCCATTGCCGGTACTTCCATCGCCTTCTGTCGCGCCACGCATTGCTCTACACCGAGATGGTGACGACCGGTGCGCTGGTGCATGGCGACGTGCCCCGGCACCTGCGCTTCCACGCCGAGGAACACCCGGTCGCACTGCAGCTGGGCGGCAGCGAGCCGGCGGACCTGGCGCACTGCGCGAAGCTCGGCGAAGAGTGGGGCTACGACGAGATCAACCTGAACTGCGGCTGCCCCAGCGAGCGCGTGCAGCGCGGCGCTTTCGGCGCCTGCCTGATGAACGAGCCGCAACTGGTGGCCGACTGCGTGAAGGCGATGGTCGATGTGGTGAGCGTGCCCGTCACGGTCAAGCACCGCATCGGCATCGACAAGATCGAGAGCTACGAATTCGTGCGCGACTTCGTGGGCCAGGTGAGCGAGGCTGGTTGCCAGACCTTCATCGTGCACGCGCGCAATGCGTGGCTGAAGGGACTGAGCCCGAAGCAGAACCGCGAGATTCCGCCGCTGCGCTACGAGCTGGTGCACCGGCTGAAGCACGAGTTTCCGTCGCTGCGGTTTTCCATCAACGGCGGTATCTCGGTCAGCGCACAGGTGCACGAACACCTGCGCCTGCTCGACGGCGTGATGGTCGGGCGCGAGGCGTATCACAACCCCTGGTGGCTGGCCGAGTGGGACGCAGAGTTCTACGGCGCAGAAGCGCAATCGCTGACGCGCGACGAGGTCGAGTCGCTGATGTGCGACTACATGGCGCGCGAGGCGGCCGAGCATGGCACGCAGTGGTGGTCGATCGCGCGGCACATGCTGGGCCTGCGCAACGGCTTGCCGGGCGCGCGGCGCTGGCGCCAGGTCTGGAGCGATCACCGGCTCAAGATGCTGCCTGCGCACGAGGTGATGGCGATGGCGCGCGAGCCGGCTGCGCAAGCCGCCTGAAGCCCCACACGCATCGCACGCTTTCCCCAAAAGCAGGCCCGCCGCGGCTTGCTGCCTTTTGTTGAAACATTGTTCCGAAATCTCTACTTCGCGATAAGTGGCGCGTCAACCGTTTTTTGCTGAAAAATGAGGAGCATCAGGGACATAAAAAGGTTTGGATAAATGAATGACGCGGTTGGCGGCAAAGAAGAGGTAAGTGCGCTCGCCAGGGGCCTGGCTCTCCTCAGGGTCATCGGCATGGCATCGGCACCCATAGGCAATCGCGAACTGGCTGACACCACGGGCATCCCCAAGGCCACGGTGTCGCGGCTCACCGCCACGCTGGTGAGTGCGGGGTATTTGCGACAGTCGCAGGACAGCGAGCGCTTCAGCCTCGGCCCGGCGCTGCTCGACATGAGCAGCCGTTACCTGCGCCAATTCGACCTGCGCACGGTGGCGCGGCCGCACCTGGCGGCGCTGTCGGAATCGGCCGGCGTGAGCGTGCACATGGGCGTGCGCGACGAACTCGACATGCTCATCATCGATTCGGTGCGGCCGCGTTCCATGGTCATCAGCTCGCGCATCGAGGTGGGCACGCGCATGACCATCGCCACCTCGGCCGCCGGGCGCGCCTACCTGGCGGCGTTGCCGGCGCAGGACCAGGCCGAACTGCTGGCGCAGATCCGAGCCGAGAGCGGGGAGAGCTGGAGCGCCATCGAGCCCAGCCTGATGGCCGGCCTCGACGAGTACGCCCGGCTGGGCTACTGCGGCTCTTTCGGCGAATGGAATCCGCACATCCACGCCATCGCCTTCGCACTGGAGGGCCCGCGCGGCGAACGCTACTCAGTGAGCTGCGCCGGCCCCGCATACCTGCTGCCCAAGGACACGATGGTGGTGCGCATCGCGCCGCTGCTGCTGGAGACGGCGCAGCGTCTCGCCGGGGAAGCAGGAACCTCGAGCCAGGAATGAGGGGCGCCCGGCCCTGATTGCTCAGCTTCAGCACGTAGCCCCGGCCGCATTCCAATGCGCCATGGAGGTGTTCCTCGCCGGCACGGCGCCGCGCTGGCAGGTTTCAGTTCGCGGCTTCGAGGCCGTTCTGGAAGTGCTCCCGCATGCGGGCCATGGCGGCTTCCGCGTCGCGCGCCTCGATGGCGGCCATCACCGAGCGGTGCTCCGCCAGCGACTCCGCAATGCGCCCCGCCTTCAACAGCGAGTTGTGCCGGTTGAGCTTCATCACCTTGCGCAGGTCGGCCACCATCTGGTCGCGCCACTTGTTGTTGGCGATGGCCAGCAGCTGCATGTGGAAGCGCTCGTTGATCGCGAAGAAATGCTCGCGGTTTCCGACCGCGGCTTCCAGCTCGGCATGCAGCGCCTTCAGCTCCGCACGCTGCGCGTCGGTGGCACGCTCGGCCACCACGCCGGCGGCATCGCTTTCCAGCAGTGAGAGCAGGTGGTAGACGTCGGCCAGGTCCTGCTCCGACACCTCGGTGACGTAGGCGCCGCGCCGCACCTTCATCGTGACCAGGCCCTCGGCCGCCAGCACTTTCAAGGCCTCGCGCAGCGGCGTGCGGCTGATGCCGTATTCCTCGGCCAGCTTGAGTTCGTCGATCCAGCTGCCGGGCTCCAGCTCGCGGCGGAAGATCCGCTGGCGCAGCAGCTCGGCCACCTCTTCGTAGAGGGCGCGGGGGGTGAGGGTAACGGCGGACATGGGCCGGACTGTACTGCAAAAATGGGGTTTGAATTAATAATTATGGATCGGTTAGACTCGCGGCCGGCTTGCAAATCCGTGCAGGCGAATTTGCGAATACCCTGAAAGACCCTGCGAACGGCCCCTTCATGAGCAGCACACCCGAACCCTCTTTCAAGCCCGCCGATCTCGAAGCCTGGGCCAAGGCCGCTGCCAAGTCAGCGCCGGGCGGCGACGTGAATGCGCTGAACTGGATCACGCCCGACGGCATCGCCGTGAAGCCGCTGTACACCGCCGCCGACCTGCAGGGCCTGAAGTACACCGACACGCTGCCCGGCTTCGAGCCCTACCTGCGCGGCCCGCAGGCCACCATGTACGCGGTGCGCCCCTGGACCATCCGCCAGTACGCAGGCTTCTCCACCGCCGAAGAATCGAACGCCTTCTACCGCAAGGCGCTGGCTGCCGGCGGCCAGGGCGTGAGCGTGGCCTTCGACCTCGCCACCCACCGCGGCTACGACAGCGACCACCCGCGCGTGACGGGCGACGTCGGCAAGGCCGGCGTGGCGATCGATTCGGTCGAGGACATGAAGATCCTGTTCGACCAGATCCCGCTGGACAAGGTCAGCGTGTCGATGACGATGAACGGCGCCGTGCTGCCGGTGCTCGCGGGCTACGTGGTCGCGGCCGAAGAGCAGGGCGTGGCGCAAGACCAGCTCAGCGGAACCATCCAGAACGACATCCTCAAGGAGTTCATGGTCCGCAACACGTACATCTTTCCGCCAGCGCCGAGCATGCGGATCATCGGCGACATCATCGAGTACACGGCGCAGAAGATGCCCAAGTTCAACTCGATCTCGATCAGCGGCTACCACATGCAGGAAGCCGGCGCCAACCAGGCGCTGGAACTGGCCTTCACGCTGGCCGACGGCAAGGAGTACGTGAAGACCGCGCTGGCCAAGGGCCTCGATGTGGACGGCTTTGCCGGTCGCCTGAGCTTCTTCTGGGCCATCGGCATGAACTTCTATCTTGAAGTCGCCAAGATGCGCGCAGCGCGCCTGCTGTGGTGCCGCATCATGAAGGAGTTCAACCCGAAGAACCCCAAGAGCCTGATGCTGCGCACGCACTGCCAGACCTCGGGCTGGAGCCTCACCGAGCAGGACCCGTACAACAACGTGGTGCGCACCACCATCGAGGCGATGGCCGCGGTGTTCGGCGGCACGCAGTCACTGCACACCAATGCGCTCGACGAAGCCATCGCGCTGCCCACCGAGTTCAGCGCCCGCATCGCGCGCAACACGCAGCTCATCATCCAGGAAGAGACGCACATCACGAACGTGATCGATCCCTGGGCCGGCAGCTACATGATGGAGAAGCTCACGCAGGACATGGCCGATGCGGCCTGGGCCATCATCGAAGAGGTCGAAGCGATGGGCGGCATGACCAAGGCGGTCGACAGCGGCTGGGCCAAGCTCAAGATCGAGGCGGCCGCCGCCGAGAAGCAGGCGCGCATCGACTCCGGCAAGGACGTGATCGTGGGCGTCAACAAGTACAAGCTCAAGACCGAGGATGCGATCGACAGCCTCTCCATCGACAACGTGATGGTGCGCGAGCAGCAGGTCGCGCGGCTGCAGAAGATCCGCGCCTCGCGCGACGGCGCCAAGGTGCAGGCCGCGCTCGACGCGCTGACCGAAGCCGCGGAGAACGGCACCGGCAACCTGCTCGCACTCAGCATCGATGCGGTGCGCCTGCGCGCCACGGTGGGCGAGATTTCGGATGCGCTCGAAAAATCATTCGGCCGCCATCGGGCCGACACGCAAAAGGTGACCGGTGTGTACGCTGCTGCCTACGATTCGGCCGAGGGCTGGGAAGCGCTGAAGACCGAAATCAACGCCTTCGCCGAAGAACAGGGGCGCCGTCCGCGCGTGATGATTTCCAAGCTCGGGCAGGACGGTCACGACCGCGGCGCCAAGGTGGTGGCCACGGCCTTTGCCGACCTGGGTTTCGACGTCGACATGGGCCCCCTGTTCCAGACGCCCGAGGAATGCGCGCGGCAGGCCATCGAGAACGACGTGCACGCTGTCGGCGTCAGCACGCTGGCCGCCGGCCACAAGACGCTGGTGCCGGCCATCATCGACGAGCTGAAGAAGCAGGGCGCGGACGACATCATCGTCTTCGTCGGCGGTGTGATCCCGCGGCAGGACTACGACTTTCTCTACGAGGCCGGCGTCAAGGGCATCTACGGCCCGGGCACGCCCATTCCCGCCAGCGCCAAGGACGTGCTGGAACAGATCCGCGCGGCGGTCTCGGCCTGAGAAGCGACGTGGGCGATCTCTTGTCGCGGCTGTCGCTGCAGCCGGTGGATTCCAGCGATTTCGAGGCCATGCTGGCCTTGCGCATCGACGCGATGCGCCCGAGCCTGGAGCGCGTGGGCCGCTTCGACCCGGCGCGTTCGCGCGAACGCCTGAACGCGGGCTTCGTGGTGCCCTACATGCACCACATCGTGCTCGACGGCGACCAGCGCATCGGCTTCGTCACGCTCAAGCCCGAGGGCAGCGACGCGCTGCGCCTCGAGCACCTCTACCTGCGCACAGGCTTCCAGGGGCTGGGCATCGGCGAATGGGTGCTGGAGTGGGCCAAGTCGCAGGCGCGCGAGCAGCATCTCGACATCAAGCTCACTGCGCTCGTGCAGAGCGACGCCAACCGCTTCTATTTGCGGCACGGCTTCGTGCTCGAAGGCGAGGAGGGCGTCGACCTGCATTACCGCTGGCGCGTGTCTCCGGAGGACGCGTGCTGAACACCGTGCAAGCGCTGGAAAGCGCGGTCGTCGATACGTCGGGCATGTCGCAGCGCCGCGCGATCGCCAAGGCGATCACGCTGCTCGAATCGACCCGCGACGACCACCGCGCGCAGGCCGACGAGCTGCTCACCGCGCTGCTGCCGCGCACCGGGAACTCGTTTCGCCTCGGCATCTCGGGCGTGCCCGGTGTGGGCAAGTCGACCTTCATCGAGACGCTGGGCCTGCTGCTGATCGGCAAGGGGCATCGCGTGGCGGTGCTTACCATCGATCCTTCGTCCACCGTGTCGGGCGGCTCCATCCTCGGTGACAAGACGCGCATGGAGCACCTCTCGGTGCACGAGCGCGCCTACATCCGGCCCAGCCCGTCGAGCGGCACGCTGGGTGGCGTGGCCGAGAAGACGCGCGAGGCGATGCTGGTGTGCGAGGCCGCGGGCTACGACATCGTGATCGTCGAGACCGTGGGCGTGGGCCAGAGCGAAACGGCCGTGGCCGGCATGACCGACATGTTCGTGCTGATGCAGCTGCCCAACGCGGGCGACGACCTGCAGGCCATCAAGAAGGGCGTGATGGAGCTCGCCGACCTGGTCGTCATCAACAAGGCCGACATCGACAAGGACGCCGCCACGCGCGCGCAGGCGCAGATCACCTCGGCGCTGCGCCTTTTCGGCCACCAGGGCAACCCGGACCACGCGCATGCGGTGCATGACGCGCACAGCGGCACGGAGGTGCGCTTCTGGCTGCCCAAGGTGCTGCAGCTCAGCGCGTTGGCAGGCACGGGCGTCGACGCGTTCTGGGACGCCGTCACGCAGTTCAGGCAACTGCAGACCGCCAACGGCAGGCTCGCCAAACGCCGCGAGAAGCAGGCCACCGCGTGGATGTGGGAGCGCATCGACGCCGGGCTCAAGCACGCCTTCAGGCATCACCCGCAGGTGCGCGAGCTGCTGCCCGGGCTCACGCAGCAGGTGGCGCAGGGCACGTTGCCCGCATCGACCGCGGCGCGCCAATTGCTTGCGGCAGCCGCCATCACCGCCAGGCCATGACACCACACGAAATTCAGGACCACAGCTTCGGAAGCACACCATGCAAGAACTGATCGAACAACTCGAAAAGCGCCGCGCCCAGGCGCGTCTCGGCGGCGGGCAGAAGCGCATCGACGCGCAGCACGCCAAGGGCAAACTCACGGCGCGCGAACGCATCGAGCTGCTGCTCGACGACGGCACCTTCGAGGAGTGGGACATGTTCGTCGAGCACCGCTCGGTGGACTTCGGCATGGCCGAGCAGAAGATCCCCGGCGACGGCGTGGTCACCGGCTACGGCATGATCAACGGCCGCCTCGTGTTCGTGTTCAGCCAGGACTTCACTGTCTTCGGCGGCGCGCTCAGCGAGGCCCATGCCGAGAAGATCTGCAAGGTGATGGACCAGGCCATGAAGGTCGGCGCCCCCGTCATCGGTCTCAACGACTCGGGCGGCGCGCGCATCCAGGAAGGCGTGGCCTCGCTCGGCGGCTATGCCGACGTGTTCCAGCGCAACGTGATGGCCTCGGGCGTGGTGCCGCAGATCAGCATGATCATGGGCCCCTGCGCGGGCGGCGCGGTGTATTCGCCCGCCATGACAGACTTCATTTTCATGGTGAAGGACTCGAGCTACATGTTCGTCACCGGCCCCGAGGTGGTGAAGACCGTGACACATGAAAGCGTCACTGCCGAAGAGCTCGGCGGCGCCGTCACCCACACCACGCGCAGCGGCGTGGCCGACATGGCGTTCGAGAACGACGTCGAGGCGCTGATGATGCTGCGCCGCCTGTACAACTACCTGCCGCTCAACAACCGCGAGAAGCCGCCGGTGCGCCTGGGCAACAACGGCCAGGGCGACCCGGCCGACCGGCCCGACTATTCGCTCGACACGCTGGTGCCCGACAACCCGAACAAGCCCTACGACATCAAGGAGCTGATCCTCAAGGTGGTGGACGACGGCGATTTCTTCGAGCTGCAGCCCGACTATGCGAAGAACATCGTGATCGGCTTCGCCCGCATGGAAGGCCAGACCATCGGCATCGTGGCCAACCAGCCGCTGGTGCTGGCGGGCTGCCTCGACATCAAGTCGAGCATCAAGGCCGCGCGCTTCGTGCGCTTCTGCGACGCCTTCAACATTCCCGTGGTTACCTTCGTCGACGTGCCCGGCTTCATGCCCGGCACGGGCCAGGAGTACGGCGGCATCATCAAGCACGGCGCCAAGCTGCTCTACGCGTACGCCGAATGCACGGTGCCGAAGATCACCGTCATCACCCGCAAGGCCTACGGCGGCGCCTACGACGTGATGGCCTCCAAGCACCTGCGCGGCGACGTCAACCTCGCCTGGCCGCGCGCGGAGATCGCGGTGATGGGCGCCAAAGGCGCCGTGGAAATCATCTTCCGCGAGGACAAGAACGATCCGGAAAAGCTCGCCGCCCGCGAGGCCGAGTACAAGGCCCGCTTCGCCAACCCGTATGTGGCTGGCGCGCGCGGCTACATCGACGACGTGATCCTGCCGCACGAAACGCGCAAGCGCATTTGCCGCTCGCTGGTGATGCTGCGCGAGAAGAAGCTCGAGAACCCGTGGCGCAAGCACGGCAACATCCCCCTGTGACGGGCACGGAGAAGAAGAACATGTTCAAGAAGATCCTGATTGCGAACCGTGGCGAAATCGCCTGCCGCGTCATTCAAACGGCCAAGAAGATGGGCATCCTCACCGTCGCCGTCTACTCCGACGCCGACAAGGAAGCCCGCCACGTCGAGCTGGCCGACGAGGCCGTGCACATCGGTGCCGCGCCCAGCCGCGAGAGCTACCTGCAGGCCGACCGCATCATCGCGGCCTGCAAGAAGACCGGCGCCGAGGCCGTGCATCCGGGCTACGGCTTCCTCTCGGAGAACGAAGCTTTCGCGCGCAAGGTCGAGGAGGAGGGCATCGCCTTCATCGGGCCGAAGCACTATTCGATCGCCGCCATGGGCGACAAGATCGCCTCCAAGAAGCTCGCGAACGAGGCCAAGGTCAACACCATTCCGGGCTGGAACGACGCCATCGAGACGGCCGAGCGCGCGGTCGAGATCGCGAAGGACATCGGTTATCCGGTGATGATCAAGGCCTCCGCCGGCGGCGGCGGCAAGGGCTTGCGCGTGGCCTTCAACGACAACGAGGCCTTCGAGGGCTTCACCTCCTGCCGCAACGAGGCGCGCAACAGCTTCGGCGACGACCGCGTGTTCATCGAGAAGTTCGTCGAGGAGCCGCGCCACATCGAGATCCAGGTGCTGGGCGATTCGCACGGCAACGTGATCTACCTGAACGAGCGCGAATGCTCCATCCAGCGCCGCCACCAGAAGGTGATCGAGGAGGCCCCGTCGCCCTTCATCTCCGATGCCACCCGCCGCGCGATGGGCGAGCAGGCGGTGCAACTGGCCAAGGCCGTGAAGTACCAGAGCGCGGGCACGGTGGAGTTCGTGGTCGGCAAGGACCAGAGCTTCTACTTCCTGGAAATGAACACGCGGCTGCAGGTGGAGCACCCGGTCACGGAGTGCATCACCGGCCTCGACCTGGTGGAGCTGATGATCCGCGTGGCGGCCGGCGAGGCGCTGCCGCTCACGCAGGAGCAGGTGAAGCGCAATGGCTGGGCCATCGAATGCCGCATCAACGCCGAGGACCCGTTCCGCAGCTTCCTGCCTTCGACCGGCCGCCTGGTGAAGTTCCAGCCGCCGGCCGAGACCATGTTCGCAAGCGACACCGAGCATCTGAACGGCGTGCGCGTGGACACCGGCGTGTACGACGGCGGCGAGATCCCGATGTACTACGACTCGATGATCGCCAAGCTCATCGTGCACGGCAAGGACCGTCAGCATGCGATTGCCCGCATGCGCGAGGCGCTCAACGGCTTCGTGATCCGCGGCATCAGCAGCAACATCCCGTTCCAGGCGGCGCTGCTGGCGCATCCGAAGTTCGTGGCGGGTGACTTCAACACGGGCTTCATCGCCGAGCACTACGGCAAGGGCTTCCATGCGGAAGACGTGCCGCACACCGATCCGTCGTTCCTGGTCGCGCTCGCGGCCTACGTGCACCGCCGCTACCGCGCGCGCGCATCGGGCATCAGCGGGCAGCTCGAAGGCCACGGCGTGAAGGTGGGCGAGCAGTTCGTGGTGGTGGAACTGGGGCCGGAGGGCAAGCATGTGCATCACCCTGTTTCGGTCACCGACTTCCATGGCAAGACGGGCGCCAGCGCCATTGCCGTGGGCGGCAAGAACTACAAGATCGACAGCGGCTTTGCGCTCGGCGCCATCCGCGTGCAGGGCACGGTCAACGACCGGCCCTTCACCGCGCAGGTCGAGCGCGGGGCGGGCAAGAACCCGCTGGCGCTGCGCGTGTCGCACGACGGCACGCAGATCGAGGCGATGGTGCTGTCGCCGCTGGGCGCGCGGCTGCTCGAACTCATGCCCTACAAGGCGCCGCCGGACCTGAGCAAGTTCCTGATGTCGCCGATGCCGGGCCTGCTGGTCGAGGTGTCGGTGCAGCCGGGGCAGCAGGTGCGGGCCGGCGAGAAGCTGGCCGTGATCGAGGCCATGAAGATGGAAAACGTGCTGTTCGCTTCGCAGGACGGCGTGGTGGGCAAGATTTCGGCGGAAAAGGGCGAGTCGCTCGCCGTCGATCAAATCATTCTGGAGTTCAGCTGATGGGTGCCAACGACTTGCAACAAACGATCACGCTGCACCGGCCTGCGAAGGCCGCGGCGCCGCAAGGGCCATGGACGGTCGAAGCGATACAGGCGCTGCTCGACAAGCCGCTGATGGACCTGCTGTTCGAGGCGCAGACCGTGCATCGCCAGCACTTCCCGGAAGGCGACATCGAACTGGCGACGCTGCTCTCGGTCAAGACCGGCGGCTGTCCCGAGAACTGCGGCTACTGCCCGCAGTCGGCCGAGTTCGACACCGGCGTGAAGGCGCAGAAGCTCATGGAAGTCGACGAGGTGGTGCGCGCCGCGCAGGCCGCCAAGGACGCCGGCGCCACGCGCTTCTGCATGGGCGCCGCATGGCGGGCGCCGAAAGACCGCGACGTCGAGAAGGTGGTGGTGCTGGTCGAGGCCGTGAAGGGGCTGGGCCTGCAGACCTGCGCCACGCTCGGCATGCTGGAGCCGCACCACGCGCACCAGCTCAAGGCCGCGGGCCTGGACTACTACAACCACAACCTCGACACCGCGCCCGAGTACTACACCGACGTGGTCGACACGCGCACCTACCAGGACCGGCTCGACACCCTGGCCCATGTGCGCAGCGCCGGCATCAGCGTGTGCTGCGGCGGCATCGTCGGCATGGGCGAGGCGCCGGTGCACCGCGCGGGGCTGATCGCGCAGCTGGCCAACCTGAACCCGTACCCCGAGTCGGTGCCGATCAACAGCCTGGTGCGCGTGCCCGGCACGCCGCTGGCCGATTCGGAGCCGGTCGATCCCTTCGACTTCGTGCGCATGATCGCGGTCGCGCGCATCACGATGCCGACCGCACGCGTGCGGCTCTCGGCCGGGCGCCAGCAGATGGGCGATGCGGTGCAGGCGCTGTGCTTCATGGCCGGCGCGAATTCGATCTTCTACGGCGACAAGCTGCTGGTTACCGGCAACCCCGACGTCGAGGCCGACACGGTGCTGCTGCGCAAGCTCGGGCTCAATGCGCGGCAGGTGCAGGAGCAGCCGGAAGGCTGCGCGGCATGAGCACCAACGCACGCCCCTTCAAGGTCCTGGGCATCCAGCAGATCGCCATCGGCGGACCCGACAAGCTGCGGCTGCAGAAGCTCTGGGTCGACATGCTGGGGCTCGAAGTCACGGGCACCTTCAAGAGCGAGCGCGAGAATGTCGACGAAGACATCTGCGCGATGGGCGCGGGGCCGTTCAAGGTCGAGGTCGACCTCATGCAGCCGTTGGACCCCGAGAAGAAGCCCGCCGTGCACACCACGCCGCTCAACCACGTGGGCCTGTGGATCGACGACCTGCCCAGGGCCGTCGAGTGGCTCACGGCGCAGGGCGTTCGCTTTGCGCCCGGTGGCATCCGCAAGGGCGCGGCCGGCTTCGACATCTGCTTCCTGCATCCGAAGGCGAGCGACGAGTTTCCGATCGCGGGCGAGGGCGTGCTGATCGAGATGGTGCAGGCGCCACCCGAGGTGGTGGCAGCCTTCAGCGCGCTGGCCGCTACGCGTTAAGTACTTTCTTGATCGGCGGCCTGACGTCCGAACGCTGAGGCGGCAGCATCGGCTGGTGCTCGCGCGCCGGGTTCAGGATGATCGAGGTCGCCGTCTCGGTGAGGATGCAGAACTTGGTGACCACCGCATCGAGGTGGCTCACGTCGATCACCGCGATCTCGAGGATCCAGCTGTCGTCGCCGGTCACGTTGTAGGCATTGACGCATTCGGGCGTCTGCTGCACCAGTTCCACCACACGCGCGTAGTCGGCGCGGCCCACGCGGATGATCGCGCGGATGCCGTAGCCGAGCTTGCCGAGGTTCACCGTCGCGCGGTAGCCGCTGATCACGCCCGCGGCCTCCAGCTTCTTCACGCGTTCGGTCACGGCGGGCTGGCTCAGGTGCACGCGGCGGCCCAGTTCTGCCATGGTCAGGCGCGCGTCGTTCTGCAGTTCGGCGAGGATGCGGGTGTCGTGGGCGTCCAGGGCGGGATTCAAGGAAAAGTCCATGCAACTCCTTTAAATCGACGGTTTGGCGAGGGCAGAACCATGAATCTTGCATGGCTGCCGGGGGATCGCTTTCATACCATGACCGGCATCTCACACCAAGAAGAAACACTCTCCACATGCCGACTCTCGCTTCTCCCGCCCAAGCTGCACCCATTGCCGCGCGCCCTGGGCTGCCGCCGCTGCTGTGGCTCTGCCTCGCCGCCACGTGGGTGGTCTGGGGCTCGACCTACCTCGCGATCAAGTACGCCCTGATCAGTTTTCCGCCGTTTCTGCAGATGGGCTCGCGCTTCCTGTTCGCGGGCGTGCTGCTGGCGCTCTGGATGCGCTGGCGCGGCGCGCCGTGGCCATCGCTCGCGCAGTGGCGCAATGCCTTCGTCGTCGGCGCGCTGATGCTCGGCGGTGGCATGGGCGGCACGGCGAATGCCGAGGTGTCGATCGGCTCGGGGCTGGTGGTGGCGTTCATCGCGGTGATCCCGCTGCTGATTGCGCTGATGAACCTGATCTGGGGCGTGAAGCCGTCGCGGCTGGAGGCCGCTGGCATCGCGCTCGGCCTCGTCGGCGTGCTGATGCTGACGCAGGGCAGCGGTTTCCGTTCCTCGCCCGAGGGGCTGATCGCCATCTGCATCGCCTGCGTCTGCTGGTCGCTGGGCAGTGTGCTGAGCCAGCGCAGCCTGCCGTTGGCGCCCGGCGCGATGGGCTTTGCGAGCGAGATGCTTTGCGGCGGCCTGGTGCTGATGGGGCTTGCCGCGATGTCCGGCGAAACGATGAGCTGGCCGCTGCAGCCCGAAGCGGTCGCCGCGTGGATCTACCTCGTGGTGTTCGGTTCGCTGATTGCCTTCAACGCCTACATGGTCCTGCTCGCGAAGGCGCCTGCTGCGCTGGCCGCGAGCTACACCTTCGTCAATCCGGTGATCGCGATGCTGCTGGGCGTGTGGATCGCCAACGAGACGGTCACTCGCTTCGAGTGGTACGCCGTGGCCGTCGTCTTGGCTGGTGTGCTGCTGATGCTCTTCAAGCGAAGAGCATGAAACTCGATTTCCGGTAACACCGCGGAACCGGCTTTGCCGGGCCGCAGGTGTTGCCCCCGGGAGGGGGGTGGCGGAGCGACACGAAGTGCGCGAAGCCTGGGGGAGAGCTTTGCTATGCGCCGGGGCGGCGCCACATCGCAAGCGTAGCCGCGAGCAGCCACATGCCGGCTGCGCAACTGCGGTTCATGGCCTTGAGGCCGCGCTGCGAGAGAAAGCGCACGGCCTGCGTGCCGGCCGACGCATAGGCCAGCATCACGCAGGTGTCGAGTGCGACGAACACCGTGCCCAGCAGCAGGTACTGCGGGCCTTGCGGCTTCGCGATGTCGATGAACTGCGGCAGGAAGGCAGCGAAGAACAGCACCGTCTTCGGATTCGACAATGCCACCGCGAGGCTGCGCATCAGCGCCACGCGGCCCTGTGGCCGGACCTCGAGCGGCGACTTGGCCAGCGCCGTGCCGAGGTCGGCGGCCTCGCTGCGCCAGAGCTTGATGCCCAGCCACACGAGGTACGCCACGCCGGCGATGCGGATCGCGTTGAAGAGCCACTCCGAAGCCGCGAGCAGCGAGCCCAGCCCGAGCGCGACGACGGCGATCAGCGTGACGCTGCCGAGCGACGCGCCGGCAATCCCCCAACTTGCACGGCGCATGCCGCCTTCGATGCCGTTGGACAGCGCCAGCAGCATCGTCGGCCCCGGAATCAGGGCCAACGCGAGCGAGGCGACGACGTAGATGAGCAGGGTGTCGAGTGTCATGGCTTGGTGGTGGTCGGCGGGCGTTGTCGTTGTTGCGAGGCGGCGCGGGCACGCGCCAGTGCGGCTTCGACGATGGCGCGCTTGCGGGCGCCGGCGTCTTGCAGGGCTTCGGGCTCGGGCGCCTTGTCGGCCAGCCGCGCGTCGGTGTTGCGGTGCCGGCCATGCACCTCGTAGCGGCGCCGCGCGCTGGCGGCCTGTTCAGTCGACCAGGCCTGCCAGCCACTGAGGCCGGGCGTCTCGACTTCGAGCGAGATGCAGTCGACGGGGCAGACCGGAATGCACAACTCGCAACCCGTGCAGTGGGCTTCGATCACGGTGTGCATCCGCTTGTTGATGCCGACGATGGCGTCGGTGGGGCAGGCATCGAGGCACAGCGTGCAGCCGATGCACCAGGCTTCGTCGATGACCGCCATGGCGCGCGGGCCTTCGGTGCCGAATTGGGCATCGAGGGGAAGGGCGGCGCGGCCGGTGAGTTGCGCGAGCCGCTCGATGCCTTCGGCACCGCCCGGCGGGCACTGGTTGATGCCGGCCTCGCCGCCGGCCACGGCCTGGGCGTAGCTTGCGCAATCCGGGTAGCCGCACCGCGTGCACTGCGTTTGAGGCAGCGCGTCGTTGATGCGTGCGGCGAGCCCGTCCATGGGGTGAAGCTGCGCGCGCTTCAGCGCGCAGTCGGCCTTTTCTTCACGGCCACGCTCGCGGCCTTCTTCACTGGAACTTTCTTGGCCGCGACGGCGGCTGCCTTGCGCTCCGGCTTGATCGTGTCCTCTGCTGCGAGGCCGCCACGGTTGCCGGCACGGCTTTGCGGCTGGTCGTTGGCCGCGATGAACTTCAGCACCTTCGGATAGACCAGTTCGCGCCAGCGGCGGCCGCTGAAGATGCCGTAGTGGCCTGCGCCCTTGACTTCGTAGTGCTCGCGCTTGTCGTCGGCGATGCCGGTGCACAGGCTGTGCGCGGCTTCGGTCTGGCCCGAGCCCGAGATGTCGTCGAGTTCGCCTTCGATCGTGAGCAGGGCGGTGGAATGGATGTCCTGCGGATGCACGCGCTCCACCTGGCCCTTGGGGTTCTTGACGTCCCAGGTGCCATTGACCAGGTTGAACTCCTGGAACACGGTGCGAATGGTCTCGAGGTAGTAATCGGCGTCCATGTCGAGCACGGCGTTGTACTCGTCGTAGAACTTGCGGTGCGCCTCGGCACTGGCGTCGTCGCCCTTGATCAGGTCCTTGAAGTAGTCGTAGTGGCTGCTGGCGTGGCGGTCGGGGTTCATTGCCACGAAGCCGGTGTGCTGCAGGAAGCCGGGATAGACCTTGCGGCCTGCGCCGGGGAAGCCCTGCGGTACGCGATAGATCACGTTGTTCTCGAACCACTCGAAGCTCTTGTTCATCGCGAGGTTGTTGACCGCGGTGGGCGACTTGCGCGCATCGATGGGCCCGCCCATCATGGTCATGGTCAGCGGCAGCTGCTCGCCGCGGCTGGCCATCAGCGACACGGCGGCCAGCACCGGCACGGTCGGCTGGCACACGCTCACCACGTGGCAGTTGCCATATTCGGCCTGCAGGCGGCGGATGAACTCCTGCACGTAGTTGATGTAGTCGTCGAGGTGGAACTCGCCTTCCGACAGCGGCACGAGGCGCGCGTTTTTCCAGTCGGTGATGTAGACCTTGTGGTCCTGCAGCATGGTGCGTACGGTGTCGCGCAACAGCGTGGAGTAATGGCCCGACAGCGGCGCCACGATCAGCACCACGGGCTGGCTCTTGAGCGTCTTGAGAATGTGCGGCTCGTCGGTGAAGCGCTTGAAGCGGCGCAGCTCGCAGAACGGCTTGTCGAGCTCGACGGCCTCCTGGATCACCACATCTTCACCGTCGACCTTCACTGACTTGATGTTGAACTCGGGCTTCTCGTAGTCCTTGCCGAGCCGGTAGAGCAGGTCGTAGCCGGCGGCCATGCGCTGGGCCATGGGCACCTGGCCCCACACGGCGCCCTGGCCGTAGAGCTTGGAGGCCGCCTGGGCGAAGTCCGAGAAGGGCTCCATCAAGGAACGCTGGGCTTCGTAGAGTTGGTAGAGCATCGCTGGTGTTGGAGTGGAATGTTGCGGTGCAATATATCAGCGCCGTCGGCAAGGTGCAGGGGCCTTACCCCTACGTAGATCCCCCACCGGGACCATTTTTCACCAAATGTGAAGGAATTGTCGTGAAACGCATTCCCTCACATCTAGCTGACCGTCAGATGACCTTGGCAATCGACGCGCAGACGTAGTCGATGTTCTTGCTGTTGAGCGCGGCCACGCACATGCGACCGGTGTCGGTGCCGTACACGCCGAACTCGTTGCGCAGGCGCACCATCTGGTCCTTGGTCAGGCCCGAGTAGCTGAACATGCCGATCTGCGTGGTGATGAAGCTCATGTCCTGTTTCACGCCGGCAGCCTTGAGGCCGTCGAC
Organism: Variovorax sp. CF313; assembly: GCF_000282635.1. Taxonomy (GTDB): domain Bacteria; phylum Pseudomonadota; class Gammaproteobacteria; order Burkholderiales; family Burkholderiaceae_C; genus Variovorax. The sequence continues at coordinate 23,172 of NZ_AKIW01000005.1, forward strand.
CAGCTTCTGGCGCATGGCCTTGATGCGCACGCGCATCTCGCCGAGCTCCTTTTCCCAGAGGGCGCGCAGCTCGGCGTTGTTGAGCACTGCAGCCACCACGGCGCCGCCGTGCGTGGGCGGGTTGCTGTAGTTGGTGCGGATGGCGATCTTGAGCTGCGACAGCACGCGGCCCGCTTCTTCCTTGCTTTCGCACAGCACCGACAGGGCGCCCACGCGTTCGCCATACAGGCTGAAGCTCTTCGAGAACGAGGTCGACACGAAGAAGGTCAGGCCGGCATCGACGAACTTGGCGACGGCCGCGCCGTCTTCCTTCAGGCCGTAGCCGAAGCCCTGGTAGGCCATGTCGAGGAAGGGCACGAGGCCCTTGGCCTTGACGGCGGCGACCACCTGGTCCCACTGGGCCGAGGTGATGTCGTAGCCGGTCGGGTTGTGGCAGCAGGCATGCAGCACGACGATGGTGCCGGCCGGCGCCGCGTTCAGGGCGGCCAGCATGCCGTCGAAGTTGATGCCGCGCGTGGCTGCGTCGTAGTAGGGGTAGCTTTCGACTTCGAAGCCCGCGTTGGTGAACAGCGCGCGGTGGTTTTCCCAGCTCGGGTCGCTGATCAGCACCTTGGCGTTGGGGTTGAGCTTCTTCAGGAAGTCGGCGCCGACCTTGAGGCCACCGGTGCCGCCAATGGCCTGGATGGTGGCGACGCGGCCCGAGGTGACGGGTTCGCTGTCGGCGCCGAAGACCAGCGCCTTCACGGCGTTGTCGTACGCGGCAATGCCGTCGATCGGGAGATAACCGCGCGCCGTGGGCGCTTTCATCATGTTCTGCTCGGCCGCCTGCACGCACTGGAGCAGGGGCAGTTTGCCGTTGTCGTCGTAATAGACGCCGACGCCGAGATTGACCTTGCTGGGGTTGGTATCGGCTGCAAATTGCTCGTTGAGGCCGAGGATCGGGTCGCGCGGTGCCATTTCGACCGCGGTGAACATAGACATGGAAAGGTCCTTTGGGATGAAAGCTGCGCTGCAACCGGAGGAGGCTTTATCCTTTCCGGTTGCCTTGAATTTTACCGGCGCGAGCGCCACCTGTCGGGAACAGCCATGCCAGAGAACAACGAAGCCATAGCAGACCTGAAGAAACTGGACCCGATCGGCCCGGCGAAACAGGGGGAATTCGTCCGCTATCCGGGCTCGCCCTTCGAGCTTTTCCAGCCCTATCCGCCGGCCGGCGACCAGCCGACGGCCATCGAGGGGCTGGTCGAGGGCGTGATCGACGGCGAGGTGTTCCAGACCCTGCTGGGCGTGACCGGTTCGGGCAAGACCTACACCATGGCCAACGTGATCGCCCGGCTGGGCCGCCCGGCCATCGTGTTCGCGCCCAACAAGACGCTGGCGGCGCAGCTCTACAGCGAATTCCGCGAGTTCTTCCCGAAGAACGCCGTCGAGTACTTCGTCAGCTACTACGACTACTACCAGCCCGAGGCCTACGTGCCGCAGCGCGACCTGTTCATCGAGAAAGACTCGTCCATCAACGAGCACATCGAGCAGATGCGGCTGTCGGCCACCAAGAGCGTGCTGGAGCGGCGCGACACGGTGATCGTGGCCACGGTGAGCGCCATCTACGGCATCGGCACGCCCGAGGACTACATGGAGATGCGGCTGATTGCCCGCGTCGGCGACAAGGTCGGCCAGCGCGACCTGATCTCGCGGCTGATCCGCATGCAGTACCTGCGCAACGAGCAGGACTTCGCCCGGGGCACCTTCCGCGTGCGGGGCGACACCATCGACGTGTTTCCGGCCGAGCACAGCGAACTGGCGATCCGCTTCGAACTGTTCGACGACGAGATCGAGTCGCTGCAGCTCTTCGACCCGCTGACGGGGCGCATCCGGCAGAAGGTGCCGCGCTTCACCGTGTATCCGTCGAGCCACTATGTGACGCCGCGCGACAAGGTCATGGCGGCGGTGGAAACCATCAAGATCGAGCTGGGCGAACGGCTCAAGGAACTGGTGGGCGCGGGCAAGCTGGTCGAGGCGCAGCGGCTGGAGCAGCGCACCCGCTTCGACCTCGAGATGCTCGCCGAAATCGGCCACTGCAAGGGCATCGAGAACTACACCCGCCACCTCTCGGGCGCTGCGCCGGGTGAGCCGCCGGCCACGCTGACCGACTATCTGCCGAAGGACGCGCTGATGTTCCTCGACGAGAGCCACCAGATGATCGGCCAGCTCGGCGGCATGTACAACGGCGACCGGGCGCGCAAGACCACGCTGGTCGAATATGGTTTTCGCCTGCCGAGCGCGCTGGACAACCGCCCGCTCAAGCTCGAGGAGTTCGAGACCCGCATGCGCCAGTGCATCTTCGTCTCGGCCACGCCGGCGCAGTACGAGAAGGACCATGCCGGCAACGTGGTCGAACAGCTGGTCAGGCCCACCGGGCTGATCGACCCCGAAGTCGAGGTGCGGCCCGCCACGCACCAGGTGGACGACGTGCTGGGCGAGATCCGCATCCGCGTCGAGAAGAACGAGCGCGTGCTCATCACCACGCTGACCAAGCGCATGGCCGAGCAGCTGACCGATTACCTGGGCGACAACGGCGTGAAGGTGCGCTACCTGCACAGCGACGTGGACACCGTCGAGCGGGTGGAAATCCTGCGCGATCTGCGCCTGGGCACTTTCGACGTGCTGGTGGGCATCAACCTGCTGCGCGAGGGGCTCGACATTCCCGAGGTTTCGCTGGTGGCGATCCTCGATGCCGACAAGGAGGGCTTCCTGCGCGCCGAACGGTCGCTGATCCAGACCATTGGACGGGCGGCGCGGAACCTGAATGGCAAGGCCATCCTGTACGCCGACCGGATGACCGATTCGATGAAGAAGGCCATCGACGAAACCGAGCGCCGCCGCGCCAGGCAGATCGCCCACAACGAAGCCAATGGCATTACGCCGCGCAGCATCGTCAAGCAGGTGCGCGACCTGATCGACGGCGTCTACAGCGAGAAGACCGGCAAGGAAATGGCCAAGCTCGACCTGGAACGCGCCAAGGTCGAAGACATGAGCGAGAAGGACATCGCCCGGGAAATCAAGCGGCTTGAAAAGCAGATGCTGGAACACGCCCGCAACCTCGAATTCGAGAAGGCGGCCCGGGTGCGCGACCAACTGGCGCTGCTGCGGGAGCAGGCATTCGGGGCGTCGGGCGGCGACAACATCGCGATCCTGCCGCAGTAGGCGGACCGCGCTAGTTCGGAGGTTCGCATTCTTCAAGCGAACCGCGCTGGGGTTTACCCCAGCGCGGTTCAGGGCCTTCTGCTATACTTGACCGAAATACTCAACAACAAAAAAAGAACTTCGCGATGAAGGACCGACTCCCACCGGCTGGTTCACCAGCGTCAGGGATCGGACAGGGCGGAGACGAAGTCACCGCGGTCCAGGCCACGGTGTCATTTCAACGGTAAGCACTTGAAGGAGCTTGCGATGCGTCTCACTACCAAAGGCCGTTTTGCGGTCACAGCAATGATCGATCTGGCGTTGCGTCAGAACACCGGTCCGGTCACGCTGGCTGCGATCAGCCAGCGGCAGCAGATTTCGCTGTCGTACCTCGAGCAGCTGTTCGGCAAGCTGCGCCGCCACGAGCTGGTCGAGTCGACCCGCGGCCCCGGCGGCGGCTACAGCCTCGGTCGCAAGGCTGCGGATATCACCGTGGCCGACATCATTGTTTCCGTCGATGAGCCTATCGATGCCACCCAGTGCGGCGGCAAGGAAAACTGCCTGGGCGAAGCCGGCCGCTGCATGACGCACGAACTCTGGGCCTCGCTGAACCAGCGCATGGTCGAGTTCCTCGATTCCGTCACCTTGCAGAAGCTGGTCGACGACCAGATCGCCAAGGGCGTGCAGATCGAGAACAAGCCGGTCGTCAAGCGTGCCATCTCGGCGCAGCCGGTGGTCAAGCCGATTCGCGTGAATGCGCCGAATTCGGTGTTCGCCCTCGGCAACGCCTTCGCCAAGTCCTGAGACCTGATTTCCGGCGGCGCCTCCGGGCGCCGGCACGAGCAGCCCAGATCAAGAAACAACCCCCCGCCAGCACGAGCCAGCCATGGACGTAACTCCTCATTTCCCGATCTATCTCGATTACGGCGCCACCACGCCGGTCGACCCGCGTGTGGTCGACGCCATGATTCCCTGGTTGCGCGAACACTTCGGCAATCCGGCATCGCGCAGCCATGCCTGGGGTTGGGAGGCTGAAGAGGCGGTCGAGAAAGCGCGCGGCCAAGTGGCTGAGCTGATCAACGCAGATCCCCGCGAAATCGTGTGGACCTCGGGTGCGACCGAGTCGATCAATCTCGCGCTCAAGGGTGCGGCCCACTTCTACAAGGGCAAGGGCAAGCACCTGATCACGCTGAAGACCGAGCACAAGGCAGTGCTCGACACCATGCGTGAACTGGAGCGCCAGGGCTTCGAGGTCACCTACCTCGACGTCGAGGAAAACGGCCTCGTCGACCTCGAGAAGTTCAAGGCGGCCATTCGTCCCGACACCATCCTGGCCAGCGTGCTGTTCGTGAACAACGAGATCGGCGTGATCCAGGACGTGGTCGCGCTCGGCAATGCCTGCCGCGAAAAGGGCGTGATCTTCCACGTCGATTCGGCCCAGGCCACGGGCAAGGTCGAGATCGACATCACGAAGCTGCCCATCGACTTGATGAGCCTCGCTTCGCACAAGACCTACGGCCCCAAGGGCATCGGCGCCTTGTACGTGCGCCGCAAGCCGCGCATCCGCCTCGAGGCGCAGATGCACGGCGGCGGCCACGAGCGCGGCATGCGCTCGGGCACCCTGCCCACGCACCAGATCGTCGGCATGGGCGAGGCCTATCGCATCGCCAAGCTCGAGATGAAGGACGACATCGCCCATGCACGCAGCCTGCAAAAGCGCCTGCTCGACGGCCTGAAGGACGTCGAACAGGTGTTCATCAACGGCGACCTCGAGCACCGCGTGCCGCACAACCTGAACATGAGCTTCAACTACGTCGAAGGCGAGTCGCTGATCATGGGCATCAAGGGCCTGGCGGTGTCGTCGGGTTCGGCCTGCACCTCGGCCAGCCTCGAGCCCAGCTACGTGCTGCGCGCCCTGGGCCGCAGCGACGAGCTGGCCCACAGCAGCCTGCGCATGACCATCGGCCGTTTCACGACCGAAGAAGAAATCGACTACGCCATTTCGACCATCAAGCACAACGTCGCCAAGCTGCGCGAGCTGAGCCCCCTGTGGGAGATGTTCCAGGACGGCGTCGACATCAGCACGATCCAGTGGTCGGCCCACTGATACAGGGCAGCCCAAGGCTCCACGATTGAACAAAGTTTGAGAGGTACACCATGGCATATTCTTCCAAGGTCATCGACCACTACGAAAATCCCCGCAACGTCGGCTCCTTCGAAAAGGGCGACGATTCGGTCGGCACCGGCATGGTCGGCGCACCGGCCTGCGGCGACGTGATGAAGCTGCAGATCAAGGTCAACCCCGAAACCGGTGTGATCGAAGACGCACGCTTCAAGACCTACGGCTGCGGCTCGGCCATTGCCTCGTCGTCGCTCGTGACCGAATGGGTCAAGGGCAAGACACTCGACGAAGCGGCTGCGCTGAAGAACGCGCAGATCGCCGAAGAGCTGGCGCTGCCGCCCGTGAAGATCCACTGCTCCATCCTGGCCGAAGACGCGATCAAGGCCGCCGTGAGCGACTACAAGGCCAAGCACGGCGTCAAGACCGCCGAGTCCGCTGCCGAAGCCGTCCACTGACATGGCCGTTACGCTGACCGAAGCCGCTGCGCGACACGTCACCCGCTACCTCGGCAAGCGAGGCAAGGGCGTGGGCGTGCGGCTGGGCGTGAAGACCACGGGCTGCTCGGGCCTAGCCTACAAGCTCGAGTACGTGGACGAGTTCACGCCTGAAGACGTGGTGTTCGAAGACCACGGCGTGAAGGTGCTGGTCGACCCGAAGAGCCTGGCCTACATCGACGGTACGCAGCTCGACTTCGTGCGCGAAGGCCTGAACGAAGGCTTCAAGTTCATCAACCCGAACGAGCGTGATCGCTGCGGTTGCGGGGAAAGCTTTCGCATTTGATGCGTCGTCGCTGAGCGCGACCACAGCCGCCACCATGTCATGTGCTGGCGGTTTTTTCTTGATCCATATGAGCCCCCACGTTCGGCACTTTGTGTCCTCACTGCCCCCCGAGGGGGCCCAGACCGCCTTTGGGGCGGCCCGGCAGGCAGTCTGATGAACCTGAACGACACCGACTTTCAACTGTTTGCCGTCCCGGCGACTTTCGCGCAGGACCGCGCCGCGCTCGACGCGCGCTGGAAAGAACTGCAGCGCGAGGTTCACCCGGACCGCTTTGCCGCGCAGGGCGCCGCGGCGCAGCGCGTGGCCATGCAATGGTCGGTGCGCATCAACGAGGCCTACCAGCGGCTCAAGGACCCGATCCGCCGTGCCAGCTACATCTGCGAATTGCACGATGCGCCGCTGAACACCGAGAACAACACGGCGATGCCGGCGGAATTCCTGATGCAGCAGATGGAGTGGCGCGAGGCGCTGGACGACATCGACAGCACCGCCGCGCTCGACAAGTTGCTGGCCGAGGTCGAAGCTGCTCGCGCACGCGCACTCTCGTCCCTCGACTGGCTGATCGACGAAAAAGGCGACTACCCCGCCGCCGCGCAGCAGGTGAGAGCCCTCATGTTCATTGAGCGCTTCGGACAGGACGTCGAAGCCAAATTCGATCAATTGGGACAATAAGGGCATGGCTCTTCTTCAGATTTCCGAACCCGGCCAGGCGCCCGACCCGCATCAGCGCCGCATCGCCGTGGGCATCGACCTTGGCACCACCCATTCGCTGGTCGCCGCGGTGCGCAACGGCGTGGCCGAATGCCTGCCCGACGACAAAGGCCGCGTGCTGCTGCCTTCAGCGGTGCGCTACCTTGAAGGCGATCGCCGCCAGATCGGCTTCGATGCAGCGGCCGCGCGCGCGCAGGACCCCGCCAACACCATCACCTCGGTCAAGCGGCTCATGGGCCGCGGCCTCGCCGACATCGCGAACCGTGACGCCATGTCGTACCGCATCGGCGGCGACGATGGCGGCATGGTGAAGGTGCACACCTCGGCCGGCGAGAAGTCGCCCGTCGAAATCAGCGCCGAAATCCTGGCCACGCTGCGCTTTCGCGCCGAAGACACCTTCGACGACGAGCTCTACGGCGCCGTCATCACCGTGCCGGCGTATTTCGACGAAGGCCAGCGCCAGGCGACCAAGGACGCCGCGCAGCTGGCCGGCCTCAACGTGCTGCGACTGATCAGCGAGCCTACCGCCGCGGCGATCGCATATGGACTGGACAACGCGAGCGAAGGCGTCTACGCGGTTTACGACCTGGGCGGCGGCACATTCGATATTTCGATCCTGCGGCTCACTCAGGGCGTGTTCGAGGTGATTGCCACGGGTGGCGACTCCGCCCTCGGCGGTGACGACTATGACCATGCTCTGGCCGGCTTGGTGCTTGCCCAGACGGGCCTGCACGCCGACAGCGATGCCGACAAGGCGGCGTTGCTGGTTGCCGCGCGGGCCGCGAAAGAGGCGCTGACCGATTCGGAATCCACCGTATTCCGCGCGGAAGTGGCAGGCGCAGCCGCCAGCCTCGAGCTGACGCGCGAGCAGTTCTACACCGCCACCCAGTCGCTCACCGACCGCACCATCGCCGCCGTGCGCAAGGCGCTGCGCGACGCGAAGCTCAAGCCCGACGACCTGAAAGGCATCGTGCTGGTCGGCGGGTCCACCCGCATGCCGCAGGTCCGGCGCGCCGTTGCCGATTTCTTCGGCCGCGAACCGCTGGTCAACCTGAATCCCGACGAGGTCGTGGCTCTCGGTGCTGCCATCCAGGCCAACCAGTTGGCCGGCAACAACGGTGCGGGCGAGCTGCTGTTGCTCGACGTGATCCCGCTGTCGCTCGGCATCGAGACCATGGGAGGGCTGGTCGAGCGCATCGTGCCGCGCAACCAGACCATCCCGACCGCGATGGCGCAGGACTTCACGACGTATCAGGATGGCCAGACCGCGTTGGCGCTGCACGTGGTGCAGGGCGAGCGCGACCTCGTGTCCGACTGCCGCAGCCTCGCGCGCTTCACGCTGCGCGGCATTCCGCCGATGGTGGCCGGCGCGGCGCGCATCCGTGTGACCTTCACGGTCGATGCCGACGGCCTGCTCAGCGTGAGCGCGAAGGAGCAGGGCAGCGGCGTTGAAGCCAGCGTGGCGGTCAAGCCGTCGTACGGCCTGTCGGACGACCAGATCGCGACCATGCTGCAGGAAAGCTTTTCCACCGCGCAGCAGGACATGCAGGCCCGCGCACTCGTGGAAGCACGCGTCGATGCCGACCGCATGCTGCTGGCCACGCAGAGCGCGCTCGATGCCGACGGCGACCTGCTCAGCGTCGAGGAGCGCGCGGTCATCGACGCATCGATGGCGCAGTTGCGCGAGGCCGCCAAGGGCAGTAACGAGGCCGCCGCCATCGACGCGGCCACCAAGAAGCTGGCCGATGACACCGAGGCCTTCGCCGCCCAGCGCATGAACGCGGGCATTGCGCGCGCGCTTGCCGGGCGCAAGGTCGAATCTCTCTAGAACAACAACATGCCCACGATCAAGATCTATCCGCATCCCGAATACTGCCCGCAAGGCGCCGAGATCACCGCGCCGGCCGGCACCTCGATCTGCGAGGCCCTGCTCGACAACGACATCAACATCGAGCACGCGTGCGAGATGAGCTGCGCGTGCACCACCTGCCACGTGATCGTGCGGGAGGGCTTCAATTCGCTCAATGAGGCAGAAGAGGGCGAGGAAGACCTGCTCGACCGTGCCTGGGGCCTGGAGCCGCAGTCGCGCCTGAGTTGCCAGTCGATCCTGGCGCAGGAAAATGTGACGATCGAGATTCCCAAGTACTCGATCAACCACGCCAAAGAGAATCACTGAAAGAGCCACCGCATGTCGCGCCAGATCGTCCTCGACACCGAAACCACCGGCCTTTCCGCCGAGAACGGCGACCGCATCATCGAGCTCGGCTGCGTGGAGCTCTTCGCCCGCAAGCTCACCGGCAACGACCTGCACATCTACTTCAACCCCGAGCGCGAGAGCCATGAAGACGCGTTGAAGGTTCACGGCCTGACGACCGACTTCCTGCGCGACAAGCCGAAGTTCGCGACGCTGGCCAACGACATCGTTGAATACCTGCGCGATGCCGAGCTGATCATCCACAACGCGGCCTTCGACGTCGGCTTTCTCAACAAGGAGTTCGAGCGCGCCGGATTGCCGGCGCTGCGCACCTTCGTCAGCGAAGTGACCGACACGCTGGCCATGGCCAAGCAGGTCTACCCCGGCAAGCGCAATTCGCTGGATGCGCTGTGCGACCGTTTCGGCGTCGACCGCTCCAACCGCACCTTCCACGGCGCCAAGCTCGACGCGCAGCTGCTGGCGGACGTGTACATCAACCTCACGCGCGGTCAGGATGCGCTGCTGATCGACGTGGCCTCGAACGAGCCCGCGCAAGGTACAACCGTGGTGGCCATCGACCTGAGCCAGTTCGAGCTGCCGGTGATCATGGCGGCCGAGCACGAACTGACCGCGCACGAGGCGGTGTTGGTGCAACTCGACAAATCGAGTGGCGGTCGCACGCTGTTTCGGGAAAACGGCTGAAAAGCTATGGCATAATCTGAGGCTTCGCACAACGCGATACGTTTTCAAGACGCTGAAGGCAAACAGCAGCGTTTCGGGCGGTTAGCTCAGGGGTAGAGCACAGCATTCACACTGCTGGGGTCGGAGGTTCGAAACCTCCACCGCCCACCAAATCAAAAAGCGACCTGGATTTCCAGGTCGCTTTTTTGTTGCGCGTTTTCTTCTGGATCCACTGCGCGCCGAACAGGTCGGGTTCTGCGGCATGCCCGGCGTGCGGCACATGAGCTGTCGGTCCGCACCGACGGCAAGTGCAGCCAAGGGCCGTTTGAACTTTCCATGTCGGAGTTCTAGAACCAATGGGAAAGGAGCGCCACCATGGCCACCCATCCCGACCTTCCGACACCTGTCACACCGGATCTGCCCGTCGAGCCCGACGAAGGGCCGAGCACACCACCCGACGAACCCACCGATCCCGAGCCGCCGCCCTCCGTAAAGTGATTCCACGCGCGGGCCGCGCTAAGCTCGCGCGATGGAAGAAATTGATTGCGCCGTCATCGGCGCCGGTGTGGTGGGGCTGGCAGTGGCGCGCGCCTTGGCGCTCGCCGGGCGGGAGGTGCTGGTGCTCGAATCCGAAGGTGCGATAGGGACGGGCACGAGTTCGCGCAACAGCGAAGTCATTCATGCAGGCATCTACTACCCGCAGGGCTCGCTGAAGGCGAAGCTTTGCGTTGAAGGGAAGGAGTTGCTGTACGCCTATGCGGCGGAGCGCGGTGTGCCGCATCGACGCTGCGGCAAGCTCATCGTGGCGACATCGCCGGGGCAGGCGGACCAGCTCGATGCCATTCGGGTCAAGGCTGCGGCGAACGGTGTCGGCGACCTGGCGATGCTGACCGCGCAGCAGGCCGGTGCGCTGGAGCCGCAGCTGCATTGCGTCGCGGCGCTGCATTCGCCAAGCACCGGTATTGTCGACAGCCATGCCCTCATGCTGAGCCTGCTCGGCGATCTGGAGAACGCAGGCGGCATGCTGGCGCTGAAATCGTCCATCACGCGCGCCGAATGTGGCGCTGGGGCTGTTGTCCTGATCGCGGAGGACGGCACGGCGTTGCGTTGCCGTAGCGTGGTCAATGCGGCAGGTCTCGGTGCCCCTGCGTTGGCGCGGTGCTTCGAGGGCCTGCCGCCTTCGGCGGTGCCCGTGGAGCACTTTGCCAAGGGCAATTACTTCACTCTGTCGGGGCGTGCGCCGTTCGGGCGCCTCGTCTATCCCGTGCCCGAGCCCGGCGGATTGGGCGTACACCTCACGATCGACCTGGGCGGCCAAGCCAAGTTCGGGCCCGACGTGCAGTGGGTGTCCTCGCCTGGCGACCTGGTGGTGGACCCGACGCGCGGCGACGGTTTCTATGCCGAGGTGCGCAAGTACTGGCCCGCGCTGCCCGACGGTGCCCTGATTCCGGGCTATGCGGGGATGCGGCCGAAGATCTCGGGCCCAGGCGAGCCGGCGGCGGACTTCATGATCGACGGACCCGATTCGCATGGCATACAAGGGCTGGTCAATCTCTTCGGTATCGAGTCGCCGGGCCTCACGAGCAGCCTGGCCATCGGGCGGCACGTCGCGCGCCTGCTGGCGGGTGAATGAAGCGTGCTAGTACGCAATGAAGTCGCATCTCGCACCAAAGTCTGACCATCTGTCGCGCCCGAGGGCCTTTTGTGCCTGTAACATGACAGGACGCCATCGCTGGCGTGAAAGCCGCCGGCGCGGTGCCGGTGTCATCAATGGAGGAAAGATTCCAATGAGTGCATCCCAAAATCTTGAAGCAGCGGCCGAAGACATCGCAAGCGACGTGCGCGGCGTGCTGGCAAGCAAGGACCTGGATTCGGTTCCCCACATCAAGGCGCTGCGCCAGCGCATCGACACCAAGCTGGCCATCGCACGCGAACTAGCGGCCGAGAAGAGCAAGCTCGCCGCCAAGAAGGCCCGCGAAGCGGCCAACTCCGCCAACGCCTACGCCCATGACGAACCATGGCAGATCGCCGGTGCTGCACTGGCTGTCGGCGTGCTGGTGGGCCTGCTGCTTGGCCGCCGCTGACCTGAGCATTCGCCGCCGCAGCATCGTTCGCCCGGACATGGCCGGAGCCAGCCCATGAGGCTGTCGTCCCTGTTCGGATTGAACGCCCGGATTCGCCGGCTGCGCATCGCCGCCGCCGAAGGCGCGCTGGCGGCCGAAGACCGGGTGCAGCTGCTGCGCATGGCCTGGGAGGACGAGAAGCAGCGCCTCAAGCTGTTGCTTGTCTTCAGTCTGGCCGTGTTGGGGCTGACCACGGTCACGGTGGCTCTGCTGTCCGTGGCGGTGGTGGTTCATTTCTGGGAAACGCCCCACCGCATCGTGGCCGCATGGTCGGTGGCGGGGGTGTGGATCGTGCTTTGGCTGGCGGCCGCCATCGGCTTGCTGCTGTCGCTGCGCAACGCATCCAACAGCTTCGTGCCGGCACGCCGCGAGTTCGAACGCGACTGGGCCTGGGTCCAGGACCGTTTCGGCCTCGGCAAGGACCCTGAGCAGGACGAAGAGGCGCCGCGCCCCCCGCGGCCTGCCACGCGCGAGGAACTGCTGGCGCGCATGGAGCGTCAGCGCGAGCGCATCGCGACGTTGCAGGGTGGACGCGAGCAGGCGCAGCCGGTCGGCGGTTCAGGCGAGGGCGAAGCGCCTCCGCCCAACGAATCGGCGGCCGCCGCGGCACTGCGCATTGCACGTGCGCATCCGGTGGCTACCGGCGTCGTTGCTGCGGCCGCCGTGGTGGTGATCCGGCCGAAGCGCCTGCTGCGTTGGGCCGCGGTCATCGCGCCAATACTCTGGCGCATGCGCTGAAAGAGACGAAGAAAGAAGCTCAGGCCTGGCTGCGATCCCGCAGCAGCGCCCGGGCGGCTTCGCGCACCAGCGCAGGGCCGCGGTAGATCAGGCCGGTGTAGATCTGCACCACGTCCGCACCCGCGGCGATCTTGGCCTTGGCATCGGCTGCGCTCAGGATGCCGCCGACCCCGATGATCGGAAAACCCGACCCGAGCGCCGCACGCAGCTGGGCGACCACGCGGTTGCTGGCCTCGCGCACCGGCGCACCCGACAGTCCGCCCGCTTCATCCGCATGCGGCAGGCCCTTGACCGCATCGCGCGCGAGCGTGGTGTTGGTGGCGATCACGCCGTCCATGCCGTGACGCTTCAGCGTGGCGGCAATCACCGCCACCTGGGCCTCGTCGAGATCGGGGGCGATCTTCACGAACAGCGGGGAGCGCTTGTTGTGGCTCGCGGCCAGCGCCTCGCGCCGTTCGGCCACCGCGCCGAGAAGCGCATCGAGCGCCTCATCGCTCTGCAGCGTGCGCAGGTTGGCGGTGTTGGGGCTCGAGATATTGATTGTCACGTAGTCGGCGTGCGGGTATACGCCGTCGAGGCAGAGCAGGTAGTCGTCCACCGCGCGCTCGATCGGCGTGGCGGCGTTCTTGCCGATGTTCAGGCCCAGCAGCATCGGCGACGTGGTGCCCCTGCCGGTCTTGCGGAAACGCGCCTTCTGCACATTGGCCAGGAAGGCGTCGAGTCCTTCGTTGTTGAAGCCGAGCCGGTTGATCAGCGCATCGCGCTGCGGCAGCCGGAACATGCGAGGCTTGGGGTTGCCCGGCTGCGCCTTCGGCGTCACCGTGCCGACTTCGACGAATCCGAAGCCCATGGCGGCGAAGGCGTCGATGCAGCGGGCGTTCTTGTCGAGCCCGGCCGCCAGGCCCACGCGGTTCGGAAAGTGCAGGCCGGCGAGCTGGATCGGGTCGTTCACGCGCGGTGCCGAATAGGCGCAGGCCAGCGGCGTGTTCTGGGTGTGTGCCAGGCCGTCCAGCGTGAGTTCATGGGCGTGCTCGGGGTCGAAGCCGAACAGGAAAGGGCGGGCCAGGCCGTAGAGCGAAGAGGGCATCAGCAGGGGCATCGGATAATTCTGAACTTCTATGAGCCAAGGATTCTCCGCGATGACCGCACCCGCCACCCCAACCCCTCTTTCTCAGGATGAACTCAAGGCCCAGGTCGGCCTTGCCGCGCTGGCCTACGTGGTCAAGGGCGAGATCGTCGGCGTCGGAACCGGCTCCACGGTGAACAAGTTCATCGACGCGCTGGCCACCATCAAGGACGAGATCAAGGGCGCTGTCTCCAGCTCGGTAGCCTCGACCGAGCGCCTGCGCGCGCTGGGCATCCCGGTGTTCGACAGCAACGAGGTGGAAGAACTGGCTGTCTACATCGACGGCGCCGACGAAATCGACCACCGCGGCTTCATGGTGAAGGGCGGTGGCGCCGCGCTCACGCGCGAAAAGATCGTGGCGGCGCAGTCGCGCAAGTTCATCTGCATCGCCGATGCGTCCAAACTGGTCGATGCGCTGGGCGCGTTTCCGCTGCCCGTGGAGGTGATTCCGATGGCCGCGCGCCGGGTGATGCGCCAGTTCGCGAGCATGGGTGGCATCGCCCAGGTGCGCGAGAAGGACGGCCTGCCGCTGGTTACCGACAACGGTCAGCACATCGTGGACGTGACTGGCCTGCGGATCACCGATCCGCTGGCCTTCGAGTCCGAGGTGAGCCAATGGCCTGGCGTGGTGACGGTGGGCGTCTTTGCGCACCAGAAAGCCGACGTGTGCCTGCTGGGTACCCCGACGGGCGTGAAGACGATGCAGTTCGCCCGATGATCCGCGGCCGCGAACGCGGCCTGGGTCAGAACTTGATGCCGGCCGGGTTGCTCGGGGTCGGTTCGCTCGAGGCGGGAGGCGGCGACGCGGGCTGCGCAGCTGGTGCCGCAGGGGCCCGGGTTGCGGGTGCTGCCTGTTGCGCGATCAGTGGCCGCGCCAGGCCGTTGCGATAGCCCGCGGGCAGGCTGTTGCTCTTGGGATAGCCGGCCGCGTCGAGGTACTGCGACCACTCGGCATCCGAAAAGCCCTTGAGCTGCTGCGATCCGATGGTCAGCAGCGGCAGCGAACTCTGGCTGCTCAGGCGCTGTAGCGCCTGGACTTCCTCGTTGCTCTTGACGGTTCGCTCTTCGAACGGGATGCCACGCGTGACAAGCAGCGAGCGTGCCGTGCTGCAGGGGCCGCATTCGTCGCTGCTGTACAGGGTGACGGGGTAGCGCTGCGCCACCTGCCGCAATTCATACGGCAGGCCCGCATTGGCGGGCGTGGTGACGCCGCCCTGCGGCCCCGAAGCCGCTTCGGTGCTGGCGGTCGGAGCGCGATCTGAAAAGGTGACCTTGCCGTTTTTGTCGACCTGGCGGTAGATGGGCTGTGCCATCGCGCCCGCGGCAACGAGCGCAAGGGCGAGGCCGCTCAGGCGATGCAGTGAGAGTTTGTGAATCGGATGCATCGCCCGAGTATCGCAAGCTTCAGCGCCGCATCAAACGGGCTGGGGCTCCGCCATGCCCTGATGTCGCAGCAGCGCATCAAGCTGGGGCTCGCGGCCGCGGAAGGCCTTGAACGAATCCATGGCGCTGCGGCTGCCGCCGGCCTCCAGGATGGCCTGGCGGTACTTGCGGCCGGTCTCGATGTTCGGCTCGCCGTCGGCGCCCACGGTTTCCTCGAAGGCCGCGTAGGCGTCGGCACTCAGCACCTCGGCCCACTTGTAGCTGTAGTAGCCGGCCGCGTAGCCGCCCGAGAAGATGTGGCTGAAGGTATTCGGCGTGCGGCTGAACGGCGGCGAGGGCATCACGGCCACCTCGGCGCGCACCTTGCCGAGCAGCGCCATCACATCGCCGGGCTTGGCCGCCGCTGCGTGGTACTCGGTATGCAGCAGCATGTCGAACAGCGAGAATTCGATCTGGCGCAGCGTCTGCAGGCCGCTCTGGAAGTTCTTGGCGGCCGTCATCTTGTCGAACAGCGCGCGCGGCAGCGGCTCGCCGGTGTCGACGTGGGCGGTCATGTGCTTGAGCACGTCCCACTCCCAGCAGAAGTTCTCCATGAACTGGCTCGGCAGCTCGACCGCGTCCCACTCGACACCGCTGATGCCCGAGACGTCGCGCTCGTTCACCTGCGTGAGCATGTGATGCAGGCCGTGGCCGAACTCGTGGAAGAGGGTGGTCACGTCGTCGTGCGTGAGCAGCGGCGGCTTGCCGTCGACGCCGCTGGCGAAGTTGCACACCAGCTGCGCAACCGGCGTTTGCAGCACGCCGTTGTCGGGGCGTAGCCAGCGGGCGCGCACATCGTCCATCCAGGCGCCGCCGCGCTTGGCGGCGCGCGCGGAGGGGTCCAGGTAGAACTGGCCGACCTTCTGGCCGGCGCGCTCGATGCGATAGAACTCCACGCTCGGGTGCCACGTGGGCGCCGAGTCGCGGCGGATCGACACCTCGAACAGCGTCTCGACGATCTTGAACAGCCCGGCCATGACCTTCGGCGCGGGGAAGTACTGCTTCACCTCCTGCTCGCTGAAGGCATAGCGCGCTTCCTTGAGCTTCTCGCCGATGTAGTTCCAGTCCCAGGGTTGCGGGTCGGTGATGCCCAGTTGCTCCGAGGCGAAGACCCGCAGGTCGGCCAGGTCGCGCTCGCCATAGGGCTTGGCCTTGGTGGCGAGATCGCGCAGGAACTTGACGACTTGCTCGGGCGATTCGGCCATCTTCGGCACGACGGACAGCTCGCCGTAGTTCCTGTAGCCCAGCAGCTTCGCTTCTTCCTCGCGCAGCGCGAGGATCTCCGTGATGAGCGCCGTGTTGTCGAAGGCGGCATCGCCGAATTCGCTGGCGCGCGTGACGTAGGCGCGGTAGAGCTTCTCGCGCAGCGCGCTGCTCCTGGCGAACTGCATCACCGGCAGGTAGCACGGCATCTTGAGCGTGAGCTTGTAGCCTTCCTTGCCCTCGGCTTCGGCGGCTGTGCGAGCGGCGCTCACGACGTCCTCGGGCACGCCCTCGAGCTCGCCCAGCGAGGCGTAGTAGGCAAAGGCATCGGTCGCGTCGAGTGCGTTCTCGCTGAACTTCTGGCTCAGCTCGGCCTGGCGCTCCTGGATGTCGGCGAAACGCTTCTTGGCGTCGCCCTGCAGTTCGGCGCCGCCGAGCACGAAGTTGCGCACGGCGTTCTTGTGCGCCTGGCGCTGCTCGGGGTTGAGCGTGGCCGGATCGATGGCCTTGTATTTGGCGTACAGGCGCTCGTCGGAACCCAGGCGGGTCCAGAACGCGGTGACGCGCGGCATGGCCTCGTTGTAGGCAGCGCGCAGCTCCGGCGTGTCGGCCACGGCATTGAGGTGGCCGACGGCACCCCAGGCGCGGCTGAAGCGTTCGGAGGCCACGTCGAGCACCCTGGAGATCGCGTTCCAGTCGGCCGGGAATTCGGACGCCGTTACCGTCTGCAGCGCGGTCTCGGCATCGGCCAGCAGGGTGTCGACCGCGGGCGACACATGCTCGGGCCTGATGCGATCGAACAGCGGGAGATCGGTGAAGTCGAGGAGTGGGTTGTTCGTGGTGGCCATGGAAATCACTTGGCGGCGCGTTCCGCAGCTTCAAGGGTATTGACGAGGAGCATGGCGCGGGTCATCGGGCCGACGCCGCCCGGCACGGGGGTGATCCAGCCAGCCACTTCCTTCACGCTGTCGAAATCGACGTCGCCGGCCAGCTTGCCGTCGGCCTTGCGGTTCATGCCGACGTCGATGACCACCGCTCCGGGCTTCACCATGTCGGCCGTCAGGAGATCGAGCTTGCCCACGGCAGCCACGATCACGTCGGCCTGCCGCGTGATGGCGCCGAGGTCTTGCGTGGCGCTGTGGCAGATGGTCACGGTGGCGCTCTTGGCCAGCAGCATCATGGCCATCGGCTTGCCGACGATGTTGCTGCGGCCGATGACCACCGCGTGCTTGCCGCGCAGGTCGTAGCCGATGGATTCGAGCATCTTCATGCAGCCGTGCGGCGTGCAGGGCCAGAAGCCGGGTGCGCCGGTCATCAGCGCGCCGGCGCTGGCGACGTGGAAGCCGTCGACGTCCTTGGCGGGCGAGATCGTCTCGATGACTTTCTGGCTGTCCATGTGCTTGGGCAGTGGCAGCTGAACCAGGATGCCGTGCACCTTCGGGTCGTCGTTGAGGGCGCGGATGCGGGCCAGCAAGTCAGCTTCGCTCAGGTCGGCGGGGTAGGTCTCGAGCGTGGCCTGCAGACCGGTCTCGGTGCTGTCGTTGACCTTGTGCTTCGTGTAGACCTGGCTGGCCGGATCGCTGCCCACCAAGATGATGGACAGTGCCGGGTTCACGCCGCGCGCCTTCAGCGCGGCGGTGCGGCCGGACACCTCGGCACGAATGGTTTTGGCGAGGGCGTTGCCGTCGATCAGTTGGGCGGTCATCGGTTTTGATTTTCCAAGTAAAAACGCCCGCTTGCGCAGGCGTGGGGAAGGTGCGTGGCTATCGGCGGGATAGCTGCGGCTCAGGAGGCCTTGGCCGTGGGGGCCGCTTGCCCGAGCGCTATCTTGAGCAGATCGGCCACAGTATTGGCATTGAGCTTTTCCATGATGTTGGCGCGATGCGCCTCGACCGTCTTGATGCTGATGCCGAGGTCGTCCGCGATCTGCTTGTTCAGGCGGCCGGCGACGATGCGTTCGAGCACCTGCGCCTCGCGGCCCGTGAGCTTGGACAGCAGCGCATCGCGGCTGGCCGACTGCTGGTGCTGCGTGAAGGCGCCGCGCGCATGTTCGAGCATGCGCTCGACCAGCGTGACAAGCTCTTCGTCGTTGAAGGGCTTCTGGATGAAATCCATCGCGCCCTTCTTCATGCTGTCGACCGCCATCGGCACGTCGCCGTGGCCGGTGATGACCACGATCGGCAGCGGGGAGCGGCGTTCGATCAGGCGATCCTGCAGTTCGAGGCCGGTCATGCCGGCCATGCGGATGTCGACGATCAAACAGGCGACTTCGCGCGGGTCGTATCGGGAGAGAAAGGATTCGGCGGAATCGAAACAGCGGACTCTGTAGTCCTTGCCCTCGAGCAGCCATTGCAGCGAATCGCGTACGGCTTCGTCGTCGTCGACGACATAGACCGTGCCCTTCTTCGGAATCAAACTCATGCAGGTACCTTTGCCTCGTCGCTAGCTACGGAACTGATAGCGTCCAACACCGGAATCCAGAAGGAAAAACGGCATCCGATCACATCCGGGCCATTGTAGATGTTCTCCGCCTGCATCCGGCCGCGGTGCGACTCGACGATGGTGCGGCACAGATTGAGCCCGATGCCCATGCCCTCGGGCTTGGTGGAGAAGAAGGCTTCGTAGAGCCGGTCCATCACTTCCGGAGCGAGCCCCTTGCCCGTGTCCTGCACCGAGAACTCGATGGCGTTGTGGCCTTCGATGACCTTGGGCAGCACGCGCAGCTCGACGCTGCGGCGCGCCAGCGGGCGCTCGGCGATGTCGATGGATTCGGCCGCGTTCTTCAGCAGGTTGACCATCACCTGCTCGATGAGGATCGGGTCGACGCGCACCACCGGCAGCCGCGCGGCCACGTAGTGGTTCAGGCGCACGTTGCGCCGGCGCAGCTCGATGCCTGCCAGCTCGACCGCCTCGCTCACCATGGTGGCCACGTCGGCCGGCGTGCGGTTGGGTTCGCTGCGCTTCACGAAAGAGCGGATGCGCTGGATGATCTGGCCGGCGCGCTGGGCCTGCTTCGACGTTTTCTCGAGCGCGGCGAGCAGCGCGTCGTTGTCGATCGATTGGCCCTTGATGCGCGACATCATCCCGTTGCAGTAGTTGGTGATGGCGGTCAGCGGCTGGTTGAGCTCGTGGGCCACGCTGGAGGCCATCTCGCCCATCGTGATGAGGCGGCTGGCAGCCTGGGCCTTGTCGGCCTGCGCGGCGGCCTGTTCCTCGGCGTCGCGGCGCGGAGTGATGTCGGTGGCGATCACCAGCTGCGCGAGGCGGCCGTCGACCCATGTCAGGTAGCGCGAACGCACTTCGAGCCATTTGCCGAGGTGCGGCACGAAGATTTCGTTGTTGGCCGCCTGCGCCGCGGTGAGCGTGTCGATCGGCAGGCCCGCGTACGGATCGACGTCGTCGAGGCCTTCGTCGTGCGCATTCGAGGCTGGCACACCTGCCTGCGCGACCATGCCCAGATGGCCCACGGTGTCGGAGCCGAACCAGAGCCGGTACAGCTTGTTGGCGAACAGCAGTTCCTCGCTGCCGATGGGCGCGACGGACACGGCCGCATCGAGCGCTTCTAGCACGGTGGTGAAGCGTTCGTACGAAGCCGACAACTGCTCGCGGATGCGCGTGGGCTCGGTGATATCGGTCATCGACGTCATCCAGCCGGTCTGGTGGCCGCGCGCGTCGATCAGCGGCGACACGTAGAGCCGGGCGTTGAACACGCTGCCGTTCTTGCGCTTCACGCGCACCTGGAAGCCGCCGGGCAGGGCTCGGCCATGCAGCTCTTCTTCCAGGCGCTCGTTCATCACTTCGCGGTCGGATTCGAGCCAGTAGGGGAAGGGCGGCGACTGGCCGACGAGCTCGGCCTCGCTCCATCCGGTCATCGCGCAGAAGGCGGCGTTCACGTAGGTGATGCGGCCCTGCAGGTCGAGCACGCGCATGCCGGTCAGCATGGAGTTCTCCATGGCGCGGCGGAAATTGGTTTCTGCGACCAGCCGCTGCTGTGCCTGCAGCCGCCGCCGCGTGTGCCGCCAGGTGCCGATGAGCATCCAGCTCGTGAGCACGCTGAGCGCGCAGACCAGCCAGAACAGCCCGTTGCCGACCACGCCCTGCGAGGTGCGGTAGGCCTGCGCCCGCAGCACCAGAGCATTGCCCACCGGGGACACCGGCACTTCGTATTCGTTGGTCCGCTCGGTCCAGGGCAGCAGGCGCGTGCCGCCTTCCTTCAGGGTGGTGGTGTTGCCCGCGATCGCGTGGCCCTTGGCGTCGAGCAGCGACACCGCATAGCGCGCCTGTACTTCGGACGGCATGCCGTAGCGCAGCAGCCCGTCGACCGAGAACTCGCCAAGCACGACGCCCGCGAACAGTCCTTGATCGAAAAGGGGGATGTGCAGCTGCAGCATCGCAGGGGGGGCGCCTCCGGCCACGGGCTGCGAATACACCGGCTGGCGCAGCTCGCGGGCCAGCGCATAGTTGCTCTCGATGTCGCCGGGACGCAGCACGTCGCCGATCAGGTGCTGCTGGGCCGGGTGCACGCTGGGCGCCGCATAGCCGGCCTTGAAGCGGCGGCGGTCGTCGATCCAGGTGATGGTCTGCAGCTCGGGGAACTGGCTCACCAGCGACTCGGCTCGGCTGGTGAATTCGACCGGGTCGATCTCGCGGTTGGAAGCGTCGCGCGCGATGCGCATCAACTGCTCCTGCCGCTCCAAAAGCCGCAGGCGCATGCGCTGCTGTGCGTATTCGACGTCGCGGCGCACCGACTCCTGCTCGCGCTCGACTTCCTCGGTGCGCAGGTACCAGAAGGCGGACACGATGGCGGCAAGAAACAACAGCACGGCCGCCATCGGCGCGAGCATGGCGACTGCGTCCTGCAGCACCGGCGTCTGCCGGCGCCACCACCTGCGCCACCAGGACAGGGGCGAGGCATTCACGGCACTGCGGGCAACTGCCAGCGGAGAGGAAAAAGGCATGGTCCGAGTTTAGGTGAAGCCCTTCGGAAACGACGGCAAAGCAACGTCGGCCCGGGCTTGCGCGCGGTTTTGCGCAGGGCAAACGCGAACTGAAAATTTCATATTAAGAAATTGATACGCACTATTTGAAATCTCGATGTTTCTATGCGAAACTCCGCCGCGTTCGCTGCACAGCGCACTTAAATTACAGCCACAGCCCTAAAAGGAGAGACAAGCATGTCGGCAAATCCCGAGAACCTGTTCGGCTCGGCCGCAAACGATGCGGACGCCCAGGAGACCCGTGAATGGATGGATGCACTGTCCTCCGTCATCCAGAGCGAGGGTCCGGAGCGGGCCCACTTCCTTCTCGAGCAACTGCTCGAACATGCCCGCCAGAACACGGTCGACATGCCGTTCTCGGCCAACACGGGCTACGTCAACACCATCGAGCCCTCGCAGGAGGCCCGCAGCCCCGGCAACCTCGAGATCGAACAACGCCTGCGTGCCTACATGCGCTGGAATGCCATGGCGATGGTGGTCAAGGCCAACCGCATCCACCCGCCCGAAGGCGGCGACCTCGGCGGCCACATCGGCTCCTTCGCCTCGCTGGCCAGCATGTTCGGCGCCGGCTTCAACCACTTCTGGCACGCCGAGAGCGAGAACCACGGCGGCGACCTGCTCTACATCCAGGGCCACGTTTCGCCCGGCATTTATGCCCGCGCCTACCTCGAAGGCCGCCTCTCCGAAGAGCAGCTGCTCAACTTCCGCCAGGAAGTGGACGGCAAGGGCCTGTCGAGCTACCCGCACCCCAAGCTGATGCCGGAGTTCTGGCAGTTCCCGACCGTCTCGATGGGCCTGGGGCCGCTGATGGCGATCTACCAGGCGCGCTTCCTCAAGTACCTGCATGCACGCGGCATCGCCAACACCGAGAACCGCAAGGTCTGGGTGTTCTGTGGCGACGGTGAGATGGACGAGGTGGAATCGCTGGGCGCCATCGGCCTGGCGGCGCGCGAGAACCTCGACAACCTGATCTTCGTCATCAACTGCAACCTGCAGCGCCTGGACGGTCCGGTGCGCGGCAACGGCAAGATCATCCAGGAACTGGAAGGCGAATTCCGCGGTGCCAACTGGAACGTCGTCAAGCTGATCTGGGGCAAGGGCTGGGACGCCCTGCTCGAAAAGGACCATGACGGCGCGCTGCGCAAGATCATGATGGAGTGCAACGACGGCGACTACCAGGCCATGAAGGCCAACGACGGTGCCTACGTGCGCAAGAACTTCTTCGGCCGCGACCCGCGCACGCTGAAGATGGTCGAGCACATGACCGACGACGAGGTCTGGAGCCTGCAGCGCGGCGGCCACGACTCGCAGAAGGTGTACGCCGCCTTCCACGCCGCCCAGAACCACAAGGGCCAGCCCACGGTGCTGCTCGTCAAGACCGTCAAGGGCTTCGGCATGGGCAAGATCGGCGAAGGCAAGAACACGGTCCACCAGACCAAGAAGCTCGGCGACGAGGACATCAAGGCCTTCCGCGACCGCTTCAACATTCCGATTCCCGACAGCCAGATCGCCGAGCTGCCGTTCTACAAGCCGGCCGACGACACGCCGGAAATGCGCTACTTGCACGAGCGCCGCAAGGCGCTCGGCGGCTACCTGCCGCATCGCCGCGCCAAGGCCGACGAGAGCTTCACGGTGCCCTCGCTCGACACCTTCAAGTCGGTGATCGAGCCCACGGCCGAAGGCCGCGAGATCTCGACCACGCAGGCCTACGTGCGCTTCCTCACGCAGCTGCTGCGCGACAAGGCGCTGGGCCCGCGCGTCGTGCCCATCCTGGTGGACGAGGCCCGCACCTTCGGCATGGAAGGCTTGTTCCGCCAGATCGGCATCTACAACCCGCACGGTCAGCAGTACACCCCGGTCGATAAAGACCAGGTCATGTACTACAAGGAAGACAAGGCCGGCCAGATCCTGCAGGAAGGCATCAACGAAGCCGGCGGCATGTCGAGCTGGATCGCGGCGGCCACGTCGTACAGCACGAACAACCGCATCATGGTGCCGTTCTACGTGTACTACTCGATGTTCGGCTTCCAGCGCATCGGCGATCTCGCCTGGGCGGCCGGCGACATGCAGGCCCGCGGCTTCCTGCTGGGCGGCACCTCGGGACGCACCACGCTGAACGGCGAAGGCCTGCAGCACGAAGACGGCCACAGCCACATCCTGGCCAACACCATCCCGAACTGCGTGAGCTACGACCCGACCTTCGCGCACGAAGTCGGCGTGATCCTGCACCATGGCCTGAAGCGCATGGTCGAGAAGCAGGACAACGTCTACTACTACCTGACGCTGCTCAACGAGAACTACGCGATGCCCGGCCTCCAGCCCGGTACCGAAGAGCAGATCATCAAGGGCATGTACCTGTCGAAGCAGGGCCCTGCGCTCAAGGCCAAGGCACCGACCGTGCAACTGCTGGGCAGCGGCACCATCCTGCGCGAAAGCTTTGCCGCGCAAGAGCTGCTCGAAAAGGACTGGGGCGTGTCGGCTTCCGTGTGGAGCTGCCCGAGCTTCAATGAGCTCACGCGTGACGGCCAGGACGCCGACCGCTGGAACCTGCTGCACCCGGACCAGACGCCGCGCGTGCCCTTCGTGGCCGAGCAGCTTGCGCCCACCACCGGCCCGGTGGTCGCCTCGACCGACTACATGAAGGCCTACGCCGAACAGATCCGCCCCTTCATCCCGAAGGGCCGCAACTACAAGGTGCTGGGCACCGACGGCTTCGGCCGCAGCGACTTCCGAAACAAGCTGCGCGAGCACTTCGAGATCAACCGCCACTACATCGTGGTGGCTGCGCTCAAGGCGCTGAGCGAAGATGGCACCGTGCCGGTGGCCAAGGTGGTGGAAGCGATCAAGAAGTACGGCATCAATGTCGACAAGGTCAACCCGCTCTACGCCTGACCCTCAACAATCAACGAACGAAACGGCGCCTCAGGGCGGGAGACAAACGATATGGCAGCAGTGGAAGTCAAGGTGCCGGACATCGGCGATTTCGATGAAGTCGCGGTGATCGAGGTGCTCGTGAAGGTGGGCGACACGGTCAAGGCCGAGCAGTCGCTCATCACGGTGGAGTCGGACAAGGCATCGATGGAAATTCCGTCGTCGACCGCCGGCGTGGTCAAGGAGCTGAAGGTCGAGGTCGGCAGCAAGGTCAAGGAAGGCTCGGTGGTGCTCGTGCTCGAGGCCGAGGGAGCGGGTGCTGCAGCAGCACCGGCGCCCGCGGCTGCTCCGGCAGCAGCGCCGGCTCCTGCGCCGGCCGCAGCGGCCCCCGCGCCGGCTGCTCTCGCGGCACCCCCAGTGGCCTCGGGCCCGGTGGAGGTCAAGGTGCCCGACATCGGCGACTTCAAGGACGTCGCCGTCATCGAAGTACTCGTGAAGGTGGGCGACGTGATCAAGGCCGAGCAGTCGCTCATCACGGTGGAGTCGGACAAGGCCTCGATGGAAATTCCGTCGTCGGCTGCGGGCGTGCTCAAGGAACTCAAGGTCAAGGTGGGCGACACGGTCAACATCGGTGACCTGATCGCGGTGCTCGAAGGCGCTGCAGGGGCCGCTGCTCCGGCGCCGACCCAGGCAGCGGCTGCCGCACCGGCAACCGCAACCGCCAGTGCACCAGCACCGACTGCTGCATCGGCGCCTGCTGCCGCCGCTGCTCCGGCTCATCAGCCGACGGTCGCCCCCAGCGCCAGCCTTCCGCACGCCTCGCCCTCGGTGCGCAAGTTCGCGCGCGAACTCGGCGTGCCGCTCGAAGAGGTCAAGGGCTCCGGTCCCAAGGGCCGCATCACGCAGGAAGACATCCAGAACTTCACCAAGGCCGTGATGAGCGGCCAGGCCAGCACCAAGGCCTCGGCGGCCAAGGCGCCGGCCGGTGGTGGCGACGGCGCCGCGCTGGGCCTGATTCCATGGCCCAAGGTCGACTTCACGAAGTTCGGCACGGTCGAGCGCAAGGACCTGTCGCGCATCAAGAAGCTCAGCGGCGCGAACCTGCACCGCAACTGGGTGATGATCCCGCACGTCACCAACAACGACGAAGCCGACATCACCGAGCTCGAGGCCTTCCGCGTCTCCACCAACAAGGAGAACGAGAAATCGGGCGTGAAGGTCACGATGCTGGCCTTCGTCATCAAGGCGGTGGTCGCGGCGCTGAAGAAGTTCCCCGAGTTCAACACCAGCCTGGACGGCGACCAGCTCGTCTACAAGCAGTACTACAACATCGGCTTCGCGGCGGACACGCCGAACGGCCTCGTGGTGCCGGTGCTCAAGGATGCCGACAAGAAGGGCATCCTGCAGATCAGCGCCGAGATGGGCGAGCTCGCCAAGAAGGCGCGCGACGGCAAGCTCGGCTCGGCCGACATGCAGGGCGGCTGCTTCTCGATCAGCTCGCTGGGCGGCATCGGCGGCACGCACTTCACGCCGATCATCAACGCTCCCGAAGTGGCCATCCTCGGCCTCTCGAAGGGCCAGATGAAGCCGGTGTGGGACGGCAAGCAGTTCGTGCCGCGCCTGACGCTGCCGATGTCGCTGTCGTACGACCACCGCGTGATCGACGGCGCCCTGGCTGCGCGTTTCAACGCCTACCTGGGCCAGGTGCTCGCGGACTATCGCCGTATTCTTCTATGACCCCCCGAGCACCTGCGGTGCTCCCCCCAGAGGGGGGCGCCTCCCTTGGGGCGGCCCGGCGGGAGGCGCTATGACCACCGTAGTGGCCGTCCGCAAAGGCGGCCAGGTCACGATGGCAGCCGATTCTCTGGTGACCTTCGGCGACACGCGGCTTTCGCACCGCGCCGAGGCGAACCAGAAGATCTTCACCGTCGAGGATGCGGCGGGGCAGAGCCTGTTCGCGGTGGCTGGTGCCGCCGCGCACTTCCTGGTGCTGCAGCACGCGCTGGCCGCGCAGCCGCGCGAGCAGTTGCTGTTCGGCAGCAAGCACGAGATCTTCCGCACCTTCACGATGCTGCATCCGGTGCTGAAGGACTCGTTCTTCATGCAGACCAAGGAAGACGAGCACGAGCCCTACGAGTCGAGCCAGTTCACGATGCTGCTGGCCAACCAGAGCGGCATCTACGGCATCTACAGCTACCGCGAGGTGTTCGAGTTCAAGGAGTTCTGGGCCATCGGCTCGGGACGCAGCTTTGCGCTCGGCGCCATGCACGCGGCCTATGACATCAAGTCGCGCAACTCGCGCGACGTGGCGGAGGCAGGCATCGCCGCCGCCTGCGAATTCGATCGCAATTCGGCCCCACCGGTCGACGTTCTCACACTCAAACTGAAAGTGTCCAAATGAGCGAACAACAAATCAAGGTGCCCGACATCGGCGACTTCGACGAAGTGGCAGTGATCGAGGTGCTGGTCAATGTAGGAGACACGGTCAAGGCCGAGCAGTCGCTGATCACGGTCGAATCGGACAAGGCCTCGATGGAGATTCCGTCGTCCGCTGCCGGCGTGGTGAAGTCGCTGGCCGTGAAGGTGGGCGACAAGGTCAAGGAAGGCTCGGTGGTGCTGACGCTGGAGGTGGACGGTGCCGCGGCGGCAGCGCCTGCAGCGGCCGCACCGGCGCCCCCCGCATCCAAGGCAGCGCCCGCACCGGCCCCTGCATCGGCGGCCGTGGCGGTGTCGAGCTATGGCGGCAAGGTCGATGTCGAATGCGACGTGATCGTGCTCGGCGCCGGCCCCGGCGGTTACTCGGCCGCCTTCCGTGCCGCTGACCTGGGCCTGAAGGTCGTGCTGATCGAGCGCTACGCCACCCTCGGCGGCGTGTGCCTGAACGTCGGCTGCATCCCGTCGAAGGCGCTGCTGCACGTGGCTTCCGTGATGGACGAGGTCAAGCATTTCGCCGACCTCGGCGTGAGCTTCGCCGCGCCCACGGTCGACCGCGCCAAGCTGCTCGGCCACAAGAACAAGGTGGTGGGCAAGCTCACCGGCGGCCTCACGGCCATGGCCAAGATGCGCAAGGTGACGGTGCTGCGCGGCGTCGGCAACTTCATCGATCCGTACCACCTCGAGGTGGAAGAAACCTCCGGCACGAGCTGGGGCACCACCGGCAAGAAGCAGACGGTCAAGTTCCGCAACGCGATCATCGCGGCCGGTTCGCAGTCGGTGAGCCTGCCGTTCATGCCGAAGGACCCGCGCGTGGTCGACTCGACCGGCGCGCTCGAGATGGGCACCGACCCCAAGCGCATGCTGATCCTGGGCGGCGGCATCATCGGCCTCGAAATGGGCACGGTGTATTCCACGCTCGGCGCGCGCCTGGACGTGGTCGAGATGCTCGACGGCCTGATGCAGGGCGCCGACCGCGACCTCGTGAAGGTCTGGCAGAAGATGAACACCCCGCGCTTCGACAACATCATGCTCAAGACCAAGACGGTCGGCGCCGAAGCCACGAAGGAGGGCATCAAGATCACCTTCGAGGGCGAGAACGCGCCGAAGGAACCGCAGGTCTACGACCTCGTGCTGCAGGCCGTGGGCCGCAGCCCGAACGGCAAGAAGATCGGCGCCGAGAAGGCAGGCGTCACGGTGAGCGACCGGGGCTTCATTCCGGTCGACATCCAGATGCGCACCAACGTGCCCCACATCTTCGCCATCGGCGACATCGTGGGCCAGCCCATGCTGGCGCACAAGGCGGTGCACGAGGCGCACGTGGCAGCTGAAGTCATCGCCGGCGAGCAGAAGGGGGACAAGGAGTTGTCCAGCGCCGCCTTCAATGCCCGCGTGATCCCCAGCGTCGCCTACACCGACCCCGAAGTGGCGTGGGTCGGCCTCACCGAGGACCAGGCGAAGGCCGAGGGCATCAAGGTCAAGAAGGGGCACTTCCCGTGGACGGCCTCGGGCCGCGCCATTGCCAACGGCCGCGACGAGGGCTTCACCAAGCTGCTGTTCGATGCCGAAACGCACCGCATCCTCGGCGGAGGCATCGTCGGCACGCATGCCGGTGACATGATCGGCGAGATCGCTCTGGCGATCGAGATGGGCGCGGACGAGATCGACATCGGCAAGACCATCCACCCGCACCCGACGCTGGGCGAAAGCATCGGCATGGCGGCGGAAGTGGCGCATGGCACCTGCACGGACCTGCCGCCGGCGAAGAAGGCCGCATGACCCAGGGCGCGACCGAGCGCCCATGAAAAAATCCCGCCGAGGCGGGATTTTTTTCGTCCTGGTTTGCGGAGGGCTCAGTTGCCGGTGTTGGCGAGAGCCGCAGCCTTGACTTCTTCCGTCGGTCCGCCGAGCACGCGGCGGGCGCCGTCGAAGCGGTGTTGCCAGTAGCTTCCGTTCATGTCTTCCACGCGAACCTGGGCGCCGGAGCGGGGCGAGTGGATGAACTTGCCTTCGCCGACGTAGATGCCGACATGGCTGAAGGCGCGGCGCATGGTGTTGAAGAACACGAGATCGCCGGGCTTGAGCTGGCTGCGATCGATCTTCTCGGTGGCGGCGGCTTGCTCTTCGGCGCGGCGCGGGAGCATGTGGCCCACGGTCTGGTTGTACATGGCGCGAACGAAGCCGCTGCAATCGAAGCCCGATTCGGCGGTGTTGCCGCCGCGGCGGTATGGAACGCCGAGGAAGCCGATGGCGGTCACCACGAGATCCGAAGTGCGTTCGGTGACGGTCTGGCGAACCTGCTTGAGCTGTCCGATGATGCCCTTGTCGGCGAGCATTCGTGCCAACTCGTCATCGGTCTTGTCTTGTTGGGGGGCCGCATGAACGGCGACAGCAAATAGAAGGGACGCGGGAAGGACGAAAAAACGCATGGCGCGTAGGATATTGATGACGCGCGGTTATGTCAATTTAAACAGAATTAGCGAATCCGTTTGTAAGCCATTGATTTACATGGGAAATTTTAATCCGGGCCAAGAAAAAATGTAACGGCGAACGTTTATGGCCCATAAGCGGTTGACCTCGAAAGGTCCTTCGGACCGCGGGCTGATCAACGCTTTTGCTGGATTCAGTCGCTATTTCCATTCAAGATCGCGTCAACTTCACGGAAAAGCCATGAATTTGCCGCGTCTATCACTTTTGGCTTCTCTTCGTCCCTGGACATTTGTCACGGTAATCGGTTTCTGCGCCACCGCCGCGGCGCAGATGAGGCCTGAAACGTTGGTTACCGGTCTTGAAAACCCGTGGGGCGTCGCCTTCCTCCCGGGTGGCCGTTTCGTGGTGACGGAGCGGCCCGGCCGCCTCCGGCTGGTCGGTGCCGACGGGAAGATCTCGGCGCCCATCGCGGGCTTGCCTCTCATCGCGGCGGGCGGGCAGGGCGGCTTGCTCGATGTGCTGGCCGATTCCGACTTCGAGAAAAACCGCACGCTGTACTTCTGCTTCTCCGAACCCGATGCCGGCGGTTCGGCCAACAGCACCGCGCTGGCCCGCGCCAATCTGTCGGCCGACGGCACCAAGCTCGAGGGGCTGAAGATCATCTTCAGCCAGCAGCCCAAGGTCGCGAGCCGCAACCACTTCGGCTGCCGCATCGTAGAGGCGCGCGATGGCGCGCTGTTCCTCACGCTGGGCGACCGCTTCAGCCGCAAGGAAGACGCGCAGAAGCTCGACAACCACCTGGGCAAGATCGTGCGCATCGGCAAGGACGGCACGGTGCCCAAGGACAACCCCTTCGTCGGCAAGGCGGGCGTGCTGCCCGAGATCTGGAGCTACGGCCATCGCAACGGACAGGGCGCCACGCTTGCGCCCGACGGCCGCCTCTGGATGACCGAGCACGGGCCGCAGGGCGGCGACGAAATCAACATCTCGCAGGCCGGCCGCAACTACGGCTGGCCCGTCATCACCTACGGCGAGAACTACGGCGGCGGAAAGATCGGCGACGGCATCACGGCCAAGGAGGGTATGGAGCAGCCGCTGCACTACTGGGTGCCGTCGATCGCGCCGTCCGGCATGGCGTTCCTGACCAGCGACCGCTACGGCGCGGGCTGGAAGGGCAACCTGTTCGTGGGCTCGCTCAAGTTCGGCTATCTCGACCGCATCGAGCTGAAAGGCGCAAAGGTGGTCGCCGAGCACAAGCTGCTGGCCGAGGGCCGCGCCCGCATACGCGACGTGAAGCAGGGGCCGGATGGATTGCTCTACGTGCTCACCGACGAAGCCGACGGCAAGCTGCTGCGCCTGCGGCCGAACTGAGTTCGGCGCGAATTTTCAGCCAGGGCAGCCCGGCAGCGGCAAGGTCGGCAGCATCCGGCGCCAGAGGCGGTTCCACTCAGGCCAGTCGTGGCCGCCTTCTGTCGTGAAAACGCGCTCGGGCGGCAGTACGTTCGCCAGTAGCCGGTTGCTGAAGGCAAAGCGGTCGTCCACGCCGTAGCCCAGATAGAGCGGCGGCCGCGCGCCTGCCGTGTTCGTGAAGCCCGCGTAACCGCGCAGCCATTGCCAGAGCTGCGTCTCGTTGGGCGTTCGCGGAGGGCTCGCGGCCGGGTCGACCAGCGGCCCGTTCCACCTGGCGAGGCCGCCCGCGTTGGCGATGTCCGTGCCGAGCGCGCGCTCGCCGAGATAGGGCGCGAGCGTCACCACCCCGGCGAGTTCGCCGGGGTGTGTCTGCGCATAGAGCATTCCGCCGAAACCGCCGAGGGAAATGCCGACGAACCAGATGTGGCGGTAGCCCTGGCTGCGCGCCGGCGCGACCACGTCGGCGCTCAGGCGATCGAGGATGGTCTTGTCGTTGTAGTAGCCCAGATGTGCGTCGACCAGCATCACGTCTGCCGCGACGCGATTCTCCTGAACGGCATGGACGAAGCCCTCGCGCGCGAACTCGTCGGGCGCCGAGTAGGCGCCGGGAAGCATGACCAGCAGCGTGTCGACCTCGCCGCGTGCGCAGCTGCTCTTTTCGAGCGAAGTCGCCATCGGCACCACGGCCTTGCGCACGCCGCCGCAGGCCACGGCGAGCAGCGCGGCGCCGAGGCCCAGCGCCGCGAGGCACGCCCGTTTGGAGAACAGCTTCATGCGTCGCAGTTTAGGCGTGCCTCGATGCGGGCAGACGGCCCGTGCCGGCGGGCGCACGTCGAGAGAGCCCGATGCGGTCCTTTCGGTGGTACGGTTCAGCCCAACTCAACCGATACCTGAAAGACACCGCTCATGCTGCTCGACGCCTCGCTCTCCCAACTCGTTCTGGTCGACTACCAGGCGCGGCTGATGCCGGCGATCTTCGAGGGCGAGGCCGTCGCGCAGAACGCAGTGCGCCTCGGCAAGATGGCGCACCTGTTCCAGGTGCCGGTGTTCGGCACCGAGCACAACCCCTCCAGCCTTGGCGAAAACCTGCCCGACGTCCGCGCGCTGTGCCAGCGCACCCTGTCGAAGATGCATTTCAGCGGCGTGGAGGAAGGCCTCGGCGAATGGCTGCGCGTGCCGGCCAAGGCGCCGCAGGGCAATGCGCGCAGCCTGCCAAAGCATCTGCAAAAGCCCGCCGCCGCGGCCGAGGAGCGCAACAGCATCGTGATCGCCGGCTGCGAAGCCCATGTCTGCCTGCTGCAGACCGCGCTCGACCTGCTGGAAGACGAGTTCGAAGTCTGGGTCGTGACCGATGCCTGCAGTTCGCGCACCGAGCGCAACCGCGACGCGGCCTTCGACCGGCTGGCGGGTGCCGGTGCCGAACTCGTGACGACCGAGATGGTCGGTTTCGAGTGGCTGCGCACGGCGGAACACCCCGCGTTTCCTGAATTGCTTTCGCTCGTCCGGTAACCGCATCTGCGGCGGGAGGCAGGGCTCGGCCGGATTGTTCCGGCCGTCAGCTTGCTGCAAGATCGGTCTCCATAATTATGAATTCAGTTTTGGTGGTGCCGCCAGACCCGAATGAATGACAGGAGACATACCCAGATGAGCCGCTACGAAGAGTTCTATCGCCAATCCGTCGATGCGCCCGAGGCCTTCTGGGCCGAGCAGGCGAAGCTGATCGACTGGCAAAACCCCGCGCAACAGATCCTGGATGCCAGCCAGCCGCCTTTTGCGCGCTGGTTCGCCGGCGGCACGACCAACCTGTGCCACAACGCGGTCGACCGGCATCTGGCCGCGCGGGGCGATCAGCCCGCGCTGGTCTTCGTCTCCACCGAAACCGGCGTCGAGAAGAGCTGCAGCTTCAACGAGTTGCATGCCGAGGTGCAGCGCACCGCCGCCAGCCTGATCGAACTCGGCGTGGGCAAGGGCGATCGCGTGCTCATCTACATGCCGATGATTCCCGAGGCCGCCTTCGCGATGCTGGCCTGCGCGCGCATCGGCGCCATCCATTGCGTGGTGTTCGGCGGATTCGCCAGCGGCTCGCTGGCTACGCGCATCGAGGACGCCGAGCCCAAGGTGATCGTGAGCGCCGATGCGGGCTCGCGTGGCGGCAAGGTCATTGCGTACAAGCCCTTGCTCGACGAGGCGATCCGCCTGTCGAAACACAAGCCCTCGGCGGTGCTGCTCACGGACCGCGGCCTCGCATCCATGGACCTGACTGCGGGCCGTGACCACCTGGCCGCCGAACTCAGGCGCAAGCACTTCGACGCCAAGGTGCCCTGCACATGGCTCGCCTCCACCGACATCAGCTACACCATCTACACCAGCGGCACGACCGGCAAGCCCAAGGGCGTGCAGCGCGACGTGGGCGGCTACGCGGTCGCGCTGGCCGCCAGCATGAAGCACATCTTCGACGGCCGACCCGGCGAAACCTACTTCTCGACCAGCGACATCGGCTGGGTGGTGGGCCACAGCTACATCGTCTACGGCCCGCTCATCGCGGGCATGGCGACGATCATGTACGAGGGCCTGCCCACGCAAGGCATCGACCGGCAGCCCGACGGCGGCATCTGGTGGCGACTCGTCGAAAAGTACAAGGTGACGGTGATGTTCAGCGCCCCCACCGCGGTGCGCGTGCTCAAGAAGCAGGACCCGGCGCTGTTGAAGAAGTACGACCTGTCGAGCCTGCGCGCGCTGTTTTTGGCGGGCGAGCCGCTCGACGAGCCCACCGCACGCTGGATCAGCGAAGGCCTGGGCGTGCCGATCATCGACAACTACTGGCAGACCGAATCGGGCTGGCCGATGATCACCATCGCCAACGGCGTGGAGGCCAAGCCCAGCAAGTTCGGCAGCCCGGGCGTGCCGATGTACGGCTACCGCATCAAGATCCTGCATGAATCGACCGGCGAAGAACTGACCGCCCCGAACGAGAAGGGCGTGGTGGTGGTCGAAGGCCCGACGCCGCCCGGCTTCATGCAGACCGTGTGGAAGGACGATGCGCGCTTCGTCAACACCTACTGGAAGAGCGTGCCCGGCAAGATGGTCTACTCGACCTTCGACTGGGGCATTCGCGACGAAGACGGCTATTTCTACATCCTCGGTCGCACCGACGACGTGATCAACGTGGCAGGCCACCGCCTCGGCACGCGCGAGATCGAGGAGAGCATCTCGGGCCACGCCAACGTGGCCGAGGTCGCTGTGGTGGGCGTGGCCGACGCGCTCAAGGGCCAGGTCGCGATGGCCTTCGTCGTTCCCAAGGACGGCAAGGCCGTGGGCGACGCCGATGCGGCACTCAAGCTCGAAGGCGAGATCATGAAGATGGTGGCAGACCAGCTCGGGGCGCTGGCGCGGCCAGCGCGCGTGCGTTTCGTGAGCGGCCTGCCCAAGACGCGCAGCGGCAAGCTGCTGCGCCGTGCCATCCAGGCCGTGTGCGAGCAGCGCGACCCGGGCGACCTGACCACCATCGACGACCCCGCCACGCTGCAGCAAATCAAACAGTTACTCTCTTCCGCCTGAATGAGCAGTGGAGGGGTTGCGAAGCTCCTTTGGGCCGTCATATGGTTGACGTGGCACAATGCCA
This sequence comes from Variovorax sp. CF313, assembly GCF_000282635.1. GTDB lineage: Bacteria > Pseudomonadota > Gammaproteobacteria > Burkholderiales > Burkholderiaceae_C > Variovorax. The sequence goes on from NZ_AKIW01000005.1 coordinate 57,218, forward strand.
AGGTACTCAGGCCCTTCCCCAGCCACAGTCGCATCCGCCAATCGGTTCAGCCGTGTCGCGGAAGGTTTCTTAACCAGCTAGTGCTTCCTTCAGGGAAGCGAAGGTCAGCGGATCATGAGCGATTCTTCTACGCCCACGGCGTACACAGCCTATCAAGGCAACACCTACCTCTTCGGTGGCAATGCGCCCTATGTCGAAGAGATGTACGAGAACTACCTCGCCAACCCCGGCAGCGTGCCCGACAACTGGCGTTCGTATTTCGACGCGTTGCAGAACGTTCCCGCCGCCGATGGCACCAACACCCGCGACGTTCCGCACCTGCCGGTCATCAATGCTTTCGCCGAACGTGCGAAGCAGGGCACGACCAAGGTCGTGCAGGCCAGCGGCGCTGATTCCGAGCTCGGCCGCAAGCGCACCTCGGTCCAGCAACTGATCGCCGCCTACCGCAACGTCGGCGCCCGCTGGGCCGACCTCGACCCGCTCAAGCGCGCCGAGCGTCCCTCGATCCCGGAACTCGAACCCTCGTTCTACGGCTTCACCGACGCAGACCTCGAGACGGTGTTCAACACCAGCAACACCTTCTTCGGCAAGGAGACCATGTCGCTGCGCGACCTGCTCAACGCCTTGCGCGAAACGTACTGCGGCACGATGGGCGCCGAGTACATGTACACCACCGACCAGAACCACAAGCGCTGGTGGCAGCAGCGGCTCGAGAGCGCCCGCACCAACCCCAAGCTGAGCGCCGAGCAGAAGAAGCACGTGCTGAACCGCCTCACGGCCGCCGAAGGCCTCGAGCGCTTCCTGCATACCAAGTACGTCGGCCAGAAGCGCTTCTCGCTCGAAGGCGGCGAGAGCTTCATCGTCGCGATGGACGAACTGATCAATCAGGCCGGCGCCAAGGGCGTGCAGGAAATCGTGATCGGCATGGCCCACCGCGGCCGCCTGAACGTGCTGGTCAACTCGCTCGGCAAGATGCCGGCCGACCTGTTCGCCGAGTTCGACCACACCGCCCCCGAAGACCTGCCCAGCGGCGACGTCAAGTACCACCAGGGCTTCAGCTCGGACGTGACCACCCCCGGCGGCCCGGTGCACCTGAGCCTCGCGTTCAATCCCTCGCACCTCGAGATCGTGAACCCCGTGGTCGAAGGCTCGGTGCGCGCCCGCATGGACCGCCGCGGCGACCCGCTGGGCAAGCAGGTGCTGCCCGTGATCGTGCACGGCGACGCCGCCTTCGCAGGCCAGGGCGTCGTGATGGAAACGCTGGCGCTGGCCGAGACCCGTGGCTACTCCACCGGCGGCACGGTGCACATCGTCATCAACAACCAGATCGGCTTCACCACCAGCGACCCGCGCGACAGCCGCTCGACGCTGTACTGCTCGGACATCGTCAAGATGATCGAGGCGCCGGTGCTGCACGTGAACGGCGACGACCCCGAAGCCGTGGTGCTCGCCACCCAGATCGCGCTGGACTTCCGCATGGAATTCCAGAAGGACGTGGTCGTGGACATCATCTGCTTCCGCAAGCTGGGCCACAACGAGCAGGACACCCCCTCGCTCACCCAGCCGCTCATGTACAAGAAGATCGCAGTCCACCCCGGCACGCGCAAGCTGTACGCCGACAAGCTGGCCGCGCAAGGCCTGGGCGACACGCTCGGCGACGACATGGTCAAGGCGCAGCGCGCCGCCTTCGACGAAGGCAAGAACACCGTCGACCCCGTGCTGACCAACTTCAAGAGCAAGTACGCCGTCGACTGGAGCCCGTACCTCAACAAGAAGTGGACCGACGCCGGCGACACCGCCATTCCCTCGAGCGAGTGGAAGCGCCTGGCCGAGAAGATCACCTTCGTGCCCGAGGGCTTCACTGTGCACCCGCTCGTGAAGAAGGTGCTGGATGACCGCGCCGCCATGGGCCGCGGCGACGTGAACGTCGACTGGGGCATGGGCGAGCACATGGCCTTCGCATCGCTGGTGGCCAGCGGCTACCCGATCCGCCTGTCGGGCGAAGACTCGGGCCGCGGCACGTTCACGCACCGCCACGCCGTGCTGCACGATCAGAACCGCGAGAAGTTCGACACCGGCACCTATACGCCGCTGCAGAACGTGGCCGACAACCAGGCGCCGTTCGTCGTGATCGACTCGATCCTGTCGGAGGAGGCCGTGCTCGCATTCGAATACGGCTACGCCTCGAACGACCCGAACACGCTCGTGATCTGGGAAGCCCAGTTCGGCGACTTCGTGAACGGCGCGCAGGTGGTGATCGACCAGTTCATCGCTTCCGGCGAAGTGAAGTGGGGCCGCGTCAATGGCCTCACGATGATGCTGCCGCACGGCTACGAAGGCCAGGGCCCCGAGCACAGCTCGGCTCGCCTGGAGCGCTTCATGCAGCTGAGCGCCGACACCAACATGCAGGTGGTGCAGCCGACCACGGCCAGCCAGATCTTCCACGTGCTGCGCCGCCAGATGGTGCGCAACCTGCGCAAGCCGCTGATCATCCTGACGCCCAAGTCGCTGCTGCGCAACAAGGACGCGACCTCGCCGCTGTCCGAGTTCACCAAGGGCAGCTTCCAGACCGTCATTCCCGACAGCAAGGGCCTGAAGGCCGAGAAGGTCAAGCGCCTGATCGCCTGCTCTGGCAAGGTCTACTACGACCTGGCCAAGAAGCGCGAAGAGCAGGGCACCGAGGACGTGGCGATCATCCGCGTCGAGCAGCTCTACCCCTTCCCGCACAAGGCTTTCGCTGCCGAGATCAAGAAGTACCCGAACCTCGTCGACGTGGTGTGGTGCCAGGACGAGCCGCAGAACCAGGGCGCCTGGTTCTTCGTGCAGCACTACATCCACGAAAACATGCAGGACGGCCAGAAGCTCGGCTACTCCGGCCGTGCTGCCTCGGCATCGCCGGCGGTGGGCTACTCGCACCTGCACCAGGAACAGCAGAAGGCGCTCGTCGATGGCGCGTTCGGCAAGCTCAAGGGCTTCGTGCTGACCAAGTAATCAAAAGCCTTTTTTCACACGAACACCCTGAAGAAAAAATCGGAGCTCACTCCAAATGTCTATCGTAGAAGTCAAAGTCCCCCAGCTTTCCGAATCCGTGGCCGAAGCCACCATGCTCACCTGGAAGAAGAAGGCCGGCGAAGCCGTCGCCGTCGATGAAATCCTGATCGAGATCGAGACCGACAAGGTCGTGCTGGAAGTGCCCGCGCCCTCGGCTGGCGTGCTGGCCGAAATCGTGCAGCCCGATGGCGCCACCGTGGTGGCCGATCAGCTGATCGCCAAGATCGACACCGATGGCAAGGCTTCGGCCGCCGCACCGGCGGCTGCGCCTGCCGCAGCTCCGGCTGCCGCCGCGCCTGCACCGGCAGCTGCTGCCGCCGCCACCGGCGGTTCGAAGGCCGACGTGGCCATGCCCGCCGCCGCCAAGCTGCTGGCCGACAACAACCTGAAGACCAGCGACGTGGCCGGCACCGGCAAGGACGGCCGTGTCACTAAGGGCGACGTGCTCGGCGCGGTCGCTTCGGGCGCCAAGCCCGCGGCCACCATTCCCGCACCGGCCGCCAAGCCCGCACTGCCGCAAGTCGCCGCGCCCACCAGCGCGCCCGACCTGGGCGAGCGCCCCGAGCAGCGCGTGCCGATGAGCCGCCTGCGCGCCCGTATCGCCGAGCGCCTGCTGCAGTCGCAATCGACCAACGCCATCCTGACGACCTTCAATGAAGTGAACATGGCGCCCGTCATGGAGCTGCGCAAGCGCTTCCAGGACAGCTTCACCAAGGAACACGGCGTGAAGCTCGGCTTCATGAGCTTCTTCGTGAAGGCCGCGGTGCACGCACTGAAGAAGTACCCGGTGATCAACGCCTCGGTCGACGGCAACGACATCCTGTACCACGGCTACTTCGACATCGGTATCGCCGTCGGTTCGCCGCGCGGCCTGGTGGTGCCGATCCTGCGCAATGCCGACCAGATGAGCTTTGCCGACATCGAGAAGAAGATCGCCGAGTTCGGCAAGAAGGCACAAGACGGCAAGCTGGGCATCGAAGACATGACCGGCGGCACGTTCTCCATCTCGAATGGCGGCACCTTCGGCTCGATGCTCTCGACCCCGATCATCAACCCGCCCCAGTCGGCCATCCTCGGCGTGCACGCCACCAAGGACCGCGCCGTGGTCGAGAACGGCCAGATCGTCGTTCGCCCGATGAACTACCTCGCCATGAGCTACGACCACCGCATCATCGACGGCCGTGAAGCCGTGCTGGGCCTGGTCGCCATGAAGGAAGCGCTGGAAGACCCGTCGCGCCTGCTGTTCGACATCTGATCCGGGAGAAAGAACCAGATGGCAAACAAGCAATTCGACGTCGTCGTCATCGGCGGCGGCCCCGGCGGCTACATCGCGGCGATCCGCGCCGCGCAGCTCGGCTTCAACGTGGCCTGCATCGACGAGTGGAAGAACGGCAAGGGCGGCCCCGCACCGGGCGGCACCTGCACCAACGTCGGCTGCATCCCCTCGAAGGCGCTGCTGCAATCGTCGGAACATTTCGAGCAGGCCGGCCACCACTTCGTGGACCACGGCATCAAGGTCGAAGGCCTGGGCCTCGACATCGACAAGATGCTGGCCCGCAAGGACCAGGTCGTGAAGCAGAACAACGACGGCATCCTGTATCTGTTCAAGAAGAACAAGATCAGCTTCTTCCATGGCCGCGGCTCGTTCGTGAAGACCGATGCAGCCGGCTACGAGATCAAGGTGGCGGGCGCCGCCGAAGAGTCGATCAGCGGCAAGCACATCATCGTGGCCACGGGCTCCAATGCCCGCGCGCTGCCGGGCACGCCGTTCGACGAGGAGAACATCCTCTCGAACGACGGCGCGCTGCGCATCGGCGCTGTGCCGAAGAAGCTGGGCCTGATCGGTTCGGGTGTCATCGGCCTCGAGATGGGTTCGGTGTGGCGCCGCCTCGGCGCGGAAGTCACGGTGCTCGAAGCACTGCCGACGTTCCTGGGCGCTGTGGACGAGCAGATCGCCAAGGAAGCCAAGAAGGCCTTCGACAAGCAGAAGCTCAAGATCGAGCTCGGCGTGAAGGTCGGCGAGATCAAGTCGTCGAAGAAGGGCGTGAGCGTTGCCTGGACCAACGCCAAGGGCGAAGCCCAGACGCTGGAAGTCGACAAGCTGATCGTGTCGATCGGCCGCGTGCCCAACACCATCGGCCTGAATGCCGAAGCCGTGGGCCTGAAGCTCGACGAGCGCGGCGCCATCAACGTCGATGACGACTGCAAGACCAACCTGCCCAACGTCTGGGCCATCGGCGACGTGGTGCGCGGCCCGATGTTGGCGCACAAGGCCGAGGAAGAGGGCGTTGCCGTGGCGGAGCGCATCGCGGGCCAGCATGGCCACGTGAACTTCAACACGGTCCCGTGGGTGATCTACACCAGCCCCGAGATCGCATGGGTCGGCCAGACCGAGCAGCAGCTCAAGGCCGCGGGCCGTGCATACAAGGCCGGCACATTCCCGTTCCTCGCGAACGGCCGCGCACGCGCGCTGGGCGACACGACCGGCATGGTCAAGTTCCTGGCCGACGCAGCGACCGACGAGATCCTGGGCGTGCACATCGTGGGTCCGCAAGCGAGCGAACTGATCTCCGAAGCCGTGGTGGCGATGGAGTTCAAGGCCAGCGCGGAAGACATCGCGCGTATCTGCCATGCGCACCCGTCGCTGTCGGAAGCCACGAAGGAAGCGGCACTCGCCGTGGACAAGCGCACGCTGAACTTCTGATCTCACCGATCTTTTGACCAGCGTCAAACAGGCCTACGAGGCGGAACTCGCTACGCGCGGGTTCAGGAGCGATCCCGCGCAGCTGCGCGCCGTGGAGGCGCTGGATCGCTGCGCCAACGAATGGGCCGCCTACAAGGCCCAGCGCTCGAATGCGCTGAAGAAGTTCATCAACCGGCCGGAGCTCCCGCGCGGCGTCTACATGTACGGTGGCGTCGGTCGGGGCAAGAGCTTCCTGATGGACCTGTTCTTCAATGCGGTGCCGCTGCGGCGCAAGACGCGCCTGCACTTTCACGAGTTCATGCGGGAAGTGCACCGCGAGCTGCGCGAGTTGCAGGGCACGGTGAACCCGCTCGACGAGCTGGGGCTGCGCATATCGAAGCGCTACAAGCTGATCTGCTTCGACGAGTTCCATGTGGCGGACATCACCGACGCGATGATTCTTCATCGGCTGCTGGTGTCGCTGTTCGAGAACGGCGTGGGCTTTGTCACCACCTCGAACTTCAAGCCCGACGATCTGTATCCCGGTGGCTTGCACCGTGACCGCATCCTGCCGGCCATTGCGCTCCTGAACGAGAAGCTAGAAGTGCTGAGCGTCGACAACGGCACCGACTACCGGCGCCGCACGCTCGAACAGCTGCGCATGTACCTCACGCCGAACGACGGTGCCGCCGAGAAGGAGATGCGCAAGGCCTTCGACAAGCTGGCCGAGACGGCTGACGAAAACCCGATCCTGCACATCGAGCAGCGCGAGATCCGCGCACTGCGCAAGGCCGGCGGCGTGGTCTGGTTCGATTTCAAGACGCTGTGCGGCGGTCCGCGCTCGCAGAATGACTACCTCGAGATCGCCAGCCAGTTTCACACTGTGCTGTTGTCCGACGTGCCGCACATGCCGGTGCGCATGGCCTCGGAAGCGCGCCGTTTCACCTGGCTGGTCGACGTCTTGTACGACCGGCGCTGCAAGCTCATCATGTCGGCTGAGGTTCCGCCCGAGGCGTTGTACACGGAAGGGCCGCTGTCGCACGAGTTTCCGCGCACGGTCTCCCGGCTCACCGAAATGCAATCGAGCGAGTTTCTCGCCCTCGAACGCCGCATCGTCGACACCCGACTCACATGAAAAAAATCGCTCTTGCCCTGCTGATGACGTTGGCCAGCCTTCCGCTGTGGGCACAGTCCAATGCCGCTACGGGCAGTGCCGACCTCGAGGCCGAGAAGCGCCGGCTCTCCAGCGAGCGCGAGGTCATCGAGAAGCGCTTTGTCGAAGAGCGGGCCGCCTGCTACAAGAAGTTCGCGGTGGAAGACTGCCTGCGCGAGAGCCGGGGCCGGCGTCGCAAGGAAACCGACAATATCAAGCGGCAGGAAACAGCGATCAACGACATCCAGCGCCAGCGCAGCGGCGCGGCCGAGCTGCAAAAGCTTGACCAGAAGGCCGGCACCCAGCGCCCGCAGGACACCCGCGAGAAGCAGGAGGAGTCGATCCAGGGCCAGAGGGACCGCGAGCAGCGCGCGGCCGACCATGCGGCCAGCCGCGCCGCCACGGCCGCCGATGCTGCCGAGCGCGAACGCCAGTTTCGGTCCAAGCAGCAGGCCCATTCCGACGAGCAGGCCAAGGCCGCCCAGCGGCAGGCCGAGGCGCCTGCCGCCGTCAAGCGTTTCGAAGACAAACTGAAGCGGGCCGAAGAGCACAGGGCCAGCCGCGAGCGGCAGAACGCCAATCGCAGCAAGCCGCGCGCGGCGCCGCTGCCGCCGCCGCCGGCCACACCCTGAGCGGGGCAAGAAGGCAGGGGCGCCGCTCAGGCGGTTGTCGCCGGCAGCGGATCGAACTTCAGGACGACAATCGAGATGTTGTCGCCCGTGCCCCGGGCTCGGCGGCGCGCTTCACCCACCAGGATTTCGACCGCATCGCGCGGCGGCTGCGCGTACAGCACGCTCGCCAGCTCTTCGGGGCTGAAGTAATGCCACAGCCCGTCGCTGCAGGCCATCAGCAGGTCGCCCGGTTCCATCTTCGGAATGTAGTAGGGGTCGATGGGCGGCGGCGTGGTCGTCATGCCCAGGCAGCCGAGCAGGATGTTGCCTTGCGGGTGGACGTTGGCCTGGGCCTCGGTGATCTGGCCGCGGTCGATCAGCACCTGCACGTACGAATGGTCGCGCGTGCGCTTGACGAGCTGCCCGTCATGGAAGTGATAGATGCGCGAGTCGCCGGCATGGATCCAGGCACAGTCGCCCTTGGGGGTCATGAGGAAGGCCGCGAGCGTGCTGTGCGGCTCCTGTTCGCTGGAAACGGCGGTGAGCTTGATGACCGTGTGCGAGTCTTCGAGGATCTGCTTCAGCACGGCTTCGGGGTCGTCGCGGCTGGGCTGGTAGCGGGCGAAGAGCTGGCGTGCCGTCATCAGCACCTGATCGGAGGCCTTGCGCCCGCCGCTGCGCCCGCCCATGCCGTCGGCCACGATGCCCAGCACGCAGCCAGGCACGCGTGGATGGCTCATCATCAGCACCTGGTCTTGTTGGTACGGGCGGTCTCCCTTGTGGAGTCCGGTGGCCGCGGCGAGTCGAAAGCCTTGGGTCATGAGGCATATGCGCCGAAGCGCGTGTTTCTGTCTTCTCGGAGATTCGTGTCAGGACGTATTATCGAATGAACATGCGCCGCGAAAACCTCGCAGCCGCTCCCCACCGTTGGACTCCAATCTTCACTCCCTTTCCCGCCAGCTGATCGAATTGCGCATCGAGCATGCCGATCTCGACGCCACCATCGACCGGCTGGCTGAGGGCTCGCCGCAAGACGAGCTGTTGCTGCGGCGCCTGAAAAAGCGCCGCCTCGCACTGCGCGACCAGATCGCGCGCCTCGAAAACGACCTCGACCCGAAAGAGCCGGCGTGACGGGGGCGCTCGAAGACCAGGTGCGCGACGCCTTCGCGCAGGACGGCGCGCTGTCGCGTGCCGCCGAGCAGTTCCGCGAGCGCGCGGGTCAGACCGAGATGGCGATAGCCGTGGCCCGCACCATCGACCAGGGCGGCGTGCTGGTGGTCGAAGCGGGCACCGGGGTGGGCAAGACTTTTTCGTATCTCGTGCCGGCCCTGCTGAGCGGCGAACGCGTACTGCTCTCGACCGCCACCAAGACGCTGCAGGACCAGTTGTTCGGCCGCGACCTGCCGCGTCTTGTCGAAGCCTTCGGGCTGCCAGTGCGCACCGCGCTGCTCAAGGGGCGCGGCAGCTATCTTTGCCTGCACCGGCTCGATCTGGCGCGCCACGATGCCTCATTGCCTGAACGCGGCAGCTTGCGCACGCTTGCCAAGATCGAGCAGTGGTCGAAGGCCACGCGCACCGGCGACCTGGCCGAGCTGCCGGGGCTGGACGAGCGCTCGCCGCTGATCCCGCTGATCACCTCCACGCGAGAGAACTGCCTGGGCGCGCAATGCCCGCAGTTCAAGCCCTGCCATGTCAACCTGGCACGGCGCGAGGCGCTGGCGGCCGACATCGTGGTCATCAACCACCATCTGTTCTTTGCCGACCTCGCGGTACGCGAGACCGGCATGGCGGAGCTTCTGCCGACCGTGAGCGTGGTGGTGTTCGACGAAGCGCACCAGCTCAACGAAACCGGCGTGCAGTTTCTCGGTGCGCAGCTCGGCAGCGGGCAGGCGCTCGACTTTGCGCGTGACATGCTGGGTGCCGGCCTGCAGCATGCGCGCGGCCTGGTCGACTGGCAGCAACTGGTCGCGGCAGTCGAGCGCGCCGCGCGCGAACTGCGGCTCGTGGTCGGCAAGCAATGGCCCGGCGCCAAGCTGCGCTGGCTGGGTGCCTCGCCCGAGGGTGTCGATCCCGATGCGTGGCAGCAAGCGCTGGACGACCTGCTGCAAGCGTTCGAGCTGTCGGCCGAGGGGCTCGCCACCGTCAGCGAAATCTCGCCCGACTTCGTGCGGCTGCACGAGCGGGCCCGCCAACTCGCGAAGCGCATCGCGCGCTTCGCCCTGCCATGCGAGAGCGATTCGGTGCGCTGGGTCGATGTGGGCTCGCAGCTGCGGCTCATCGAATCGCCGCTGGACATTGCCGACGCCATGCGCAAGCGGGTGCTCAAGATCGCCGAGGCAGACCCCGATGCGGCCGATGGCGACGACGAGGATCTCGACGGCTATGGCGAGCGGCCGGCGCGCGAGACGGCGGCGCAGCAAGATGGCGGCCGCGCCTGGGTCTTCACCTCCGCAACGTTGGGCGACGAGCCCACGCTGCGCTGGTTCACCGAGCCCTGCGGCCTGCAGGACGCGGAAGTGCTGCGCGTGCAAAGCCCGTTCGACTATGCCTCGCAGGCTGCGCTCTATGTGCCGCGTGCGTTTCCCAAGCCCAACGATCCGTCGCACAGCCAGCGCGTCGCGCAACTGGCCGCGCGCGGCGCGACCGAGCTGGGCGGCCGCACGCTGGTGCTGACGACCACGCTTCGCGCACTGCGCACCATCGGCGACGAGATGAGGCAGCAATTCGAACTGCTCGACGCGCAAGCGCGCCCCGAAGTGCTGGTGCAGGGCGAGCTGCCCAAGCGCGTGCTGATGGATCGCTTCCGCGAAGGCGCGAGCGCCGGGCGCGCAGGCTGCGTGCTGGTGGCGTCGGCCTCGTTCTGGGAAGGCTTCGACGCACCGGGCGATGTGTTGCAACTGGTGGTGATCGACAAGCTGCCGTTCCCGCCGCCGAACGATCCGCTGGTCGAGGCGCGCTCACAGCGCCTTGAAGCGCAGGGGCGCAGTTCGTTTGCCGACTATTCGCTGCCCGAGGCGGCCGTGGCGCTCAAGCAGGGGGCGGGCCGATTGATTCGGCGCGAAACCGACAGCGGCGTACTGGCGATCTGCGATACGCGGCTGGTGGCCATGGGCTACGGCCGCCGGTTGCTGGCGGCGCTGCCACCGATGCGGCGGCTCGAAAACGAATCGGATTTCGAGGCCGCGCTGGACGCACTCAAGACTTAGTTAGGGGCTACCAGAGCTTCCACCAGGGATCGTCCTTGCCCTTGAAGCCGTTCGCGAGGTAGGTGCTCTTCGGATAGTTGGTGGTCAGCACGCGTTGGGTGTCGTCGCGCAGGTCTTTCATGCCGAGGGCGTCGTACGACTTCACCATGATGTACAGGGCTTCTTCGAGCGCCGGTACTTCGCGGTAGTCGGACAGCGCGACCTGGGCGCGGTTGATGGCCGCCAGGTAGGCGCCGCGCGAATAGTAGTAGCGCGCCACGTGAACTTCGTACTGCGCGAGCGAGTTCACGATGTAGTTCATGCGCTGGCGCGCGTCAGGGGTGTAGCGCGACTCGGGGAAGCGCGTGACGAGGTCCTTGAACGACTCGAAAGATTCCTTGGCGGCCTTCTGGTCGCGCTCGGACAGGTCCTGGCGCGTCATGAACGCGAACATGCCAAGGTCGTCGTTGAAGTTGATCACGCCCTTGAGGTAGAGCGCATAGTCGATGGCGGGGCTCGCCGGATGCAGCTTCATGAAGCGGTCGACGGTGGCGATGGCGTTCGCCTTTTCGCCCGACTTGTACTGGGCGTAGGCCTTTTCGAGCTGCGCCTGCTGCGCGAGCGGCGTGCCGGCGGCGCGGCCTTCGAGCTTCTCGTACAGCGGCACGGCCTTGTCGTAGGCGCCCGATCCGGCCTCGTCCTTGGCTTCCGAATAGATGCGGTTGGGGCTCCAGTTGGCGGTCTTGTCGACGGAGGTCGACGAGCAGCCAGCAGCCAGCACAGCCGCGGCGCTGAGCGCGATCCAGGCGGGGACCGATAATTTGGCGCGAAACATCACATACGGCTTTCGTGAAACAGTTGCCCTCAATTATATCGACCGACCCTTTGGGCAATACCCCCGAGGCACTGGAGGTGCCCGAGTTCGAGGAGGGGGCCGATCCGATCGAACCCAGCGAGCAGCGGCCCTTCGTCATCGACCCGGCCCAGCACGGCCAGCGGCTCGATCGCGCGCTCGCCGCGCTGGTGCCCGAGTTTTCCCGCAGTTACCTGCAGCAGCTGATCGAGGCTGGCGCTGTCGAGCTGCAGGGCCGCACGCTGACCAAGGTCTCGGCCACCGTCAAGGCGGGACAGGCCGGCCGCATCGAGCTTCGTCCCACACCCCAGAGCCAGGCCTTCCGGCCCGAGCCGATGGACATCGTCACCGTGCACGAGGACGAACACCTGCGCATCGTCGACAAGCCCGCCGGCCTGGTCGTGCACCCGGCGCCGGGACACTGGAGCGGCACGCTGCTCAATGGCCTGCTGGCGCTGGACCCGAGGGCCGTGCTGCTGCCGCGCGCCGGCATCGTGCACCGGCTCGACCGCGACACCAGCGGCCTGATGGTGGTGGCGCGCACCCGGGCCGCCATGGATGCGATGGTGGCGCTGATCGCTGCGCGCGAGGTCAAGCGGCAGTACCTGGCCATCGGCCACAAGCCGTGGGAGGGGGCCGCGGGCCGGCAGGTCGACGCCCCCATCGGGCGCGATCCGCGCAACCGGCTGCGCATGGCTGTGGTCGATCTCGAGCGGCATGCGGGCAAGACGGCGCGCACGCTGATCGAGCGGCTCGACAGCAACGCCGAAGGCTGCGCCGTGCGCTGCACCCTCGAAACCGGGCGCACCCACCAGATCCGCGTGCACATGGCGTCGATCGGCCATCCGCTGGTGGGCGATGCGCTCTACGGCGGGGTGCCGGCTGCCGGGCTGTCGCGGCAGGCGCTGCATGCATTCAGGCTGGCCTTCGTGCATCCCGTCACACAAGCGGCGCTGGAGTTCCGCTCGCCGCCGCCCGCCGACCTCGTCCAGGCTTTGCGGGCCTGGGGGCTGGATTACAATCGCGCCTGACGGCCCGAGAGCCGCGCCGGTCACCCGAGGCCGGCCTTGCGTTGCATTTGCCGCGTGCCTGCAGCGCCTACTCCTTTCATCCTTCTGAACTAGCGCCCCGAGGCGCCTTTTCCCGGATAACGCGAACCATGAATACGGCGGATGCCAAGCGCATTCTCGAAACCGCCTTGATCTGTTCGAGCCAGCCGTTGCCGGTGCGCGATATGCGCGTGCTGTTCGACGACGAGCTGGGCGCGGACACCATCAAGGTGCTGTTGCTCGAATTGCAGGAAGACTGGGCGCAGCGCGGCCTGGAGCTGGTGAGCGTCGGCAGCGGCTGGCGTTTCCAGAGCCGGCCCGAGATGCGCGACCACCTCGATCGCCTGCACCCCGAGAAGCCGCCGCGCTACACCCGCGCCGCACTCGAGACGCTGGCCATCATTGCCTACCGGCAGCCGGCCACGCGCGGCGACATGGAAGACATTCGTGGCGTGACGATCAACTCGCTGATCCTCAAGCAGCTGGAAGACCGCGGCTGGGTCGAGGTCATCGGCCATCGCGAAACGGTCGGCCGTCCGGCGCTGTATGCAACCACGCGCCAGTTCCTCGACGACCTGGGCCTGGCCTCGTTAGACCAGTTGCCACTGATCGAAACGCCCGCGCAGCAGGCAGCGCTGGTCGATGCCCTCGAGCAGGCGTCCGGCGAGCAGCAGGGGTTGCCCATCGATGCCGCGCCCGAGATCGAAGCGCTGGCAGAGGGCGATGCGGATGCATCGGGGATGGCAGAGCTGGAGTCTTCCGCCGCCGAAGCCGCCGAGGCGCAGTTTGCCGAGAACGCCGCAGGCACCGAATCTCCCATCGAGCCCGAACCCGAGCTCGCGCCGGAACCCGAATCCATACCCGAGCCCGAGTCCGCTCAGGCACCGTCGCCAGAACCCGATGCCCCGTCCCAGGACGAGGTCGACCCCCACGCTCCCTCTCCCGGAAAAACCTCATGAGCACAACCGACACCGAAGACGCGGCGATGCTGCCGGCCGAGCCCGAAGTCAAAAAGAAGAAAAGGGCGGCCCCGTCCAGGAAGGCCGCAGGTGATGCTATTGAATCGGTAGCGCCGGAGGCAGCTGCGCAGGAAATCGCTGCACCGGTGGAGGCCGAGGCGCCCAAGAAACCGAGAGCGCCCCGCAAGAAGAAGCCGGTCGAGCCGTCCATGGCGGATGAAGCGGTGGCTTTGCCTGTTGCACAGCCCCCCGAGGCGATCGCGCCGGCGGTCGTTGCCGCCGAGGAAGCTCCGGTTGTCGCCGTCGCCGCTGAAGAGGCCCGCAATCCCGCACCGGTCGAAGCCGATCGCAACAGCAGCGATGACGGCGAAGAAGAGCGGGACGAAGACGAAGAAGAGCCCGACGAAGAAGAAGACGACCTCGACCGCGCCCGCCGCGCCGCAGAGCGCGAACAGCGCAACGCGCCGCCGCCCGAGCCGATCCGTTTCTCGGACGTCATCTCCGGCCAGTTCGACGCCGACGAAGAAAGCCCCGAAGTCCCGCCGCTCAAGCGCGTGCTTCTGCCCGAGGCGGATTCGCCCAAGCTGCACAAGGTGTTGGCGCAGGCCGGCCTGGGCTCGCGGCTCGAAATGGAGCAGCTGATTCTTCAGGGCCGCATTTCCGTCAACAACGAGCCGGCCCACATCGGCCAGCGCATCCAGTACGGCGATCAGGTCAAGATCAACGGCAAGCCGATCCGCTACCGCATCGCGCCTCCGCCGCCGCGCGTGATCGCGTACCACAAGCCCGTGGGCGAGGTGGTCACGCACGACGATCCGCAGAACCGCCCGACCGTGTTCCGCAAGCTGCCGCGCCTGCAGCAGGGCAAGTGGCAGTCGGTCGGGCGCCTCGACCTGAACACCGAAGGGCTGCTGCTGTTCAGCAGCTCCGGCGACCTGGCCAATCAATTGATGCACCCGCGCTTCGGCCTGGAGCGCGAGTACGCGGTCCGTGTGCTGGGCGCGCTCACCAGCGAAGAAAAGCAGAAGCTGCTCGACGGGGTGCGCCTCGACGATGGCATGGCGCAATTCGGCACCATCGAGGACGGCGGCGGCGAAGGCTCGAACTGCTGGTATCGCGTGACCATTTCCGAAGGCCGCAATCGCGAGGTGCGCCGCCTGTTCGAGTCGGTGGGCCACGCGGTCAGCCGGCTGATTCGCATCCGCTACGGCGCCATGGTGCTGCCGCGCGGCCTGAAGCGCGGCGCCTGGATGGAACTCGACGAGCGTGATATTCGCGCGCTGTTCCAGGCTTCCGGCGGCGCGGTTGCCCGGCCCGGCCCGCAGCAGCGTGGCCCGGGGCAAGAGGGTGGTGGCGGCAATGGCCGAAGCGGGCGCAACAAGAAGCGCCGCGGCAATCGCAATGGTGGTGGCGGCCAGCAGCCGCGCGACATGCGCGATGCTCGCGACGAAGGCAGCCGGGAAGCGCCGATCCCGAATCCGCTGGGCGATGGTCGTCCGCCGCGCGGTGACCGGGGTGGCCGTCCCAATCGTGGCGGTGGCAACGGCGGTCCGCCCCAGGGGCAGGGACGCCGCGGCAACAGCGGCAACCGCCAGGGTGGCGGCAATCGCCAGCAGGGCGACGACCGTCAACCCAGCGGCGCCAACCAGCCCGATCCAATGAAGACCTCGCTGGGCTACATCGGCGCCGACAGCTTCTCGCGCCAGCGCAAGGAGCAGCGCGCAGGCCCGCGTCGTGGTGGCGGCGGCGGTGGCGGCTTCGGCGGCCAGGGCGGCCAAGGTGGCGGCCGCCGCCGCGGGCGCTGAAAGCCAGCCGTCGGTACGCGGCCTTTCGCGGGGTTTTCACCAATCCGAAAGGCTGCGCCGGTTAAAATCAGAGGCTTTGTCGACATGTGATGCAACAAGCGCGTCGCAGTTGTGACAAAACACTTCAAAATCAAAGCTCCAGGAAGCATTTCAATGGCTATCGAACGTACCCTTTCCATCATCAAGCCCGATGCAGTTGCCAAGAACGTCATCGGCAAGATCGTTTCCCGTTTTGAAGCTGCCGGCCTCAAGGTCGTCGCCGCCAAGCTGGTGCACCTGTCGCGCAACGAAGCCGAACAGTTCTACGCCGTGCACAAGGAGCGTCCCTTCTTCAAGGACCTGGTCGAGTTCATGATCTCGGGCCCCGTGTTCGTGCAAGTGCTCGAAGGCGACAACGCCATCGCCAAGAACCGCGACCTGATGGGCGCCACCGACCCGAAGAAGGCCGCTGCCGGTACCATCCGCGCCGATTTCGCCGACAGCATCGATGCCAACGCCGTGCACGGTTCGGACGCTGCCGAAACCGCAGCGAACGAAGTCGCTTTCTTCTTCGCCGGCCTCAACGTCTACGCGCGCTGAAGCTGTCTGCCGATCGATTCCATGACCACGGCCAATCTGCTCGAATTCGATCTCGAGGGGTTGGCTGCGTTCTGCGAAAAACTCGGCGAGAAGAAATTCCGCGCCACGCAGCTGTTCCGCTGGATCCACCAGCGTGGCGCCAGCGACTTCGCCCAGATGACCGATCTGGCGAAGTCGCTGCGCGAGAAGCTCGCGACCACGGCGCGCGTGGAGGCCTTGCAGGTCATCACGCAGCACGAATCCAAGGACGGTACGATCAAGTGGCTGTTCGACGTCGGTGACGGCAATGCCGTCGAAGCCGTATTCATTCCAGAGGACGACCGCGGCACCCTGTGCGTGTCGTCCCAAGCCGGCTGTGCGGTCGGATGCCGCTTTTGCTCGACAGGGCATCAGGGCTTCAGCCGCAACCTGAGCACGGGCGAAATCGTCGCCCAGCTCTGGTTTGCCGAACACTTCCTGCGCAAGCACCTGAAGCGCGACGAACGCGTCATCTCCAACGTGGTGATGATGGGCATGGGCGAGCCGCTGCAGAACTACTCGGCGCTCGTGCCCGCGCTGCGCACCATGCTCGACGACAACGCCTACGGGCTGTCGCGCCGTCGCGTGACGGTGTCGACCTCCGGCGTGGTGCCCATGATCGACCGCCTCGGCGCCGATTGCCCGGTGGCCATGGCCGTCTCGCTGCATGCGCCCAACGATGCGCTGCGCGACGACCTCGTGCCGCTCAACCGCAAGTACCCGATCGCCGAACTGATCGAGGCCTGCAAGCGCTACCTGGCGCATGCACCGCGCGACTTCATCACCTTCGAGTACTGCATGCTCGACGGAGTGAATGATCAGCCCGAGCATGCGCGGCAGCTCATCGAGCTGGTGCGTACGCACGGCATCTCGTGCAAGTTCAACCTGATCCCGTTCAACCCCTTTCCGGCGTCGGGCCTGCTGCGCTCACCGCAGCCACGCGTACTGGCATTCGCCAGGACGCTGAGCGAAGCCGGCCTCGTGACCACCGTGCGCAAGACGCGCGGCGACGACATCGACGCCGCCTGCGGCCAGCTCGCTGGCGACGTCAAGGACCGCACCCGTGCGGCCGAGCGCATGGCGCAGCGCCGCGCGGCGGAGCGCCCCATTGTTTTGCATCCGGTCCGCAAGACCACCCCCCAGGAGCACTGAACCGATGAGCATGGCCATTCCGATGACGACCGCGAGCGTGCAGCGGATGCTGACTGTGGGTTTCGCGGGCGTTGCCATGGCGTTGCTGCTTGGGGGCTGCGTGAACACGCGCACCACCACCACCAGCCTGGCCGACACCAGCTCGGGCAAGGGCGCCGAGATCGTCACCGAGTCCGACGAAACCAGCCGGCAGCGCCGTGCGCGCCTGCGCATGGAACTGGCCTCCGGCTATTTCGAGCATGGCCAGACCACCGTCGCGCTCGACGAGATCAAGCAGGCGCTGGCCGCCGATCCCAACAACGCCGACGCCTACAACCTGCGCGGCCTGGTCTACATGCGGCTCGACGACGCCGCGCTGGCCGAAGACAGCTTCCGCCGCGCCATCGCCATCAATCCGCGCGACCCCAACGCGCGACACAACTACGGCTGGCTGCTGTGCCAGCAGAACCGCTACGGCGATGCGGCTGTGCAGTTCACCGAAGCCCTGGCCGTGCCGAGCTATGCGGACCGCGCCAAGACGCTCATGACGCAGGGCGTGTGCGAACTCAAGGCCGGCCAGCGGGTCCAGGCGGAGCGCAGCCTCATGCAGGCCTACGAGATCGACGCCGGCAATCCGGTGGTCGGCTTCAATCTGGCTTCATTGCTGGCGCAGCGCGAAGAATGGTCGCGCGCGCAGTTCTACATTCGCCGCGTCAACAACAGCCCCTCGGCCAGCGCCGAGACGCTCTGGCTCGGCATCAGGGTCGAACGAAAGCTGAACAACCGCGAGGCAGTCGCGCAGTTGGGAGGTCAACTGCAACGACGCTTCCCCCAGTCGCGGGAGGCAACAGCGTACGAGCGCGGGAATTTCAATGACTGATCGGGTTTCGGAGTTCGGCACTTTCGCAGCACAGCCGCTGGAAGAAGGCGACATCACGCACAAGACAGCCGGCGACCTGCTGCGCGAGGCGCGCGAGGCCCACGGCCTGCACATCGAGATGGTGGCTGCCGCGCTGAAGGTGCCGCCGCAGAAGCTCATGGCGCTTGAAGCGGACGATATCGCCTCGCTGCCCGATCCGGTCTTCGCTCGCGCCCTGGCGAGCAGCGTCTGCCGCGCGTTGCGCATCGATCCCGCGCCCGTGCTCGCGAAGCTGCCCAGCACGCAAAAGGTGTCGCTGGCCGAGGCAGATCGCACGCTGCGAGGGAACATCGCCTCCAACACGCCTCGCTGGAACAACAACGGCCGTTCCAGTGGGCTGCCTTCGCGTGCGCTGCTGATCGCGGTGGGGCTCCTGCTGGTGGCCGCGGGTGCGCTGTTCTGGTTGCCGCAGTCGGTGTTCGACCAGATCGGGGCTTCCGTGTCGCGGCTGACGGCCCGAGGCGAATCCAGTGAGGGTTCGGCGCCTGCCGGCGGACCGGTGTCGTCCAGCGGGACCGGCGCTGTCGCGGAAAACGTGCCCGTGCAGGCCGTGGCGCCGAGCGGTCCGGTGGGCGAGGCTCCCGCGGGCGCCAACCCTGGCGCGCCTGCTGCCGCCGCGGCACCGGCCGCTGCGGCGCCCGCCGCCCCTGCCGCGCCCGCCACGGCTGCCGCCAACGCCCAGCAGCTTGTCTTCGTGGCACGGGAAGAGTGCTGGGTCACCGTGACCGAAGCCGGGGGCAAGCAGCTGCTGCGCCGCAGCCTGAAGGCTGGCGAAACGGTGGGTTTGTCGGGCACGCTGCCGCTGTCCGTCGTGGTCGGGCGCGCGTCGAGCGTCGACGTGCAGGTGCGTGGCCAGCCATACGACCTGAAGCCCGTCACCAAGGGTGGTGGCGTGGCACGCTTCGAGGTGAAACCATGACCGGCGAATGCCTCCCGCTTCCCATCGAGTCGGCCGCGCCAAAAGCGCGCCGCTCGCGCCAGGCCAGCGTGGTCTGGGGGCCGCGCGTGGTCACGGTGGGCGGCGACGCTCCGGTGCGCGTGCAGTCCATGACCAACACCGACACCGTCGATGCCATTGGCACCGCGATCCAGGTGAAGGAACTGGCCATTGCCGGCTCCGAAATGGTCCGCATCACGGTCAATACGCCCGAGGCCGCCGCGCAGGTGCCCTACATCCGCGAGCAGCTCGACCGCATGGGCATCGACGTGCCGCTGATCGGCGACTTCCACTACAACGGCCACCGCCTGCTGACCGACTATCCGGCCTGCGCCGAGGCGCTGAGCAAGTACCGCATCAACCCCGGCAACGTGGGCAAGGGCGACAAGAAGGACAGGCAGTTCGGCCAGATGATCGACGCGGCCATGCGCTGGAACAAGCCTGTGCGCATCGGCGTCAACTGGGGCAGCCTCGACCAGGAACTGCTCGCCAGCCTGATGGACACCAACAGCCAGCGCGCCGAGCCCTGGGATGCCAGGCAGGTGATGTACGAGGCGCTGATCACTTCGGCCGTCGAGTCCGCCAGGCTGGCCGAGTCGATGGGCATGAGCGGCAACCAGGTCATCCTGTCGTGCAAGGTGAGCGGCGTGCAGGACCTGATCTCGGTCTACCGCGAACTGGCCAGGCGCTGCGACTATCCGCTGCACCTGGGCCTCACCGAGGCCGGCATGGGCACCAAGGGCACGGTGGCCTCGGCCACGGCGTTGTCGATCCTGCTGCAGGAGGGCATTGGCGACACGATTCGCGTGTCGCTCACGCCGCAGCCGGGCGAGTCGCGCACGCAAGAGGTGCTGATTGCCAACGAGATCCTGCAAGCCCTGGGCCTGCGCGTGTTCGTGCCGAGCGTCACAGCCTGCCCGGGCTGCGGCCGCACCACCAGCACCACGTTCCAGGAACTGGCCAAGCAGATCGACGACTACCTGCGCCTGCAGATGCCGGTCTGGCGCAAGAAATATCCGGGCGTCGAGACGCTGAAGGTGGCCGTCATGGGCTGCATCGTCAACGGCCCCGGCGAGAGCAAGCACGCCGACATCGGCATCAGCCTGCCTGGCACCGGCGAGGCGCCTGCCGCGCCAGTCTTCATCGACGGCGAAAAGGCCCTCACGCTGCGCGGCGACAATATCGCCAACGAGTTTCACCAACTCGTCGAAACCTACATCGAAAAGCGCTTCGGCGGCGAGCACGCTGCCCTGGCCTGACACCTCCGCAGACTCATGGCTGAAAAATTGAATGCCGTCAAAGGCATGAACGACATATTGCCGCCCGAATCGGCGCGCTGGGAATGGCTCGAGGCCACCGTGCGCGATCTGATGGGGCGCTATGCGTACCGCAACGTCCGCACGCCGATCCTCGAGCACACGGCGCTGTTCGTGCGCGGCATCGGCGAGGTGACGGACATCGTCGAGAAGGAGATGTACTCCTTTCACGACCGCTCGGACAAGTACGGCGACAACGACCACCTGACGCTGCGGCCCGAG
Source organism: Variovorax sp. CF313 (assembly GCF_000282635.1). Taxonomy (GTDB): domain Bacteria; phylum Pseudomonadota; class Gammaproteobacteria; order Burkholderiales; family Burkholderiaceae_C; genus Variovorax. The sequence continues at coordinate 77,689 of NZ_AKIW01000005.1, forward strand.
AACACCGCCGGCATTGTGCGGGCCGCGATCGAGCACAACATGCTCTATGACGGCGGCAAGCGCCTGTGGGCCATCGGGCCGATGTTCCGGCGCGAGAAGCCGCAGCGCGGGCGCTTCCGGCAGTTCCACCAGATCGACGTCGAGGCACTGGGTTTTGCCGGTCCCGACATCGACGCTGAATTGATCCTGCTCGCGAGTGCGCTCTGGAAGGCGATCGGCCTGACCGACGTGCGGCTGGAGCTCAACAGCCTTGGCCAGCCGGCAGAGCGGGCGCAGCACCGTGCTCAGCTCATCGCGCATTTCGAGGCGCATGCCGACAAGCTCGACGAGGACGGCAAGCGCCGCCTGCACAGCAACCCGCTGCGCATCCTCGACACCAAGAATCCGGCGATGAAGGATGTGGTCGAGTCGGCGCCGAGACTGATGGACTTCCTCGGTGCCGAATCGCTGGCGCACTTCGAGGGGTTGAAGGCCATCCTCGACGCCAACGGCGTCGCCTACACCATCAACCCGCGCCTCGTGCGCGGCCTCGATTACTACAACCTCAGCGTGTTCGAGTTCGTGACTGACCGGCTCGGCTCGCAGGGCACGGTGTGTGCCGGCGGCCGCTATGACGGCCTGTTCGAGCAACTCGGCGGCAAGCCGGCGCCTGCAGTGGGATGGGCAATCGGCGTGGAGCGCGTGCTCGACCTCATGAAGGAGCAGGGCACTCAGATCCCGGTACGGGCCCCCGATGTCTATGCCGTCGTGCCCGATGCCTCTGCCATGCCGGTGGCGCTGCGTACGCTGCAGCAGTTGCGTGACGCCGGCGTGCGTGTGCAGATGCACGCCGCCACGGCGGATGGCCTCGGCAGCTTCAAGTCGCAGTTCAAGCGGGCCGACAACAGCGGCGCCACCTACGCCCTGATCTTCGGCGCCGATGAACTTGCACGCGGCGAAGTGACTCTCAAGGCGCTGCGCGACGGAAGCGGTGCGCAGACCTCCCGGCCGCTTGCCGAAGTGGCCGCCTGGGCCGCCACCCTACAATCGCCGGCTCCCAACACCTGACAGCGCATGGCAACCCATCTCGACCTCGAAGAACAGGAACAGCTCGACCAGCTCAAGCATTTCTGGAACACCTACGGCACCCTGATCACATGGGCCGTGCTGCTCGTCGCTGGCGCCTTCGTGGCCTGGAACGGCTGGCAATGGTATGGACGCAACAAGGCGGCGCAAGCCTCGTCGCTCTACGACGAAATCGAGAAGACCGCGCAGGCCGGCGATCCGGCGCGCATCGCGCTCGTGCTCGACGACATGAAGAAGCGCTTCTCGGGCACTACCTACGCGCAGCAGGCCGGCCTGCTGGTCGCCAAGACGCTGTACGAAAAGGGCAATGCCGCGGGCTCGCGCGCGGAACTCGAATGGGTTGCGCAGAACGCCGTCGATCCGGGCTACAAGGCTATTGCCAGGCTGCGGCTGGCGGCCGAACTGCTCGACAGCAAGTCCTACGACGATGCGATCAAGCAGCTCGACAGCAGCGTACCCAAGGAATTCGAACCGCTGGTGGCCGACCGCAAGGGCGATATCTACCTGGCCCAGGGCAAGCGCGCCGAGGCGCAGGCCGAATACCGCAAGGCCTGGACCGGCCTTGGTGCCACCTCCGACTACCGCCGCCTGGTCGAAATCAAGCTCAACGCGGTTGGTGTCGACCCGAAGAGCCTGGCGCCAGTCGCCACCGTCACACCCGCAGTCCCCAAAACTCCCTGACCGCATATGAATTTCAAGCGTTTCATGCCTGAATCGACCGCCCTGCGCGCGGGATCAGCTCTTGTTTTGGTGGCGCTCCTCGCCGCCTGTTCGGGCAGCAGCAAGCCGAAGCCGGCAGAACTTCCCGCCAATCCGGCCCTGATGGGCGTGCGCCAGGCCTGGACGGTGCGCATCCCCGAGGTCAAGTTCCCTCTTACCACCGACATCAGCGGCGACACCGTTACCGTGGCCGGCAGCGATGGCACGGTGGTTGCCATCGACGCTCGCGCCGGCCGTGAAACCTGGCGCGCGAGCGCCGGCGCACCGCTGGCAGCCGGTGTAGGCAGCGACGGGTCGATGGCCGCAGTCGTGACCACCGGCAACGAACTGGTCGCCATCGAGAACGGCAAGGTCCTGTGGAAGCAGAAGCTCTCGGCCCAGGCCTTCACAGCACCGCTCGTGGCGGGACGCCGCGTGTTCGTGCAGACCGCCGACCGCAGCATCAGCGCCTGGGACGGGCAGAGCGGCCGCCGCCTCTGGATCCAGCAGCGCACGGGTGAAAACCTCGTGCTGCGCAAGTCGGGCGTGCTGATCGCCGTGGGCGACACACTGGTGGCAGGCATCGGCGGCCGACTGGTGGGCATCAACCCCGCCAATGGCACTTCGCGCTGGGAATCGCCTATTGCGGCACCGCGCGGCACCAACGACGTGGAGCGCCTGGTCGATCTGACCGGCAGCGTGAGCCGCTTCGGCGACACCATCTGCGCCCGCGCGTACTACGCCAGCGTCGGCTGCGTCGAGACCGTGCGCGGCTCGCTGGTCTGGAGCAAGCCCGCCTCGGGCGCCGACGGCGTCAGCGGCGACAGCGGTTTTGTCTTCGGTACCGAGTCCGACGGCAGCGTCGTCGCGTGGCGCCGTGCCGACGGCGAGCGCGCCTGGCAGATGAGCCGCTTGAAGAACCGCAACCTCACCGCGCCGCTGGCCGTGGGCCGCTCGCTGATCATCGGCGAAGACACCGGCACGCTGCACTTCGTGTCGCGTGAAGATGGCGCGTTGCTCAATCGTGTCACGCCCGATGGCTCGGCCATCACCGTCACGCCGGTGCTGGCCGGCAACACGGTCGTGGTCGTGACTGCCAAGGGTGGCGTGTTTGGTTATCGCCCTGAATAACTCTTTCCTTTTCCTTTTCTCTTTCCAAGGCCCGACCATGAAAACCGCGCCATCGAAAGGCCGGCCATGAAGCCGGTCGTGGCCCTGGTCGGGCGGCCCAACGTTGGCAAGTCGACCCTCTTCAACCGCCTGACCCAGACGCGCGACGCCATCGTCGCCGACTTCGCCGGCCTCACGCGCGACCGCCACTACGGCAATGGCCGCCTGGGCAAGCACGAGTTCATCGTCATCGACACCGGTGGCTTCGAACCCGACGCGGGCAGCGGCATCTACAAGGAAATGGCCAAGCAGACGCGGCAGGCCGTGGCCGAGGCCGACGTGGTGATCTTCGTCGTCGACGCCCGCGAGGGCCTGTCGGCGCAAGACCACGACATCGCCAACGAACTGCGCCGCCTCGGCAAGCCTTGCGTGCTGGCGGCCAACAAGGCCGAGGGCATGCACGACGGCACCAAGCTGGTCGACTTCTACGAACTCGGCTTCGGCGACGTGCATGGCGTATCTGCTGCGCACGGGCAGGGCATGCGCGACCTCGTCGAACTCGCCCTGGAACCGCTGAACCTGCCCGATCCCGACGACGAGGCGGACGAGGACGAGGTCAACAAGCCGATCAAGCTGGCCGTGGCCGGACGGCCCAACGTGGGCAAGTCCACGCTGATCAACACCTGGCTCGGCGAAGAGCGCCTCGTGGCCTTCGACATGCCGGGCACCACGCGCGATGCGATCTCCGTGCCCTTCGAGCGCAACGGCCAACGCTTCGAACTGATCGACACGGCCGGCCTGCGCCGCAAGGGCAGGGTGTTCGAGGCGATCGAGAAGTTCTCGGTGGTCAAGACGCTGCAGGCCATCGAATCGGCCAACGTGGTGCTGCTGCTGCTCGACGCCACGCAGGGCGTGACCGACCAGGACGCGCACATCGCCGGCTACATCCTCGAAAGCGGCCGTGCGGTGGTGATCGCGATCAACAAGTGGGACGCCGTCGACAGCTACCAGCGCGAGCAGATCCAGCGGCAGATCGAGACCAGGCTGCCGTTCCTGAAGTTCGCGGCGCTGCATTTCATCTCGGCCATCAAGCGCCAGGGCCTGGGCCCGGTGTGGCAGGCGATCGCGCAGGCCCACAAGTCGGCCACGCGCAAGATGTCGACGCCGGTGCTGACCCGCCTGCTGCTGGAGGCGGTGCAGTTCCAGGCGCCCAAGCGCGGGGGCATGTACCGGCCCAAGCTGCGCTATGCGCACCAGGGGGGCATGAACCCGCCGGTGATCGTGATCCACGGCAATTCGCTGGAGCACGTGACCGACGCCTACAAGCGCTTCCTCGAAGGACGCTTCCGCAAGGAGTTCGACCTTGTGGGTACCCCCTTGCGCATCGAGTTCAAGAGCTCGCACAATCCATTTGCCGACAAGGACGACTGAGGGGCTTGGCCGCCGATGGCGGCCGATGAACCGCGAGCCGAGTGGAAGTTCCGTCTTTTGAGAGCCGTTATTTTCTCAAGGCTTTTGACCCCGATTGCTGCGGCGCAGAAACCCTGTGTTAAGGTCATCTCTCCAACAACTACTCTTGAACACGGAGAATATCGTGAGCAATAAAGGGCAACTTCTGCAAGACCCGTTTCTGAACACCCTGCGTCGTGAGCACGTGCCGGTTTCCATTTATTTGGTGAATGGCATCAAGCTGCAGGGCCAGATCGAGTCTTTTGACCAGTACGTCGTGTTGCTTCGCAATACGGTGACGCAAATGGTCTACAAGCACGCCATTTCCACCATCGTGCCGGGTCGTGCCGTCAACTTCTCGGCTACCGAGAACGAAGACGCCGCAGCCTGATCGCGCGGAGCGCGGCGGCCCCTGCTGCCGCGCTTTTTCCCAATTTCTGATCCCGCTTGTCTGAACTGATCCCCCGCCAGGAAGGCGCCGCCGTTCTCGTCGGCGTCGATTTCGGGCTGCCCCATTTCGACAGCGAACTCGAGGAACTCGGCCTGCTCGCGCAGACCGCGGGCCTGACGCCCGTCGCCCGCCTTGCGTGCAAGCGCAAGGCACCCGACGCGGCCCTGTTCGTTGGCAGCGGCAAGGCCGAAGAAATCAAGGAGCTGGCTGCCCTGTACAGGGCGAGCGAGGTCATCTTCGACCAGGCCCTGAGCCCCGCGCAGCAGCGCAACCTCGAGCGCCAGCTCGACATCGCGGTCTACGACCGAACCTTTCTCATCCTCGAGATCTTCGCCCAGCGCGCGCGTTCGCACGAGGGCAAGCTGCAGGTCGAGCTGGCTCGCCTGCAGTACCTCAGCACGCGGCTGGTCCGCCGATGGTCCCACCTGGAGCGCCAGACCGGCGGTGCAGGCGTGCGCGGCGGCCCGGGTGAAAAGCAGATCGAGCTCGATCGCCGGATGATCGGCGAGTCGATCAAGCGCACGCGCGAGCGTCTCGCCAAGGTGCAGAAGCAGCGCGGCACCCAGCGCCGGCAGCGCGAGCGCCGCGACACCTTCAACATCTCGCTGGTGGGCTACACCAACGCGGGCAAGTCGTCGCTGTTCAATGCGCTGGTCAAGGCCCGCGCCTATGCTGCCGACCAGTTGTTCGCCACGCTCGACACCACCACGCGCAATCTCTACCTGGGCGATGCCCGGCGGCAGGTGTCGATCTCCGACACCGTGGGTTTCATCCGCGACCTGCCGCACGGGCTGGTCGATGCCTTCAAAGCCACGCTGCAGGAGGCGGTCGATGCCGACCTGCTTCTGCATGTGGTCGATGCCTCCAACCCCCACTACCCCGAGCAGATGGCCGAGGTGCAGGCGGTGCTGCGCGAGATCGGTGCCGACACCGTGCCGCAGCTGTTGGTGTTCAACAAGCTCGACGCTCTTGAAAGCGCGCAGCATCCGCTGCATCTGCAGGACGAGATGGAAATCGACGGCGCGCAGGTCCCCCGCATCTTCCTCAGCGCCAAGAGCGGTGAGGGCGTGCCGTTGCTGCGCGCCGAACTCGCCCGGCAGTCGGGTTCCGTAGCCGATACGATGACCCCTGAGGCAGACGCTGAATTGCACGATGCAACCGATTGATTGGGCACAATCCCGCCACTGACAAGAGAACGAAGCGAATGAATTCAAAGCCAGCGCGGAGAGGGTTTCTGGGCATGTTCAACCTGAACGACGGCCGATGGGGTCGCGGCGACGAGCCGTCTTCCAACGGCAGCCGCCCCCCCGACGCCAATCCCCCGGGCGCACCGACCCCACCGCCTTCGAGCAATGGCGGCAACAACGGCAACAACGACAACCGCCCTCGGGGACAGGGTCCCAATCAAGGTCCTCCCGACCTCGATGAACTCTGGCGCGACCTCAATCGCAAGCTCGGTGGCTTCTTCGGTGGCAAGGGCGGCAGCAACCGCCCCAACGGCGGCAATGGTGGCGGCAACGGCTACAGGCCCGACATGAAGAATGCAGGATTCGGCCTCGGTCTCGTGGCGGCAGTGGTGGTCCTGATCTGGCTCGGCACCGGCTTCTTCATCGTGAACGAGGGCCAGCAGGCCGTCATCACACAGTTCGGCCGCTACAAGAGCACCGTGGGCGCCGGCTTCAACTGGCGCCTGCCGTACCCGATCCAGCGCCACGAGGTGGTGGTGACCACGCAGATCCGTTCCGCCGACGTCGGCCGCGACGCCATCGTGCGCTCCACCGGGCTGCGCGAGTCGGCCATGCTGACCGAAGACGAGAACATCGTCGAGATCAAGTTCGCCGTGCAGTACCGCCTGAGCGATCCGCGTGCCTGGCTCTACGAAAGCAAGTCGCCCGCCGACACCGTCGTGCAGGTGGCCGAGACCTCGGTGCGCGAGGTGGTCGGCAAGATGAAGATGGACGCCGCGCTGGCCGAAGAGCGCGATCAGATCGCACCGCGCGTGCGCGCGCTGATGCAGACCATTCTCGACCGCTACAAGATCGGCGTCGAAGTCGTCGGCATCAACCTGCAGCAGGGCGGTGTGCGTCCGCCCGAGCAGGTGCAGGCCGCGTTCGACGACGTGCTCAAGGCTGGCCAGGAGCGCGAGCGCACCAAGAACGATGCGCAGGCCTATGCCAACAACGTGGTGCCGCTCGCCACCGGCACGGCTTCGCGCCTGAAGGAAGAATCCGAGGCCTACAAGGCGCGGATCGTGGCGCAGGCCCAGGGTGATGCCGGCCGCTTCAGTGCGGTGCTGGCCGAATACCAGAAGGCCCCGCAGGTGACGCGCGACCGCATGTACACCGACGCCATGCAGCAGATCTACGCCAGCACGACGAAGGTGCTGGTCGACAGCAAGCAGGGCTCCAACCTGCTGTACCTGCCGCTCGACAAGCTCATGCAGCTGAGCGGCAACAATGCGGCGGCCACGCCGGTCGACGCGGCCAGCCCGAGCGTTGCCGGCACTGCACCGGCCCAGTCCTCGGTGATCCCGGTGGCCCCTGCGACGAACGACGTGCGTGCCCGCGATGGCCGCTCGCGTGACCGCGACGTGCGTTGAAAAAGGCCCGAAAGAATATGAACAGAATCGGATTCATCGCCACCTCGATCCTCGTGCTGCTGGTGTTGGCAAGCTCGACCCTTTTCGTGGTCGACCAGCGGCAGTTCGGCGTGGTCTATGCGCTTGGCCAGATCAAGCAGGTCATCACGGAGCCCGGCCTCAACTTCAAGCTGCCGCCGCCGTTCCAGAACGTGTCGTACATCGACAAGCGCCTGCTGACGCTGTCGAGCGTGGACACCGAGCCGATGCTCACCGCCGAGAAGCAGCGTGTGGTGATCGACTGGTATGTGCGTTGGCGCATCAGCGACCCGCAAGCCTACATCCGCAATGTCGGCCTCGACGAGAACGCCGGCGCCATGCAGCTCAACCGCGTGGTGCGAAATGCGTTCCAGGAAAACATCAACAAGCGCACCGTGCGCGACCTGATCTCGGTGCGCCGCGAGGCCCTGATGGCCGACGTGCAGCGCGAAGTGCTGTCGGTGGTGAAGGGTGCCAAGCCCTGGGGCGTGGACGTGGTCGACGTGCGCATCACGCGTGTCGACTATGTGGAAGCCATCACCGAATCGGTCTACCGCCGCATGGAAGCCGAGCGCAAGCGCGTGGCCAACGAGCTGCGTTCGACCGGCACGGCCGAAGGCGAGAAGATCCGCGCCGACGCTGACCGCCAGCGCGAAGTGATCGTGGCGAACGCCTACCGCGACGCGCAGAAGATCAAGGGCGAGGGTGATGCCCAGGCCGCTTCCACGTACAGCGAGGCCTTTGGCCGCGACCCGCAGTTCGCTCAGTTCTACCGAAGCCTCGAAGCCTACAAACAGAGCTTCAACAAGAAGAGCGACGTGATGGTGCTCGATCCATCCTCGGACTTCTTCCGCGCCATGCAAGGTTCGGGTTCGAACACCAACGCTTCCCGTCGTTGATTCGCAGCCGTCCCCAGGAGCCGTGAGCGCCGACACTTTCTGGAGCGCGCTGGCGCTCGTCCTGGTGATCGAAGGCATCCTGCCTTTCGTCTCACCGGGAGGGTGGCGGCGCGGCTTCGGCCAGCTCATGCAGCTGCGTGACGGCCAGCTTCGTTTCTTCGGACTTTGCAGCATCCTGCTGGGTTTGCTACTGCTCTGGATCTTGGGGTAGCGCGGTCCCGGTAGAATTCCGGTTTAACCACGCCCTCGATCCCCATGTCCGCCTGGGTCCTCCCGGATCACATTGCCGATGTGCTGCCCTCAGAGGCGCGCCACATCGAAGAACTTCGACGCCAGCTGCTCGATACCGCCCGTGGCTATGGCTACGAGCTGGTGATGCCGCCGCTGCTCGAACACCTCGAATCGCTGCTCTCGGGCACCGGCGAGGCGCTCGACCTCCAAACCTTCAAGCTCGTGGACCAGCTCTCCGGCCGCAGCATGGGCCTTCGCGCCGACACCACCCCTCAGGTGGCGCGCATCGATGCCCATCTGCTGAACCGCGACGGCGTGGCCCGCCTGTGCTACTGCGGCCCGGTGCTCCATACCCGGCCCGACCGCCCGCACGCCACCCGTGAGCCGCTGCAGTTCGGCGCCGAGATCTACGGCCATGCCGGGCTCGAGGCCGACACCGAAACCCTGCTGCTGGCGCTCGACTGCCTCGACGCCGCCGGCCTGCGCGAAGGCGTGATCGTCGACCTGGCCGATGCCCGCATCGTGCGCGCGCTGTTCGCCGGCGTACCGGTCGATGCCGCCACGCTGGCCCGGGTGCACGCTGCGCTGGCCGCCAAGGACGAGAGCGAGCTCGCTTCACTCACCAAGGACTTCCCTGCCGCCTCGCGCGAAGGGCTGCGCGCCCTGGTCCAGCTGTACGGCGACGCGTCGGTGCTCGACGAGGCCACCAAGGCCTTGAAGGGCACGCCTGCCGTCGGCGCCGCGCTGGCCGACCTGAAGCAGCTCGCTGCCGGCCTCCAGGGCGTGGCCGGCCGCCAGATCAGCTTCGACCTGGCCGACCTGCGCGGTTATGCGTACTACAGCGGCATGCGCTTCGGCATCTACGTGCCCGGCGCGGCCGATTCGTTGGTGCGCGGCGGCCGCTACGACGAAGTGGGGGCCGTGTTCGGCCGCAACCGTCCGGCCGTCGGCTTCAGCCTCGACGTGCGCGAGCTGGTCGGCGTGCTGCCGGCCCGCCCGCTGCGCGCCGCCATCCGCGCGCCCTGGAGCGATGCGGCCGGCCTGCGTCAGGCGATTGCCCAATTGCGCAAGTCCGGTGAAACGGTAGTCTGCGTGCTGCCGGGCCATGGCAGCGAAATCGATGAATTCCACTGCGACCGCGAGCTCGTCGAGCAAGCAGGCCAGTGGAGTGTCCGAGCGATCTGAATTTTTGAAGTAATGGAACGAGCATGAGCGTAACCACCGGAAGAAACGTGGTCGTCGTCGGTACCCAATGGGGCGACGAAGGCAAAGGCAAGCTGGTCGACTGGCTGACGGAAAGCGCCCAGGGCGTGGTCCGTTTCCAGGGCGGCCACAACGCGGGCCACACGCTGGTCATCAACGGTGTGAAAACCGCGTTGCACCTGATCCCGAGCGGCATCATGCGGCCCGGCGTCAAGTGCTACATCGGCAACGGCGTGGTGCTGTCGGCGGCCAAGCTGTTCGAGGAAATCGAAGGGCTGGAGAAGGCTGGCGTCGAGGTGCGTTCGCGCCTGCGCATCAGCGAGGCCTGCCCGCTGATCCTGCCGTTCCATGCCGCACTGGACATCGCGCGCGAGGCCTACCGCGAAAAGGGCGGCATCGAGAAGATCGGCACCACCGGCCGCGGCATCGGCCCGGCCTACGAAGACAAGATCGCACGCCGCGCACTGCGCGTGCAGGACCTGAAGCACCCCGAGCGCTTCGCCACCAAGCTGCGCGTGCTGCTCGACCTGCACAACCACGTGCTGACGCAGGTGCTGAGCGCGCCGGCCATCGATTTCGACGAAGTCTTCAACGAAGCGATGAGGCACGCCGAGCTGCTCAAGCCCATGATGGCCGACGTCTCGCGCGAACTGAACGACGCGAACAGGAACGGCGCCAACCTGCTGTTCGAAGGCGCCCAGGGCACGCTGCTCGACGTCGATCACGGCACCTATCCGTACGTCACCTCCAGCAACTGCGTGGCCGGCAATGCCGCCGCCGGTTCGGGCGTGGGCCCGGGCATGCTGCACTACATCCTCGGCATCACCAAGGCCTACTGCACGCGCGTGGGCGGCGGTCCGTTCCCCACCGAACTCGACTGGGCCACGCCCGGCACCCCCGGTTATCACATGAGCACCGTGGGCGCCGAAAAGGGCGTGACCACCGGCCGCAGCCGCCGTTGCGGCTGGTTCGACGCCGCGCTGCTCAAGCGCTCGGCGCAGGTCAACGGCCTGTCGGGCCTGTGCATCACCAAGCTCGACGTGCTCGACGGCCTCGAGAAGCTCGAGCTGTGCACCGGCTACGAACTCGACGGCGAGACCACCGACATCCTGCCGATGGGCGCGGACGAGATCGAGCGCTGCACGCCGATCTACGAAACCCTCGAAGGCTGGACCGAGAGCACCGTGGGAGTCACGCAGTACGACAAGCTGCCGGTCAATGCGCGCCTTTACCTGCAGCGCATCGAGCAGATCACCGGTGTGCCGATCCACATGGTGTCGACCAGCCCGGATCGCGACCACACGATCATGATGCGCCACCCCTACTTGGCCGACTGAAGAGGAAAAAAGACCCATGTTGACCGAAGACGGCAAGCATCTCTACGTCAGCTACGACGAGTACCACAACCTGATCGAGAAGCTCGCGATCAAGGTGTACCAGTCGGAATGGCAGTTCGACACCATCCTGTGCCTGGCGCGCGGCGGCATGCGCCCTGGCGATGTGCTCTCGCGCATCTTCAGCAAGCCGCTTGCCATCATGTCGACCAGCTCGTACCGCGCTGACGCGGGCACGGTGCAGGGCCATCTCGACATCGCGCGCTTCATCACGACACCCAAGGGCGAGATCGCTGGCAGGGTGCTGCTGGTCGACGACCTGGCCGACTCGGGCCACACGCTGCACGCCGTGATGGACATGCTGCGCAACAACTACAAGCCGATCACCGAACTGCGCAGCGCGGTGATCTGGACGAAGGCGCTGTCGACCTTCACGCCTGACTACTCGGTCGAATACCTGGCGACGAACCCCTGGATCCACCAGCCCTTCGAAGGCTACGACTCGCTCGGCGCCGAGAAGCTGATCGAGAAGTGGTCGGTCTGATCTCTCAGCCGGCGCCGCCGAGCATATCGGTGTAGCGCCGCTGCATTTCTTCCGGCGTCAGCTTCTCGATGCTGTGCCCCACGTTCCAGCGATGGCCGAAGGGGTCGCGAAAAACGCCGGAGCGTTCCCCGTAGAACTGATCCTGCGGTGCCATGTCGAGCGTGGCGCCTGCAGCGACTGCGCGCGCCACCAACGTGTCGGCATCGTCCACATGCAGGTGCAGCGTGACGGCCGTGCCGCCCAGCGTCTTCGCACTGTGGATGTTGAACTCGGCGAATTCGTCCGAGATCATCAGGATCGCGCCGTTGTGGAAGTCCAGCTCCGCGTGGCCGATGCGTCCGCTGGGTTCGGTCAGGCGAAAGATTTCCTTCACCTCGAAGACCTTGCAGTAGAACTCGATGGCTGCGCCGGCATCATGGACGCAGAGGTACGGAAACAGCTCGTGGATCGCCATGGTTTGTTGTCCCTTCGGGTTGAGATGGGCGCGATTCTGGCGCTCGCCGCAAATCGGGTCTTGAACAATTTTGACCTGCGGGGGCGTAGCAGGCCGCTCAGATCCGCACGTGCCGCGAGGACGCCGGCGCCGCCCGCCGGTACGCCTGCGGCGACATGCCGGCAATGGCCAGGAAGTCGCGATTGAAGTGCGCCTGGTCGCTGTAGCCGGCCTGCAGCGCCAGCTCGACCCAGCGTTGGGCCGGGGCGGTGGCGAACTGGCCGATCACGCGGTCGAAGCGCAGCATGCGCGCGTACTGCTTGGGTGCCAGGCCGGTCATGCCGCGAAAGAGCGCGATGAAGCGCCTGTGGCTGTAGCCGCTTTGCTTCACCAGTTCGCCGATGGCACCGGCTTGCCCGTCGTTGTCGTTGGCACTCGCGCTGGACATCCGGGCCAGTGCCTGCGCCACCGCGGGGGTGCAGGCCGCGCAGGGAGGACGAGGCAAGGCGCGCGCTCAGCAGGGCTGCGACGATGGCGAGCTGCCGCGCCTGCGAGTCGGTGCCGTGCAGCTGTTCGAGCGCGAAGCCCGCATCGGCACCCCAGAGCGCTTCGAGCGGGGTGTGGCGCCCGGCCAGCGCATCTTCCGGCGCCCCGAGCAGCGCCCTGGCCGCGCCCGGCTGCAGCATGACGCCGACCGAACGCGTCGCAACGGACACATCGCGCACGAAGAAGGCCGAGCGGGTGCCGCCTACCATGGCCGTAGCCCACCGTGAAGCCCTGCGCATCGGCATCGTCGCGAAACAGGCGCAATGGCGGCCCCGAGAGCCGGAAGACCAGGTGCATGCCGCCGGTGGGCAGCACATGCTCGCGCACACCCGGGCGCTCGGCAGGCTTGCCCCCGGGCGACGAGGCCCACATCAGCCGCACGAAGGGCCGCAGGTGAGAAGGGGCAAGGCGCGTCAGTTGCACGATCGCGAGCTTCTTCCATGAAGCGGGCTCTGGCCCATCCGCGCATTGTGCGATGGAACGCGTGCCGGAGGCACCGGGCCGGCCGCGATAGCATCCACCCATGAGCAAGCCTTCCACGACCCTGATCCACCACCCCTACGTTCCGCCCGCCACCTTCGCTGCGCCGCAGCCCGGCGTTTTCAAGGCATCGACGGTGTTCTTCGCCGACGTGGCCGCCATGCGCGCGCGCGACTGGCGCACCAAGGCCGGCTACACCTACGGCCTGCACGGCACGCCCACCACCTTCACGCTGGAAGAGCGCCTGGCCACGCTCGAAGGCGGCACCGAGTGCCTGCTCGTGCCCAGCGGGCTGGCGGCCATCTCGCTGGTCTCGTTCGCTTTCCTCAAGACCGGCGACGAGGTGCTGATCCCGGACAACGCCTACGGACCCAACAAGGCGCTTGCCACCGGCGAACTGGCGAACTTCGGCATCACCCATCGCCTGTACGACGCGATGAACCCGGCCGACCTCGCGGCCAAGCTGTCGGACCGCACGCGGCTGGTCTGGGTGGAAGCAGCGGGCTCGGTGACGATGGAGTTTCCCGATCTGCCCGCGCTCGTGAACGTCTGCCGCGCGCGCGGCGTGATGACGGCGCTCGACAACACCTGGGGCGCGGGCCTGGCCTTCGCGCCCTTCGATTTCAACGGCAGCGGGCAGGGCGTCGACATCTCGGTGCACGCGCTCACCAAGTACCCGAGCGGCGGCGGCGACGTGCTCATGGGCAGCGTGATCACGCGCGACGAGCGGCTGCACCGCGCGCTCAAGCTCACGCACATGCGCATGGGTTGGGGCATCGGCGTGGGCGACGTGGAAACGCTGCTGCGTTCGCTGCCCAGCATCGCGCTGCGCTATGCCGCGCACGACCGCTCGGCGCGCGAACTGGCCGGCTGGCTCAACGGCTGCGAAGAGATTGCGCAGGTGCTGCACCCCGCGCTCGAAGACTCGCCGGGCCACACCCACTGGCGTGCGCTGTGCGGCGCCACCGACCTCGCGGCGGGCCTGTTCTCGGTGGTATTCGACGAGCGCTACAGCACCGAGCAGGTCGATCGTTTCTGCGACAGCCTGCGGCTGTTCCGGCTCGGCTACTCGTGGGGCGGCCCGATCAGCCTCGTGGTGCCTTATGACATCGGCCTGATGCGCGACGCCGGCGTGGCGCGCTGGCCCTACAAGGGCACGCTCGTTCGTTTTTCCATCGGCCTCGAAGACGTGGAGGACCTGCGCGCCGACCTTCAGCAGGCATTGGCGCGGATGTAAAAAATCGCTTCGCGCTCCCTGCGAGCGTCATGGGGTACCGTCTCGAGACCGCACCGTTATCGCTTACAGTAGGCCACGTGCAGTCACCCTGACTGCCTCGCCCAAGGAGAAGCAGTGGCAACACCCAATTACGGCTACGAGAAGCGCCAGAAAGAGCTGGCCAAGAAGAAAAAGAAGGAAGAGAAGCTCCGGGAAAAGGCGAACCGCAAACTCAGCCCGAGCAGCGACGGCTTGGCCCCCGGAGACCCGGAAACCGACATGGCCTCGCTCGAACGCGATCCACCCACCGTGCCCGAGTTGCCCACCAAGAACGGTTGATCCGCTCCTGGCGTACCGATCGAGAAGAAGCCGCCGCAGGCCTGTGCCTGCGGCGGCTTTTTCCATTACCTGGGCAGCAGCTTGCGCAATTCGGGCCAGACGTTGTCGAGCAGTTGCGGCTGTGCCGCGGCCGTCGGATGGATGCGGTCGGACTGGAACAGCGAGAGCGCATCGGGCGCATCGGCCACGCCGTTGAGCAGGAAGGGAACGAGCGCGGACCTGGTGGCGCCAGCCACCTTGGAAAACACCGCCTCGAAGCGCCGCGTGTAGTCGCCGCCATAGTTCGGCGGCACCTGGATGCCGACGATCAGCACCTTCGCGCCCGCAGCCTGCGCGGCCCTGGCGATTTGCAGCAGGTTGCTTTCCGTGTCCGACAGCGGCAGGCCGCGCAAGGCGTCGTTGGCGCCGAGCTCGATCACCACGTGGCTGGGCTTGTGCTGCGCGAGCAGCGACGCAAAGCGGGCTCGCCCACCGGAACTGGTGTCGCCGCTGATGCTGGCGTTGACCACCGTGGCCGGGATCTTCTGCTGCGCAAGCCTTTTTTCCAGCAAGGGTACCCAGCCTTCGCCGCGCTTGAGGCCGTACTCTGCGCTCAGCGAATCGCCGAGCACCAGGATCACCGGCTTGCCGGTTGCCACAGCCTGGGCCTGCGCCGCGGCCGTCCATGTCCCCGCGCTGCCGAGCGCGGCGGTGGTCAAGATAAAGTCACGTCGATTCAAAACCAAAGCCTTTCCATGTCCCAACCCCCGTCTGATGCCATTGTCGCCGTCGAGCATGTCTTCAAGTCCGTCACGGACTCGACCGGCACGCTGGACATTCTGCAGGACATCGATTTCACCCTCGGCGCGCGGGAAACCGCTGCCATCGTCGGCGCCTCGGGCTCCGGCAAGAGCACCTTGCTGTCGATCATCGCGGGGCTGGACACGCCCACGCGCGGCACGGTGCGCATCGCCGGCGAGGACATCTTCGCCATCGACGAGGACGAGCGCGCAGCGGTCCGGGCGCAGCGCGTGGGCTTCGTGTTCCAGAGCTTCCAACTGCTCGGCAACCTCAGCGCGCTTGAAAATGTGATGCTCCCGCTGGAGTTGGCCAACCGCAAGGACGCCCGCAAGGCAGCCACCGAAATGCTCGGCCGCGTCGGGCTTGGGCAGCGGCTCGGCCACTATCCCAAGGTGCTCTCGGGCGGCGAACAGCAGCGCGTGGCGCTGGCACGTGCCTTCGTGGTCCAGCCCGCGCTGCTGTTGGCCGACGAGCCCACCGGCAGCCTCGACTTCGCAACGGGCGAGCAGGTGATGCGGCTGATGTTCGACCTCAACCGCGAATTGGGCACCACGCTCGTGCTCGTCACCCACGACCGCGGCATCGCGGCGCAGTGCGAACGCCGCATCACGATCGAGGCCGGGCACGTCTCGCTTAATGAAAAAGTGGCTCTGGCGCCCGCATGACAAGCGCACTAAGCTATCAAATGAATAGCGAGTCAACTCGAGGAGATAGCCATGGAGGAACTTCCGCAGGACGCCGTCCTGGCGCTGCAGCGCGGCAGGATGATCGAGGCCATCAAGATCGTGCGCAATCGCACGGGCATGGACCTCAAGGCGGCCAAGGAAGCCGTCGATCGCTATGCCGACCGGCAGGAAGCAGGGGATGGCGATGCCGCCTGCGGACGCTGCGCGCCCACTGCCGCAAGGCAGGACCGCGGCTTTGCGGCTATGCCCTCCACCGCGCTCGCGGCCCTGGCGAGGGGCAACAAGATCGAGGCCATCCGCCTTACCCGCGAAGCCACCGGCCTGAGCCTGGCCGCGGCGAAGCGGCTGGTCGACAACCACGAGGATCCGTCGGGCATCGGCTTCGGCCCGCTGACCCGGCACATGCCCCGGTGCTCGATGAACGAACCGGGCCGCGAGCACGGCGGTGGCTACAGATGGCTGCCGGCGTTGATCATCGCGATGGCCGCGCTCATGATCTGGCTGTATTTCGGCAGAGGGGCTTGAGCCGATGATCGTTCCCCAGTTCTGGGCGGAAGGCCGTATCCAGGAGCGTGTCGCGGGCAAGCAGTTCACCGTGCGCCGCTATGGCTGGTCCGACGAGAGCCCGATCGCCGCGCAGGCGCATGCCGACCAGCGCACGCGCGACGCCTTCGACCGCATCGTCCACCAGGGCGAGAAGCTCGACCGCCGCGAGCGCAAAGTGCCCTACAACGGCGCCGATGGCGTGCCGATCCGCGAGGAAATCGTCGAGCGCCATGGCGACACCGTCATCACGCGCAACACCTACGGCGCGCGCTGCCTCAATACGCCCGATGTGCTGTTCGTCGACATGGATTTCGAGGAGCCCCTGCGCGGCAGCGTGTTCGGCTTTGCGCTGGTGCCGGCGCTGATCGCAGGCGTGGTCGGCGGCTGGGCCGCCAAGACCTGGCTGGGTGGACTGATCGCGGCCATCGTGGTCTTCGCCGTGGCCTGGGTCATCGGGCAGCGCAAGAAGCGCGGCGAGCCCAGCGGCAACCCCGTGCCGGAGAAGCAGGCGGCCGAGCGCATCGCGCGCTTCATGCAGCAGCACCCCGACTGGAACCTGCGCATCTACCGCACGCCCGCGGGCTTCCGGGTGCTGGCGATGCACGATGTCTTCAGCCCGTCCGACACCGCGGTGGCCGACTGCTTCCAGGCGCTGGGCGTCGACAAGATCTACGCGCGCATGTGCCGCAACCAGAACTGCTTTCGCGCCCGGGTGAGCGCCAAGCCTTGGCGGATCGGCATCGGCGACCACATGCGGCCCCGGCCGGGCGTGTGGCCGGTGTCGCCCGACAAGCTGCCCGCGCGCGACGCCTGGATCGCGCGCTACGAAAAGGCCGCCGAAGGCCATGCCGCCTGCCAGTACCTGGAGAGCGTGGGCAATGGCGGGAAGGTGCATCCGAGTGCGCTGGCGGTGCAGGAACTGCACGACGAGCGCACTCGCGCGCTCAGCGGTTTGCCGCTCGCTTGACGGGCCTTTGGGGCAGGGGCGCGCGGCACTCGATAATCGGGGGATGTCTTCTCCCAAAGTGATCTTCGGCTTCCATGCCGTGGGCGTGCGCATCAAGACCGCGCCGAAATCGGTGCTCGAAGTGATGTTCGACGCCAGCCGGCGCGATGCGCGCATGAAACAGTTCATCGCGCGTGCGCAGGAAGCCGGCGTGCGGCTGGTCGAGGCCGATGGCCTGCGGCTGTCCAAGCTCAGCGGCAGCCACGGCCACCAGGGCGTGGTGGCGCGGGTCGAACCTGTGGCACAGGTCCGCTCGCTCGACGAACTGCTCGAAGGCCTCGAAGAGGCCGGCACCGTGCCCCTGCTGCTGGTGCTCGACGGCGTGACCGACCCGCACAACCTCGGTGCTTGCCTGCGCGTGGCCGACGGCGCCGGCGCGCACGCGGTCATCGCCCCCAAGGACCACGCGGCCGGCATCAATGCCACCGTGGCCAAGGTGGCGAGCGGCGCGGCCGAGACGGTGCCGTACTTCATGGTCACCAACCTTGCGCGCACGCTGAACGAACTCAAGGAACGCAACATCTGGTGCGTGGGCACCAGCGACGACGCGCCGGGCACGATCTATCAGAGCGACTTCAAGCGCCCCCTGGCACTGGTGCTGGGCGCCGAGGGCGAAGGCATGCGGCAGCTCACGCGCAAGACCTGCGACGAACTGGTGAGCATCCCGATGGCCGGCGCGGTCGAGAGCCTGAACGTCTCGGTGGCGAGCGGCGTGTGCCTCTACGAGGCGATGCGGCAACGCGGCGCCTGAGCGTCTTTCGGGCTAGTTTCCTGGCGACGATCCACCCTTGCGGTGGAAGTAGATGAGTTCGGCCACCCGCCGCATCTGCGGCGTCCCCAGCAGGTGGTTGAACATCCAGTCGCTCTGGAAGTGGTCGAAGGCCCAGCGCAGCGTGCGCTTGAGGCGAAAGCCGGGATAGCTGCGCACGAACCACGTGGCGGGATCGCCGGCCTCGCGGCGCACGAAGCGCGCAACAGCCTCGCCCGCGCGCTGGCCGTGCAGCAGCGCCGTGTGGATGCCGCCTGCCGTCACCGGCGACACCATGCCGGCCGCATCGCCCACCAGCAGCGCCCGTTCCCGCGCCACCACCGGCAGCACGCCGCCGCACGGGATCATGCCCGCGCGCACCGCGACCGGCGGCGCATTGCCGGGCGCGACCACCGGCGCGATCTTGCGCAGCAGGGGGTCGAGCTTCAGCGCCCCGGCATGGTGGTGCGCCACGCGGCGCGCCAGTCCGATCTGGCTGACGCCCACGCCCTGGAGCGCCCAGCCGATGTAGCCGGGCGCGAGCCTGCGGTCGATGAAGCAATGCAGCAGGCCCGGAGCCATCAGCGCGCCCTGGTATTCATGCTCGATGCCGTAGAGGAAGCGCGTGTTGCGTGACAGTCCTAGCGTCTTGGCAACGCGCGAATGGGGCCCGTCGGCGCCCACGAGGTAGGTGGCCGTGATGCAGGGTCCCTGCATCACCGGCACTTCCCAGTGTCCGTTGACCCACAGTGCCTGCTCGAACAGCGTGCCCAGCCGCACGTCGACGCCGCAGTCGCGCGCCGAACCCACCATCCAGTCGAGCAGCGCTGGCGCGTCGGTGGCCCAGAACCAGTAGCCTGGTGCGTGCAGGTCGACGTGGCGCATGTTGGGGGCATACAGGCGCACCCCTTCGATCCGGCGCACGAGCGCGGGCGGCACCTCTGACAGCCAGGGCACGCTGTCGACCGCGTCCTTGACGATGATGCCCGTGGTGTGAAGCTTGGCCCCGGCGCTGGCCTTCTTCTCCACCACCATCACGCTGAGGCCCGCGAGGGCGGCCGCCCGCGCGCAGGCGAGGCCGGCAAAGCTCGCGCCCACCACGAGCAGGTCGACCTTGAGGCCGCCCACATGGTCGGCCGGGGGAAGGGGCGAAGGCGCTGCCGAAGAGGCAGGCGAAAAGAGGGGAGAAAAGAAACTGGAAGAAGAACTGGGAGAAGAGGTGTGCATGGAGGCCGCCGACTTGAAGCAATGCGCACCGCGTTCCGCGATGCGCATGCGAAGTTAGCGACCCTCTGTGCGTGCGGCGTGAAGCCTTCGTGAACTCAGGAAGGATCCTTGCTGCGTGTGCGGCTCACCGCGCTGAAGATGCCGATGCCCAGCAGGATCACCACGCCGATGCCGATGTAGAGCGAGGGTACGCCGGCCACGGAGGCGCCCCAGGCGAGGCCGGCCAGGAAAATCAGGAAACCGATCAGGTAGAGCACGAAAGACATAGTCGTTCCTCTGGAAGCCACGATGGCTTGCAGTATCCCGGGCCGTGCCAACCGTCGCACCGGTGCGCGCCGACTGTGCATGTGGGAGCTTGCCTACCCTGCGGACGCTGCCCGAGGCCCGCGCTACTGCGGACTGGCCGCCAACAGGTAGCGGCAGCCGGTGCGGCCCAGCGCCTTGAAGGCCAGCGGCCGGTCGACGCCGAAGTCGAGGCAGTCGCCGGGCGAGAGCTCGAAGCGCTCGTCGCCGTAGTCGACCCGGAGGGCGCCCTCGAGCATCCACAGGCATTGCCGGTACGGCTTGCCGCTCCAGCGCGGGTAGTCGACCTGTGCCGAGCGCGGCAGTTCGACCTCGACCAGTTCGACGCCGCCCCCCCGGCGCTCGGCGACCTGCCGGCGCAGGTAGCCTGCCTTCGGGTCGCGCCAGATCTCCTGTTCGGCGCGAGTGCGCAGCCGCTGCGGCTGCTCCCTCTCCTCGGTGAGAAGCTGCGCCAGCGGTACGCCGAGCCCGGCGGCCAGCCGTCCCAGCAGAACGGCCGTGGGGCTGCTCTGGGCGCGCTCCACCTTGGAGATCATGGCCTTGCTCACCCCCGAGCGCTCGGCCAGGTCCGCAAGGCTCAGTGCCTGCACCTGCCGCAGCGCCAGCAGCCGGGCGGCGATGAGCGTGTCGATGTCCGGGCCGGACGCGCTGGTTGTCGTTGGATCGTTTCTCATATGAGATTATTATTCTCTTATATTGAACGAAACTTCAAAGAGGAAAACCATGCGTCTCATCTCCTGCAGCGAGGAAACCCACGCCGCCGCGATACTGGCGATCCTCAACGAGGCCATCGCCACCTCCACCGCGCTGTACGACTACAAGCCGCGCACGCCCGAGAACATGGTCGCGTGGTTCGCCGCCAAGCGCGCCCACGGCTTCCCGGTGATCGGCGCGGAGGACGACAGCGGCAAGCTGCTGGGCTTCGCGAGCTATGGCGCTTTCCGCGCCTTTCCCGCCTACAAGTACACGGTGGAGCACTCGGTGTACGTCGACAGCGCGCACCGCGGCGAAGGCCTGGGCCGCACGCTGATGGAGGCGATCATTGCCGAGGCGATGGCGCGCGACATGCACGTGATGGTCGGCGCCATCGACGCCGCCAACGCCGGCAGCATCGCGCTGCACGAGCGCCTGGGTTTCGAGCATTCGGGCACCGTGCGGCAGGCCGGCTTCAAGTTCGGCCGCTGGCTCGACGTGGCCTTCTATCAGCGCATTCTTGCGACGCCGCTGAACCCGGTAGACGGTTAGACCAGCGTGTAGAAGCGCATCACCACTTCGGCAGGGTGGCGCACGCCGGCCCCGGTGAACATGCGCTCGTTGATCCACCGCAGCGAAGGCGACGCGGTCTCGAAGCGCGGGCTGCAGCGGAAATACACCTGCGACGGATCGACCGGTTCGCCGCGCAGCAGCCTGCCCATCACCTCGGGCGAGGCCGAGCGCACAGCGTGGTTCTGGGCGTAGACGAGGTCACCCGCATCGGTCTCGAGGCCGTAGCGCGCGTCGAGCTCGGAGAGCGTATCGCTCACGATCAGCTGGAAGTCGCTGCCGCCCGGCAGCACGCGCGCCCGCCAGCCGTGGCCGATGGCCTCGCCGCCGGTGATCGGCACCACGCGGCGCAATCCGCGCTGGCTGCTACCCAGCACCTGCGGCACGCCCACCTCGACGCGCAGGTCAGCGAAGTGCTCGAGCGCAGGGGCTGCGATGGAGTCGAACACACTCATTGCCGTTGGCCGTTCAGGCTGCGGGTTGGGTTTCAGCGCTGGCGCGATCGAGCATTTCGATGGTGCCTGCGTCGAGCTTCAGCTGTGTCGCGACCACGAGCTCTTCGAGCTGGCCGATGGAGGTGGCGCTGGCGATGGGCGCCGTCATGCCCGGCCGCGCGATCTGCCACGCAATGGCGACCTGGCCCGGCTTGGCGTTGTACTGCTGGGCCACCTTGTCGAGTGCGTCGAGGATGCGCAGGCCGCGCTCGTTGAGGTATTTCCTGGTGGTGTTGGCGCCGCGCGGGCTCTTGGCCGCATCGGCCTCGGTGCGGTACTTGCCCGTGAGGAAGCCGGCCGCCAGCGCGTAGAAGTTGATCACGCCCACTTCGCGCTTCAGGCACAGCGGCTCCAGCGCGTCCTCGAACACCGCGCGGTCGTACAGGTTGTAGAGCGGCTGCAGGCTTTCATAGCGGGCAATGCCCAGGCGCTCCGACACGTCGAGCGCCTCGGCCAGCCGCGGCGCGCTGTAGTTCGAGGCGCCGATGGCGCGCACCTTGCCTTCCTTGATCAGCTTGTCGAAGGCGCCGAGCGACTCCTGGAGGGGCGTGCCGGCGTCATCGTCGTGCGACTGGTAGAGGTCGATGTAGTCCGTCTGCAGGCGCTTGAGCGAGGCCTCGACAGCTTCGCGGATGTATTGGGGCGACAGGCCCGACTTGCCTTCTCCCATCGGCTTGCCGACCTTGGTGGCCAGCACCACGCGGTTGCGCTTGCCGCTCTGCTTGAGCCATTTGCCGATGATGGTCTCGGACTCGCCGCCGACGTGGCCCGGAACCCAGGCCGAATAGACGTCGGCGGTGTCGATGAAGTTGAATCCCGCGTCCAGCCAGGCATCGAGCAGCTTGAACGACGCTGCCTCGTCGACGGTCCAGCCGAACACGTTACCGCCGAAGGCGAGCGGGGAAACCAGGAGGCCGGAGCGGCCGAGCGGACGAAGTTGCGACATGTCGAGGTGTTCCTGAGTAAGACGAAGGAATGCGAAAGATGAGAGCGGTCAGACGAAGCCCACAGCGCCCAGGATCGCCCCGGCGCCGAGCAGCCAAAGCAGGTGGATGCGCGTGCGCCAGACGATGAGTGCGGTCGCGCCGCTCAGCAGCCACAGGTGCCATGCAGGCGCATCGCCGGCATGGTTGCCGGCGGCCAGCACCCAGCCGGTAGCGATCAGCAGGCCCACGACCACGGGTGCCATGCCCTGCTTGAACGCGCGCACTTCGCGCCGCGTGCGGTTTCGGTGGCCCCAGCGCGTGGCGAAGTAGGTGAGGGTGGTGCTCGGCAGCATGATGCCGACCATGGTGACCGTCAGGCCGAAGCAACCGAGCGCCCAGGCCGGGAGCCCGGCGCCGATGCCGCCGCCCGCGTTGAGGCCGACGTTCCAGCCCATCAGCGCCACGAACAGCACGTTGGGCCCGGGTGCGGCCTGTGCGATGGCGACCGAGGAACTGAACTGCGCATCGGTGAGCCAACCGTTCTGGGCCACGAGGTAGCGGTGCATGTCGGGCACGGTGGTGATGGCGCCGCTGATCGACAGCAGCGACAGCAGCATGTATTGCCCGAACAGCGCCAGCCAGTCGTGCCATTGCATCGCGATGCTCATGCGGGGATTTTCTTCCAGGTCCACACGCAGGCCACGCCCCCCACCACCAGCAGCACCCAGCCGAGCGGCATCTTGAGCACCACGATGGCCACGAACACCAGCGCCATGAAGGCGAGGCAGGCTGCGAAGCCCAGCGGGTGCTTGCGCAGCTGCGGCACCAGCTTGATGCCGGTCGCGGCAATCAGTCCGCCCGACACCGCGCCCATGCCGCGCAGCGCCGCCGCCACTTGAGGGTTGCCCGCGTAGTGCGCGTACAGCACGGCCAGCGCGAGGATGACGACCATCGGAATGGCCAGCATGCCCGCCACGGCGGCGAGCGCTCCGCGCAGGCCGAAGTAGCGGTCGCCGATCATCAGGCCGAGGTTGATCACGTTGGGCCCCGGCATCACCTGCGCCACGGCCCAGTCTTCGAGGAACTGCTCGGGCGTGAGCCATTTCTTCTTCTCGACCATCTCGCGCTGGACGATGGCGAGCACGCCGCCAAAGCCCTGCAGCGCGAGCCAGGTGAATGAAAGGAACAGGTCGCGTGGCGACTGGGGCTGGGCGGCGGGGGGAGACGGGTGCATGTGGAGCGATTATCGTAGGCAGGCTTTCAACTTGCCGGGCAACGGACTGACACGGCACCGGGCGGCTTCACTGAGAAACTTCGGCATGCTCATGCAACTGCGCGCACTCTTCGATCTTTGCCAGCGGGCCTTCAATTCCTGGTCGAACGACTACGCGCCGAGCATGGGCGCGGCGCTGGCGTACTACACGGTGTTCTCGATCGCGCCGCTGCTGCTGATCGTGATCTCGGTGGCCGGCCTGGTGTTCGGGGAAGAGGCCGCGCGCGGCGAGATCTTCGCGCAGCTCGCCGGGCTCATGGGTGCACAGGGCGCGGCGGCGGTGCAGGGCATGCTGCAGGCCGTCAACAAGCCGGCCGAGGGCATCGTCGCGACGGCGATCGGGGTCGGGTTGCTGGTGGTGGGCGCCACCACCGTCTTCGGCGAGCTGCAGGATGCGCTCGACCGCATCTGGCGCGCGCCGGCCCGCGCCAAGAACAGGGGGCTGTTCAACCTGCTGCGCGTGCGGCTGCTGTCGTTCGGCATGATCATGGGCATCGGCTTCCTGCTCATGGTGTCGCTGGTGGCGAGCGCGGCACTCGCGGCGCTGGGCAAGTGGTGGTCGCCGGTGTTCGGCCCCTGGGAGGCGGCGGCGCAGGCCGTCAACTTCGTCTTCAGCTTCGCGATGGTGACGGTGATCTTCGCGATGATCTACAAGATCATGCCGCGCGCCAGGGTGCAGTGGCGCGACGTGTGGATCGGGGCAGGCGTCACTGCGCTGCTCTTCACCGTGGGCAAGCACCTCATCGGGCTGTACATCGGCAAGAGCAGCGTCGCCTCGGGCTACGGGGCCGCGGGCTCGCTGGTGGTGGTGCTGGTGTGGGTGTACTACTCGGCGCAGATCTTCCTGCTGGGAGCCGAGTTCACCTGGGTCTATGCGCGCA
Source organism: Variovorax sp. CF313 (assembly GCF_000282635.1). Classification (GTDB taxonomy): domain Bacteria; phylum Pseudomonadota; class Gammaproteobacteria; order Burkholderiales; family Burkholderiaceae_C; genus Variovorax. Next base: position 102,438 of record NZ_AKIW01000005.1, read on the forward strand.
CCTACGGCTCGATGAAGGATACCAAGGGCGCGGGCGACCTGAATCCGTCCCCGACGCGCGAAGCGCCGCTTCCACACAACGACGCCTGAGCGTCAGCCGGCAAAGCCGCCTTCGTCGAGAAAGCGCTGTTCTTCCGCCGTGCTGCTGCGACCGAGCATCCTGTTGCGGTGCGGAAAACGGCCGAAGCGCGCAATGATGTCGCGGTGCAGCACTGCATAGCGCTGCGTGTTGGCGTCGAGCGCCGCGTTGAGTTCGACCGAGCGCTCCTGCTCGGCCAGCACCTCGGAGTGCATGAAGGGCAGGTAGAAGAAGGGGCGCAGCGCCGGCTCGCACTGCCGGTCGAAGCCCGCAGCTACCGCCTGCTTCGCCACGGCCAGCGCCTTGCCATCGGTAGCCAGCATGTGCGGATTGCCGCGCCAGGTGTTGCGAGGGAACTGGTCGAGCAGCACCAGAAGGGCCAGCGCACCTTCGGCATCGGACGCCCAGTGGTCGAGCTCGCCGCGGGCTGCAGCCTGATGGGCTTGCGAGAAGCGGGCGGAGAAATCGGCGTCGAAGGAATCATTCTTGGCGAACCAGCGGCCGGGACCGGCTTCGCGCCAGAAATCGGCCACGTCGCGGGCGCTGGGAAGGGGGGTGGAAGTCATCGCCGCATTCTCTTCCAGCCGCCTGGGCGCCATCAAAGTCGGGGTGGTGGCCGACAAGACAAGAACCGCGGCGCTGCCTATGCTGTGGAGGTTTTCATAACTCAGGAGATCAAGCTCATGACCAACTATGGCACTCTTTTGCGCGCAGCTCTCGTCACCGCGGTGGCCAGTGCCGCGCTGGTCGGCTGCGGGATGATGTCGAAGTCGAACGTGGCGAGCTTCAGCGGCGCGATGAACGCGGCCAGCGAAGTCCCGCCCAACATGACGCGCGGCAGCGGCATGGCCGAGGCCTGGCTCAACCGCGACACCAACGTGCTCAAGTACAAGATCACCTACAGCGGCCTGAGCGGCCCGGCCACCATGGCGCACTTCCACGGCCCGGCCGCCGCCGGCGCCAATGCCGGCGTGGTGCTGCCCTTCGCCAACCCGGCGAGCCCGATCGAAGGCCAGGCCACGCTCACGCCGGCACAGGCCGCCGACCTGGCTGCGGGCAAGTGGTACGCCAACGTGCACACCGCCGCCAACCCGGGCGGCGAGATCCGCGGACAGATGCTGCCGAAGATGTGACATCGTTCCGGGGCGGCAAGCCCTGGTCAGGTTGGCGTCGCGGGGCTGGTGTCAAATGAACGAATGACGACACCACCCAAGAAGAAAATCCGTGCCGCCTCCAAACCCCTCGACCCATTCGCTTCGCGCCGCGAAGACATGCGCACCGCCCGCAAGGCGCTGGTGCTGCAGGGCGGGGGCGCGCTCGGCGCTTACCAGGCCGGCGTGTATGCAGCGCTCAGCGAAACCGAACTGCAGCCGCACTGGATCGCCGGCGTTTCCATTGGGGCCATCAACGCGGCGCTGATCGCGGGCAATGCGCCCGAACGCCGGGTCGACCGGCTGCGCGAGTTCTGGCACCTGGTGTCTTCGGGTCCTTCGCAGCGCCTGCCTTCATGGCTCGGCGACCGGGCCACGCAGAACCAGTACAGCGCGACGATGGCCTCGCTGCTCGGCATTCCGGGCTTCTTCGAACCGCGCTACTCGCCGGCCTTCCTGATGGGCGGCGCGGCGCCGCTGCTGAGCTACTACGACACCTCGCCGCTGAAGGCCACGCTCGAACGGCTTGTGGACTTCGACCGCATCAACGCCTGCGAAGCGCGCTTCAGCGTAGGCGCGGTCAATGTGCGCACCGGCAACTCGGTGTACTTCGACAACACGCGCCAGCGCATCGGGCCCGAGCACATCATGGCCAGCGGCGCGCTGCCGCCGGGTTTCGCACCGGTCAGCATCGACGGCGACGACTACTGGGACGGCGGCATCGTGTCGAACACGCCGCTGCAGTATGTGCTCGACATGCACCCGCGCTCCGAACCGCTGGTGGTGCTGCAGGTCGACCTGTTCAATGCGCGTGGCGAGATGCCGCGCACCATGGCGGGCGTGATGGAGCGGCAGAAGGACATCACCTACTCGAGCCGCACCCGCATGAACACCGACGCGCTGGCCGCCAACATGAACCTGCAGCAGGCGATTGCCGACCTGATCTCCAAGCTGCCGGCCAGCCTGCGCAACGACCCGAGCGTGCTCGCGGTGCAATCGCAGCTGACGCACCAGCCGATCGACATCTTCCATCTGATCTACCGTGACAAGCCCTACGAGCTGGAGTCGAAGGACTACGAGTTCTCGCGCGCCGCGGTGGAAGAGCATTGGGAATCAGGTGCGCGCGACATGCGCAACACGCTGGCCCACCCCGAGACCCTGCGCGCCGACGCCACGGTCAATGGCGTGACCACCTTCGACCTCGGTGAACATGGCGCGGGGCGCGTCAAGCGGCCGGGCCTGTCGACATGACGATGAAGGTGCCTCGATTCAGCCGCGGCTAAGAAACCGGCGCCAGACTGGCTGCCACTTCAACAGGAGGAATGTCCATGAACATTGAAGACGTGCGACGAACGGCATTCGCGATGCCGTTGACCAGTCCCGCTTTTCCGCCCGGCCCGTACCGGTTCGCGCGGCGCGAATTTCTCGTCGTCACCTACAGCACCGACATGGACGCTCTGCGCGCCGTGGTGCCCGAGCCGCTCGAAGTGGTCGAGCCGCTGGTCAAGTACGAATTCATCCGCATGCCCGACTCCACCGGCTTTGGCGACTACACCGAGTCGGGCCAGGTCATTCCTGTGCAGCTGCGCACCGCCAGGGGCGTGGAGAAGGGCTCGTACGTGCACGCGATGTACCTCGACGACCATCCGCCGATTGCCGGCGGGCGCGAACTGTGGGGTTTTCCGAAGAAGCTGGCCTCGCCGGTGCTCGACTATGAGACCGACGTGGTGGTCGGCACGCTCGACTATGGCAAGGTGCGCGTGGCCAAGGCCACGATGGGCTTCAAGCACCGCACGCTCGAGCCCGAGCCCATCCTCGCGGGCATCGCGCAGCCGAACTTCCTGCTGAAGATCATTCCGCACGTCGACGGCACGGCCCGCATCTGCGAGCTGGTGCGCTATCACATGGTCGACGTCACGCTGCACGGCGCGTGGGCCGGCCCGGCTTCGCTCGAACTGCATCCCCATGCACTGGCGCCGGTGGCCGACCTGCCGGTGCGCAAGGTTGAGTCCGCGGTGCACTACATCGCCGACATGACGCTGGCGCTGGGCACCGTCGAACACGACTATCTCGCCTGACTCCCGCAGCCTCTTTCCCTCCCAACCCTCATCCAAGGAACTCACCATGCAACTCAAGGACAAGGTCGCCTACATCACCGGCTCGGCCAGCGGCATCGGCAAGGAAATCGCCATCCTGTTCGCACAGGAAGGCGCGAAGATCATCATTGCCGACCTCAACAAGGAAGCGGCCGACGCTACCGCGGCCGAGCTCAAGGCCACGGGCGCGCTGGCCATTGGCGTAGGTGTCGACGTGACCAACGAAGACCAGGTCAATGCCTCGGTCGAAGAGGGCGCTGCGGCCTTCGGCGGGATCGACATCCTCATCAGCAACGCCGGCATCCAGATCGTTCACCCGGTGGAAGAGTTCAGCTTCGCCGACTGGAAGAAGATGCTCGCCATTCACCTTGACGGGGCCTTCCTCACCACCAAGGCCTGCCTGAAGCACATGTACGCGCAGGGCCGCGGCGGCAGCGTGATCTACATGGGCTCGGTGCACTCGAAGGAAGCCTCTCTGCTGAAGGCGCCCTACGTGACGGCCAAGCACGGCCTCATCGGGCTGGCCAAGACTGTCGCGAAAGAAGGCGCCAAGCACGGCGTGCGCGCGAACGTGATCTGCCCGGGCTTCGTGCGCACGCCGCTGGTGGAGAAGCAGATTCCCGAGCAGGCCAGGACGCTGGGCATCAGCGAGCAGGAAGTCATCAAGAACGTGATGCTGAAGGAAACGGTGGATGGCGAGTTCACGACCACGGAAGACGTGGCGCGCGTGGCGCTGCTGTTCGCGGGCTTCCCGACGAATGCGCTCACCGGCCAGTCGCTGGTGGTGAGTCACGGCTGGTTCATGCAGTAACTGTTGCTCGTCCCCAGGCTGCGCGCACTTCGTGTCGCTTCGCNAACCCCCTACCGGGGGCAACACCTGAGGCCCGGCAAAGCCGGTTCCTCGGTGTTCCTGGCACTACAACTTCAATTCCCAGGTCTCGCCCACGAGATGCTGGCCATAGCTCTCGTGCGGCTCCGACTTGGCGAGCTGGAAGCCGCGCTTCGCATAAATGCCGCGCGCGGCCGACAGGCAGCTGTTGGTCCACAGCACCATCTTCCGGTAGCCCTTGCGGCGCGCGAAGGTGATGCACTCGTCCACCAGCTTGCCGCCCAGGCCCAGCCCGCGCGCGGCGGGCGCCAGGATCAGCATGCGCAGCTGCGCCACCGTGGCCGACTTGCGCACCACGAAGATCGCGCCTACGCGCTCGCCGTTGAGTTCGGCGATCCAGCAGCGCTCCCACTCGGGCTGGAACTTGAGCAGGAACTCGCTCGCGATGCCGGCCACCAGAGCCTCGAACTCGCTGTTCCAGCCGTACTCGCGCGCATAGATTTCGCCGTGCTGCTGCACCACCCAGCCGATGTCGCCGGGCGCCGGGTCGCGCAGCACGGCCGCCTGGAGCTTCGCGGGCGGCGCCTCGGAGTCGAGCAGCGCTTGCATCGTGCCCATCGCCTGCACCAGCTGCTGGCGCTGGGCCGGCGCCAGCGGGGCAAGCAGGGCGGCGGCTTCTTCGCGCGATTTCTGTTGCAGCGGCGCGAATGCGGCGTGGCCGGCGTCGGTCAGGCGCAACACGCTCTGCCGCGCATCGCGCGGATGCGGCTCGCGCGAAAGCCAGCCCTCGTTCTCGAAGCGGCGCAGGATGCGGCTCATGTAGCCCGCATCGAGCCCGAGGTCGCGGCCGATCTCGCTGGCGACGGCCGTTTCACGGTGCGCCAGCTCGTACAGCACGCGCACGTCGGTCAAGGACATGGCGCTGCCGAGGTAAGGATCGAGGGCGCCGATACGGCGCGTGTAGAAGCGGTTGAACTGCCGGATTGCCTTGACGGCGGCGGGATCGACGGTTGGAGATGGGGTGGACATGATTGCCATTGTCATAAAATTATTTGACTCAAGCAATCAATTGAAGGCCTTGCGACGACCGGGTCACAGGATGTTTGTCGCGACAGACATGGTGGAAAACCCTAAAATCGAGGGTTGCCCACAACGGCGCCGCCATGGCGCTGTCAACTCCCACCGATGAACGCCCCCGTCGACGTCTCCCTTTTTGCACGTGCCGCCAAGCCGCTGACCAGCTACCGCAAGTACTGGGCCGCCCGTTTCGGCACGGCGAAGTTCCTGCCGACCTCGCGCAAGGAAATGGAAGCGCTCGGCTGGGACAGCTGCGACATCATCGTGGTCACCGGCGACGCCTACGTCGACCATCCCAGCTTCGGCATGTCGGTGATCGGCCGCATGCTGGAGGCGCAGGGTTTCCGTGTGGGCATCATCGCCCAGCCCGATTGGCAGAGCGCAGAGCCCTTCAAGGCGCTGGGCAAGCCGAACCTGTTCTTCGGCGTGACCGCCGGCAACATGGATTCGATGATCAACCGCTACACGGCCGACCGGAAGATCCGCAGCGACGACGCCTACACGCCTGGCGACGTCGGCGGCTCGCGCCCCGACCGCGCGGCCATCGTGTATTCGCAGCGCTGCAAGGAAGCCTGGAACGACGTGCCGATCATCCTCGGCGGCATCGAAGGTTCGCTGCGCCGCATCGCGCACTACGACTACTGGTCGGACAAGGTGCGCCGCTCGATCGTCGTCGATTCGAAGTGCGACCTGCTGCTGTACGGCAACGCCGAGCGCGCCATCGTCGAGATCGCGCACCGCCTGGCCGCCAAGGAGCCGGTGCAGCAGATCACCGACGTGCGCGGCACCGCGTTCGTGCGGCGCGAAACGCCCGAAGGCTGGTTCGAGATCAACTCCACCAGCGTCGACGAACCCGGCCGCGTCGAAGCGCATGTCAATCCGTACCTGATGGTGTCCGACCAGGCCAAGGCCAACGGCGCGACCTGCGCGAAGGAAGACGAGGCCGAAGCCGTCGCCAAGGCGGCAGAAGCTGCCGGCTCCGCTGCCGGTTCGGTCGTCAACCCCGCCATCAAGCCGCTGAACTTCGTGCCCAACCCGGCGCTGGCCATGCGGGCAAGAATCAAGGTTCCGCCGCGCGACCATTCGGTGATCCGCCTGCCGTCGTACGAGCAGGTGCGCAGCGACCCGGTGCTCTACGCCCACGCCAACCGCGTGCTGCACCTCGAGACCAACCCCGGCAACGCCCGCGCGCTGGTGCAGGCGCACGGCGAGGGCGCCACGGCGCGCGACGTGTGGATCAATCCGCCGCCCATTCCGCTCACCACGGCCGAGATGGACCACGTGTTCGACCTGCCGTACGCGCGCAGCCCGCATCCGCGCTACGCCGACGAGAACGGCAGCCACGATGGCGCGACCAAGATCCCGGCGTGGGAAATGATCCGCTTCAGCGTGAACATCATGCGCGGCTGCTTCGGCGGCTGCACCTTCTGCTCGATCACCGAGCACGAAGGCCGCATCATCCAGAGCCGTTCGGAAGACTCGATCATCAAGGAGGTCGAGGCCATCCGCGATTCGGTCAAGGGCTTCACCGGCACCATCTCCGACCTGGGCGGCCCCACGGCCAACATGTACCGCATCGGCTGCAAGTCGCCCGAGATCGAGTCGGCCTGCCGCAAGCCCAGCTGCGTGTATCCGGGCATCTGCCCGAACCTCAACACCAACCACGACCCGCTCATCAAGATCTACCGCCGGGCGCGTGCGCTCAAGGGCATCAAGAAGATCCTCATCGGCTCCGGCCTGCGCTACGACCTGGCCGTGCAGTCGCCCGAATACGTGAAGGAGCTGGTGCAGCACCACGTCGGCGGCTACCTGAAGATCGCGCCCGAGCACACCGAACAAGGCCCGCTCACCAAGATGATGAAGCCCGGCATCGGCAGCTACGACAAGTTCAAGCAGATGTTCGAGAAGTACTCGGCCGAGGCTGGCAAGAAGCAATACCTCATTCCGTACTTCATTGCCGCGCACCCGGGCACCAGCGACGAGGACATGATGAACCTCGCGATCTGGCTCAAGAAGAACGGCTTCCGCGCCGACCAGGTGCAAACGTTCTACCCGAGCCCGATGGCCACGGCGACGACGATGTACCACACCAACAAGAACCCGCTGCGCAAGATCACGCGCGAGAGCGAGACGGTGGACATCGTGCGCGGCGACAAGCGCCGCCGCCTGCACAAGGCCTTCCTGCGGTATCACGACGCCAACAACTGGCCGCTGCTGCGCGAGGCGCTCAAGAGCATGGGCCGCGCCGACCTGATCGGCAACGGCAAGCACCACCTCATCCCGACTTGGCAGCCGCTGACCGACGGCGGTTACACCAGCGCGCGGCGCAAGAACTCGACGGCCGCACCGGCCGTGGCCAAGGCCGTGCCGGTCAAGCTGACGCCGGTGAAGCCCTCGAAGGGCCGCATCCTCACGCAGCACACCGGCCTGCCGCCGCGCGACAACGGCTCGGGGCCGGCCTCGCGCAAAGCCGCTGGCCCGGTGCGTGGCGGCATCCGCAAGCCGCGCTAATTTCAGAACGCCGGCGCGGTCCGACCGACAGCGAAGATGGACAGTCCGCTGTATGGTGTGGGCCATGAGCAGTTCTCCCTCCCCGCGGGCTTCATGGACGCGCACCTTGGCCGGGGCGCTGCTGCTCGCGGCCTCGCTGCAGGCGCTTGCCGCCGCACCTGAAAACTCTTCTGCCCAGGCGCTGCGTGCCACGCACCAGCGGATGAGCGACAAGCTCGATCACGGCAGTTTCGGGCGCCCCGTGCAGCTCGATTCCATGGAGACGCCCGACGGCCTGCAGGGTGACGTCTACGCGGTGGTCGAACATCCGCTGTCGGCGATCAGCGCCACGCTCAAGGGATCGGCCCACTGGTGCGGCGTGCTGACCCTGCACATCAACAACCGGCGCTGCCGCACGGCCAGCGGCCCGCAAGGCAGCGAAATGCTCACGCTCTATGTGGTGCGTCGCTACGACAAGCCGATCGACCAGGCCTTCGAGCTGCCGTTCGTCTACCGGGTCACCAACGCCACGCCCGAGTACATGTCGGTCGAACTCATGGCCGAGAGCGGCCCGCTGGGCACCAGCAACTACCGTGTCACGCTGCAGGCCGTGGCGCTCGACGAGCGCAAGAGCTTCCTGCATTTCAGCTACAGCTACGACCACAACGCGATGGTGCGGCTGGGCACCATGGCCTACCTGGCGACGTTCGGCAGCGACAAAGTCGGCTTCACTGTGGTGGGCAAGACGCCGGAAGGGCAGCCCGAATACATCCGCGGCCTGCGCGGGCTGGTGGAGCGCAACGCGATGCGCTACTTCCTGACGCTCGACGCCTACCTCGCCGCGCCGGGCCCCGACCAGGCCGAGCGCCGCCAGCGCCGCTGGTTCGCAGCGGTGGAGCAGTACCCGCGCCAGCTGCACGAAGTGGACCTCGATACCTATCTCGCACTGAAGCGCGAAGACCGGCAGCGCGACGGCGTGGCGCGCTGAATCAGCTGGCCATCGTGAGCAGCGGCACGTCGCGCGTGCGGCTCATGGCTTCGAGTTCGGCGCGTGTGCGGGTCGCGAGCCACGCGGCCAGCGCCTCGTGCGTGGCCGGCGCAGTCATGTCGCGCGAAGCGATTGCAGCCGCCTCGCATAGCCGGGCCGCGAAATGCGGCTCCAGCGCGGCCACGGCCACGCGGCCGTCGGCGCAGGGGTAGACGCGGTAGCCGGCGTGCGCGCCGCCGACCATGCCCGAGGGCTGCGTGAGGCCCCAGGTGCGGGGCAGGGCGAGCCAGTCGGCCGAGGCGTTCAGCGCCACCTCGAAATACGCGCCACCGGCCTTGCGGGACCGCCGCAGCATGGCCTTCAGCACAGCCTCGCTCGCGAGCAGGGCGCCGCCCATGTCGGCATAAAGCGTCGGCGGCAGCTCGGTGCCGGTGACGAGCCCGCTTTCGGCGAGGTAGGTCAGGTCGTGGCCCGGTTCCTCGGCGCGCTCGCCCGGCGCGCCGACGATGGCCACCTGCGACAGGGCCGGATGACGCGCATGCAGCGTGGCCCAGTCGAGCCCGAGCTTGCCGAGCGCGAAAGGGCGGAACGAGGTGAGCAGCACGTCGGTCGCCGCGAGTTCGGCGTGCAGCAGCTGCTGCCCGGCCTCGGTCTTGAGATCGACGGTGCGGATCTCGATGCCCGCATGCAGCGCCGCATACGCGGGCCGGTTGTAGAGCCCCATCGGATCGCCGCCCGGCGGCTCCAGCTTGAGGCAGGTGGCGCCCATTTCACGGCAGCGCAGCAGCGCGGCGGGGCCGGGGAGGTTGAGCGCGAGGCTGACGATGCGCACGCCCTCGAGCGGCGCGGCATGGTCGTTGGCGGGGCTGGCGGAACTCGGCATCGGCGTCTTGTCTCCGGGAAACTCGTTCCGCGCATTCTCACCCCGGCACCCGAAGCCACTTCCCGCAAGCCGACGCCGCATCTCGCGCGTAGCATCCGCGAGTGGCAGCCACCTCCCTTGCCGCTGCCTCAATGACAAGGAGACGAACCATGTTTGAAGCTTCCCTCATGAGCGGCCGGCGCATCCTCGTGACCGGCGGCGGCACGGGCCTCGGCCGTGCGATGGCCGAGCGCTTCCTGGGCCTGGGCGCCGACGTGGCCATCTGCGGCCGGCGCCAGTCGGTCTGCGACGAGACCGCGGCCGAGTGGCGACAGCAGTTCCCGGACAGGCGCATCGACACCTTCGGCGTCGACATCCGCATCGCGCAGCAGGTCGACGAGATGGTCGAGAGCCTGTTCCAGAGCGGCGGCCTCACGGGGCTCGTCAACAACGCGGCGGGCAACTTCGTCTCGCCGACCGAGAATCTCTCGCCGCGCGCCTTCGACGCCATCGCCAACATCGTGTTCCACGGCAGCTTCTACGTGACGCAGGCGGTGGGCAAGCGCTGGGTGGCGCAGGCCAAGTCGGGCGAGTGGAAGCCGGGCGATGCCTTCCGCAGCGTGATGAGCATCATCGTCACCTGGGTGGACAACGGCAGCCCCTACGTCGTGCCCTCGGCCATGAGCAAGGCCGGCATCGAGGTCATGACCAAGTCGCTTGCGGTGGAGTGGGCGCGGCATGGCATCCGCCTGAACGCCGTCGGCCCCGGCGAGATTCCGACCGAAGGCATGAGCAAGCGCCTGAACCCAGGCGAGGAGCCCGGCGCGCGCAGCAAGCAGCACAACCCGATGGCACGCACCGGCCGCATGAGCGAACTGCAGAACCTCGCGTCCTTCCTGATGGCGCCCGGGCAGTGCGACTGGCTCACGGGCCAGAGCATCATGATGGACGGCGGCAACGCGCTGGCCACCGGTGGCAACTTCTACGAGCTGCGCCAGTGGAGCGACGCCGACTGGCAGGCCGCGCGCGAACGCATCGAGGCGCAGAACCAGAAGGACAAGGCGCAGCGCTGAAGCCTCGCTCGCGGGTGTGCGTCGACCCGCTCAGTCCGCGATGTCCGCGCCGCGTTCGGCCAGCAGGCTGCGCAGCACGGAGCGGTGGCAGTGCGATTCGTCCTCGCAGTAGCAGCCCACGGAAAGCGAAGTGCTGTGAGACAGCGCGGCCAGCAGGTCGAGGCTGCGGCTCGCGTCGGGCTCGGCCATCTCGGCCTTGAACTTGCGCACGAAGGCGTTCCACTGCGCGGGTGAGTCGGCTTTCTGCGCTTCCTGCGCCTGCTTCATCGTCTCGACGGAGGGCGCGAGGTTCGGGTACCACACGTCGTACCAGTCCTGCGATGCGAACTCGGTCTTCGGAACGCCGCGCGGCGGACGGCGCACGGTGCCTACGCGCAGGCCCTCGTCGGGCGCGCGCGGGGTGCCGAGACGGACGATGCGGATGCTCATGGGGGTTTCCCTTTTCTCTGTTTGTCTCAGGTGCCGACGATACCGCCGTCGCGCCGGCGAATCGCCAGCGTCGCGGAGCGCGGCCGCGCGCTGCCCGGCTCCGTGCCGTCGGGCCAGGCGCTGTTGAGTTTCGTGTCGCCGTCGTCGCGCGCCTCGCCCGGATGCTGGATGTTGACGAACAGCGTGCGCCGGTCGGGCGTGACCACGCAGCCGGTGATCTCGCAGCCGTTTGGTCCGGTGAGAAAGCGCTTGATGCGCCCCGATGCCGGGTCGGCGCACAGCATCTGGTTGTTGCCCAGAGAGGTGTAGGGCGGCCTGCCCAGCACCTGGCCGCTCAGATCGGTCTGGATCCACAGCAGGCCGCCCTTGTCGAAGTGCAGGCCGTCGGGGGCGCCGAACATGTCGGCCTCGTTCGATGGATAGCGCGCGCCGCTGCCGGACTGCGCGGGATCGCCCGCGAGCGCGAAATGGTCCCAGGCGAAGCCGGTGCTGGCAGCGTCGCCACCGTCTTCGCGCCAGCGCAGGATGCCGCCGAACAGGTTGTTGGCGCGTGGGTTGGCTGCGTCGGGCCCGGGCTTGCCGGCGTCGCCGCGCTGGCTGTTGTTGGTGAGGGTCACGTAGACCTCGCCCGACTGGGGGTGCACCGCGATCCATTCGGGCCGGTCCATCTTCGTGCCACCAACGACGTCGCCTGCCAGCCGGGCGTGGATCAGCACCTCGGCCTGGTCGGCGAAGCCGTTCGCCGCATCGAGCCCATCGCGGCCGTGCGTAAGCTCGAGCCAGCGGCCGCGGCCGCCGGTGTCGTAGCGCGCCACGTAGAGCCTGCCATCGTCGAGCAGGTGGCGGTTGGCGGCGCGTGCGGCGGCGTCGGTGCCGGGGCGCACCTTCTCCCGGCTGACGAACTTGTAGATGTATTCGAAGCGCGAGTCGTCGCCCATGTAGACGACCAGACGGCCGTCCTTGGCGACCGTGCAGGTGGCGCTTTCCTGCCGCTTGCGGCCGAGCGCGGTGCGCTTGATGGGCTCGGCGGCCGGGTCGAAGGGATCGATCTCGACCACCCAGCCGAAGCGGTGCGGCTCGTTCGGATGCCGGCTCAGGTCGAAGCGCTCGTCGTAGCGCCAGTACTCCACCCATTGCGAGCCGGCCACCGTGCCGTAGCGGCGCTGGGCAGCCGTCGCGTCCTGGGCGGCCTCCTTCGGCCCGCCGAAGTAGCCATGGAAGTTTTCCTCGCACGTGAGGTACGTGCCCCACGGCGTGACGCCCATGGCGCAGTTGGCAAAAGTGCCGGACACCGCATCGCCGGCCGGGTTGGCGGCGGTGCGCATCAGCGGCGTTCCTGCGGCCGGACCAGTGATGCGCATCGGCGTGTTGCCGTGCACGCGGCGCGCGAAGGGCGAGGGCTGCACCTGCTGCCAACCCTGTGCGCTGCGCCGGATCTCGATCACCGAGACCCCCATCGCGTGCAGCGACTTGCGCACCTTCTCGGCGGTCCATACCTTCACGCCGTCGGTATGCAGCAGCTGCTCGTCGGTGTATTCGTGGTTCATCACCAGCAGGCCGCGCTCGCCGCTCGCGTCGAGCGCGAAGAAGTGCATGCCGTCGTGGTGCATGCCGGCCTGCACCGCCTGGTCGTCGGCACTGTTCCCGGCGTCGGACGCGAAGGCCGGCATCCGCCCCGCGATGCCGGTGGGCGTGCCCCAGGGGTAGAGCAGTTGCCACTCGTACCCGGGCGGCACCACGACGCCGTCGTGCAAGGAAGCCGGCACGCCGGCGAAGCCCAGCACGTCGCCATGGGGCGCGGACGGGGAATGGGCGGCACAGCCCTGGCCGAACAGTGCCACCACGGCGGCGGCCGAACCCGATTGAATGAGAAAGTGGCGGCGGTCCAGAGGCATGGCAGAGGGTGTTGTGCAGGCGACAGGCGCCATCATCGCCGAGTGCCAGGCCCGGCGATACTGGCGCAGGACCCATTCCGGAGACATCGAATGACCGACCGCATCGAAACGACCCGCCACGCCGACGGCGTGGTGGAACTGCAGCTCGCGCGCGCCGACAAGATGAACGCGCTCGACCCTGCGATGTTCGATGCACTCATCGAAGCCGGCGAGGCGCTGCGTGACGACAAGGCAGTGCGGGCCGTGGTGATCTCGGGCCGCGGCAAGGCCTTCTGCGCGGGACTGGACATGGCGTCTTTCGAGCGCATGCAGCAGGGCCCGGGCTCCGATGTGCTGGGCGAGGGCGCGGCCGGCGCCGACCTGCTGGCGCGCACGCATGGCATCTCGAACGCCGCGCAGCAGGTGGCGATGGTCTGGCCCGAGGTGCCGGTGCCGGTCATTGCGGCCGTGCATGGCGTGGCCTTCGGCGGTGGGCTGCAGGTGGCGCTGGGCGCGGACATCCGCATCGTGGCGCCCGACACCAGGCTCTCGGTGATGGAAATCAAGTGGGGCCTGGTGCCCGACATGGCCGGCATGGTGCTGATGCGTGAGCTCGCCCGCAGCGACGTGGTGCGCGAACTCACCTTCACGGGCCGCGTCTTCTCCGGCGAGGAGGCTCTCCGGATCGGCTTCGCCACCCGCATTGCGGTCGATCCGCTGGCCGAGGCGCTGCAGATGGCGCACGAGATCGCAGGCAAGAGCCCCGATGCGATCCGTGCCGGCAAGCGGCTGCTCAATGCGTCGGCCTCGCAGAGCGCAGCTGAACTGCTGGTGGCCGAATCGGTCGAGCAGAAGGCCCTGATCGGCAGCCCGAACCAGCTTGAGGCCGTGAAGGCCAACATCGAGCGGCGCATGCCGCGATTCAGTATTCCGGCCTGATCCACATCTGGCCTGCGGCCCTGATGCAGGGGCTGGTCGCTGCGCCGTCCCACGTCCGGGCGGCCGGGTAATCCCCCAGCCCGGAGGGTGCCGAACTTCGCGCAACCTCGTATCCCCCAGCTTTCGCGCCTGCCGCTGCCCGTGGGCGACCCTCTTAGGTCGCGTTCAAACCGCCGAAAACACACGAGTGCTTTTTTCGGCGCCCTTGTGTAAGAATAAAGTAGTTGTTTTAAGGGGAGGAGAAGAGAGAATGGAGGTAGTTTGTGTGCAGAAGGTCACGTCTTCCCCTCTGATGGCTACGCAGAGGGTGGTTGTTGACAGCGCACTAATTAACAATTGAACGCTTTGCTTAGCGACGGCGATCCTGCATGTCGACGACCACGTTTTTTTGCAACCTCAGCGTGCCCATCCTGGTGGGCGAGGATCGCTACAAGTACATCCCCATCGTGGGGGTCTTCCGCAGCATTCCATTCGATCAAGTCGATAAATGGGTGATGCATCCCGACGGCGGGCCGCGCAGCGACCGCGAATTGGCGGCTGAAGTTCTTGTCGAGATCCGCAAGCCACTCGGTTCGAGTGGACGCACAGCGCCGCACGCTTTCGATGTGGGAGACATCCTGCAGCTCGACCGCGCCGCCGCGATCGTCGTGTCCACCTTCCTTGCGGCGCTTCCGCGCGTCTGACGCCGCTGCGGTCGGCCCCCAGGACGCCTATCGCCTGCCGCGCGCGTCCACCGGCCAGATGGCGACAAGCGTGCCGCCTTCGACCACGTGATACGCGTCATGCAGGTTGACCGTCGGGTCGCAATGCGGCGTGACGAACTCCACGCGCGCACCCAGCGCGGGCCGCTGCGCCTGCGAGCCCTGGGGCGGTATCAACTTGCCGTGCTCGTCGCCGAAGAAGGCATAGCGGCTCGCGGCGTCGGCGCCTTTGGCCACCAGCGGCACGCCGCTGTCGGTCGAGAAGCACTTGGTGCCGCCGTCCACCGTCACCCAGCCGGTCGCATTCGTGCTGACCACTGCCGTCTGCACGAACAGCGAAACCTCGAAGGGCGACGGTTGCCCGTCGTTGGCGAGCACCTGCGTGTACTCGGCATCCATGAACACATACGAGCCCGTCTGCAGTTCGGTAAACGCGTTCTCCTGTGAATCGAGATCGTGCGTGCCGGTGCCTGCACCGGTCACGATGTCGAAGTGCAGGCCCTGGCGCTTCGCCGCCGCGACGATGTCCGCCACCGTTTCGCGCAGGCCGGCCGCCGCCGTGCTGCGCTCCTCGCGCGACACGATGTGCTGCAGGTTGCCCGCATAAGACTGCAGCCCGCGCAGCCGCAGGCGCGGCTCGGCGGCCACCAGTGCCGCGAGTTCGAGCACCTTCGCCTGCGTGGCTGCGCCGGTGCGGTTGTAGCCCGCGCCGTAATCCACCAGCACGTCGAGCGGGTGCGTGAGTTCGCTCACCGCACGCGCCAGGTCGGCCAGGTTCTGCGGGTTGTCGACCACCACCATCACGTCGCCCGGGCGCGCACGCTGCGCCAGCTTGATGAGCCGCGAGATCTTGCTCGGCGTGACGGCGGGCGAGGTGATGAGCACGCCCGGAATGCCGCCCTGGACCATCACCTCCGCCTCGCCCAGCGTGACGCAGCTCACGCCGATGGCGCCCGCCGCAACCTGCCGCCGCGCGATCTCGACCGACTTGTGCGTCTTCACATGCGGTCGCAGGTTGATGCCGCGCGCCTTGGCGAAGGCGGCCATGCGTTCGATGTTGCGCGTCATTGCGGGCAGGTCGATCAGCAGGGCGGGCGTGTCGAGCAGGTGGCGGCCGCCGGGAACGCCGATGAGGGGCGCGTTGACTTGCAGCGGGTCTTGGGGCATCGGGAAAAGCCTTTGAAGGGGAGGGGGCGAGAAAAATGAGCCAGCATTTCGCGCGCGAATGATCGCACTGAATGCCTGCCTGGCGCAGGACGCCGGAGACGGAAATGTCCCTACGCCGGACGCGATGGTCCGTGGTGCGTTGGCCGGCGCAGCGCCAGCCACCAGAGCAGCGCGGCATTGATCGCCCAACTGCCGGCCAGCAGCATCAGCGCCGTGTTCGCCACGCCGGGCGACAGGTCCAGCGTCAGCAAGCTCATCGACCATGGCAGCCCGCCCAAGACGGCGGCGAGCAGGCCCGCCTCGCTCTCGGGCACGGCGGCGCAGGCCAGGACACACGCGACGCCGGTGACCGTGTAGATCAGCGCGGCGACGCGCCATCCGAAGCGCGCTGGCGGCCGTGAATTTGCAGTGGGCATGCCCTGAGCATCGCCGATCCCGCACCGGGCCGTGAAGGCCTGTTGCGCGAAGGGACGTAGTGTTCCGGCGATGCCGTTCCCAGCGGCTTCTTCGGCTTGTCATTTGAGCGCTCCACCATCTGAACATCCGGCGGCTGTCATCGAGGAGCGGCCTTGGCTGACACGCCCTCCCGAGGGGTGGCGGTGAGATGGCTGCCAGGGAGTTTGCGCAGGTCCGCACGGGCCTGCAGCGTGCTTCCCCGTCGAACCGACAACAAGACTGGGATTTCACATGGTTGAGTATTTCCGCGTAGGTCTTCCCTACATTCGAATGCGCTTCAAGGTGCCGGCGCGGCGCGGCAGCAGGGTCGAGTTCAATGGCCGTTTCGGGATCATCTCCGGCGCGAGCGGCGAGTACCTGCTGGTGAAATTCGACGGCGAGGCCGCAGCAGCCGTCGTCCACCCGATCGAGCTCAACTACGTGGAGACGGGCGAGGCTATCGAGCCTTTGTCGC
Source organism: Variovorax sp. CF313 (assembly GCF_000282635.1). Taxonomy (GTDB): domain Bacteria; phylum Pseudomonadota; class Gammaproteobacteria; order Burkholderiales; family Burkholderiaceae_C; genus Variovorax. The sequence continues at coordinate 119,102 of NZ_AKIW01000005.1, forward strand.
CATTGATTCCAGAGGGCGCAGAGAGGGCACTCTGACGAGCCCTGGCGAGGGTTAATCCCGGAGATTTTTGTCTGCGGCAAGGCTATCTTGGCTGCGCGATCAGCTGCTGGCGGTCCCTGCTTGCCTGCCCGGACGGGGCCCAATGGCTGATGATGGTGGCCAATTCAGCCAAGGATGTGCCAAAGTCGGGTATGAGTTCCAGACGTCATTGCGCCGAAGACACATAGTGTTTCGCCGGCCATCCATCACCTTCCGGACGACGGCTTTCGTGGCCGTGGTTTGCCTCACCCTCGTGGTGCTCGACTGCTGGAACAGCTGGCACGCGCGCACGGTCCTGCTCCAGCAGATGGGCGTCGCGGCGTCGAATCTCGCGCGTGCAATGGCACAGCAGGCGGAAGACACGGTCAAGCAGGCCGATACGGCGCTGGTCGGCATCGTCGAGCGCGTCGAACACGACGGCACGGAGCCGGCGGCCGTCGAACGGCTTCGCAAGGTTCTTGCCATGCGGGTGGCCGAACTCCCTCAGCTCGATGCGATTCACATCTATGACAAGGATGGAAACTGGGTCGCAAACTCCAGGCAGACGACGTCGCAGAATCCGAACCTGAACAATGCGAGCCGGGAGTACTTTCTATTTCATCGAGAGCACGAGGAGCGGGGGCCGCACATCGGCATTCCGGTGCAAAGCCGAACCAACGGAAAGCTGCTCGTTCCCGTCTCCCGGCGCATCAACAATGCGGATGGCAGCTTCGCCGGCGTGGTGCTTGCGTCGATCGATATCGACTTCTTCAAGAAGTTCTACGACAGCCTCGACATAGGCCGTGCCGGCGCGATCGGGCTGGTCCTCGAAACCGGGACCATGATGATTCGCCGGCCGTACAGCGCAGACATGGTGGGACGGAACATGCGGGAGACCGGGCTCTTCCGCGCATACCTTGCACAAGGTCCGGTAGGAACGACCGAAGTCTTATCAGCGCAGGACGGCGTCACGCGCCTGAACAGCTTTCGGCGTCTCGACAACTATCCGTTGTTCGTTACTGCAGCACTTTCGAAGGATGAGATCCTGGCCGCATGGTGGCAGGACACGCTCTGGCATACGGCGGGCATCATTCTCATGACGTCGATCGTCGGCTTCGTCGGATGGCGGCTGGTGAAGCAGATGGAACTGCGAAACAAGAGCGAGGCCGAACTGCGGCGGGCGCGCGACGCGCTGGAAACGCTCAACAAGACCTTGAATACGCTCGCCATGGAGGACGGCCTTACCGGGTTGGCAAATCGCCGCCAGTTCGACGTGACGCTCGACAGCGAATTCAGCCGGGCCATGCGCGATGCGAGCACCCTGGCGCTCATCATGATCGATGTCGATTGCTTCAAGCAGTACAACGACATCTATGGACATGCGGCCGGCGACGAGTGCCTGCAGACGATCAGCCGCACGATCGCCAGCCTCGCTTCGCGCCGTCCGGGAGATCTCGCGGCCCGCTACGGCGGAGAAGAACTCGCGGTGTTGTTGCCGCATACCGATGTGGCTGGCGCCGTCATCCTGGCGGAAAGAATCCGCAGTGCAGTTCGTGGCCTGGAAATCGTGCACGCCGGTACGCCAGACGGGTTCGTGACGCTGAGTGCCGGCGTGGATGCGCTCAGCCCCGCAATCACCAAGGGGCCGCCGAAGGCGTTGATCCAGGCAGCCGACAAGGCGCTGTACGAGGCCAAGATGGGGGGGCGGAACCGTGTTTGCACGACGATGCGAAAGGCCGCCTGAAGGGGACACGGCTTGAAGGAGCCCGTCGCCTTGAAACGGACCCAAGCCAACCCTGATGGCGACAACGGCCGGTCGCTTGCGAACCGGTGCCTACGCGCCCTCCCGCAGCGGTGGGGCTTGCATGCGTTCCTGCCCCGGCATCGGAGAGTGGCAAAACGTCTGGCTCCTGCGTCGCAGTGGTATGCAGTCGCGCGTCCGACCTCCCGGCATGCCGGCGGGGTATGGGCAACTTCGCGATGCTCACCATGAACGCCGACGCGCAGCTTCGATGGCGCGCATGTACAAGCCCGACCCGACGCTGCCGCGGGATCAGCAGGACAAGCGCTCGGTGATCCCAATGGAGGCTGTGACTTGACGCAATCTCCTCCACCGAGGAAGCACGAGGCTTGGCCAAAGCGTCCCTCATGCTCTGCTTCAGCACCGGCCTGGCGATCACGATGGTTGCGGCGGGCGTCGTCGCTGCCCTGGGTGTGAAGCATGTCGCCGGTGTGGTCCAGAGCCACAGTTCACCCGTACTGACGGCGAAACTGCCTGACCAAGGCATCGGCGGGTCCACGATTCCGTTCGCGCGCTCGTTTTCATCCCGGAGCGACGGGCTTTGAAAGTGCCTACGCGCCGAGACGCGGGCGCAGCCATCCAAAGAAAGAGCCTGCCAGGAACGCCCACAGGCTCATCACGAGAAAGGCTTCGACAAAGCCGCGCACCGAAAAGGGCGCGGGCCGACTGAGGACGGAGAAGTCCATGCCATGGAACAGGCTGTTCATGAAGCTCAGAAACGGGCCGGGTGCAGCGACCCAGGCCAGGGTGCACAGGGCATAGAAAACCGCGACGGTGGTGGCCAGCGCCACTCCTGTGCGAAGCGCGGTCGACGGTGCGCCGCTTTCCTGAATCGAAGGCGACGTGTGGTTCATGAATTCTCCTTGGAGGTTGGAGATGCCTCTCAGCCAATCCAGGCGCGCCGCGAGCCTTCTGCCTTGACCTAGCGCAAGCTGCGGAGCGCTGGGTGTCCCGAAACTTGGTTAACAAGCCGGAGGCCCTCTATGCGCTCAATTCTTCTTCTCACCATCACCGCGGCGCTTTCGAGCGGCGCACTGGCGCAATCCGCGCAGGACCATGGTGCCCATCACCCTGCGAACGCGGTAGCGCCAACGTCTGGAACGTCGAAGGCGCCCAAAGTACCACCTGTGCAGATGGAGATGCAGATGAAGTCCATGCAGGCGATGCACCAAAAGATGATGGACGCGAAGACGCCGGACGAACGCCAGGCGTTGATGGGCGAACACATGAAGGCCATGCAGGACGGCATGGCGATGATGGGCCAAATGCACACTTCCGACGGCAAAGGCGGCGCGCGCATGTCTCCCGAGATGATGGGCAAGCGCATGGACATGATGGAAATGATGATGCAGATGATGATGGACCGCGACGGGATGAAGCCACCGGCGGCCAAGTAGCCGTCGGCCGCAAGGAGCAAGGCCATGGGCGATATGAACCACGAACCGCCCCCGTTCTGGCGCTCGCGCGGAGGCGTAGTGCTGCTCGTCGTATCGGCAGTCGGCGGTTTTCTTCTGTTCACCGAACACCGCGCCCATGTATTGGGCGTCTTGCCGTTCGCACTTCTGCTGGCGTGCCCGCTGATGCACCTCTTCATGCACCATGGCCACCACCACGGCAGCCACTCAAGAAAGGCTGACGATGAACACCCCAGACAATGACTACGGCCTGTGGGACCTGGGGGTTCTCAACTCGGCCATCTTCGTCGGGTTCGCCTACAGCTTCTTCAAGCCGACGACCCTGCGCGACTGGCGCAGCTTCGGCGCCTACTCCGGGTTCATCGTCGCGCTGTTCGCGGAGATGTACGGCTTCCCGCTGACCATCTACCTGCTGTCGGGCTGGCTGGGCTCGAAGTTTCCGGGTGTCAACCTGTTCGGTCACGACGCCGGTCACCTATGGTGGCTGCTGACCGGTCGGCATGGCAATCCGCACCTCGGTGTACTCCACATCCTGAGCATCGTCGTGCTCTTCGCTGGTTTCATGCTGCTCTCGAAGGCCTGGTACGTGCTCTATCATGCCCAGCGGCGTCATGCGCTTGCGACCGCGGGACCGTACCGACTGGTGCGCCATCCGCAGTACATCGGCTTCGTGCTCATCATGTTCGGCTTCCTGCTGCAATGGCCGACACTGCTGACGATGGCGATGTTCCCGGTGCTCGTGGCGATGTATGTGCGGTTGGCCATCTCCGAGGAGCGCGACTCGGAAGCCGCATTCGGCGACGCGTGGCGCGATTACGCGGCTGCCACGCCACGGTTCATTCCGCATTTCTCGAAAGACGACCGTGGCCGGCCGGTCAACAGCCACACGGGGCGCTGAGCTCGCTTCCGGTCTCGGCGCCATGGTTTTGGGCGCCGGTTTGGCGCTCATTGCCCCAGAGGCCATTCGGCCCTACGCCGTCCCATTGCTCGGCGTGGGTCTGCTGGTCCATGGCGCAGGGATGACACTGAAGTACCGGCTCGAAGGCCGCGAAAGTCCACCGGCCTGGTGGGAGCGGTTGCTGTTCTGGTTGTGCTGGGCATTTCTGGCCGGTGGCGGCCTCTGGATTGCCTCGGTATTGGCGTTTCGGTAGCGCCTCTTGACCTTCCAACCATGGGAAGGTTGAAACTAGCCACAACAACAGGAGAGCGCGATGCGACCCAGCAACGTAACGACCCATGACCCCATCCGCCCGCCCCCGACAAAACCGGCGCCGGACGGACGACCTCACGAAGGCCAGCACGTCATGCCAGACGGCACCGTGATGGACGATGCCCACCATGGCCACAGCCACCACGCCCATGCGCACGCTGCCGCCAAGCCGGCGGCCGAGGGCGACCAGGGTCAGGTCGAGTACACCTGCCCGATGCACCCTCAGGTGCGTCAGATGGGTCCGGGCAACTGCCCGATTTGCGGGATGACGCTCGAGCCGGTGCTGGCGACGGCAGAGCAGGGCGAGAGCCCCGAGCTGCGGGACATGACGAAGCGGTTTTGGGTCGGCATGGCGCTCACGGTGCCGGTCTTTGCCCTGGAGATGGGCGGACACCTCTTCAATATCCACCACCTCATCGCGCAGCAGCCCTCGAACTGGGTGCAATTGCTGCTGGGAACACCGGTCGTGCTGTGGGCAGGTTGGCCCTTCTTCGTGCGTGCTGTGGCATCGGTGAGGAACCGAAGCCTGAACATGTTCTCGCTCATCGCGTTGGGCACCGGAGCGGCCTGGATCTACAGCATCGTCGGGACCGTCGCGCCCGGGCTGTTTCCGGCTGAACTTCGGCTGCAAGGCGGTGCCGTTCAGGTCTACTTCGAGGCTGCGGCGGTGATCACGGTGTTGGTGCTGCTGGGCCAGGTGCTCGAGCTTCGAGCGCGCGAGAAGACGTCCGGGGCCATCAAGGCCCTGCTCGGGCTTGCGCCGAAGACCGCGATCAAGGTGAAGGCCGATGGTTCGGACGAAACCGTTCAGGTCGATGCCATCCAGGTCGGTGACCTCCTGCGCGTGCGACCTGGCGAGAAGGTCCCGGTCGACGGCGAACTCACCGACGGCAAGGGCAACGTCGATGAGTCGATGGTCACGGGCGAACCCATTCCCGTGGCAAAAGCGGTCGGCTCCAAGGTGACTGCCGGAACGCTCAACCAGACCGGGGGCTTCGTCATGCGCGCCGAGAAGGTCGGCGCGGATACGCTGCTCTCGCAAATCGTTCACATGGTGGCGGCGGCCCAGCGCAGCCGCGCGCCCATCCAGCGCATGGCCGACCAGGTTGCGGGCTGGTTCGTGCCGATCGTCATCCTGATCGCGGTCATCACGTTCGGCGTCTGGCTGGTGTGGGGCCCCCCGCCGGCGTTCAGCTACGCCCTCATCACGGCGGTCGCCGTTCTCATCATTGCCTGTCCGTGTGCGCTGGGCCTGGCCACGCCGATGTCCATCATGGTCGGGGTCGGCAAGGGCGCGCAGCACGGCGTGCTTGTCCGCGATGCGGAAGCGCTCGAGCGCATGGAAAAAGTCGACACGCTGGTGCTCGACAAGACCGGGACGCTGACCGAGGGGCGGCCGAAAGTCGTCCACGTCGAACCGACCGAGGGTTTCAGCAAGGACGACGTACTGCAGAAGCTCGCGAGCGTCGAGCGGGCCAGTGAACACCCGTTGGCCCTGGCCATCGTGAACGCGGCGCAGGAGGGAAAGTTGAACCTGTCCGCCGTCACGGACTTCGACTCGCCCGTCGGCAAGGGTGTGGTCGGCACGGTCGACGGACAGCAGGTGGTCTCGGGCAGCGCGAAGTTCCTGGCCGAGAGCGGCATCGAATCGGCGCCATTGAACCAGGCTGCGGAAGAGCAGCGCGCCAAGGCGGCCACCGTCATCTTCGTCGGCGTCAATGGCAAGCTCGCCGGCTTCGTCGCAATCGCCGACCCCATCAAGGCCACGACGCCCCAGGCGCTCCAGCTGCTGAAGGCTGCAGGTATTCGCATCGTCATGCTCACGGGCGATGGCAAGACGACGGCCGAAGCTGTGGGCAAACAGTTGGGCATCGACGAAGTCGTTGCCGAGGTGTTCCCCGAGGACAAGGTCGCGGTCGTGCAGCGCCTGATGAAAGAGGGCCGGGTCGTGGCCATGGGCGGCGACGGCGTCAACGACTCGCCAGCGCTTGCCGCCGCCACGGTTGGCATCGCGATGGGCACCGGCACCGACGTGGCGATGGAAAGCGCCGGCATCACGCTGCTCAAGGGCGACCTGATGGGCATCGTTCGCGCGAGGACGCTGTCGCACGCCGTCATGCGCAACATCCGCCAGAACCTGTTCCTCTCGTTCGCCTACAACGTGGCCGGCATCCCGCTTGCGGCAGGGGTGCTCTACCCCTTCTTCGGCATGCTCCTGTCGCCGGTCGTTGCCGCTGCGGCGATGGCGCTGTCGTCGGTCAGCGTGATCGGCAACGCGCTCCGACTGCGGACGGTGAAGGTGGAGTAGCGTTTCTCACCACGGCGTGTCCCCCGGCGTCGCCCTCAAGATCCTGCGGCGGCCGCCACTTTGACCTTGCCGACCATGCCTGCTTGATAGCGCCCCGCGATGAGGCAGGCGAAATCGAATTCGCCCGCACGATTGAAGGTCCAGACGATTTCGCCGGTCTTGCCAGGAGCGACGTGCGCCATGTAGGGCTCGGAATGCGCCATGCCCGGGAACTTCATCATGAGTGCGGCATGGTCGTCGAGCTCCTTCTTCGTGCCGATCACGAACTCGTGCATGGCTTTTCCTTCATTGTGGATGGCGAGCTTGACGGTCTCGCCCTGCTTGACCTCGATGCGATCGGGTGTGAAGCGCATGCTGTCATTCATCTTGAATTCCAGCGTTCGCCTGGCCGCACTCGCATCGCCCGCGATGCCCCATTCTTTTTGCTCCTTGCGTACCGGTCCGCTCGACGCACTGTGATCCTCGTCGCCATGTGCGAGGGCCAGGCCCGAGAACGCCAGGGTGCTGGCGAGCACCAGTGTCTTGATCGATTTCATGTGTTTCCTTTGGTAGGTGATGGGCTTGTCTGTGAAGGGGCGGTGGTTTTTATGCGCAGTCCCCGCTCGACCGCTTCCGCACGCGAGCGCTTGAGTACCTGGACTTGCGCCAGCACGAGGTTCTCCGTCACGCTCAGATGCGGAAAGAGTTCGAAGCGCTGGAACACCATGCCGACCCGACCACCTCACCTTCGCGAACGTGGGTGCTGCATTCCGTGAGCACCGCGAACTGGCCGTACCACTTGGAGACGTCGTTGATTTCGATCATGGAGTTCATTCAGATCGCAGCCGCGGCCTTGCGCCGCTGCAGCCAGGTGACCCACCAGGCGCCTGCCGTGCACAGCACCAGATAGACGACAGCGACCAGAATGTAGATCTCGACCACGCGCCCGTCGCGTTGTCCCACCTTGCTGGCCGCCCCGAGGAAGTCGTTCAGGCTGATCACGTAGACCAGCGAGGTGTCCTTGAGCAGGGCGATGGTCTGGTTGATGAGCGAGGGCGTCATGTTGCGAAACGCCTGCGGCAGGATCACGTGGCGCAGGGCCTGCCACGGCGACATGCCGAGCGACTGCGCCGCCTGCATCTGGCCCGCGCGCACGCTGCCGATCCCGGCGCGAATGATCTCGCAGTAGTAGGCCGACTCCGCGAGCACGAACGCCACGAGCGCAGCATAGATCGGCCCGACGCCGAGGTTCGCATCTCCGGTCACGGCCCGCAGCAGGACGGGCATCAGGAAGTAGATCCACAGGATCGTGAGGATCAGCGGGATCGAGCGGAACAGGTTCACATACCCGGCCACCAGCGCCGCGATCGGACGCGGCGCGAAGATCCGGGTGATGGCCAGCAAGGTCCCCAGCGCGATGCCGGCCGCCATCGAGACCACCACCAGGAAGGCGGTCATCTGCAGGCCCTGCATCAGGTAGGGCCAGGCGCGCTGCAGAGAGGCCCAGTCGAAGTCGTAGCCCATCACGCGGCTCCCAGCAGGCCAGGCACCCGCGTGCGGCGCTCGACGTGGCGCATCAGCACGATCACGCCATAAGTGATGGCCACGTAGATCAACGTCGACGCGATGAAGGCCTCGAAGGGATGCGCGCTGAACTCGCTGAACTGGCGCGTCTGCCCGGTCAGCTCCATGAGGCCGATGGTGAGCGCGACGGCCGAGTTCTTGAACACGTTCAGGAAGTCCGAGGTCAGCGGAGGAATGACGGTGCGCAAGGCCTGCGGCAGGATCACGTGGCGATAGGCCGCCGTGGTGCCCAGTCCGAGCGCCATGGCAGCCTGTTTCTGGCTGCGCGGCACCGACTCGATGCCCGCGCGCACCTGCTCGGCGGCCTTCGCGGCGGTGTACAGCGTCAGGCCTACCAGCACGGTGAGGAACTGGTTCGTGGTCGGGTTCATCTGCTTGAGTGCATTGCCCCATTCGACGGGCAGCAGCTCCGGCACCACGAAGTACCAGAGAAAAAGCTGCACCAGCAGCGGTGTGTTGCGAAAGCAGTGGATGTAAACCGTGGACAGGTATCGCGCCGTGCGGCTCGGCAAGGTCCGGGCCACGCCGGCGAAAAGGCCGATGCCCAGCGCCAGCGTCCAGGCCAGCAACGACAACACGACCGTCCACAGCAACCCGCGCAGCAGCATCAGGCCGTACATGCCTTCACCCGTGACCGAGGGTTTGAAGAAGATCAGCCAATCCCAGGTGTAGTGCATCTTGAAAGTGCTTGGAGACGGTTCGTGAAGCGGTGGTCGAACTTGTGGCGTTCGGCGCCTTACAGCGGCTGGTCGTTCGGGTGACGCAGGAGTTCCTGCATGTCGGGCGACATCGGGAAGTTGACCGTCACGCTGCCCTTCACCGCGATGGGCTTCAGGAAGTACTTCTCGTACAGCGAGGCGAATTCGCCGGAGCGCATCATTCCGGTGATCACGCCGTCGACGAGCTTCTTGAAGGCGACGTCTCCCTTGCGCAGCATGCAGCCATAGGCTTCCTTTTGCTGCGGCACACCGACCACTTCCCAATCCGCCGGGTTCCTGGCGCGAGCGATGTTGCTGAAGAGAATGATGTCGTCCTGCGTCGCTGCCACCGCGCGGCCCGTCTCCACGGTCAGGAAGTTCTCGTTGATGTCCTTGGCCAGGATGATGTTGATGCCCCACTTGTTCTTCTCGTTGAGCTGCCGCAGCATGCGCTCCGCGGTGGTGCCCGCACTGACCACGACGTTCTTGCCGACAAGGTCGGACCAGTGCTTGATGCCGGAATTCTTGCGCACCAGCAGCCGTGCGCCAACGACGAAGAACGTCGTCGAGAACGACACCTGGTTCTGCCGCTCCGCGTTGTTCGTCGTCGAGCTGCACTCCAGATCGACGGTCTGGTTGGCCACCAGCGGAATGCGCGTCTGCGGCGTGACTTCCAGGGCCTTGACGTCCAATTTCGCCAGCTTGAGGTCCTTCTTCGCCCGGTCGACCACGCGCTGCGCGATCTCCCAGGCAAAGCCCGCCTGCTTGTTGTTGTCATCCAGGTAGTTGAACGGGATGGAAGCGCCTCGCGTGGCCACCGTGATCGTCCCGGTGTCCTTGATCTTCTTGAGCGTGCCCTCCAGCGGCGGCGCGGTTTGCGCGGCGACACCGGCGCACAGCGCGAGGCCTGTTACGGCGAGAAAGGAGCGAATCAACGCAGTGTGAAAGGTCGGCTTGAGGGTCATCGCGGGCTCCAGATGGCGTGAATCAGAGGTTGAAACTCGTTTCGCAGGCGCGCAAGGCGCCTTGCAACTCGTCAAGCAGCGCTTGGGGATCGTCCAGGCCGATCGACAGACGGATGACAGGGCCTCGGACGTCGCAGAAATTGCGCTTGGCCAGCTCTTCCGCCGGATAGAAAGCAGCGATGCTGCGCACACCTCCCCAGCTGGCACCGATGGAGAACAGCTTCAGATTCCCGAACAGCGCCCGGTAAGCGTCGTAGGGGCCGTCCAGCAGCTGCAGCGACATCACGCAGCCGGACTGCCTGAAGTCACGCGCCCAGAGCGCATGGTCCGGCGCGCCGGGCAGCGCGGGAAAGAGCATCCGGCGCACCAGGCGATGCGCTGCGAGCCGCTCGGCGATCAACTGTGCGCTGGTCGCCTGGCGCTCCATGCGCACCTGCATCGTGTCCAGACCTCGGGCAACCAGGAAGCAGTCCTCAGGGCTCACGGCCAGTCCCATCTGCGACTGGAGTCCGCGCAAGGACTTGTACAGGCATTCGTCGTTGGTCGCGATGCTGCCCATCAACACGTCCGAATGGCCGCCCATGTACTTGGTGCAGGCGTGAATGCACAGGTCGACGCCACGTGCCAAGGCCGCGAATCCCAGCGGACTGGCCCAGGTGTTGTCAATGGCGGTCAGTACGCCACGGGCACGCGCCACGGCGGTGATCGCCGGCACGTCTTCCACTTCCATCGTCACCGTGCCGGGGGACTCCAGCCAGATGAGGCGCGTGTTCGGACGCACCAGGCGTTCGATGTCCGCACCGATCCGCGGCGGATAGAACTCGACCTCGATGCCGAGCGCTTGCAGCCGCTCGACGGCGAAGGACTTGGCCAGGCCGTAGGCGGCGTCGGTCATCAGCAGGTGATCACCCTTCTTGAGCAACGCCAGGAGCGTGCTGCAGATCGCCGCCTGCCCGGAGGGAAAGACGACGCAATGTGCGGCACCGTCCAGTTCGGCGATGCGTGTCTCCAGGGCGCGCTGCGTCGGCGTGCCCGTGGTGCCGTAGCTGAAGCCATCCGGCAGACGGGTGCGGCGATTCACGAAATCGTCGAGTGAATCGAAGACGACCGTGGAGGCACGCCACACCGGCGGGACCAGGCTGGCGAATGCACCACGAGGAGAGGTGCCAAGATTGGGGATGGAAGAGTTCACGATGAAAGACGGGGCTGTTCGTTGGACGTGCGATCAGTTGGCAGGTGCGGATTCGATGAGCTGCAGCGCCTGCTTCATCTGGTCGACGGCCATGTTCTCGAGATCGGTGTAGACCTTCATCTCCACCGACAGACGGGCGAAGGTTTCCTTGGCCGCGGCGATCTTGGCCGGGTCGTTGGTCTTCGGATTGGCCAGTGCCGCCTCCAGGCGCTTGTACTCGCTGGTGAGGAAGGCCGGTTGTTCGCCGATGGCGCGCAGGCCGGCGTTGGTCATCGAGCGGATGCGCAACACCATCTTCACGTCCGACTGCTCCATCTCGCCCTGCGCACGCTCCAGCGCGAGCTTCGCGGCCAGCGCCTGCTGACTATCGGGCTTTTTGGTGGCGGCGATGGTCCGGAACCTGGCGATGTCGCCGGAAAAATCGTGCGCCCATGCAGGCGCGGCACATGCGAGGACGGTCACTGCAAGAACTGTTTGAAGTTTCATGTCGCTTCTCCGGAAGGTGGCTGAAGACGCCAACTCTAGGACGACAGGGATAATCTGATTCGCGCTCGAAATTCTTTCTCCATAAGCGGTTGTTATATGTTGCTCCGAGAGATCGAGGTGTTCCGTTCCGTGATGTCCGTCGGCTCCGCGAGCAAGGCGGCCGCGCTCCTGGGCGTCACGCAGCCCGCCATCAGCCAGTCGTTGCGCAGGCTCGAGGAAGCGGCGGGATTCCCGCTGTTTCGCAGGCTGCGGGGCCGGCTGCAGCCCACGCCCGAAGCGCATGCCTTGCTGGTCGAGGTCGAGCGCGTCTTCGTGGGTCTCAGCAGCATCGAGCACCGCATGCGCAGCCTCAAGCGCTTTGGCGTCAACACGCTGCGCATGGCGGTCTATCCGGCCTTCGGCCTGACCTTCGTCCCGCGAGTCCTGTCGCGGCTGGTGGCCGAGCGCCGCGACAGCGACGCCCGGCCGCAGATTTCGCTGCAGGTGCTCAGCTCGCGGGAGGTGCACGAGGCCGTGCAGGGGCGGCAGGTCGACTTCGGGCTGATGGCCGACGAGATGCCGACGACAGGCCTGGAGCACTCCGAGTTCGCGCGCTTCCCGGGTGTAGTTGTGATGCATGCGAAGCACCGCCTGACCAAGGCCAGGGCCATCCAGCCGCATCAGCTCGCGGAAGAGCCATTCCTTGCACTCAACCCCGAGGACGCATCCCGGCGACGTCTGGAACGCGCCTTGGCGGAGTGCAACGTCGGGTTGAGCGTGCTGGTCGAGACCCCCTACGCGGCGAGCGTGTGCGAGATGGCCTTGAGCGGGATGGGCATCGGGTTCGTCAATCCGGTCACCGCAATGGAATACGCCCAACGCGGCCTGGCCATCCGTCCGCTGTCCCTGGAAGTCTCCTTCGCGGGGGTGTTGGTGCTTCCCCCTGGGCAGCCGCTGTCCGGCCTCGCCCTGCGAGTGCTTCAGCTCATGCGCATCCAGTTGGCCGAAGACCAGAAGGCCCTCGCGAATCTCCTCAAACCCCGCGCCGCATAGCGCCACTACAGCCGATTGAGGCCGATGTCCCGTGCGTTGCGGATCACTTCGGCGGGTAGCCGGCTTCCGTCAGGGCCGCGATCACAGATGCGCGGTCTTCGGCGCTGTCGACGCGCACCGTCTTGGTCGGCAGGTCGACTTCGATCTTCGCTGCGGCGTCCAGATTCTTGACGGCCTGGGCGATCCGGCTCGCGCAGCCACCGCAGGACATTGACTGGATGACGAACTCTTGCATGAGAGACTCCTTGATCGAAAGTGGTTCCAGTTTCAGGCTTGACATCGTGTGAAGGTCAAGCGACTGGCATCAAATCCTTCAACGGCGTGGTTTCTTGCATTCAGGCTTTTCAAGAGGCCGGGCGAAGCGAATCGCAGGAACAGTTGGTCAGCGTCCTCGTGACTTGTCTCTGCGAGGCAGACGCAAGGGGGGCTGAATGCATACAGACAAGGACGCCGCCGGGCCTCTAAGACTGGCCGGCGGCGGACGCGATGTCTGTCAGACGCTCGCTCCACCAGGACTTCCGGCGCTGCCACACGATGACGGCCACGAAGATGACAACTCCAACGAGCCAGGCGACGAACATCGTGCCGACAACATTGGTTGAAACCCATCGTCCCGTCACATACATGCCTACCTCCTGAGGCGAGGGCAGCTCTGGACGCATGGCGTCATTCAATGAAGCCCCGCGATGTAATCGGACACAGCCTTGATCTCGCGATCGTTGAGCTTCGCTGCAACGCCGCTCATGGGCACGCTGTTGAGTCGCCCTCCATCGCGAAACGCGGTCAGCTGCGCGGCGATGTATTCGGCGTGTTGTCCGCCCAGTCGGGGGTACTGGATCGGGATGCCCGCCCCGTTGGGGCTGTGACAGCCCGCGCAGGCCGGCACACTGCGGTCCCCGACGCCGCCGCATTAGATCTTCTCGCCCAACGCCACCAGATCCTTGTCCTTCGCAAACCCCGGCTTGATGGGCTTGGAGCCCAGGAACCAGGCGACGTCGCGCATTTCCTGCTCGGAAAGCATCGCCGCCATGCCGCTCATGACTGCGCTTTTTCTCTTGCCGGATTTGAACTCCTGCAGTTGCTTGAGCAGGTACTCAGGATGCTGCTGGGCCAGCTTGGGATTGGCGGGGATAGCCGAGTTTCCATCCCCGCTGTGGCACGCGGCGCATGACTTGCCATTGAAGACGACTTCGCCGTTCGCAATGTCGGGTTTTGCCGATTTGGCGGGGACTCTGTCGATCGGCGCTGGCAGGGCAGGATCGGCCGCGAAAGAAAAGCCGGAGGACAATCCGCCGAGAGCGGCTAGCAAAAGAGGCGCGAACAATTTCATGGGGTGCTCAGGTTTGGCGGGAGGCTGGCTGCAAAGATGGCCGGAGATCGTGCGCAGGCCGATTCAGCCGGGTGGCAGTTGTGCATGCGACAACACGCGAATGGTTGTGCCGCACCTGTCGACGTTGGCCGAAACGATGTCGCCCAACTCGGCGGATGTCGCCGGATTCAGCATCACGACGTGCGCGTGGCGCTGCCCGTGGAGCGATCGACCGGGATCGCGAAGCGCTGTCCGGCAAGTTCGTAGGAGCCGGCCGTCTTCCTGCAATTCAATCTCTTCGATGAAGCTGCCACGGTTGTAGACGTGCATCGGTGAGAAGCAGCCGGCCCCAATATTCTGGGTCGTCACGTAGTCCTCACCATCGCAGAGGCGCGACTTGTTCAACAGGATATGCCGTGGCAGTCTTTCGCACCGGTGGAGCAGATCGTTCGGGCGCGCGTCCTCGAAACAGTGCAGGGAGCCTGCGGCGAGCCAGATGTCATTCCTGCACAGCGCCTGGTGAAGATGCGCTCAGCGAGCTGATTCGATCTTCGTGACCATGATCTTTCCGTCGATCTTTTCCGCCTGGAAGCGGACCTTGACGCCGGTCTCGACCTTGTCGAGCATGGCGTCGTCCTTGACCCCGAACACCATCGTCATGCCAGGCATGTCCAGGTTCTTGAGCGGGCCGTGCTTGATCGTGAGCTTCTTGTTGTCCTTGTCCACCTTGCGGATCTCGCCTTCGGTGAGATCCGACGCCGCGGCAGCATCCGCTGCGCCGGCGGCCGGCGCCTTCTCGGACATGCCCGGCATGTCGGACTTGGAAGATTGCGCGCTGGCCGTGCCAGCGAACGAGAGTGTGGCAACGAATGCCAAGAGTGCGATGCGAATGTTCGACATGAGAATCTCCTTGGATATGAATGAAATTGAAGCCCGCCGCGTCCCGATAGAGGCCCGCGGCGCGCGTTTGGCGCTTACTTCCCGGTCTTGGTCACGTTCACGGCGCCCTTCATGCCGGCGTCGTAGTGGCCCGGCTGCAGGCAAGCGAAGTCGACCTTTCCGGCCTGGGTGAACTGCCAGACGATCTCGCCGGTCTTGCCCGCGGCCAGCGTCACCATGTTCGGATCGGAGTGCTCCATCTCCGGGTTCTTCTTCATGACTTCGTAGTGCTCCTTGAGCTCCTTCTCGGTCCCGATCACGAGTTCGTGCTTGAGCTGGCCAGAGTTCTTGATGACAAAGCGCACGGTCTCACCTTGCTTGACGCTGATGTTGGCCGGCGTGAAGCGCATGCTGTCGGTCATGTCGACGTTGATGGTGCGCGTCGCCTTGGTGGCCACGCCGGGCTTGCCGATCGCCTCGTCGGCATCGTGGCCGTGGCCACCGGCATGGGTGCCCGACGCCGAAGCGCCGGCGGCGGCCAGTGCGAGCAGTGCAGCGAGAGTGGTGTTGCGGAAGGTGTGTTTCATGGTTTTCCTTTGAGAGGTTGGAAGGTTTGAGGGGAGTGGAAAAAATGTCAGTGGCCGGAATGACCGCTGGCGGGCTTGCGGATCTGAACTTCGATGTTCTTGGCGGGCATGTTCCGAGCGGGCATCGCGGCTGCGCCGGCGCCGCGCTGGCGCGGGGTTTCCGGCGGCGGGCCGTCCAGTTCGTAGGCGACCGTGCCTTTGGGGTGCTTGAACCAGCCGGGATTGGAGTAGTCACCGGCCTTCTGGTTTTTGCGCACCTTGACCACACTGAACATGCCGCCCATCTCGACCGAGCCGAAGGGGCCTTCGCCCGTCATCATTCGCGCGGTGTTGTCCGGGATCGGCATCTCCATCTCGGCCATGTCGGCCATGCCGCGCTCGCCCATGACCATGTAGTCCGGCACCAGGTTCGAGATCTGCTTGGCGACGTCCTTGTGGTCCAGGCCGATCATGGTCGGCACGTCGTGGCCCATGGCGTTCATCGTGTGATGGCTCTTGTGGCAATGGAAGGCCCAGTCGCCTTCTTCGTCGGCCAGGAAATCGATCTGGCGCATCTGGCCGACCGCCACGTCCGTGGTCACCTCGTACTGCCTGGAACTCTTGGGTGTCGGTCCCCCATCGGTGCCCGTGACCAGAAACTCGTGCCCATGCAGGTGGATCGGGTGGTTTGTCATCGTCAGGTTGCCGATGCGGATGCGCACCTTGTCGTTGAGCCTGACGTTGAGCGAGTCGATACCGGGAAAGATCCGGCTGTTCCAGGACCACAGGTTGAAGTCCAGCATCGTCATGATCTTGGGCGTGGCGCTGCCGGGCTCCACGTCGTAGGCGTTGAGCAGGAACACGAAGTCGCGGTCGACCTTCTCGATCAGCGGATGCTCGGCCTTCGGATGCGTCACCCAGAAGCCCATCATTCCCATCGCCATCTGCGTCATCTCGTCCGCGTGCGGGTGGTACATGAAGGTGCCGGGACGGCGCGCCACGAATTCGTAGACGAAGGTCTTGCCCGGACGGATCGGCGGCTGGTTCAGGCCTGCGACCCCATCCATGCCGTTGGGCAGGCGCTGGCCGTGCCAGTGCACGCTGGTGTGCTCCGGCAGCTTGTTGGTCACGAAGATCCGCACCCGGTCGCCTTCCACCACTTCGATGGTGGGGCCGGGCGACTGGCCGTTGTAGCCCCACAGATTGGCCTTGAAGCCCGGCGCCATCTCGCGCACCACGGGCTCGGCCACCAGGTGGAACTCCTTCACGCCATTGTTCATGCGCCAGGGCAGGGTCCAGCCGTTGAGCGTGACCACGGGGTTGTAGGGGCGTCCGCTCGAGGGCATCAGCGGAGGCATGGTGTTGGGCGTCGTCTGGAGCACAGGCTCGGGCAAGGCGGCCATGGCCACCTTGCTCACGCTCGCGGTTGCAATGGCGCCCGTGATGGCACCGGCACCGCTCAGGAAATTGCGTCTGTTGGTCATGTCGTTCAAATCGTTGATGAGCCCGGGGGCACTAGTGGGCGGCGCCAGTGGAGGCGCCTTCGCCACCCGAGCTGGCCGTCGCGGCGCCCATGGACGTGGGCTTGCCCATCACGGAAGCCGCGAGGGCGGCGTCGGCCAGCCAGAACTGCTGCTGGGCGTTGACGGCGTTGGTCACGCTGGAGATCTGGTCGCGCGCTTCGGCCAGCAGTTCGAAGACGCCGATCAGCATGCCGTTGTAGCGAAGCACGTTTTCGTCGGCCATGGCCTGGCGCAGCGGCACGATCTCGTCGCGGTAGTGCCGCGCGATGTCGTAGGCCGTGCGGTAGGCCGAGTAGCCTTCGCGCAACTGCGAAGAAGCGCCGCGCACGGTGGCGTCATATCGGTTGGCCGCGGCCAGGGACTGAGCGTTCAATGCATCGCGTTGCGCAGAACCCCAGTCGAACAGCGGCAACCGGATGTCGAGCTCGAAGCCACGCCGGGTGCTCTTGGTGCCCTCCGCGTTGTCGAACACTGTGTCGCGACGACCACCCACTTCGACGTCGATGAAGGTCGACAGCAGGTTGATGCCCTGCGACTTGCCTGCCACATCCAGCTGGGCGCGGGCGAGTTGGACATCGAGACGCTGCTCCGTCGCAGTGGCTGCGACTTCCTTCGCCTCGCGAGGTGCCTTCGGCAGGTCGGGCAAACGCTCGGGCAAGGTCAGCTTGGCGGCCTGGGCATCGTCCAGTCCCAGGACACGGATCAGTTCCTCGCGCGCGGCCGTCATGGCGTGCTGCGCGGAGGCGAGCTGAGTGGTTGCGTCTGCATGGAACACCTGCTGGCGCGCGCGCTGGAGCTTGCTGAAGTTGCCGATGAGCTGCATCCGGCGTGCGAGCTCGGCGCTGGCCTGGGCTGACTTGTTGACCTGCTCCGCGTACTGCAACGATTGCTGTGCGGCGACGGCACGGACCCAGGTCTGTCTGACCTGGGTGACCTGGTCGACCACGGCGCCTGTCAGCTGGACATTGGCCTGGTTGGCCTGGCTCTTCGAGATCGACAAGCGCTGCGGCAGCAAGATGAGGTCCACCAGCCCGAAGGACAACAGACGTCCGAGCTCGAGTTCGCTGTTCAGGCGCATGCGCTCGAACGTGAAGATCGGGTTGGGCAGCCGGCTGCTCTGGTTTGCGGCAGCAATGTCGCCCCAGCTCTGGGCAATCAGGGCCTGGACGGAGGGACTGTTGGCCAGGGCGAGTTGCACCGCATCGTTCTGCGACAGCGGCTTGGCCAGCAGTTCCTGCGTCAACGCAGAGCGGCGATCACGCTGCTCCTGGGTCCGGCTGAGTTCGAGCTTGCCGCCGGTGAACTGCTTGGCATTGGTGTTCGTGTCCTTCAGGGCGTCGTCGATATCGACCGAGGCGCACCCGGCCAGAAATGCGGCTGCGACGGCGATGGCCGTCAAACGCAAGGCGCGCTTCATGGCTTCTCCTTCTTCGCAGGCATAGGCATGGAATGGCCTGGCTGCGTGGCAGGTGCAGCGGCTGCGCCCTTGGGCGATTCGGCCTCAGCCGTGCCGGTGCCCGACGCCTCCTTGGCGTAGGCTTGCCAGCCACCGCGGCGGTAGACCGTCTCGTTGGCCTCCTTCCAGGGGATGGGCTTTTCGTCAGCAAAGGATTGATAGCCTTCGAGCGCGGATTTAAAGGTCAGGACTGGCGGCGGTGCCGCGGTCGCGGCCGAGCCAGCAGATGTAGGTGCGGGAGGTGGCGTGGGCGCAGGCTGGGCCACGGCGGCCAGTGCCACCATAGCGGGGAAAACAGCCAGCCAACGGGCTGACGATGAATGGAACATGGGGTTCTCGCAAGTTCATGAACGGATTGCGTGCGAGCTGCCCGAAAGGGCATGACGCAGGCGATGCATGAGCGTCCGCGGCGGCCCGTGACGCGAGTCACAGGCGCACGAACGCGTTAGGCGCGAGGAGGCTTGTCGAGTACGCGCGGCGCGAGCGTGACCATCGTGATGGCCGGCTCCACCAGATCGGCGTGCGGAAGATCGTGGAAGACGGCCAGGTCCAACGTGCTGGTCAGCGCCGTGGCATGGCACGCGCCGCACGTGCCGCACTTGTGCATCGTGTCAGGCTCCGCACTTGCGGTCTTGTCGGTGCCGTCTTTCGCCGGTGGCTTGGCGGCCTGTGCCGCCTCGTGGTGATGGTCGCTGCGCCCGTCGGCATGCGGAGACCGGGCATGGTCATGCCCCCCGGACAGCTCGACAGACATGTCGGCCATCGCACCGGCATGTCCGGGTCCGCAAAAGACCATGGCTGCCGCCGCGTACCCCTGAAAGGGCACGGCGAACATCACGATCCAGAGAACGAACAGGCGAACCCGATACATGCGCAGCATTCTGGTTGGAGCGGTGTGTCAGGTGGCCCGTGCGTATATCCAGTTCTGCGCACAACCCTCAGGGTTGCGCCTGCGCACGAGCCTTGCTCGTGTCGGCCTTGGGCGCTGGCAGGGGCGCACCGAGCCTTGCCGCGGCGTCCCAGTTGGGCTGCTTCTGCGCGGCTTCCAGTTCGGCCGCCACCTGGGCATCGGTCTTGGCGGCGCCGGCCTCGGCCGGGTGGTAGACCACGCCGGCTTCGTTCGGCGCGAAGTGAGAGGAACCTTCCGCGTAGGCCGCGAGCGGTGCGACGAACGCGCCGCCCACGCCTGCGGCGAGTGCGAACGAAAGGATTTGACGGTTCTTCATGATGGTCTCCTTCAACGGTTGGCTCAATTTCGTGAGCTGCACTGAACTCGCCTGGATCGACAACCGAGCCGGCGGTGCCAGCCTGTCGACCGGCATGCAAGCACTCTAGGAAGCCAGTCCGCCAATCACCCATCACTTGGATTACAAAGAAGTAATCCACGCACGAGACCTCGCGCCGTACCATTTGGCGATGCGCATACTGGTCATCGAAGACGAACACAAGCTCGGCGATTACCTCGTGAAGGGACTCACCGAGAGCGGCTTCGTGGTCGACCTCGCGCGCACCGGTATCGAGGGACGCAGCCTTGCGATCGATGGGGACTACGACCTTCTGGTTCTCGACGTGATGCTTCCTGGCATCGACGGCTTTGCGGTGCTGGATGCAGTGCGCAAATCCAGATCGATGCCGGTGCTGATGCTGACAGCGCGTGACGAAGTAACCGATCGGGTGCGCGGACTCCAAAGCGGTGCGGACGACTATCTTGCCAAGCCGTTCGCCTTCTCCGAATTGCTCGCCCGAATCCAGGCCCTCCTGCGTCGCGGCAAGTTGCACGAGGTGTCGAACTACGTGCTCAAGGACCTGCGCCTCGATGTGGTTGCGCGCAAGGCCTCGCGCAACGGACATCGGCTCGAGTTGACCGCCAAGGAGTTCGCGCTGTTGACCCTGCTCATGCGCCGCCAGGGCAACGTGCTGTCGCGCACGCAGTTGGCTGAGCAGGTGTGGGACATGAATTTCGACAGCGACACCAACTTGGTGGAAGTGGCCATCCGGCGGCTGCGCAGCAAGATCGACGATCCTTTCGAAGAGAAGTTGCTGCACACGGTGCGCGGCATGGGGTATGTGCTGGAGAGCCGGCAGGGCAGCGGATCGTGAACGCCATCGAAACCATCGGAGAGTCCAGCGCCGTAGCCGACCTC
The DNA here is from genome assembly GCF_000282635.1 of Variovorax sp. CF313. Taxonomy (GTDB): domain Bacteria; phylum Pseudomonadota; class Gammaproteobacteria; order Burkholderiales; family Burkholderiaceae_C; genus Variovorax. The sequence continues at coordinate 139,667 of NZ_AKIW01000005.1, forward strand.
GTGGTTGTCAAGTCAGCGGCAACCGATGCGGCCTCCAACACCGAGAGCACAGGCTCCATCCAGGCCGCGCTGTCTCTTTGGTTTGCGGCGCAGGCCTTGATCGGCCTCAGCCTCGTCTGCGTGGCGATCTACGCCGTCACGGCGTGGAGCTTTCAAGTCAAGCAGGCCAGCGAGTTCGAGCGCCAGTCCGAACTGATCAGGCACCTGATCCAGGAGTCGCGGGGCGATACAGGGACGGACGGGTTGCGTCACAAGCTGGACGATTTCTTCCTCACGCATGCCGAGATCAGCCTGGTGCTTCGCCGCGGCGACGAGACCATCTACTCGACCACGCCCACCCGGGCATCCGCGCGCTGGCTGTGGAAGCCGACAGAAGAGCATCCGGCACAGCCGGGTGAGGCCACCATGCAACTGCAGCTCGGCATCGACATCCAGGAAGACTCCCGGCTCCTGAGTCGGCTTGCCTGGACGCTGGTCGGCGCGGTCGTGCTGGGGTCCGCAATGATCGCCCTGACCGGTGCGCTGCTGGTGCGCCGGGGCCTGAAACCCTTGAAGAAGCTGATTCGGCAGACCGCAGCCACGGGACCGGCACACCCCGGACGGCGTATCGATCCCTCCCCGTATGCCTCCGAAATCACCCCTTGGGTCGCGCAGTTCAACGCGGTGCTCGACCGGGCCGAGCAGGCCTATCAGCAACTGGAATCGTTCAACGCGGATGTCGCGCACGAACTGCGCACGCCGCTGGCCAACCTGATCGGGATGGTGGAAGTGGAACTGGCGCGGCCCAGATCGGTCGAGGAACTACGCGATGCCCTGCTGTCGGCACTCGAAGAAGCAAGGCGCGTCTCTGCGATCGTGATCGACATGCTCTTTTTGTCCCACGCGGACCGTGGGGCGGTTGCACGCCGCTCGGCCCCGGTCAGCCTGGCCGACCAGGTGCGCACGGTGCTGGACTTTCATGAGGCCACGCTGGAAGACGTCGGACTGAAGGTGCATGTCAGCGGCGATGCGACTATTGGCGTCGACGCCGCACTGGTGCGTCGGGCATTGTCGAACCTGCTGAGCAACGCTAGCCGGTATGCGACGCCCGGCTCCACGATCGCGGTTGCTATCGACATGCAACCCGATGGCGTCTGGATCAAGGTTGCCAACCGGGGCGAGCCGGTCTCCGCTGATGTGTTGCCTAATCTTTTCAAGCGCTTCTTTCGGGCGGAACGGTCTCGCACCGATTCGTCGGAGCACCACGGACTCGGCCTGGCAATAGTGGCCGCGATCGCGCGAATGCATGGAGGCCAGACCCGCGCCACATCCCGATCCGGCGTCACCGAGATCAGCTTTTCCATGACGCCGGAAGGCTGATACGCCTTGCTTACCGCGTCGTTCTCCTCCCTGACGACGCGCGAGCCATCTTTGCCTCATGCGGCCTATTGCTAGATTTGGCTGTAAGTCGACTGCTAGAGATTCCTGCGCGAAACACTGACCCGGCCAGATCGAGCCGTGCTTCAATCAATGGCGTCGTGCCCTGCGCACTTCAACCTTCTGCGCTCATGTCTCCTGGTCTTGAAGTTCTCATCGGTCACTGGAAGGTCGACCCACTAAGCACCTACAACTCGTGGTTTCTGTGGGAAGAGCGGCTGAAGAACTTCCGTTCCATCCGCCGTGGCCTGGCCTAGGTGGTCAAGGACATTGATGCTGGCACCTTCGGCAGCGCGTTCCGCGGCTCTTCGCTCGAGACGGTCGTGGGTTCGGTGGCAGAGCAGCGCCAGATCTTCAAGGGCGCCGAGCACGCGTTTCTCTGGAAGCCCAAGCTGCGCATCCCCGACATCTATGAGAACGCCGCCAACCAGCGCGCCTTCGCCCGACTGCTGCATGCGTGCGACTGTTGCGATAACGCCTAGGAGGTGATCGAGGCCATCCGCCGGATCGACGCGCATCAGATCAAAGGCCTTGGGCCGGCTGTGGCGAACTTGCTGTACTTCGTTCATCCCACGATCGTGATGCCGTTCAACACGGCGATTGTGAAGGGCTACAACGCGGTCACCGGCAGCAACGTCAAGCTCGGCAAGTGGGACCATTACCTTTCCATGCGCGACGGCTGCCTTCGGCTGAACGACCAGCACCGCCAGTTGCTGTCCAACGACATGGGCGCACTGGCAGGCCTCCTCTTCGATATCGGCTCAGGCCGGCACGCGGCGCCGCCGCGCACAAGCGCTGGGCCACCGATTTCTCGTCTGCTTTGACACATTGAAGATGTGTCGTCATCGCGGACGTTAACGCGGTGATGGATAACGCAACTGTAATCTTCGTGTGCGGTAACTCGCCGACCGGCGGCCTAGAGTTGATGCATCGGAAAGAGGCAAGCCACAGAGCTGTTCACTTCCGGATCGCCAACCCTCTCATTGCCAAAGGATCGAACATGAAGACTTCCCTCAAGACCTCCCTGACGCTGGCCGCATTGCTCGGCGCGATGGCTAGCCCCGCGCTGGCCGGCAACTATGCCGAAGGCGATCCCCGCCCGGCGCCGCTGAGCTCCAGCACCAGCCGCGCAGCCGTGGCCTTGGACACGCAGCGCTGGCTGCAGAGCTCGATGGACCAGGGCTACCCCGAGGGCAATCCGCGCGCTGTCGTGAGCGTGTCCTCCAACACCCGTGCCACGGTTCAAGCCGACACCCTGGCCTGGATGCGTTCGGGTCTGGCCGCGGCCACGAACGGCGAAGCGGGTGCAGACACAACCCGCCCCGCCTACCGGCAAGCCGCTGCCGAGTACGCGCGCCTGCGCGGTGAACAGCCCGAATTCGGCGCACCGGTGGAACGTCTCACCCAGCAGGGTCAACTGCCGGATGCACCCGCGACCGCTCGTCGCTGATGTACGGAGCCGCCAGACACAACGGATACCTTCCCGATATGGGGTCCGACATGAACAATGGCATGCCGCCACGATGACAGAACCAACGCGTGCCCACCGGTTGCGACACGCCAACGGCCTCGGCCGCCTTCGCACTCGTAATTCCGGTGGCAATCTGCTCCCAGAACCGCCGCTCTACCTCTCGCCGAAGCGAAGGAGCACCGGGTGAGCGCATTGCACCTCGCCCCGCTAACTTGTGCATCCACCCCGCGGGTCGTCCCATAAACACCTCCATGATTGAAAGTGTTGCGACGACCGGTTGAATCCGCCGCGGCTTTTTTCAAGATGTCGCGCTCCATCTTGAGCTTGGCCACTTCCTTGCGCAGCCTGGCCAACTCGGCGTCCTGGGCCGTCTGCCTGCCATTGCCCGGGAAGGCCTCCTGCGGCGCCTCACGCAACTCGCGAACCCATTTGCGCAGCACGTTCTCGTGCACATCCAGGTCCTTGGCTGCCTGGGCCACGGTCACCCCGCGCTCGGTGACCAGCTTGACCGCCTCGAGCTTGAACTCTCGGCTGAATGTCCTTCTTCTTCTCTCCATGAACCACATCCGGTTTCATCTTCCACCTGAACAAGGTGTCTTTGAAACCGGCAGCTGCCCACTTGCCGCACAGCCCGTACAAGTGCGAACTGACGACCAGTGAGCGGAACGGCAAGCGCTGGTCTTGGGGATCTACGGTAGATTGGCCGAGAAAAAATCTACTCAATTCGAGCGAAATGGCCAGAGTTCGCCTCCAGTCACAAAACTTTTGTGACTTTAGGCTTTCGTTGACTTGGAGACCGCGCAAACTTTGGCCGTCGTTCAAGTTTTTGGTGCCTGTTTGCACGGCTTTCGCCTGCGGCACCCAGGGATTGGGGGAGAGGCGAGGATCAATTGCTTGTCCGAGAGTGGGCGTTTTTCGGTAAACGTGGCCGAGAATTCCCGATGTAAATCAAAGGCTTACAGAGCTTACTGCTACTTGGATGAGGTAAGTTTGGCCGAGAGATGCGTCAGCGACGAACTCGGCGCAACTGAACTGATCGCCTTGGTCCGCGTTGCCGATTCCGCGGCGCTTCCCGACTGCCTCGCCTCCTGCGCGGCGTCAACGGCCAAGTCGGTCTCCATCGGGATCCGCGCCCCAGTGGCTCGCCCAGGCCAGCACCGCCACCAAGTACACCCAGCCCCGGGGCCATTGGCACGCAGGTGATGTCCAGTGTCCGAACTTAGTTGGCTTGCTCGATGACTAGGCTCCGGCAGGTATAGAGAGGGGGCAGGGGGGAGAACGAGCGCATGTGGATAACTGCCTGCCGAGCGCGTTGAGGCGGTCACAGCCTCCTGGTCGCTACAAACGGGAAACCACCGGCGAAACCAGAAGCGAGACGTCAACGTCCAAGGCATACGCAAGGCGCTCAAGGTTGTCGAGGGAGATATTCCTTTCCTCCCTCTCGACGGACCCTACAAACGTCCGATGAAGCCCGGCAGCCTCGGCAAGCTGCTCCTGGGAGATGCGGCGTTCTGCGCGGATGACACGCAGATGGAAGGCCACCCTTTGCCTTGCACTTTGCGTTCTTGGTTGAGGTTGGCCCATCCACCAAGAATTCCCTGTCTGGCATTTTTTATCGACAGCGCTAAGATATCTATTAGATGTATTTGAGTAGCAAAATAGCTTACTGAGGCGCAATGAGAGGTGTTTATATGGCTTGTTGAGTTGCTTGAGCATCAGGTCAGCAAGGCATCCGCGACCAAGCTTCACATTGGGCTGCAACCTATAGGGTTCATTTTTATGTTTATGACGATGGATTCACATGAGGTGAGGATCTCTTCCATGCTGGCCGGTCCCGGTGCGAAATGCTGGAGGGCGGTCCAGTTGAACTTGTCGATCCCCTTCTTCTTTCCGACCTGGGTGGTACAGGAAGACGACCTCGAGGTCCCGGAGCGTGCTCTGCTGATCTATGAGAGCGATTTCCTCGATCTCTTCGAGAGCGTCGGACCGCAGTCGCTGCGATACCTCCAGTATCTGGCGCCGATGGAGAGCGATCGTGATCGCTGGCAAATTCGAGACATTCGAAAGATCTGGTCGGCAACCAGCGCCGATGCCGATCAAGTCGAACTTCTGGTCCTCGAAGACGAGAGCGGAGCGCAGTTCACACACTACGGCATGCGCACGTCGTTCAGCATTCAGCGTCAGATCTGGCCGGTCAACTGAGAATGGAAATCCCGCTTCTGACGGCCCTTGCCGTCGTCTTGGTTCTCTTCTATTGGGTCTGGATCACATCCCCGCGCTCGATTCAGGTCGGGCGCGAACGGTTGCTGCGAGAGCAGGGCCAAATCACTGGGGCAACGTTCTTCCCGGTCGATCCCCGGCGCATGCTGGGCTATTGGGAAGAAACTTGCATCCTGTTCGATCCCGATGCCCGCAAGGCCTGCATCGTCAGTCGCGGAAAGAAAGCCCGGACGGTCGATTTCGACTACTTCAACACTTGGCAACTCAAGTGGACCGAATATCCCGGGAATCCGGTGTTTCGCTTTCAGCACGTGCACTTCCTCTTCGAGACCAGTGACTTCGATCGTCCGACGATCCGCGTCGCCGTGCCGTCCCGGTCCGATGGCGAGGCATGGAATGCCAAGCTCTCGATCCTGATGTCCTGAATGCGCTGCTGAAAAATGGGTCTACCGATGTGAAGCTGCTCATCCTTTCGGACCTGCACCTCGAGTTCGGGATCTTCAACGTCCCGAAGGTCGACTACGACGCAGTGATCCTTGCTGGGGACATCTTCGTCCCCGGTTCCAAGGCCATGCGCTGGGCCCGGCGAGCAGTCAATTTCGGTGACAC
>NZ_AKIW01000006.1 GCF_000282635.1 Variovorax sp. CF313
CACTTCGTGTCGCTGCGCCGACCCCCTTGCAGGGGGCGATACCTGCGGCCCGGCAAAGCCGGTTCCGCGGTATCCCTGGAATGAGGCGGTCAATACTGTTCATCGTTTCAATTTGGGGTCGAGCGCATCGCGCAGCCCGTCGCCCAGCAGGTTGAAGGCCAGCACGGCCGCAAGGATCGCCAGGCCCGGGAAGGTGACGACCCACCAGGCGCGCAGCACGAACTCGCGCGCGTCGGCCAGCATGGTTCCCCATTCGGGCGACGGCGGCTGCGCCCCCAGGCCGATGAAGCCGAGCGCGGCCGCATCGAGGATGGCGGTCGAGATGCCGAGCGAGGCCTGCACGATCAGCGGTGCGGCGCAATTGGGCAGCACCTCGCGGAACATCAGGCGCAGCGTGCCGGCACCGCTCACGCGTGCGGCGGTCACGTAGTCGCGCGAGATTTCGGCGATGACGGCCGCACGCGTGATGCGCACATAGTGCGGCAGCACGACGATGGCCACGGCGATCATCGCGTTGATCAGCCCCGGCCCGAGGATCGCGACGATCACGATCGCCATCAGCAGGCTCGGCATCGTGAGCACGATGTCCATCAACCGCATGATCGCGATCTCGAGCACGCCGCGGAAGAAGCCCGCGATCAGCCCGAGCACCACGCCCACGGCCACCGAAATGGCCACCACCGCGACGCCGATGGACAGCGACAGCCGTGCGCCGTGCATCAGGCGCGAGAGGATGTCGCGCCCGATCGCGTCGGTGCCGAGCAGGTAGCTCGCGGAACCGCCCTGCTGCCACGCTGGCGGCAGCAGGAAGACGGCGCTGTTGGTCTCGTTGGGCGCGTGCGGTGCGATCCACGGCGCGAACAGCGCGACCAGCAGCAGCACGACGATGGTGGCGAGCCCGATGACCGCGCCGCGGTTGGCAGAGAAGGCCGTCCAGAACTCGCGCCAGGGTCCTGGGGGCGCCGCGCTTCTTGTGCCGGCCGGGACTGCTTGTTGTGTCGTCGCCATGGCTTCAGTGCCTGATGCGCGGGTTGATGACGCCGTAGGCCACGTCGACCAACAGGTTGACCAGCATCACGATTCCTCCGAGCAGCAGCATGCCGCCCTGCAGCACCGGATAGTCGCGCCGGCCGATGGCCTCGATGAGCCACTTGCCGACGCCGGGCCAGGAGAAGATGGTCTCGGTGAGGATGGCGCCCGTGAAGAGCACGCCCACCTGCAGCCCGATGACGGTCACGACCGGGATCAGCGCATTGCGCAGCGCATGCAGCCCCACCACGCGAAAGCGCGACAGCCCCTTGGCGCGCGCGGTGCGGATGTAGTCCTCGCCCAGCACTTCGAGCATGGCCGAGCGCGTCATGCGCGCAATGACCGCGAGCGGCACCGTGCCGAGCACGATGGCCGGCAGGATCAGGTGGTGCGATGCCGACCAGAAGGCACCGATGTCACCGGCGCGCAGGGAGTCGATCAGCAGGAAGCCGGTTTCGGGCTCGATGTAGTACTGCACCGCGATGCGGCCCGACACAGGCGTCCACCCGAGCTGCACCGAGAAGAACAGGATCAGCAGCAACCCCCACCAGAAGATCGGCATCGAGTAGCCGGTGAGCGAGGTGGCCATCACGCCGTGGTCGAAGATGGAATTGCGCCGCACTGCCGCGAGGATGCCTGCCGGCAGCCCGAGCAGCAGCGCGAAAAGAATGGCGCAGGCCGCGAGCTCGACCGTGGCCGGAAAGAGCGCGAGGAACTCGCTCATCACCGTGTCCTGCGTGATCAGCGACTTGCCGAGGTCGCCGTGCAGCACGCGCCCGATGTAGATGCCGTACTGCACGATCACCGGCTTGTCGAAGCCGTACGCGGTGCGCAGCTGGGCGTGGCGCACGGGGTCGATCCCGCGCTCGCCGGCCATCGTCTCGATGGGGTCGCCCGGCACCAGCCGGATGAGGAAGAAAGCGAGCAGCGTCATGCCGATGAAGGTCGGCACCAGCAGGCTCACGCGGGTCAGGAGGAATCGAAACATCGACCGCGAATATGCAAGATCGATGCCGCAGCCCTCACCGGGCCGAACCCTTACTTCTTCGCGTCGCGCAACTCGCGGCGAAGGATCTTTCCGACAGGTGTCTTCGGCATGTCGCTACGAAACTCCACGATTCGCGGCTGCTTGTAACCCGTAAGGTTTGCCCGGCAGTATTCGCGCACCTGCGCTTCCGTGAGCGAAGGGTCTTTCTTGACGATCACCAGCTTCACGGCCTCGCCGGTTTTCTCGTCGGGCACGCCGACCGCGGCGCATTCGAGCACGCCCGGAATCAGTGCAACCACGTCCTCGACCTCGTTCGGGTACACGTTGAAGCCCGACACCAGGATCATGTCCTTCTTGCGATCGACCACCTTGAAGTAGCCGCGCTCGTCGACCACGCCGATGTCGCCGCTCTTGAAGTAGCCGTCGGGCGTCATGACCTTGGCGGTCTCGTCGGGGCGCTGCCAGTAGCCGGCCATCACCTGCGGGCCCTTGATGGCGATTTCGCCGCGCTCGCCGGCCGGTACTTCGTTGCCGTCGTCGTCGAGCAGCTTGAGCCAGGTGCTCGGCAGCGGCAGGCCGATGGTGCCGGTGTAGGCAGTGCTGTTGGTCGGGTTGCAGGTGGCCGACGGCGAGGTTTCCGACAGGCCGTAGCCTTCGCAGATCGGGCAGCCGGTCTTCTCGAGCCACAGCTTCGCGACCGCGGCCTGCACCGCCATGCCGCCGCCGACCGAGACCTTGAGGTTCTTCCAGTTGACGGTGTTGAAGTCGGGGTGGTTCGCCAGCCCGTTGAACAGCGTGTTGACGGCCGGGAAGCTGTGGATGGTGTGCTTCGACAGTTCCTTCAGCACGCCCGCGATGTCACGCGGATTCGGAATCAGGATCAGCTTGCCGCCCGTGCGCATGTTCAGCATCATGCCGACCGTGAACGCGAAGATGTGATACAGCGGCAGGGCGCACACGCTGGTGGGCTGCTCGCCGGCCGGCACCTTGTTCATGACCGGCTCGTTCCACGCCTCGGACTGCAGCACGTTCGCGATCACGTTGCGATGCAGCAGCACTGCGCCCTTCGACACGCCGGTGGTGCCGCCGGTGTACTGCAGCACGGCCACGTCGTCGGGTCCGATGGCCACGGGCTTCACCGAAGCACTCGCGCCCTTGTCGAGCGCTTCGTTGAAACGCACCGCACCCGGCAGGCTGAACTGGGGCACCAGCTTCTTGACGTTGCGCACCATGTAGTTGACGAGCGCACCCTTCAGGAAGCCGAGGCGGTCGCCCATGGAGGCCAGCACGATGTGCCTGATCGGCGTGGCTGCGATGCATTGCTGCAGCGTGGTGCCGAAGTTCTCCATGATGACGATCGCCTTCGCGCCCGAATCCTTGAGCTGGTGCTCGAGTTCGCGGGGCGTGTACAGCGGATTCACGTTGACCAGGATCAGGCCGGCGCGCAGGGTGCCCGCCACCGCGATCGGGTACTGCGGGCAGTTGGGCATCATGACCGCCACGCGGTCACCCTTGGCCAGGCCCAGACTCTGCAGGTAACCTGCGAAGGCCTTGCTCTGCCTGTCGGTCTCGCCGTAGCTGATGTCCTTGCCCATGAAGCTGTAGGCCGTGCGGTCGGCGTACTTCGCGAAGCTCTCTTCCATGAGTGCGACCAGCGAGGTGTACTGCGAGGCATCGATATCGGCGGGCACGCCCTGCGGATAGCTGCTGAGCCAGGGACGATCGGTCATTGGATTTGTCTCCTCCGGGAGTCGGACTGTTGAAAACGAAAACGGCGCACGAGGTGGCGCCGCGAAGAGCTCGCCCGCTGCGCGGGCGTGGACCTTCGGCCTATTCGATGGCCTTGCCCATATCTTCCACTACTTTTTTTGCGTCGCCAAAGACCATCATCGTCTTGTCCATGTAGAACAGCTCGTTGTCCAGGCCCGCATAGCCGGCGGCCATGGAGCGCTTGTTCACGATGACGGTCTTGGCCTTGTAGGCCTCCAGGATCGGCATGCCGTAGATCGGCGTGCCCTTGGTGAGCGCGGCCGGGTTCACCACGTCGTTGGCCCCCAGGATGATCGCCACGTCCGCCTGCGCAAACTCGCCGTTGATGTCTTCCATCTCGAACACCTGGTCGTACGGCACCTCGGCCTCGGCCAGCAGCACGTTCATGTGGCCCGGCATGCGCCCGGCCACCGGGTGGATCGCGTACTTCACCGTCACGCCCTTGTGCGTGAGCTTCTCCGCCAGCTCGTTGACCGCATGCTGCGCGCGCGCCACCGCCAGGCCGTAGCCCGGCACGATGATCACGGTCTCGGCGTTGGACAGCATGTAGGCCGCGTCGTCGGCGCTGCCGCTCTTGACCGGACGCTGTTCCTTCGCACCGCCGCCCGCGCTGACCGCCTCGCCGCCGAAGCCGCCCAGGATCACGTTGAAGAACGAGCGGTTCATCGCCTTGCACATGATGTAGCTCAGGATCGCGCCCGAGCTGCCCACGAGGCTGCCCGCCACGATCAGCATCGCGTTGTTCAGGCTGAAGCCGATGCCCGCGGCCGCCCAGCCCGAGTAGCTGTTGAGCATCGACACCACCACCGGCATGTCGGCCCCGCCGATCGGGATGATGATGAGCACGCCCATCACGAAGGCCAGCGCCAGCATCGCGAAGAAGGCCGGCCAGCTCTCGGTGAACATGAACACCAGACCCAGGCCGATCATGGCCAGGCCGAGCACGAGGTTCAGCATGTGCTGGCCCGCGAACTGCACCGGCGCGCCCTGGAACAGGCGGAACTTGTAGGTGCCCGAGAGCTTGCCGAAGGCGATGACCGAGCCGCTGAAGGTGATGGCGCCGATGGCCGCCCCCAGGAACAGCTCGAGCCGGTTGCCGGTGGGGATGGGCGCGCCCTTGGCGATGCCTTCGAGCATGGCCGCGGGTTCGACCACGGCCGCGACCGCGATGAACACCGCCGCCAGGCCGATCATGCTGTGGAAGAAGGCCACCAGCTCGGGCATCTTGGTCATCTCGACCGTCTTGGCGCGCCAGGCGCCGTAGCCGCCGCCGGCCACCAGCCCCAGCAGCACCCAGGCCAGGCCCATGAGGTGGCCGCCGGCGATGTTGTAGATCAGCGCGCCGGTGGTGAGCACGGCGATGGCCATGCCGGCCATGCCGAAGACGTTGCCGCGGATCGAAGTGGTGGGATGGCTCAGGCCCTTCAAGGCCTGGATGAAGCAGACGCTGGCGATCAGGTAGAGCAGCGTGACGACGTTCATGCTCATTGGGCTGCTCCTGCGTCAGCCTTCGGTGCGGCCTTCTTTTCCTTCTTCTTGAACATCTCGAGCATGCGCCGCGTGACGAGGAAGCCGCCGAAGATGTTCACCGCCGCGAGAGCGACCGCGAGCACCCCCATGGTCTTGCCCAGGCCTGTTTCGGTGAGCGCGGCCGCCAGCATGGCGCCCACGATCACGATGGCCGAGATGGCGTTGGTCACGGCCATCAGCGGCGTGTGCAGCGCGGGCGTGACGGTCCACACCACGTGGTAGCCCACGTAGATGGCCAGCACGAAGATGATCAGGTTGATGACGGTATGGGAAACGGGATCCATGGGTTCTTCTCCTCGCGTGTTCGCTTACTTCTTCGTGACCTGGCCGTCCTGCGTGACGCGGCAGGCGGCGACGATGTCGTCCTCGAGGTCGATCTTCAGCGCGCCCTCCTTGGTGACGATGAGCTTGAGGAAGTCGAGCACGTTGCGTGCATAGAGCGCCGAGGCGTCGGCCGCGACCAGCGCGGCGAGGTTGGTCTCGCCCACGATGGTCACGCCGTGCTTGATCACGGTCCTGTCGGCCTCCGACAGCGGGCAGTTGCCGCCCACGCCGTCGGGCCCCTTGCCGGCTGCGATGTCGACGATGACGGAACCCGGCTTCATCGACTTGACCATGTCCTCGGTGATGAGCGTCGGCGCGGCGCGCCCCGGGATGAGTGCAGTGCTGATGACGACATCGGCGAGCGCCACGCGCTTGGCGACTTCGATCTGCTGGCGCGCGAGCCAGCTCGCGGGCATCGGCTTGGCGTAGCCGCCGACGCCGACGGCTGCTTCCTTTTCTTCATCGGTGTCGTAGGAGACTTCGATGAACTTGCCGCCCAGCGATTCGATCTGCTCCTTCACGCTGGGACGCACGTCGGAAGCCTCGATGACGGCACCCAGGCGCTTGGCGGTGGCAATGGCCTGCAGGCCCGCCACGCCGACGCCCAGGATGACCACGCGTGCAGCCTTCACGGTGCCGGCGGCGGTCATCAGCATGGGGAAGAAGCGCTGGTACTTGTCGGCCGCGATCATCACGGCCTTGTAGCCGGCGATGTTGGCCTGCGACGAGAGCACGTCCATGCTTTGGGCGCGGGTGGTGCGCGGGGCGGCTTCGAGCGCGAAGCCGGTGACACCGGCGGAGGCCAGGCGTTGCAGGCCTGCGGCATCGAAGGGATTGAGCATGCCGATGACGACGGCGCCGGACTTCAGCAGCGCGGTCTCCGCATCGGTGGGCGTGCGCACCTTGAGCACCATGTCGGCGGCGAATGCGGCGTTCATGTTGGTGATCTCGGCACCGGCGGCCTGGTAGGCGGCATCGGTGACGCTGGCGGCAACGCCAGCCCCCGACTGCACCCGTACGGTGTGCCCCGAGGCCACCAGTTTCTTCACCGTTTCGGGTGTAACAGCCACGCGGGTTTCGCCAGCCAGTGTCTCGGCAGGCACGCCTATCAGCATAGAGATCTCCTCAGAGCAAGGGGCAAACGGAACGCGGGCAGAGCTTACAGCAAGATTACAAGCCTTCGTTGTCGCAAAAACGCTCTGTGGTTTTCGCCCCAAAGTGCCGATGAACGTTGTCGCCACCGCTATTCATTCAATAGCGAATTCGGATATTCGATAGCGCGTTCGAGGGAGGCGACACGCGTCCATCCTCGACTGGCCAAGAAAATTAAGGCCGTTTGTCCAGTAAAAAATTGTTAACAGTCATTAATGAGATTCACAATCAAATCCGCCATTTGCATCCAATCGTCACCAAATTTATTAACAATTAATCTGGAAAACGCGATTTGCGTGCATTAGTTGCGGCCTTTGAACTTTACGTTAGTCGCAGATGGATACACTTCGACCCCAAATCGTCAGCTCACCGAGACTGACGAAGGAGGAAGAAGGGGATGGAATGCGAATTGCAGTACTCGACGACGGTGTAGATCAACCCAAGCGGATCAGCCAAACCATGACGGCACTCGAGCACGAGTGCCATTCCTATACGGAAGGAAGGGCGCTGTTGCAGGCGATGCGCCGGCAGACCTTCGACCTGCTGATACTCGACTGGAATCTGCCCGACATGAAGGGCCCCGACGTCGTGAAGTCCATCCGCCGCGAACTCAATAGCCGGCTTCCCATTCTTTTCGTGACCGACAGGCACGACGAGGGAGATTTGGTCGAAGGCCTCAATGCGGGCGCGGACGACTTCATGGTCAAGCCCGCCCGCGCCGGTGAACTCGAAGCTCGCGTGAATGCGCTGCTGCGCCGCTCCTACCCGGCCCAGCACGAGGCCGAGCTGATCTTCGGCCCCTACCACTTCTATCCGCCCTCGCGGCTCCTGAAGGTTCGCGGGGTGCAGGTCGAGTTGAAGAACCGGGAGTACGAACTCGCGCTGTTCCTGTTCCAGAACCTCGGGCGGCTGCTCTCGCGCGAACACCTGCACGAGGCCGTCTGGGGCCTTGGCGTCGAGGCGCTGTCGCGATCGCTCGACACCCACATCTCGCGCCTGCGGACCAAGCTCGACCTGCGCCCCGCGAATGGTTTCCTGCTGCTGGCCATCTACGGCCTGGGGTACAGGCTGGAAACGATCGAGGCCGATGCGCTGTCGGGGACCGGCGTGCGTTGAGCCGGGAATCTCCGGCACGCTAAAGTCTCGAACGGTTTCCACCGTTGCGCCCCCAGCCTTGCAGGATTGGCTGTGAGCCCCCAGAAAGATTGAGACGAATGAACCCGATGATCCGATTGCTGCTCGCAGCCACGTTGCTCTGGAGCTGGTTCGGCCCGGCCGCCGCACAAGAGGTCGAAGCCAGCGACATGGTGCGAGGCGGCATGCAGGTGATCCAGATGATCGACCAGGGCAAGGCCGGCGAACTGTGGGACGGCGCCACCCCCGCCGCCCGCAAGCGCGTGACGCGCAACGATTTCACCACCCAGATCGCCAGGAGCCGCGCCCCGATCGGCGCACCGCAGATGCGCATCTGGGTGTCGGTCAACCGCCAGATCGTGGCCGACGCCGACGGCGATACGGCCGGCCAGTACGTCAGCGTCGAATACGAGACCCGCTTCGCGAACAAGCCCGACGGCACCTTGCGCGAACTCGTGAGCTTTCACCTCGACAGCGATCGTGTCTGGCGCTTCAGCGGCTACGCGCTGAAATAAGAAGGCCGAAAACATGGCAGCAGGCCCGCGCTGGAAACCCAACGTCACCGTGGCCGCGGTGATCGAGCGCGACGGGCGCTTCCTGCTGGTCGAGGAGCAGACTGCCGATGGCCTGCGGCTCAACACGCCCGCGGGGCACCTCGACCCCGGCGAATCCCCGGCCGAGGGCTGCGTGCGCGAAACCCTCGAGGAAACCGCCCATCATTTCACGCCAACGGCGCTCATCGGCGTCTACATGGCGCGCTCCCGGCCGCTGGCCGAGCGGGGCGAAGACACCACCTACATGCGCTTCGCCTTCGCGGGCACGCTGGGCCCGTTCGAAGAAGGCCGCCCGCTCGATGAAGGCATCGTGCGCACCGTCTGGATGACGGCGGATGAAATCCGCGCCAGCGTGGCGCGGCACCGCAGCCCGCTGCTGCTGCAGTGCATCGAAGACCATCTGGCGGGCAAGCGCCACCCGTTGGACGTGGTCCACGTCGACGAATCGGTGCGCTCGGCGCCCTGAGTCAGACGATGACGCCGCCGCCAAGGCAGCGTTCACCGTCGTAGAGCACGGCCGACTGCCCCGGCGTGACGGCCCATTGCGGCTCACCGAAGCGCAAGGCGAAGGCGGCGCCGGAGTCTTCCCCGGCATCCATTTCGCAGGCCGCATCGGCCTGCCGGTAGCGCGCCTTCGAGCCGTAGCTGCCCGGCGCCGGCGGCTCGCCGGAGACCCAGCTCGCATCGTCTGCCTTCAGCGCCGACGACTGCAGCCACGGATGGTCGTGCCCCTGCACCACCCACAGCGTGTTCTTCTCGACGTCCTTGCGCGCCACGAACCACGGCGAATGGTCGCCCGAGCCGCGCTGTGCGCCCCTCTCCTTCACGCCGCCGATGCCCAGCCCCTGCCGCTGCCCCAGCGTGTAGAAGCTCAGCCCCTGGTGCTCGCCCAGCTTGCGGCCGCGGTCGTCCTTGATGGGGCCGGGCTCCTTGGAGATGTAGCGGTTGAGGAACTCACGGAACGGCCGTTCGCCGATGAAGCAGATGCCGGTCGAGTCCTTCTTCTTCGCGTTGGGCAGGCCGATCTCTTCCGCGATGCGGCGCACCTCGGTCTTGTGCAGTTCGCCGACCGGGAACAGCGTCTTCGACAGCTGCGCCTGGTTCAGGCGGTGCAGGAAGTAGCTCTGGTCCTTCGACGGATCGAGCCCCTTGAGCAGTTCGTGCCTGCCGGTGCCCTCGTTCAGGCGCACGCGCGCATAGTGCCCGGTCGCGATCTTCTCGGCACCGAGCCGCATGGCATGGTCGAGGAAGGCCTTGAACTTGATCTCGGCGTTGCACAGCACGTCGGGGTTCGGCGTGCGGCCGGCCTTGTATTCGCGCAGGAACTCGGCGAACACGCGGTCCTTGTAGTCGGCCGCGAAGTTGACGTGCTCGATCTCGATGCCCAGCACGTCGGCCACGCTGGCGGCGTCCACGAAGTCGATGTTCGACGAACAGTATTCGCTGTCGTCGTCGTCTTCCCAGTTCTTCATGAAGATGCCGACCACCTCGTGCCCCTGCTGCTTGAGCAGGTGCGCCGTCACCGCGGAGTCCACTCCGCCGCTGAGTCCTACAACGATCCGATGCTTTGCCATAAGCCCCCTATTGTCCCAGCCCCGCGCAAGGGGCCTGCGGCGTGTGGGAAATCGGGAAAACCCGTGTCGCCGGTTTGTCAGCCCGAAGGCCATCGACGGGAGGGCCGGCGCTAAAGTGATTCCGGACGAAGGCGGCAGCAAGACCCGCCACGCCATTCACGAGACAACCGCAAGCGGAGACAAGACGCATGGCCACACCTTCCAACGCCGCGAATGCTGGCGACACCCTCCCCTGGACACGCGCCTACCCCGAGGGCATGCGCTGGGACGCCGAGCTGCCCGTGAAGCCGGTGCAGCAGATGCTCGACGAGGCCGTCGAGCGCTGGCCCGAGCGCTCCGCCGTCGAGTTCATGGGCCAGGTCATCACCTACCGCGAACTCGGCGCCGCCGTCGAGCGCGCGGCCAAGGGCCTGCAGGACCTGGGCGTGAAACCCGGCGTGCACGTGGGCCTCTACCTGCCGAACACGCCGCACTACCCGATCGCCTTCTTCGCCGTGCTGAAAGCCGGCGGCACGGTGGTGAACTATTCGCCGCTCGACGCCGAGCGCGTGCTGGCCCACAAGATCGAGGACAGCCGCACCGACATCCTCATCACGCTCGACCTCGTCAACCTCTACCCGCAGATGGCGCGCCTGCTCGACAACTCCCGCCTGAAGACGCTGGTGGTCGGCAGCCTCGGCGACTACGGCGCCATGGGCGACAAGGTGCAGGCCCAGCTGCAGGGCGCCGGCCAGATCGCCCCCGTGCCCGTGGACGACCGGCACGTGCGCTTCACCGACCTGCTCAGGAGCGAAGGCGCCCACAAGACCTATCCGCTGGGCGACCTCGCCGAAGAGATCGTGGTGCTCCAGTACACCGGCGGCACCACCGGCCTGCCCAAGGGCGCGATGCTCACGCACGCCAATCTCACGTCGGCCTCGGCGCAGTACTACGAGTCGACCAAGGGCGATCCGCCCATCCTGGCCGAGGGCACCGAGCGCTTCCTGGTGGTGCTGCCGCTCTTCCACATCTTCGCGCTCAGCGCCGCGATGCTGCTCGGCGTGCGCCTGGGCGCGGCGCTGGTGCTGCACACGCGCTTCGACGTCGACGCGGTGATGAACGAGCTCGCCGCCAGCCGGATCAGCGTGTTCCCCGGCGTGCCGACGATGTACACCGCCATCCTCTCGCACCCCAAGGCGAAGGAGATGGACCTGCGCTCGCTCAAGTTCTGCGGCTCCGGCGGCGCGCCGCTGCCGGTGGAAGTGGAGCAGCGCTTCTTCGAGCTCACCGGCTGCCACCTCAACGAGGGCTGGGGCATGACCGAGACCTCGCCCGTGGGCACCTTCACGCCCGCACGCGGCCTGCGCAAGGCAGGCTCGTGCGGAATGCCGCTGCCGCAGGTGCGCATCAAGCTCGTGAGCCTGGACGATCCCTCGAAGGACGTCACCGCCTTCGGCGAGGCTGGCGAGCTCTGCATCAAGGGCCCGAACGTGATGAAGGGCTACTGGAACAACCCCAAGGCCACGGCCGAGTCGATGACGGCCGACGGCTACTTCCGCAGCGGCGACGTGGCGAAGATGGATTCCGACGGCTACCTCTACATCGTCGACCGCACCAAGGACATGCTGCTTTGCGGCGGCTACAACGTCTATCCGCGCGTGCTGGAAGAGGCGGTGTACGAGCACCCCTCGGTGGCCGAGGTCTGCGTGATCGGCATTCCCGACGAGTACCGCGGCCAGTCGCCCAAGGCCTTCGTGAAGCTGAAGGAAGGCGCGCCCGAGCTGACGCTCGACGAACTCAAGATCTTCCTGAAGAACCGCCTCGGCAAGCACGAAATGATCGGCGCACTGGAGATCCGCGCCGAGCTGCCCAAGACGCCCGTGGGCAAGCTCTCGAAGAAGGACCTCGTCGACGAGGAAGCCCGCAAGCGGGCAGCTTGACCGCAGCTACCGCTTCGTCTGCCCGAACGCCTCGGCCAGCAGCTCGTAGGAGCGCAGCCGGGCGACATGGTCGAACACCTGTGAGGTGATCATGAGTTCGTCGGCGCCGGTGCGTGCGACGAAAGCTTCCACGCCCTTCTTCACCGTCTCGACCGAGCCGACCGCCGAGCACGACAGCACCGAGTCGAGCAGCGCGTTCTCCGCCGGCCCGACCTTCTGGCGGTAGTTTTCCACCGGCGGCGGCAGGCGCCCCGGCCGGCCGCTGCGCAGGTTCACGAAAGCCTGCTGCCACGAGGTGGCGCGGAACTCGGCTTCGGCATCGGTGTCGGCCGCGAACACGTTGAAGCCCAGCATCACGTACGGCTTCTGCAGCTGCGCCGAGGGCTTGAAGGTTTCGCGATAGATCTGGATGGCCTGCATGATCTGCTGCGGCGCGAAGTGCGAGGCAAAGGCGTAGGGCAGGCCCAGGTGCGCCGCGAGCTGCGCGCCGAAGGTGCTCGAACCGAGGATCCACACCGGCACCTCGAGCCCCGCGCCGGGCACGGCACGCACCGGCTGCTGCGGCGTCTTCGACATGAAGTCCATCAGCTCGATCACGTCCTGCGGAAACTGGTCCGCGTCCGATTCGAGGTTGCGCCGCAAGGCCCGCGCGGTGCGCTGGTCGGAGCCCGGTGCGCGCCCGAGGCCGAGGTCGATGCGCCCCGGGTACAGCGACTCCAGCGTGCCGAACTGCTCGGCGATCACGAGCGGCGAATGGTTCGGCAGCATCACGCCGCCGGCGCCGATGCGGATGGTCGACGTGCCCGCCCCCACATACGACAGCAGCACCGCAGTGGCCGCGCTCGCGATGCCCGGCATGCCGTGGTGCTCGGCCAGCCAGTAGCGCGCGTAGCCCAGCTTCTCGCCATGCTGCGCCAGCGAGAGCGAGTTGCGGAACGACTGCGCGGCGTCGCTGCCTTCGGTGATCGGGGAGAGGTCGAGGATCGATAACGGAATCATGGCGCGATCATGGCGCGAACCGCCGAAGCCGTCGCGCGAGGGGCTATTCGGTTGGGTATGGCGTCATCACGCTCACGCGCCGGGGCTCCGCTTGCGCCATTGGCCGAGGTCGGCTTCGATGCGCTCGTCGACGTTGCCGCTCCAATGCGCGCCAAAGCCGGCCGCGCGCAGCAACTCCACGATGCGGTGGCCCACCACCACGGTGTTGGCTTCGCGCTGTTCGATCTCGGGGATCATGCCGCCGCTGAAGGCCAGGCGCAGGCGGCCGGTGCGCACCGCGGTGTCGAGGTCCTGCGAGTGATAGAAGCAGCAGCCGCGAACGCCCGAGGCCAGCCGCCCCGCGGCGCGCCACTGCTCGCGCACGTCGTCGTGGCCGTCGGCCAGCGTGTTGCCCGCGCGATGCAGCGCAATGATCTTCTCGCCGCGCAGCTGCGCGAAGACCGCTTCGAGCCGGTCGTATTCGGTCTGCGCAGGCCACCCGGATTCAGCCGCGCGCTTGGCGGCGCAGGCGCGTGCGGCCTCGGCCTTCACCCAGGCACGGTCCTCGGCGGAGAGCTCATCCGGATCGAGGTACTCGTCGGTGATCATCCATTCGACGTCGGCATCGGGATGGAAGCCGCTCCACACAAGATCGTGGATGCGTCCGCGTGTGTCTTCGGGATCGAGAGTAAGGGCCATGCGTGTTGGGTTGCCGCATCGGCGGCGACGAATCGTGCTTTCTTGTTTGTCTGTTGGCGGGAGCGGTTTATTTTCGCCCACCGCACCAGGACGGCGCAGTAATGCGAAAGCATGAGCCCCTGCGGCCACCCCTTCCGCGCCGCGCCATCATGAAGGATGCGCCAGGACAAGGCAATGCAACGCGGCCCCCTGCGGCTGGCTATGCTCGGAGGCTCTTCATGCCGCAGCGCCATTCTTCCATCGACCTGATCGCCCACCCTCGCGTGGCCGGGCTGCCGCCTTTCGACGAACACGTGCCCACCGAATGGTGCTCCGACGCGCCGCAGGCCACCGAGCGCATGCAGAAGCCGTTCTCCGACCGGATCGCATGGCTGGTCGCGCTGGCGGTGCTGGCCTTCATGGCCGCGTTCGGCTTCCAGGCCATCACGTGGTCGCTGCGCGGCGGCTGGCAGTGGCTCTGGCTGCTGGTGGGGCTGCCGTTCTCCGGCATCTTCTCGGTGTCGACGGTAATGTTCCTCGTGACCACGCTGCGCGAGCGCCGCCGCGTGCGCGTGGCACTCGAAAACATGTCGCTCGAACGCGGCGAAGGCTTCCGCGCGGACATGCCGCTGGACCAGCGCCTGCGCGCGACAGTGCCGCCCGCGCGGGACGGCGAACGCACCGCGGCGCCGGAGCGCATCGGCGTGCGCCTGATGCAGCGCGCGATCCGCCACGACCCCGACGGCCACGCCGTGCTGGTCGACGAGTGCCGCGACGAAACGGTGGCGCATTGCGAAGCCACCGACGATGCGCGCGGCAGCCGGCGGGTCTATGCGTGGACGCTGCGCGCGGGCCCAGCGCACGAAGGCGCGACGCAATGGTTCATCACGCTGCACGACGCGGCGCTGCCCGGCGGCCCGCCCTTCCTCGTGGCGGCGCTGCGGGAACTGCCTTCGGGCTGAGCCGGCCAAAAAAACCGGGCCATGCAAACGCATGGCCCGGTTTCTGTCTTTCGCCAGGCAGGAGGCTGTCGCGGCGGATTACAGCGGCAGGCTGTCGCCGCGGGCTGCAGCGCGGGCGGCGGCACGCACCGCGGCGCGGTCCACCGTGCTGGCCAAGACCGGTGCCGCAACGGCGGAAGCGCCTTCGGCATACGGATCGGCGCTGTGCGCAGCGGCCACGGCATCGGCGCGAACGGCGGCGCGGCTGACGGTCGAGACGATCGCGCGGGCCGGGCCGGCATCGGCGCCGGTGGCGTAGGGGTTGGCGCTGTGGGCAGCAACCACGGCCTGGCCGGCGACGTCGGCGCGGCTGGCGGCCGAGGTCAGCTGGTGCACGCCTTCGTACGATTCAGCGTGGGCGGCGCCGGCAGCGGCCAGCAGGGCGATGGAGATAGCGGAGAGGAGCTTCGAGGCGGTCATTTGGATGTCCTTCAATTCGTTTCAGTTCTTTTGCACTTGGATGATTTCGAACCGGTCTTGGGTGGGTCACCGCCCCGTCGGGGGGCGGCCACCTCGCTCGGGGCCCTGTTCACCCAGATCGGCTTGGGGCCGGTCTGTGAGATGAATTGTGCGCCGTTATCTAAGTAAAAACCCTTAGCAAACAGAACCACGGCGTTCACACGTTGGAAACAATCACCCGTTTCCGGAGGAGATCGCGGCTTGCCGTAGAGTCTTTGCATGCGCGAGCCCGCCTCCCCTCTTCCACCCCTGTCGGCCTGGGGCACTGCGGACACCGTCTTCGACGGGCTGGCAGGCGCGTGGGACCTGGAGCGGACCATCGAGGGCCAGGCCTCCATGAGCGGCGTCGCGGTGTTCACGCCGCTTGAGACTGGAATGCTGAAGTACCGCGAAGAGGGCCGGATCCGGCTGGCCGACGGCAAGGAGTTCGACGGGCATCGCGAATACTTCTTCGAGCGCACTCCCGGTGGCTTCGCGGTGCACTTTGCCGAGAGCCCGACGCGCCTGTTCCATGCCATCGGCATCGTGCGCGACGGCGATGTGCTCGCGGGGTCGGCCACTCACCTGTGCACGCCCGACACCTACGACAGCGGCTACCGCTTTCTGCCGGACGGCTCCTTCACGATCCGCCACGCGGTGCGCGGCCCGCGCAAGGACTACCTCTCGGCCACCGTCTTCACACGGCGCAGCGGCTAGATCGACCGGTCAGTCGCGGTCGAGCCGCCAGCCCGGCATGCCGCGCATCACGGTCTGCACGAGCATCGCGCAGAGGCCGCACTTGATCAGGTCGCCGGGAATGAAGACCAGCATGGCCAGCGCCGCTTTCGGCAGCGGCATGTGGGCCACCCACGACAGCCCGACGATGCCGAAGGCATAGATCACGAAGATGCCGCCGACCACCGACGACAGGAAGGCCGCCGCCAGCAGGGGCAGGCCCGTGGCGCCAGCCATGCGGCGCACCGCCAGGCGCATCAGCAGGCCGCAGGCGAAGGCGCCGAACATCCAGCCGAACAGGAAGCCCGACGTCGGCCCCACGAACACGCTCAGGCCGCCTCGGCCGCCGGGCAGCAACGGCAGGCCCAGCGCCACCGCGAGCAGGAACAGCGCGATGGCCAGGAAGCCGCGGCGCGGCCCCAGCAGGCAGCCCGCCAGCATCACGCCCAGCGACTGCAGCGTGATCGGCACGCCGAACGGCAGGTCGATCTTCGGGATCAGGCCGAACACCGCCATCAGCGCCGCGAACAGAGCGATGTAGGAGAGCGAGCGGGACGAAGTGAGGGAGCCTGTGGTGGTGGTCATGGCGATCGCTTTCGAGGAATAGGACTGGAGTTCAGCGCCCGAGCCGCGCGGCCAGCGCATCGGCCACGCGCTCCGCCGTCTGCAGCGTGCGGATGGTCAGCGGTGCCAGCAGCCGCAGGCCGCCGCCATGGCCTGCGCGCGCGCGGTAGGCGTCGTCGAGGCGCTGCCACTGCACGTAGAAATTCTCGGCGAAGCGCAGCATCAGGCCAAGCCCGAGCGCGATCCGCTCGGTCGGCACACCGAAGCGCTGCAGCGGGTGCAGCACGGCCTCGAGTACCGCCAGCAGGTCTTCGAAGCGCGTGGTCAGGGTGAGCATCAGCGCGAGCGTGGCCGCGCTGGCAAGGCGCAGCGCGCTGGCCACGCCGAGCGGGGTCGTGCCCATCGCCCAGTGGAAGCCGACGATCATCCCGCCCGCGATCGCCACGCCGAGCAGCATGCGCGCGCGGCGCCATGCGGGCGGCCCGAGCAAAGCGAAGATCAGCAGCACCACCGCACAGGCGATGGCCAGGTGCACCGGCCGTTCGACCAGCACCAGCAGCGTGCCGCACACCGACAGCAGCGCGAGCTTGACCCACGCGGCGATCGCATGCATCCACGTCGGCTGCTCCGAGTAGAGGCTACGCACGGCGGCCCCGCTCCGATGCGGCGCGCTCGCGCACGTTCTCGGCGTAGGCCTCGCACACCTCGCGGCCCGGCCCGTCGGCGCGCACCCTGCCCTGTTCGAGCCACAGCACGCGCTCGAAGTCGTAGACGTGTTCGAGCAGGTGCGTGGACACGAGGATCTGGTGATCGCTGGCGTCGAGCTGCGCGGCCAGCCGCGCCTGGCTCAGCAGGTCGAGGCTGGCGAAGGGCTCGTCGAGCAGCAGCGTGGCGGGCTCGCTGATCTGCAAGGCCAGCAGGCAAACCTGCTGGCGCTGGCCCTGGCTCAGCTCGCCCACCGCGCGAGCGGCCCAGGCCTCGAGCCCGCGCCGAGCGAGGAAGTCGCGTGCCTGCTGCCGCGCCGCCTGCCGCGTTTCGCCGCGCGCGGTGAGGCTGAAGGCCAGTTCCTCGGCCACGGTCGGAAAGATGATCTGGTCGTCGGGGTTCTGGAACATCAGCCCCACGTGCTTCGACAGCTGCCTGCGGTCGGCCTGCGTGTCGCAGCCATGCACCACCACCCGGCCCTGCTGCGGCTGGTCGAGCCCGCTGATCAGGCGGAACAGGCTGCTCTTGCCCGCCCCGTTGTCGCCGATCAGGCCGATGCGCGCCTCCTGCAGGTGGAGCGTCAGCCCCTCGAAGACATGCTGGCTGCCGCGCACCAGCGTCACCGCTTCGAGGCGGATGCTGTGCGGGGAATCGGGTTCGGGCGGGGTCGGCTGCGGCAAGGGGCGCCCACTGTACCCGAACGCACCCTTGCGGCGCGGAGCTCAGGGCGTGGCGGCGAAGAGCCCGTTGATCTCACCGACCGACAGCATGCCCTCGCCCATCGCGCCGAAGCGACCATGCTGGAAGGCCTCCCTGGCGATGCGGCCGACCAGCCCCAGCGTCGACTGCAGCGGGCCGCAGCCGAGGCTGATGCGCCGCGCGCCGGCACGCGCAAAGCCCTCGGCCGGCGGCGCACCGGCATAGCCCGCATACACGTTCACGGGCAGGCTCACCGCACCGGCCATGCCGGCGATTTCTTCGAGGCTGGACATGCCGGGCACGAAGATGCCGTCGGCGCCCGCCGCCGCGTAGAGCCGAGCGCGGCGCTTCGCCTCCTCGAAGCGCGCCGCCGGGTCGTCCCAAGGCACGAAGTAGGCGTCGGTGCGCGCGTTGATGAAAAAGCGCGCGTCCAGCTTGCGGATGGCGGCGATGCGCTCGCACAGCACCTCCGGTGACGCCGGCTCGCGCGTGCCCGGCCGCGTGCCGTCCTCGATATTGATACCGGCCGCACCCATGTCGATCAGCGCGCCCGCCACGTCGCACACCGCCTGCGCGCTGTCGCCGAAGCCGCTTTCGATGTCGACGCTCACCGGCACGCTCGCCACGCGGCAGATGCGCGCACAGGCCGCGAGCAACTCGCTGGCCGGCATGCGCTCGCCGTCCGCGTAGCCGAGCGACCAGGCCATGCCCGCGCTGGTGGTGCCGAGGGCCGTGGCCCCGGCGCGCTCGACGATGCGCGCGCTGGCGGCGTCCCAGGCGTTCACCAGCACCAATGGGTCGGGCCCGGCGTGCAGGCGATGAAAGATGCCGGCTTGCTGCCGTGACGATTCGGCGGAATGCATGTGTGAGGGCCCGAGGGCGTTGTGGAATGACTGCAGCGTAAGGGTGTCCCGCATCCAGGACTTGGAGAAACTTGCTCCTGCCGCGCTCTGCGCCGCTCAGGAAGCCATCAGCGCCACCACCGGATAGCGCCGCCACCCAGGCTCCGCATGGCGCTGTCCATGGGCGAAGAGAAAACCCAGTACCGCTTGCGGATCGGACAGCTTGTCGGGGTGATCGACCTTCCATTGCTCGAACTGCCGCTTCAGCGCGGGTTCTTCCTCCAGCATCCGAAGCGCGGTGTCCTCGAAGACGTAGGCCGAGAAGTTCTCCTTCTTCTCCAGCACGCTGTTGAAGAAGCCCCAGCGGAAGAAGCTGTCGTGGGCTTCGGGCTCCAGCGTCTCGACCACGTAGCGGGCATTGGCCTGGTCCAGCGGCACCCACACGTCGCCCGCATGCGCCTGGAAGGGCTCGGTGTGCGCAGCGAGCACCACCTCGTCATGGAACATGTGCCCTTCGTAGGCGTTCGCGCGGGAGGCCACGCTCCGGATGCGATACACGCGCGCCGCATCGAACAGCCGGTCCGCTTCGAGACGCTGCAACTCGACGCCATTCCACGCCAGCCGCTCGATCACTTCGCGCCAGGCCCGGGGCACGAGATAGGCCTTGGGCGCGGCGACGGACGCGACTTCGACGCAGCGGTCGAAGTGCACGATGTCCTTCTCCCAAGGCTGGCCGCGGTCGTAGGCCAGGCGCTCATAAGTACCCAGCCGGCTGGGCGTGCGAACCGCGCGATAGCCCTTGAAGCGCAGGCTCGCCGGCCGGCTGCGGTCGTTGCGCCATGTCAGCGGCCAGCGCGCCTGTTGCGCCGTTGCGGCCCGGGCCTCGCGGCGCAGTTCCTGAATGCGCGCCGCATGCCCCACGGTGAACTCCAGCACCACCTCGACCAGCGTCCGCATGGCAGCCACGCGGTCGGCAAAGGGCTTGAGCATGTGGGTCTCGGGCATGAAGCCGATGGTGTGGTGCAGCGCGGCATAGCCGGTGGAAAAGCGCGGCAAGTCGAGGAAATCTTCGATGCCGTCGTCCGGCGTCTCGGCCAGCAGGTTCACGTACGGGCAGGTTGGCCAGCCGCGCCGGTCCATGCCGCCGTAGATCGCCGGCAGCATGCTCTCGCGCAGGAACTGTCCCAGCCCGCCGCCCAGCTTGTCGGGCTGGGTCGGGATCAGCGTCATGGTGTAGCTGTAGTCCGCGCCATTGGAGGTGTGGGTGTCGACCATCACGTCCGGGTCCCACGCGGTGAAGAACTTGTTGAACACCTGCGCGGCGAGGCTGTCGCACTTGATGAAGTCGCGGTTCAGGTCGAGGTGCCGGCCGTTGCCGCGGAAACCGAACGACTCGGGGCCGAGCTGGTTCACGCGCGAGGTGTCCTGGCGGTTGATGCAGCCGTCCACGTTGTAGACCGGGATGAACAGGAACACGGTGCCGCCCAGCGCCGCGAGCTGCTCGGGCCGGGTGCAGAAATCGCGCACCAGCGCCATGCAGGCGTCGATGCCCTCGGGCTCGCCGGGGTGGATGCCGTTGTTGTTGAAGAACACCGGGCGGCCCTGCTGCTTGAGCGTCTCGCGGTCGAACACGCCGTCCGCAGTGACCACGCCGGCGTGAAGGGGAACGCCGGTGTCCGACACGCCGATCTCGCCCCAGTGCAGCACGCCGGGAAAGTGGTCGGCCAGCCGCTGGTAGAAGGCCACGCATTCGGCCCAGGTGGTGGTCTGGTTGCCGTTGCCTGCCTCGAACGGCGTGGAGTACGGTGTGGCTCGTGAAGAGGTCATGGGAAGAAGGCTACAGTAGTCGCCCCAATCCGGTCGTCCAGCCCTTCTTTCTGCAAAAGAGCCAGACAAGGCCGCAACACACATTCGAGGAATCAGACATGGGCGCCCAATGGAAAGCAAAACACAAGGACCTGGCGGCCAATGCCAAGGGCCGGCTCTTCGGCAAGCTCGCCAAGGAAATCATGATCGCCGCGCGCGCGGGCGCCGACCCGGCCTCCAACTCGCGCCTGCGGCTGGTCGTGGAGCAGGCCCGCAAGGTCTCGATGCCCAAGGAAACGCTCGACCGCGCCATCAAGAAGGGCGCGGGACTCACGGGCGAGGCGGTGCATTTCGAGCACGTGATCTACGAAGGCTTCGCGCCGCACCGCGTGCCGGTGATGGTCGAGTGCCTGACCGACAACGTGAACCGCACCGCGCCTGAAATGCGCGTGCTGTTCCGCAAGGGCCAGCTGGGCACCTCGGGCTCGGTGTCGTGGGACTTCGACCACGTCGGCATGATCGAAGCCGAACCCGCCAGGCCCGACGCCGACCCCGAAGTGGCCGCCATCGAAGCCGGCGCGCAAGACTTCGAGCCGGCCGGCGAAGGCCATGCGGCGGTCTTCCTGACCGATCCCACCGACCTCGACCTCGTGAGCCGCGCATTGCCGGCCCAGGGCTTCACCGTGCTGTCGGCCAAGCTGGGCTACAAGCCGAAGAACCCGGTCGATCCGGCGAGCCTGAGCGCGGAAGACCTGGAAGAAGTCGAAACCTTTCTGGCGGCCATCGACGCGAACGACGACGTGCAGAACGTGTTCGTGGGCCTGGCGGGTTGAGCTCCCGGCCGCGCATGCTCGCCGGCAGATGCCTGTGCGGCGCGGTCCACTACTCGGTGGCGGATGAGTTTGCCTACGCGCTGAACTGCCATTGCTCCGACTGCCGACGCGCGACGGGCTCGGCCTTCAAGCCCTTCGCGGGCATCGAGCGCGGCAAGTTCGCCATCACGCAGGGCGAGAACAGCATCACGGTCTACGGCAAGCCTGACGCGGGCGACCTGCACTGCGCCAAGTGCGGCTCGCTGCTGTGCTCGGTCGTGCGAGGCGGGCAGTTCGTGCACGTCACGCTGGGCACGCTGGTCGACACGCCCACCGTCCGGCCGAGCGCGCACATCTTCGTCGGCTCGAAGGCTCCGTGGTTCACGATCACGGACGACCTGCCGCAACACAAGGGCCACGCCGGCGGGAACTGAACCGCCCGCGCAAGAAGATGCCGGCCCGGCGCCGACAACGACATCCTGTGCCGTAGCGCGGCCCCAGTTCGGGCCTGCGCAAGCAGGGAGCGCTCCTATGCTCGATGAACTCTCTTTCTTCATCCGTGGAGCTTTCCCATGTCACTGCAAGATTTCAAGGTCCTCACTTTCGATGTCGTCGGCACGCTGATCGACTTCGAGGGCGGCATGCTCGCCTACCTGCGCAGCGCGGCGCCCGATGCCGACGTGAGTGATGACGACTTCCTCGCCGCCTACCGGCGAGCCCGCGCTGATGGCAGCGCCGGCTGGTATCCCGACGACCTCGAGCGCTGCTGGCACGCCATCGCCCCCGCGCTGGGCCTGCCCGACACGGATGCCATTGCGAAGGGCCTGCGCGACTCGGTCGCCCGGTGGCCGGCGTTCCCCGATTCGGTGGAAGCGCTGAAGCGGCTCGGCAAGCGCTTCAAGCTGGTGACGATGACCAACGCGCAGGCCTGGGCGCTGGCGCATTTCGACAAGACCCTGGGCTCGCCCTTCGACATGCTGCTGAGCTGCGACGACGCACTGTGCGAGAAGCCCGACGCGCGCTATTTCGCCTACGCCCGCGGCCGCTTCGAAGGCGCTTGGGGGTTCAAGCAGGCGGACAACCTGCACGTGGCGCAAAGCCAGTACCACGACATCGGCATCTCGAAACAGCTCGGCATTGCCACCTGCTGGATCGAGCGCCGCCATGCGCAGAAGGGCTCCGGCGGCACCATCGAGTCGAAGCACACCGTGCCCGACCATCACTTCCACACGCTGGCCGAGCTGGCCGATGCGGTCGAGGCGGGGCGCTGAGCACGGCGGCCATCGCCATCGCAACGCCTTCGTCATGATGACCGCCCAAGGCACCCTGCCTGCCATCGATCCATTCCCATATCGCGATTCGAATATTCACGAGGAGCTTCCATGACCACTGTCTTCCGGCCCAAGTACATCAGCTTCGATTGCTACGGCACTCTCACCAACTTCCAGATGGCACCGATGGCGCGCAGGCTCTTCGCCGACCGCGTCAGTCCGGAAAACATCGAGCGGTTCTGCGAGGACTTCGCGGCCTACCGGCTCGACGAGGTGCTGGGCGACTGGCAGCCCTACTACGACGTCGTCTACAACTCGGTCCTGCGCACCTGCAACCGCTGGGGCGTGCCGTTCCGCGAGGCCGACGTCTCGGAAATCTACAACGCCGTGCCCACCTGGGGCCCGCACCCGGACGTGACCGCGGGCCTGGCCAGGATCGCCGACAAGATCCCTCTGGTCATCATCTCGAACGCCATGGACGCGCAGCTCGTGCACAACGTGAAGCTGCTCGGCGTGCCCTTCCACCGGGTCTACACGGCGCAGCAGGCCAAGGCCTACAAGCCTCGCCTGCGCGCCTTCGAATACATGATCGACTCGTTGAACGCGAAGCCGGAAGACTTCCTGCACGTGTCGTCGTCGATGCGCTATGACCACATGTCGGCGCGCGACGTGGGCATCAAGGACAAGGCTTTCGTCAATCGCAAGCACGAACCCGGTGTTCCAGCCTACGGCACGACCGAGATCTCCGACATCGGCGGCCTGCCGGCGCTGGTCGGCCTCTGAGTCTGGCGCGATCGCCGGTCATGCCGGCGATCGCTTCTTTCAAGCCGCCCGTTTCTGCGAAGCCGCCGCAAAGCGCCCGATGGAGAAGCTCTCGATCGGCGTCGACGTGCGGCCGGTGGCGATCAGCTCGGCCATGGTCTCGCCCACGCCGGGGCTGATCGCGAAGCCCTCGCCGCAGAAGCCGAAGGCGTAGTGCAGGCCGGGCACGCGGGCGCTGGGTCCCATCACCGGCTGCCAGTCGGCGATGTAGCCCTCGATGCCGCTCCACACGCGGATCAGCTGCACGTGTTCGAACGCCGGCACCACGCGGCGCAGTTCGCGCATCTGGCGCAGCACGTTGTCGGGCTTGACGTAGGCGCGGATACGGTCGGCGTGCGCCGGCCCCTTGAAGCCGCCGCCGAAGACGATGTTGCCGCGCGAGATCTGGCGGAAATACAGCCCCTCCTGCTCGATCGGCGAGGAGACGCCGATCGACGGACCTACCGCATAGGGCAGCGGCTCGGTCACGCCCATCTGCGGTCCGCGCGCCTCCATCGGCACGGGCTCGCCGAACTGCTCGGCCATGCGGTTCGACCAGGCGCCGCAGGCCACGAGCAGCTGCGGCGCGCGAAAGCGCCGGCCGTCCGCGGTGTGCGCCGCGAAGCCCCCGCCGTCACGCTCGACCTTCATCACCTCGGCATGCTCGACGATGTTCGCGCCCGCGCGCCGCGCCGCCCGCGCGAAGGCCGGTCCGGCCAGGCGCGGGTTGGCATGGCCGTCGTTCGGCGACAGCGAACCGCTCACCACCTCGGGCGCGAAGATGCCCCAGCGCTTGCGCAGCTGCGCGGCACTGAAGAGCTCCAGGTCGAGGCCCAGCGGCTTCACGTCTCTCGCGTGCTGCTCGAGCACCACGGCCTGCTGCTCGGTGTAGCAAACGCGCAGGTGGCCGTAGGGCACGAACTCCAGGTCTTCGCCGAGCAGTTCGTTCACGCGGCCCCAGACGGCGCGCGCGCGGTTGGCCAGCGGCATCTGCGCCAGCACGCGGCCCTGGCGGCGCACGTTGCCGAAGTTGGTGCCGCTGGCCTGCCGCCCCACCAGTTCGCGCTCGAGCAGCGTGACCGACAGGCCGTGCTGGCGGCGCAGGAAGAAGGCAGCGGTGGTGCCCATCAGGCCACCGCCGAGCACCAGCACGTCGGTGTTCGTGGTTTCGCTCATGGACTGACCTCGCGCGTATTCATCATCAATGGCTTGACCGGCGCCTGCGAACGAAGGCGACCCACCAGTTGCACCGGCACGCCGCTGGCCTGCGCCACGATCTCGGCCGACGCATGGCCGCAGAAACGGCCCTGGCAGCGCCCCATGCCGACGCGGCTGAAGGCCTTGGCGCGATTGACTTCGTGGCTGTCCATCTCGTTGACACAGCGGCGCAGTTCGCCCGCCGTCACGGCTTCGCAGCGGCACACGACCGCCTCGTCGGGCAGTGCCGCGGCCTGCGCATGCGGCCACGGAAAGGCGCGCGCGAGACCTTCGCGGAAGCGGTTCATCTGCGCCAGCGTGCGGCGCAGCGCGGCGGACTCCGTGTCGTAGAGCGCGCGGCCCGGCGCGTGGCCGAGGTCGGCCAGCGCCGCGAGCGCGGCCAGCCGGCCGGCGGCCTCGGCGCCGTCGGCACCGAGGATGCGGACGCCGTCACCAGCCAGGTACACGCCGCGCGTGCTGCTGCGGCCGTCGGCATCGATGTGCGGCAGCCACTGCCGGCTCACGGGTTCGAAGTCGAACTCGCAGCGCGCGAGATCGGCCAGCTGCGTCTCTGCGCGCAGGTGCCAGCCGAGGCCGACGGCATCGCACGCGAAGCGCTGCTCGCGCCCCCGGGCATCGCGCACGGCAACGGCCTGCACGCCGAGGCTGTCGTCGCCATCGATGGCGAGCGGCACCACGCCTTGCAGCACCGGCACGCCCGCGCTGCGCAGCCCGCGGATCAGCGCGAGCCCGCGCAGCGCCAGCCGCGGCCGCGCGAGCAGCCCGCGCACGGCACTCCAGGACTTGGCGGCCGGCGCGGTGTCGAGCACCGCCGCCACCTGAGCGCCGGCCTGCACGTACTGCGACGCCACGAGATACAGCAGCGGGCCGCTGCCCATGAAGACCACGCGCGAACCGATGGCGCAGGCCTGCGCCTTCAGCGCGATCTGCGAGGCGCCCAGGCTGTAGCACCCGGCGCGGTGCCAGCCCGCCACGGGCATCAGGCGGTCGGTTGCGCCGCTGCAGACCAGCAAGGCATCGAACGGCAGCACCTGCGGCTCGCCGGCATGCACGACATGCAGCGCGCCCTCGCTCACGTTCCAGGCCAGCGTCTCGCCGCGGTAGTCGATGTGGGCGCGCAGCGCGTCGAAGTCGTGGTGCAGCGCCTGTGCCTTCGCGGCTTCGGTGCCGTAGAGCTTGGCGTAGGGCCGCTTGAAGCCTTCGGGCTGGCGGCGGTAGATCTGTCCGCCGTCGCGCCGGCCTTCGTCCACCACCACGGGCCGAACGCCGGCGCGCACCAGCGCCTGAGCGGCGCGCACGCCCGCAGGGCCGGTGCCGACCACGACGATGCGCGGCGAAGGCGAAGTTGGCGGCATCGCGCTCACCGCACGGCCGCCGCGGCGCCGCGCGCCAGCAGCTGCTGCAGGTCGGGCGTGGCGGGCCAATGGGCCGCGGGCGGCCGCGTGAGCACCGACATCCCCGCCTCGACGGGCGTCGAGCAGGCGCGCAGCCGCTCGCCCGCCGGCGTCCACACCCAGCAATCCTGGCAGGCGCCCATCAGGCAGAAGCCGGCGCGAGGTCCGTCGCCGAACTCGCTGTCGCGCACGCGCCGTCCGTTGCTCAGCAGCGCCACCAGCAGGGTGTCGCCGGCCAGCGCGGTGCGGGCCTCGCCGTCGATGTGCAGCGTCAACGCGGGCCGGTCGGTCTCCGCGAGCCGCACGAAGCGGTTGGGCAAAGCAGAGGGGAGAAGGGTTTCGGGCATGGATGGATGAAAGCGCCGGTCAGCGCTCGTGGGGAAAAAGCCGTTCGATCGGACAGTGCGTCTTGATGAACGGCGACTTGATGACGATGTAGCTGAAGTACTTCGCGATGCCGATGTTGCGTTCGAGCAGCCCCTCGATCACTTCCTGGTAGTGATTCACGCCGCGCGTGAGGAAGCGCAGAAGGTAGTCGTAGCCGCCGCTGACGAGGTGACATTCGAGCACCTCGTCGACCTCGCGGATCGCGGCCTCGAAGCGCACGAAGTCCTCGCGGTGGTGGTCCGACAGCGTGACCTCGGTGAACACGGTCAGCGTGTCGCCGAGCTTTTCGAGCCGCAGGTGCGCGCCGTAGCCCGCGATGTAGCCAGCCTGCTCCAGCCGCTTCACGCGGATCAGGCAGGGACTGGGCGACAACCCGACCGCATCGGCCAGGTCGACGTTGGTCATGCGCCCGTTCTTCTGCAGCTGGGCCAGGATGCGCAGGTCGAGTCGGTCGATCTTGAAAGCTTCTGACATGGCGGTGCCTGGAGAGAAGGAAAGTCCGATTCTGCGTCGCCGCCGGGTCTTGCGGGGCCTATGTGTACCGGCTTGTTCAGGCCGCCAGCGCGGCGCGGACGTCAGGCGCGTCGAGCACTTCGTCGAGCGTCTTCCTCAGCCGCGCGAACAGTTGCGCGAACTCATCCTCGGTGAACGTAAGCGCGGGCGCGAAGCCGAGGACGTGGTCGCCGAAGGCGCGGAACACCAGGCCATTGCGGTAGGCGGCGGCGAAGATGCGCTCCGGCAGTCCGAGCGATGCGTCGAAGCCGCGCTTGCTCGCCTTGTCGCTCACCAGTTCCAGCGCGCCCAGCAGGCCGCGGTGGCGGGCGTCGCCCACCAGCGGATGCGCACGCAGCGCGTCGAGCCCGGCCGCAAAGTGCGCCGCACCACGCTGGCCGTTGGCGAGCACGCCGCCCTCTTCGTAGAGCCGCAGCACCTCGAGCGCGACCGCGGCGCTGACCGGGTGCGCCGAATAGGTCGCGCCGTGCCCGACCAGGGCGCCTTCGGGCACGCCATCGGCGATGCCGGCATAGACCTTCTCCGACATCATCGTGGCGCCCATCGGCACGTAGCCGGCGGTCAGGCCCTTGGCCATGGTCATGAGGTCGGGCTCCACGCCTTCGGCCTCGCACGCGAACATCGGGCCGGTGCGGCCGAAGCCGGTGATGACCTCGTCCACCACGAAGAGGATGTCGAGCTCGCGCGCCGCCTCGCGCATGGCCTTGAGCCAGCCCTTGGGCGGCACGATGACGCCGCCCGAGCCCTGGATCGGCTCGCAGAAGAATGCGGCCACGTTGTCCGCGCCCAGCTCGGCCACCTTGGCGCGCAGGGCCGCGACCGATGCGGCGATCAATGACTGCGCGTCGGCCCCGTCCGGCTGGCGGTACGGATTCGGCGAAGGAATGTAGTGCTGCGTGGGCAGCGGCAGGTCGAAGCCGCGGTGGAAGGCCGGCAGCGCGGTCAGGCCCGCGCCGGTGGACGACGAGCCGTGGTAGCCGCGCTCCAGCGCGATGAAGTGCTTCTTCGACGGCCGGCCGGTCGCGTTGTAGTACTGCACGATGAAGCGCACGGCGGCATCGACCGCCTCGGAACCGCCCAGCGTGAGGTACACGCGGGTCAGCGATGCCGGCGTGATCTGCACCAGCTTTTCGGCAAGGCGGATGGCCGGCTCGCTGCTGAAGTGGAAGTAGCCGGTCGCGTAGGGCAGCCGGCGCATCTGCTCGGCCGCGGCCTGCACCACGCTCTCCTGCCCGTAGCCCACGTTCACGCACCACAGGCCGGCGAAGGCGTCGAGCAGTTCGTGGCCGTTGCTGTCGGTCAGCCAGGCGCCGCGGCCCGAGGCCAGCACGGTGGGGCCGCGCTGCTCATGCACGCGCCAGGGCGAGACGGGGTGGATCAGGTGCGCACGATCGATCGCGTCGAGCGCGGCTTGGTGAGGCAATGCGGAGGGATGCGTCATGGGCTGTGTCCGGAGGAAGCTGGTGGCGAAGGAGGCTTTCGATGCCCTCAGCTTAGGATGCGCGACCCTCGGCTTGGTGCTGCTTTGAGGCCTCTGCACGAAGCACGCTGCCGTTGTGCGTGCCGCGACAGCAGATCGTGCGGCGTGCCTCCGGCAACTCGCGCTCAGTACCCCTTCTGGCGATCGACCAGCCCGATCATGGGCTCGCCCGCGGCGAAGCGCTGCACGTTGTCGAGCACCGCTTCGGCGGCACTGAGCGGCTGCGTCATGCTCGCGATGTGCGGCGTGAGCTGCACATGCGGATGGCGCCAGAAGGCATGCGCCGGCGGCAGCGGTTCGGGGTCGGTCACGTCGAGCACGGCTTCGCCGACCTGGCCACTGGCGAGCGCGGCCAGCAGGTCGGTGTCGACGAGTTGCGGGCCACGGCCCACATGCACCAGGCCGGCACCGGCAGGCAGCATCGAGAACAGCCGCGCGTCGAGGAAGCCGCGCGTCGAATCGGTCAGCGGCAGCAGGCACACGAGGATGTCGGTGCGCGCAAGAAAGGCCGGCAGCTCGTCGGCACCGGCATGGCATTGCACGCCGTCGACCGTGTGCCGCGAGCGGCTCCATCCCGCGCAATCAAAACCCATGCCGACGAGTTGCGCCAGCACGGCCTGCCCGAGCGAGCCGAGCCCGAGCACGCCGACGCGCCGTTCACCCGCGGGCCGTACCGGCAGCGGCTTCCACTGCCCTTCCTGCTGCTGGCGCCTGTATTGCGGCATGTCGCGATGCAGGCCGAGCACCGCATGCGTCACGTACTCGACCATGCCGCCCACGATGCCGGGCTCCACCATGCGCACCACGGGCAGCGCGGGCGGCAGCGCGGCGAAGTCGAACTGGTCGACGCCCGCGCCCGAGGAGAACAGCACGTCGAGATTCGGAAAGCGCTCGGCCAGATCGTCCGGCGGCTCCCAGGCGGCAAGAAAGCGTACCTGCGCGGGATCGCCGATGTCGGGCCAGATGCGGAAGTCGATGTCGGGGGCGCGGCGGCGGAACACTTCGGCCCACAGGCGGCCTCGCACGGGATCGGATTTGTAGAGGAAGGTGGTGGTGGTCATGGGTTTTGTTTGTGGGTGCGTTTTCGGGCGCTGTATTCGGGGTGCGTGCACAGGCCGCCGGGGACATTCGCGGAGCAAGGTACCCCGTCGGCGTGATCGCCCCACCGAAAAGCAAGTCTTCACCCAACAGCCTGAGTAACAACAGCAAAGAGCGAAGGCCCGCCAGCCGGCGTAACCAGCGGCACACCACGCACCATCGTCGTAGGCGCATCAACGCGCAGCAGCCCGATGCTCTCCAGGCACTCGGCCAGCCCGCTGTCGAAGTCGATGTCGATGCGCGTGAAGTGCCCGGCGTTGACGCTGGCGAGATGGGCGATCAGCGCCTTCGCGCCGTCGAGGTCGGGCGCAACCACAGGCCCGATGACATGCCCGCGCCCGAAGCGGCGCAGCATCGCGAAGCCGCGCGCTTCGTTGTCGTGGTCGAGCACCACGCAGGCATCGGCGTTGGCCAGCAGGTCGGCGATCAGCGCATCGCGCGGCATGCCGCGCGCCGCAGCGTCGAGCGCCTGCAGGGTGGCCGCCTCGTTCAGGCCGGCGGGCCGCAGGCGCCAGCCCGGCTGCAGCGCAACCAGCGGCGCCGGCTGCGCGATGCCCTGGTGCTGCCTCAGTTCACCCGTTCGCACGAAGCCCAGCCGCTCGTACAGGCCGCGCCCTTCGGCGGTGGCATGCAGCAGCACCGTATGTTCCTCCAGGCCTTCGAGCATCGCGCTCATCAGCCTGTGCCCGATGCGCCGGCCCTGGCAGGCCGGCGTCACGATCACGAGGCCGATGCTGGCATGGCGCTCGCCCCAGTGCCAGCGCTGTGCGGTGGCGACGATCTCGCCGTCGCGCTCGGCCACGATGCCCTCGGCATGCGCGAACACCTGCGCCCAGTCGGCCAGCCGGTGCGGCCAGCGCAACTGGGCCGACAGCGCATGCGTGGAGGGCAAGTCGGCGGACGTCATCGGTCGGAGCACCACGCCGTCGTCGGGTGCATTCGGGGTCTGATCGGGCATTGAAGGGTCTCTGTAGCGAAGGGGATGTCCCTTGCATCTTGGACGACATCAGCGCCCGATGCCAGACCGAAATCGCCTGCCGGCGCAACTCGCAAGCTTCGCCTGCCAAGGGCCCGGGGTTTGCAATTCGCTGCCGCCACGGGTTCGCTTACGCACACAAATGCCGCGCCGACCTGCCTAGCATCGTCCGTCCATTCTCCGGCGCCATCGTGGCCTCCTTCCATTCTTCCCATGCAAGTCGTCGACCCGCTCAAGATCCGCGTGCCTCCGGGGCAGTTCATCGGCGGACGCCTCGTCCCCGATGCCGGCCTGCGCTTCAAAAGCGTGCCGATCGACTTCGCCGCGACGCACCGAGGTGCATGGCCGCACGCGCCAGGGGCAGACCGCACGGCATGCCGCCGCACCCCCTCCAAACCGCAGCTTTCATGCGCCGGATGCCGTATTTCCCAATACCTGCGGCACGGCTGCGTGCTGCAATCACTTCGTCATGAGCTTGTCGCATTTGTCGTCCAAGGAACTTGAAACCATGAGCCCCCGCCCCAGGCAAATCGCCCTCGATCGCCGCGGCATGCCGGCTCGCTCCTGCGTGGGCCGGATGCCATGAAGCTCGACTCCTACTGGACCGATTCGGCCCCCGCGTTTCTGGCCGCGCCGCAGGAGCTGCCGGCGCAGGTCGATGTCGCGATCGTCGGCGGCGGCTTCACCGGCCTTTCGGCCGCACTGGCAATGGCCAGGCGCGGCGCCCGGGTCGCGGTGCTGGAAGCCGGCCCGCGCGTGGCGGCCGAAGCCTCGGGGCGCAACGGTGGGCATGTCAACAACGGCCTCGCGGTCGACTACGCCGATGTGGCGGCCAAGGTCGGCGTCGAGCGGGCGCGCGGCTGGTACAACGCCTACGACGACGCGGTCGACACCGTGGCGCGGCTGGTGCGCGACGAGGCCATCGACTGCGACTTCATGCGCCACGGCAAGCTCAAGCTCGCCACGCGCGCCAACCAGATGGCCGCGCTCGAACGCAGCGTGCAACGCCTGATCGACGACGGCGTGGACAACGACGTCGAGATCCTCGACGCACCGCGCGTGCGCGCCGAGGTGCAGAGCGAGCGCTTCCACGGCGGCCTGCTCTACAAGCGCAGCGCCCAGATGCACATGGGCCGCTTCGCGCACGGGCTGGCGGTGGCCGCGCAGCGCAACGGCGCCGCGATCCACACGGACACGGAAGTGCGCCGCATCGAACGCCTGGGCCAGGGCCATGCCCACCGGCTGCACACCGCGCGCGGCGTGGTCACTGCGCAGCAGGTGCTGCTGGCCACGGGCGCGACGCGCCATGGCGGCTACGGCAGCTTCGGCTGGCTGCGCCGGCGCATCGTGCCGATCGGCAGCTTCATCGTGGTCACCGAACCGCTCGGCGCGGAGCGCGCGCAGGCGCTGCTCGCGGCCCGGCGCACCTACACGACCATCGCGAACATCCACCACTACTTCAGGCTCACGGCCGACCACCGGCTGGTGTTCGGCGGGCGCGCGCGCTTCGCGATTTCCAGCCCGCAGTCGGATGCCGCGAGCGGCGACATCCTGCGCGCGGGGCTGGCCGAGACCTTCCCGCAGCTCGGCGCGGTGCGGCTCGACTATTGCTGGGGCGGACTGGTCGACATGACGCAGGACCGCCTGCCGCATGCCGGCGAGCGCAACGGCCTCTACTACGCGATGGGCTACAGCGGACACGGCACGCAGATGTCGGTCCACATGGGCGAACGCATGGCCGCCGTGATGAACGGCGACGCGTCCGCCAACCCCTGGCGGGGCCGCGACTGGCCCGCCATTCCCGGCCACTTCGGCCCGCCGTGGTTCCTGCCGGCGGTGGGCTTTTATTACCGGCTCAAGGACAGGCTGGCCTGAGGGCCCGCAGTCCCGCAACACGCGTTCGTTTTTTTCCAACCCACGGCCCCAGGAGCACTTCATCATGAGCGACAGCAGCAACAAGAGTTTCGACAGACTCGTCGGCCCCGGCGAAAGCCTGCGCATGATGGAGTCGCTCAAGCGCGGCGCCACGCGGCGCGACATCCTTTCGATGCTGATGGCCGGCGGCATGCAGGCCACGCTGGCCGGCGGCATCGCGGGCGCGGCGATGTCCGCCCATGCGCAGACGCCCAGGAAGGGCGGCCGCCTCCGGGTGGCCGGCGCCACCGCCGCGGCGACCGACACGCTCGATCCGGCCAAGCAGTCGAACCAGACCGACTACTCGCGCTGCAACATGGTCTACAACGGCCTCACCTCGCTCGACGGCAGCCTCGCGCCGCAGCCCGCGCTGGCCGAATCGTTCACCACCAAGGACGCGAAGACCTGGGTGTTCACGCTGCGCAAGGGCGTGAACTTCCACGACGGCAAGGCGCTCGCGCCCGCCGACGTCGTGTTCTCGGTCATGCGCCACAAGGACCCCGCCACCGCCTCCAAGGCCAAGGTGCTCGCCGACCAGATCGAGAGCGTCAAGGCCAGCGGCCCGAACGAGGTGACGATGGTGCTCAGCGCGCCGAACGCCGACCTGCCGGTGATCCTGGGCACCTTCCACTTCCAGATCGTCAAGGAGGGCACCACCGACTTCAACGCAGGCATCGGCACCGGCCCGTACAAGCTCAAGGAATTCAAGCCCGGCGTGCGTTCGCTGATGGTGCGCAACGACGCCTACTGGAAACCCGGCAAGCCCTACCTCGACGAGATCGAGTTCGTGGGCATCGGCGACGAGAGCGCGCGCGTCAACGCGCTGCTGTCCGGCGGCATGGACCTCGTGGGCTCGGTCAATCCGCGCTCGGTGGAGCGCGTGAAGGGCACGCCCGGGTTCGGCATCTTCCTCACCCAGTCGGGCCAGTACTCCGACCTCATCATGCGCAAGGACACGGGCCCCGGCGCCAACCCCGACTTCGTGCTCGCGATGAAGTACATGTTCGACCGTGCGCAGATGAAGAAGACCATCGCGCTCGACTACGCCGTGCTCGGCAACGACCAGCCGATCGATCCGACCAACCGCTTCTACTTCGCGGGCCTGCCGCAGCGCCCGTTCGACCTCGACAAGGCCAAGTTCCATCTGCAGAAGTCCGGCGTCACCGGCAAGGTGCCGATGGTGGCTTCGCCGGCGGCACTCTACTCGGTGGAGATGGCGCTGATGCTGCAGCAGACCGCGCAGCGCGCGGGCCTGGAGATCGACATCAAGCGCATGCCGGCCGACGGCTACTGGTCGAACCACTGGCTCAACAGCCCGGTGGGCTTCGGCAACGTCAACCCGCGCCCGAGCGCCGACGTGCTGCTGACGCAGTTCTTCCAGTCGGGTGCGGCCTGGAACGAGTCGCGCTGGAAGAACGAGAAGTTCGACCAGCTGCTGCTGGCCTCGCGCGCCGAGACCGACCTGGCCAAGCGCAAGCAGATGTACGCCGACATGCAGACCATGATTCACCAGGACGCCGGCATCGGCATCCCGCTGTTCCTTGCGAGCATCGACGGCCACAGCTCCAAGCTCAAGGGGCTGTCGCCGATTCCGCTGGGCGGGCTGATGGGCTACAACTTCGCCGAGAACGTGTGGCTGGAAGCCTGATCCGCGCGCCGGAACATTCTTCATGAACCATGTGATCCTCAAGCTCCTCGTCCAGCGCATCGCGCTGGCGCTGCTGTCGCTCTTGGCGGTGTCGGTGATCGTGTTCTCGATCACCGCCGTGCTGCCGGGCGATGCAGCCCAGGAGCAGCTCGGCCAGGAAGCCACGCCCGAGGCGCTGGCCGCGCTGCGCACGCAGATGGGGCTGGACGTGCCGGCGCCGCAGCGCTATGCGCAATGGCTGCTCGGCATGGCCAGGGGCGACCTCGGCCGCTCGGCCACCACGCAGATGCCGGTGTCGGAGCTGGTGGCAAGCCGCCTTCCCAACTCGCTGCTGCTCGCGGCCGTGACGGCCCTGTTCTCGGTTCCGATCGCGCTGGCGCTGGGCATCGCCTCGGCCGTGTGGCGCGGCTCCTGGTTCGACCGCGCGGCTTCCACGTCGGCGGTGGCGGTGGTGTCGGTGCCGGAGTTCCTGGTCGCGACGCTCGCGGTGCTGGTGTTCGCGGTCAAGCTGCGCTGGCTGCCGGCGCTCTCTTTCGTCAACGAGATCGAGTCGGTCGGACAGTTGCTGCGCGCCTTCGCGATGCCGGTGCTGGTGCTGTGCTGCGTGATCGTCGCGCAGATGATGCGCATGACGCGCGCCGCGGTGATCGACCAGCTCGAGGCGCCCTACATCGAGATGGTGCGGCTCAAGGGCGCCTCGCCGATGCGCATGGTGCTGGCGCATGCGCTGCCCAACGCGGTCGGCCCGATCGCGAATGCGGTGGCGCTGAGCCTGTCGTACCTGCTGGGCGGCGTGATCATCGTCGAGACGATCTTCAACTATCCCGGCATCGCCAAGCTGATGGTCGACGGCGTCTCGCAGCGCGACATGCCGCTGGTGCAGACCTGCGCCATGATCTTCTGCGCCGGCTACCTGATCCTCGTGACGGCAGCCGACATCTGCGGCATCGTCGCCAACCCCCGACTGCGCCACCGCTGAGGCGAGCCCCATGGAAACCTCCACCTCCTCATCGGCCCTGGGCGCCCCGGCCACGGCCACCGCCGTCGCAGCGCCGAGCGAGCAACGCGGGCGGCATCCGCTGCGCTGGCTTCGCGGCTTCGGCGTCTCCGGCCTGCTGGGCCTCGCGGTGCTGCTGTTCTGGCTGCTCGCGGCCGCGCTCGGGCCCTGGCTGCTGTCGCACTCCTCGGGCACCATGGGCGGCAACAGCGTCTTCGCGCCCATGAGCGCGGCGCACTGGCTGGGCACCGACTACCTCGGGCGCGACATGCTGGCGCTGATCGTCGAAGGCGCACGCTATACGGTCGGCGTCGCGCTGCTCGCCACGCTGCTGGCCAGCGGCACCGGCACCACGCTGGCGCTGCTGGCCGCGGCCAGCGGACGCTGGACCGACACGCTGCTCAGCCGCTGCCTCGACACGCTGACCGCGATACCGAGCAAGATGTTCGCGCTCATCATGGTGGCGGGCTTCGGCTCCTCGGTGCCGATGCTGGTCGTGACGGCGGCCATCATCTACGTGCCGGGCGCCTATCGCATCGCACGCTCGCTGGCCGTCAACATCAACGCGCTCGACTACGTGACCGTGGCGCGCACGCGCGGCGAGGGCACGCTCTACATCATGCTGCGCGAGATCCTGCCCAACATCCTCGGGCCGATGCTGGCCGACCTCGGCCTGCGCTTCGTCTACACCGTGCTGCTGCTGGCGAGCCTGAGCTTCCTCGGCCTCGGCATCCAGCCGCCGGCGGCCGACTGGGGCTCGCTGGTGCGCGAGAACATCGGAGCACTTGCCATGGGCGGCGCCTCGGTGATCGTGCCGGCGCTGGCCATCGCGAGCCTGACCATCTCGGTCAACCTCGTCATCGACAACCTGCCGGGCCGCGCCGCCCGCGAACGAGGAGCAAGATGAAGCTCACCCCCAGGCTTGCCCACTTCGTGTGGCCTCCCACCCCCTCTCCGGGGGCAACACCAGCGGCCCGACAAAGCCGGTTCCGCGGTGTTCCCGGCGCAAACGGGAGCCACTGACATGGGCGCAACACTGATCGTCAACGACTTGAGCATCGCGGCCGGCGCGAGCACGCTGGTCGACAACCTGAGCTTCTCCGTGCAGCCCGGCGAGGTGCTGGCGCTGATCGGCGAATCGGGCTCCGGCAAGACCACCACGGCGCTCGCGCTGATGGGCTTTACGCGCCAAGGCTGCCGCATCTCGGCAGGCAGCGTGCGCATCGGCGGCACCGACGTGCTGGCGCTCGATGCACCCCGGCAGCGCGCGCTGCGCGGACGAACGGTCACCTACATCGCGCAGAGCGCGGCGGCCTCCTTCAATCCCTCGCGCACGATCATGGACCAGGTGGTCGAGCCGTGCCGCATCCATGGCCTGTGCACGCGCGCCGAGGCCGAGGCGAAGGCGATCCAGCTGTTCCGCGAGCTCGCGCTGCCCGAGCCGGAGACCATCGGCACGCGCTACCCGCACCAGGTGTCGGGCGGCCAGCTGCAGCGGCTGATGGCGGCCATGGCGCTGATCGCCGACCCCGATCTCGTGATCCTCGACGAGCCGACCACCGCGCTCGACGTGACGACGCAGATCGAGGTGCTGCGCGCCTTCCGCCGTGTGGTGCGCGAGCGCCGCGCGACCGCGGTGTACGTGAGCCACGACCTCGCGGTGGTGGCACAGATGGCCGACCACATCCTGGTGCTGCGCAACGGCCGGATGCAGGAGGTGAATGCCACCGAGCAGATTCTCGCGACGCCGGCCCATGAGTACACGAAGTGCCTGCTGGCCGCCGCCCGCCCGGCGCCGCGCGAATCCGGCGCGACCCCGGGCGGCGCCGAGCTGCTGCTCGAGGTGCGCGAGCTTTCCGCCGGCTATGGCCCTGTCGACGCACAGGGACGGCCGGCCAAGATGATCCTCGAGAACATCGATCTCAAGCTCTACCGGGGCCAGGCCATCGGCGTGATCGGCGAGTCGGGCTCGGGCAAGACCACGCTGGCGCGCGCCGTCGCCGGCCTGCTCAAGCCGTGCCACGGCAGCGTGCTGTTCAACGGCCGCGCACTCAAGCCAACGCTGGCACAGCGCGAGCGGGAAGAGCTGCGCCAGATCCAGATCGTGTTCCAGATGGCCGACACGGCGCTGAACCCGTCGCAGACCATCGAGCGCATCCTGGCGCGGCCGCTGCAGTTCTACAAGGGCCTGCGCGGCGAGCCGCTGCAGCGGCGCATCCGCGAGCTGCTCGACCTGGTGCAGCTGCCGCAGACCGTGGCCGGGCGCCTGCCGGGCGGCCTCTCGGGCGGGCAGAAGCAGCGCGTGAACCTCGCGCGCGCGCTGGCGGCCGACCCGGACCTGATCCTGTGCGACGAAGTCACGTCGGCGCTGGACACCGTGGTCGGCGCGGCGGTGCTCGACCTGATCGCGCAGCTGCGGCGAGAACTCGGCGTGTCCTATCTCTTCATCAGCCACGACCTGCACACGGTGCGCGCGGTGTGCGACGAGATCGTTGTCATGCAGCACGGCCGCAAGCTCGCGCAGGTGGCGCGCGCCGACTATGACCGCGGCCCGCACCACCCCTACTACGAGCTGCTGGCGCGCTCGGTACCCGAGCTGCGCCGCGGCTGGCTCGACGAGATGGACCGCGCGGCCGTCCACGCTTCATGAGAAAGACCGATATGACACCCACCTTCCGCATCGCGCTGATCGCCGGCGACGGCATCGGCAAGGAAGTGATGCCCGAGGGCCTGCGCGTGGTGCAGGCCGCCGCGGAACGCTTCGGCTTCGAGCTCGACTGCCGCACCGTCGACTGGGCCAGCTGCGACTACTACGCGCAGCACGGCCAGATGATGCCGGACGACTGGAAGGAGCAGCTCAAGGGCGTCGACGCGCTGTACTTCGGCGCCGTCGGCTGGCCCGCTACCGTGCCCGACCACGTGTCGCTCTGGGGTTCGCTGCTGAAGTTCCGCCGCGAGTTCGACCAGTACATCAACCTGCGCCCGGTGCGCCTGTTCGAGGGCGTGCCCTGCCCGCTCGCCGGCCGCAAGCCCGGCGACATCGACTACCTCGTGGTGCGCGAGAACACCGAGGGCGAATACACCTCGCTCGGCGGCGTGATGTACGAGGGCACCGAGCGCGAGATCGTGATCCAGGAGTCGGTCTTCTCGCGCCATGGCGCCGACCGCGTGCTGCGCTACGCCTACGAGACCGCGCGGGCACGAAAGCGCAAGCACCTGACGGTGGCCACAAAGAGCAACGGCATCGCGATCAGCATGCCGTGGTGGGACCGGCGCGCCGACGCCGTCGGGCTCGACTACCCCGAGGTGACGGTCGACAAGCAGCACATCGACATCCTGTCGGCGCGCTTCGTGCTGCAGCCCACGCGCTTCGACGTGGTGGTGGCGAGCAACCTGTTCGGCGACATCCTGTCCGACCTCGGGCCCGCGACCACCGGCACCATCGGCCTCGCGCCATCGGCCAACCTCAACCCGGAGCGCAAGTTCCCGTCGCTGTTCGAGCCGGTGCACGGCTCGGCGCCCGACATCCATGGCCAGAACATCGCCAACCCCATCGCGATGATCTGGTCCGGCGCGCTGATGCTGGACTTCCTCACGCAGGGCCAGGGCGCGGGCCGCGCCGCGCACGACGCGATCCTGGGCGCGATCGAGGCGGTGCTGCGCGAGGGGCCGCGCACGCCCGACCTCGGCGGCTCGGCCAGCACCACCGAGGTGGGCATCGCGATCGCCGAACGCGTAACCGCATCCTGAATGAAGAGAAAGACCCTCCGACCATGACACTCGAACCCGAATACAGGAACCTGATGCCCGGACGCCAGCTCATCGGCGGCGAATGGCGCGAAGCGAGCGATTCGCGCCGCCTCGACGTCAGCGATCCCGCCACCGACGCCGTCTTCGCGAGCGTGCCCGACGGCACGGCCGCCGATGCGCGCACCGCCGTCGATGCCGCGCACGCCGCCTTTCCCGCATGGCGCGCGGTGCCGGCCAAGCAGCGCGCGCAGATCCTCAAGCGCTGGAACGACCTCGTGATCGCGCACCAGGAAGACCTGGGCCACCTCATCTCGCGCGAGCAGGGCAAGCCGCTGGCCGAGGGCCGCGGCGAAGTCGCCTATGCGGCCAGCTACATCGAATGGTTCGCCGAGG
The DNA here is from genome assembly GCF_000282635.1 of Variovorax sp. CF313. Taxonomy (GTDB): domain Bacteria; phylum Pseudomonadota; class Gammaproteobacteria; order Burkholderiales; family Burkholderiaceae_C; genus Variovorax. The sequence goes on from NZ_AKIW01000006.1 coordinate 39,073, forward strand.
AGGCCACGCGTGCCAACGGCGACATCATCCCGGCGCCCGTGCCGGGCCGGCGCATGTTCGCGCTGAAGGAACCCGTGGGCGTGATCGCGGCGATCACGCCATGGAACTTTCCGGCGGCCATGATCGCGCGCAAGATCGCACCGGCCCTCGCGGCGGGCTGCACGGTGGTGTGCAAGCCGGCGGAAGACACACCGCTGACCTCGCTCGCGCTGGTGGCGCTGGCCGAAGAAGCCGGCGTGCCGCCGGGCGTGCTCAACATCGTGACGGCCTCGCGCGAGCGCACGCCCGAGGTGGTCGATGCCTGGCTCGACGATGCGCGCGTGCGCAAGGTCACGTTCACCGGCTCGACGCCGGTCGGCAAGCACCTCGCAAGGCGTTCGGCCGATACGCTCAAGAAGCTGTCGCTGGAGCTCGGCGGCAATGCACCCTTCATCGTGTTCGACGACGCCGACGTCGATGCCGCCGTGGAGGGCCTGATGGCCGCCAAGTTCCGCAACGGCGGCCAGACCTGCGTGAGCCCGAACCGGGTGTTCGTGCAGGCCCGTGTGCACGACGCGTTCGTCGACAAGCTGGCTGCGCGGGTCGGCGCGCTCGAGGTCGGCCCCGCCACCGAACCCGGCTCGCAGATCGGCCCGATGATCAACGCGCGCGCCGTGGAGAAGATCGAGCGGCACGTGCGCGACGCCGTGGCCAGGGGCGCGCGCATCGTGGTCGGCGGCGAGCGGCTGCGCTCCGCGCGCTGCGACGGCCCCAACTACTACGCGCCTACCGTGCTGGTGAACGCCGATGCGACGATGGCCTGCAGCTGCGAGGAAACCTTCGGACCCGTGGTGCCGGTCACGCGCTTCGAGAGCGAGGCCGAGGTGATCGCCACCGCCAACGACACGCCCTTCGGGCTCGCGGCGTACTTCTACTCGCGCGACGTGCGGCGTATCTGGCGCGTGGCCGACGCGCTGGAGTCGGGCATCGTCGGCATCAACGAAGGCGCGCTGGCGGCCGAAGCGGCGCCCTTCGGCGGTGTGAAGGAATCGGGCTACGGCCGCGAAGGCTCGGTGCATGGCCTGGACGACTACATGCACACCAAGTACGTCTGCCAGGGCCAGCTGGCGGGGCTGGTCTAGAAGAAGCCCGCTACGCGGCAGCCAGCGCCGCCACCTCCGCGCTGCCCAGCGCGCCGCCGTAGATCCGGAAGTCGTCGATGCGGCCCTTCAGGTACGGGTCGCTGGAATATTGCGAGCGGCCCAGCCAGTTCTGCGTGGTGGCGCCCAGGTCGATGGGCGCAAAGCCCATCTGCGTGTTGGAGCCGGCCTCCACGCCGTCCACGTAGAGGGTCCCGAGCGCGCCGGACACGGTCACCGCGACGTGCACCCACCGCCCGGTGGGGAGCGCCGCCGAACCGTCGATCACCTGCTCGTTGTAGCCATGGACCGTGGAGATCGCGAAACGCGGCGTGCCGCTGTTGCTGCGGGTCGTCAGCATCATGTAGCGGCGCGTGCCCGAGCCGAAGTCGAAGACCCGCGACCAGGTCGCCAGGCTGTCGATGTACAGCCAGGCGCTGATGCTGAAGTCGGCGAGGCCCTTCGCCACGCCCGCCGGCAGCGCGACATGGCCGCCCGTGCCCGTGAGGCCGACGGCGTTGCCCCGGCGTCCGGCGGTCCAGGCCGCGCCGCCCTGCAGCTCGCTGGCGGCGAACCGCCCGGTGGCGTCGGCGGCCTGGGTGCCGGTCGATTCGTCGAACTTGAGCTGCAGCAGCAGTTCGGCCTCGAGTGCTGCCCTTCCCTCGTTGGAGGCGGCACTCTCGCCCGAAGCGCCCACGGCGACGACCACGTAGTACCAGACACCGCCGGCCGCGACGCCGCTGTCGGTGAAAGTCAGCGTGTCGGTGATGCCCGAGGCGATGGCGGTGTAGGGCCCTCCCGAGGTGCTCGCGCGCTTGACGGTGTAGCTCTGCGCGTCGGGGCAGCCCCACCACGACAGCACCACCTGCGTGGCACGCACCCGCGCCGTGAGCCCGCTCGGCATGCCCTGCGCCGCGAGCGGATCGCGCGTGAAGGTCAGCGTGCCGAAACCCAGCTGGTCGCCGTTGCCGCCGTCCGACTCGGGCCGCATCTGCAGGGCCTGCAGCGCGGTGTAGGGCGCGGCGACGCCGAGGCGGTTCGCATAGTGGTTGTAGACGCTTTCCCAGATGCCGCGCCGGTGCCCCTGGCCCGCCGTCGACAGCACCGACTGCGTGCCCTGCTTGTTGATGTTGGTGAGGAAAGGCACTGTGTAGAAATTGCCGGCGCCGTCGGTCAGGTTGGACTTGGCGACGTACTCGGCGCCCGCGAGGAAGCGGTTGTTCTCGTAGCCGTACGTGTCGTCGCCCTGGTTCCACGCCATTTCGTGGAACGCGCCCGCCAGGCCGATGCCCAGCGTGCAATGGCCCTGGTCGCGGCCGCTTTCCTGCCATTGGCCGAGGTAGCCCGGATGCACCTGGTAGACCGCCTGCAGGCCCGCACCGTTGCCCTGGCCCGTCTTGTAGTAGCCCATGGCCTCGTCGTAGATGTCCTGCCGGTCGCACAGCACGCCGATGGCCAGCATCGAAGCCAGCGTGCACTGATCCCAGTTGGCCCAGTAGTTGGTGATCTCGGAGCCGTTATGGTTGATCAGGAAGCTGTGGTTGAGCGGATAGAACACGGTGAGCATCATGTTCTGGAAGCGCGCGAAGTCGCTCGCGGCCCAGCCCTCGTAGGTGCGCATGATCTCGGCCGCGTTGGCGAACTGGTAGCCGTAGATGCCTGCCGCCAGGAAGCGGTCGGCGTTGCCGGTGAGCGTGGTCAGCGTGGACGACCATTCATTCAGGAAGACCACCGCCAGGTCGGCGTAGCGCTTGTCCTGCGAGACCTTCCAGCGCAGCGCCAGCTGATAGGCGCGCGCGATATCGATGTACATCTGCGCGAAGTTCTGGCCGTCTCCGCCGCGGATCACCGTTGCCAGCGGGCGGGGCGTGGCGCCCAGCTGCGAGCGGCCGTTGGAAGTCAGCGCGTTCCAGCCGCCGAGCCAGGGTTGCGCCTGGGCCCCGACCTTCTGGCGCATGCGTTCGAAGTCGGCCTCGGTGTGCAGCAGGCCGGGGTGGACGAACTTGCGCGCCTGCGGCGAGGGCACCGGGTCGGTCGCCCCTGGGACGACCGCGTCGGTGTCGGCAACCACCGCATCGCCCGAAGCGGCCGCCGCCTGTTGCGGCACGGCGCCCGAAGCACCGGCGAGCCACCCCGCGCCACCGCCTCCCCCCCCACCTCCGCAGGCCGTCGTTCCCAGCGCGAGGGCGCTTGCCGCGCCGAGAAAGAAAACACGGCGGTCCAGGGAGACACGGCTCCCGTCATCCAACGAATGCGTCATTGCCGAATACATTGTAAAAAAATGATTCAGCAACATGCATGCCACTCGCTGGCTCCGGGCGAACTGGCGTTGCCGGTAACACCGATGGATACATGGGCGCCGCTGCATCGGCGATGCGCGCATTCCGGATGACATTCGTTGTCACGCGAGGCCTCCGGCGAAGCCAGGAATGTCAGCGAGCCGGGATGCGGCGCCAGCACCGCCTTCGCGGTGGCGCCGCTATTCCTTCATTTATTCGCGCAGATTCGAACCCGCACGCGAAGCTGCCGACCCATACACACCGGCCTTCACCGAAGCTCCTGCCGCGGCGCCCGCCTCGAGCGAACACCATGCGGCCGAAGGCTTGCCCGCCTCGAGCGAACACCACGCGGCTGAAGGTTTACCCGCCTCGAGCGAACACCATGCGGCCGAA
>NZ_AKIW01000007.1 GCF_000282635.1 Variovorax sp. CF313
GTCGCTTCGCCCACCCCCTTGCAGGGGGCAACACCTGCGGCCCGGCAAAGCCGGTTCCGCGGTGTTCCTGGCGTAACTTCCCTTTTTCCTCGTTGACGGTGGCTTGACGGTATGGCTCAGCACATCGCCAGGAAGCGGTTCGGGCAGCACTTCCTGTCCGACGGGGGGATCATCGATGCGATCGTGAGCGAGATCGCACCGCAGCCCGGCGATCCGATGGTCGAGATCGGCCCGGGGCTCGCGGCGCTGACGCAGCCGCTGGTCGAGCGGCTCGGCCGACTGACGGTCATCGAGCTCGACCGTGACCTGGCCAAGCGCCTGCGCGAGCACCCGCAGCTCGATGTCATCGAATCCGACGTGCTGAAGGTGGACTTCGCCGAACTCGCGGCCAGGGCGTCGAAGCCCCTGCGCGTGGTGGGCAACCTGCCCTACAACATCTCCACGCCGATCCTGTTCCACCTGCTGGGCTATGCCCACCTGGTCGCCGACCAGCACTTCATGCTGCAAAAGGAAGTGATCGACCGCATGGTGGCGAAACCCGCCACCTCGGACTACAGCCGCCTGAGCGTGATGCTGCAGTGGCGCTACGAGATGGAAAACGTGCTGTTCGTGCCGCCCGAGAGCTTCGACCCGCCGCCGCGCGTGGACAGCGCCGTGGTGCGCATGGTGCCGCTGGCCGAACCGCCGGCCGTGGATGCGGCGCGGCTCGGCGAGATCGTGCAGGTGGCTTTCAGTCAGCGCCGCAAGATCCTGCGGCACACGCTGGGCAAATGGCTGGAAACGCACGGCTACACAGGCGAATTCGATGCGCAGCGCCGCGCCGAGGAGGTGCCGGTAGCCGAATACGTCACCCTGGCCCAAGCTGTTCCCCCATGAAAAAGCCCCGCAGAAGCGGGGCTTTTTCAATTCCATGGTGCCGCCGATCCGGCTTTGCCGGTCGGCCAGCACCGCCCCCGGAAGGGGGTAGGCGAAGCGACACGAAGTGCGCGCAGCCTGGGGGGTGAACCGATTACGCGGCGGCGAGCCAGTAGCCAGCGTTGAAAGGGCTGCTCATGCGCAGCGCCAGGGGCGACACGTCGACCAGTTTGTCGGTCGGCATTTTTTCACCGGCCGGCTCGGTGCCGGCGGCGGCCGTTGCGGCGGCGTTGGGGTTCACTTCGATGCCATCGAGGGTTTCAGCGTTCGGCTGAGCCTCGTTCGCCCGTTCTGCTTGGCTGGTAGATGCAGAACGGGCTACAGAAAAGAATAGAAGCACCGGAACGGGACCTTGCGGTCGCCCCAGTAGTCCGAGGCGTCGCGGAAGATGTCGAGCAGCTGCTCGCGCGCTTCCTTGTCGAACTTGGCGTTGGCCGGAATCTGCTCCAGGACGATGACGAAACCAGGCTGTGGGCCCGATTTATGCAACGGGTCCGTCATGCAGTCGTACAGCGCGTCGAAGTTCTTCCCGAAGTGGGCCGGGAACGTGAACTGCTGCGCGATCAGGTCGAGCACGTCCTGCTTGGTCTGGGCGTTGCCCAGGTTGGCGTACAGGAAGTGCTGGCCGGCTGCGTTGGCAGCGTCCTGCAGGTCGCTCACGCGGAACGCGCGGATCGATTGCACGATGTTCGGGCGTATGGCACGAAGGGATAAGGTCATCTCCGCTGGTCTTTCCATAGTCATCATCATTTCTTCGGGGCGCTTCGGGGCGCCGCCCAGGTCGTTTTCATCGCTCATGGCGCAATCCGTCTGAAACTCGCATAGTGATCTGCCGTGTACCAGCAGGCCTCGGGCGCCGTGCGCTGCTCGCCGCCGCAGACGATCCGTTGTGCACCACGATTGCGTGAACCGGGCGTCTGCACCGTGTACTCGCGGTAGTGGCCACGGCGCGCCGGCGGCAAAAGACGCTCGCGATTGCCGAACACGGTGCCGTCCTTGTCATGCCGGAAGGGGCCGCCACTGAGGATGGCCTGGTAGGTTCGCTGGCCTTGCACCGGCAAGTCGGACAGTGCAATTGTTTCCTCGGCGGACGTTTTTCCGGCGCCGAACCATCCGCGGGCCTCGGCCCCCGTCGTCAACGCTGCCAGCATCAGGCTGGTGAGCGCAAACTTTGTGAACGAGGACGTGATCGAGGCGTAAGCCGCCATGGGGCACCACAAGAAAAGAGCGGGGGGTTCGAATCGGCGATCAACGTCGGGGTTAACCCGCAAATTCAAGCCCGCGAGTGTGCACCACGCTGGCGAAAATAGCAAGCGACTGCTCAAAGTTTGAGCAGTCGCAAGGGGAGTGAGTGGTACTTTAAGTTGGCGACCACTCTCGCCAAAGGGCCTATCTTTCGGCGTTTGCGTCAGCCACTGTCAAGGCTGTCATGTTCACGATGCGTCGAACAGTCGCGCTGGCCGTGAGAATGTGCACAGGTTTGGCCGCGCCAAGCAGAACCGGGCCGATCGCGATATTGCCGCCAGCCGCCGTCTTGAGCAGGTTGTACGAAATATTGGCGGCATCGATGTTCGGAAATACCAACAGGTTGGCGTCGCCGGCCAGTGCGCTGTGCGGCATGACGATCGCGCGCTGCTTGCTGTCGAGCGCCACGTCGCCGTGCATTTCGCCATCCACCTCGAGCCAGGGGGCCTGCACGCGCAGCAGTTCGAGCGTCTTGCGCATCTTGATGGCGCTGGGCTCGTTGCTGGTGCCGAAGTTGGAGTGCGACAGCAGCGCCGCCTTCGGCTTCAGGCCGAAGCGCATCATTTCCTCGGCCGCCATCGTCGTGATCTCGGCCAGTTCCTCGGGCGAGGGGTCGTAGTTGACGTGCGTGTCGACCAGGAACACCTGGCGGTCCGGCAGGAGCAGGCCGTTCATGCAGGCGTACACCGGCACGTCCTGCGGCGTGCTTTCGCAGCCGCCAGGACGCTTGCCGATCACCTGGTCGATGTAGTGCAGGTGGATCAGCGTGGTGCCCCAGGTGCCGCAGATCATGCCGTCCACCTCGTCCTTGTGCAGCAGCATCGCGCCGATCAGCGTGAGGCGGCGGCGCATCTCGATCTTGGCGGTCTGCACCGTCTGGCCCTTGCGCTCGGTCATGCGATGGTAGGTCTGCCAGAAATCGCGGTAGCGGTGGTCCTGCTCGACGTTGACGATGTCGTAGTCGAGCTCTTCCTTCAGGCGCAGGCCGAACTTCTCGATGCGCTGGGCGATGATGGCCGGGCGGCCGATCAGCGTCGGACGCGCAATGCCCTCGTCGACCACGATCTGCGCGGCGCGCAGAACGCGCTCTTCCTCGCCTTCGCAGTACGCCACGCGCTTCTTCGACGCGCGCCGGGCGCTGTCGAAAATCGGCTTCATCGTGGTGCCCGAGGCATAGACGAAGCTCTGCAGCCTGTCGCGGTAGGCGTCCATGTCCTTGATCGGACGCGACGCCACGCCGCTATCCTCGGCCGCCTTGGCCACGGCGGGCGCGATCTTCATCATGAGACGCGGATCGAAGGGCTTCGGAATCAGGTATTCGGGGCCGAAGGACAGCTTTTCACCGACGTAGGCCGCAGCCACGCGCTCGCTCTGCTCGGCCTGTGCCAGGTCGGCAATGGCGTGCACCGCGGCGATTTCCATCTCGTCGGTGATCGTCGTCGCGCCGCAGTCCAGCGCACCGCGGAAGATGTACGGGAAGCACAGGACGTTGTTGACCTGGTTCGGGTAGTCGGTACGGCCGGTGGCCATGATGACGTCGTCGCGCACCGCATGGGCGTCTTCGGGCGCGATCTCGGGATTCGGGTTCGCCAGCGCGAAGATCACCGGGCGCTTGGCCATCCTGGCGACCATCGCGGGCTTCAGTACGCCGCCGGCCGACAGGCCCAGGAACACGTCGGCGCCCTCGATCACCTCGGCGAGCGTGCGCGCGTCGGTCTTCTGCATGTACTGGCGCTTGTCGTCGTCCATCAGCTCGGTGCGGCCTTCGTAGACCACGCCGGCGAGGTCGGTGACAAACACGTTCTCGCGCTTCAGGCCGACCTTCAGCAGCAGGTTCAGGCAGGCCAGCGCCGCGGCGCCCGCGCCCGAAGCGACCAGCTTGACTTCCTCGATCTTCTTGCCCGCCACCTTCAGTCCGTTGACCATGGCGGCAGCCACCGTGATGGCCGTGCCGTGCTGGTCGTCGTGGAACACCGGGATCTTCATGCGCTTGCGCAGCTCGCGCTCGACGTAGAAGCAGTCCGGGGCCTTGATGTCTTCGAGGTTGATGGCGCCGAAGGTCGGCTCCAGCGACGCGATGATGTCGACCAGCTTGGCCGGGTCCTTCTCGTCGATCTCGATGTCGAACACGTCCACGCCGGCAAATTTCTTGAAGAGAACGCCCTTGCCTTCCATCACCGGCTTGGACGCCAGCGGGCCGATGTCGCCCAGGCCCAGCACGGCGGTGCCGTTGCTGATGACGGCCACGAGGTTGCCGCGCGAGGTGTACTTGAACGCGTTGGCCGGGTCCTTGACGATTTCCTCGCAGGGCGCGGCAACGCCGGGCGAATAGGCCAGCGACAGGTCGCGCTGGTTGATCATCTGCTTGGTCGCCGCGATGGCGATCTTGCCGGGCACGGGAAACTCGTGGTACTCGAGGGCTGCACGTCGCAACTCGGCGCGTTTGTCTTCGGGCGTGGGAGTCGATGAGGTCGAGGGGGTCGAATCTGACATGTGCCGTAGCTCCTGGTGGCGCTTCTTCTGGGGGCGCCGATTGTAGACCTCGCTGCGCACCGGCCATACGTCGCATGGCCGGTGGTAGCCATGGCGAAAAGCCGGGTGCGCCGTCAAACCGGTGTGGCAATATGCACGGTTCGGACAAAACCTGAAAAAACGAGGAGCGACCATGGCACTGATGGATTTCATCAAGAAGCAGTTCATCGACATCATCCAGTGGACCGAGACCGGCGACGGCACGCTGGCCTGGCGCTTCCCGATGGCCGAGATGGAAATCCAGAACGGCGCCTCGCTCACCGTTCGCGAATCGCAGGTTGCCGTCTTCGTCAACGAAGGCAAGGTGGCCGACGTGTTCGGCCCCGGCATGTACAAGCTCACGACGCAGACGCTGCCCGTGCTCACGTACCTGAAGAACTGGGACAAGCTCTTCGAGTCCCCCTTCAAGAGCGACGTCTATTTCTTCAGCACCCGCCAGCAGGTCGACCAGAAGTGGGGCACGCCCCAGCCGATCACCATCCGCGACAAGGACTTCGGCGCCGTGCGCCTGCGCGCCTTTGGCAACTACAGCTTCCGCATCGGCGACGCCAAGGCCTTCCACACCGAGATCTCCGGCACGCGCGACATCTATTCGGTGGCCGACCTCGACGGCCAGTTGCGTGGGCTGGTACTGCAGAACATCAGCAACGCCATCGCTTCGAGCGGCGTGCCCTTCCTCGACCTCGCGGCCAACCAGATCCAGTTTGCGCAGGCGCTCGCCGCGCAGCTGGTGCCCGAGTTCGGGAAGATCGGCATCAAGCTCGAGAACATCACGGTGCAGAACGTCTCGCTGCCCGAAGAGCTGCAGAAGATCCTCGACCAGAAGATCGGCATGGGCATGGTCGGCAACGACATGGGCAAGTTCATGCAGTACCAGACCGCGCAGGCCATTCCCAAATTCGCAGAAGGCGCCGCTGGCGGCAGCGGCATCGCGGGCGACGCGATGGGCCTGGGTGCCGGCGTGGCGCTCGGCCAGGTGCTGGCGCAGAACCTCGCGCAGGGCCTGAGCCCGAATGCGGCCGCCCAAGCTGCGGCGACGCAGCAGCAGCCGGCCGTGGCCGTGGTGAGCCCCACCGACGTGATGACCACGCTCGAGAAGCTCGGCGAACTCAAGGCCAAGGGCATCCTCACGCAGGAAGAGTTCGACGCCAAGAAGGTGGAACTCCTCAAAAAGCTCGTCTGACCCCAGTATTGGTCTAACCTCCAGGCTTCGCGCACTTCGTGTCGCTTCTCCTCCCCCCTTGCAGGGGGCAACACCGACGGCCCGGCAAAGCCGGTTCCGTGGTGTTTCCCGCAACTGCATCCGTGGTTACAGCCGTCGATCTCCTGAGCCGCCATGGCTGAGGAAACCGGCAACCAACGCTACTACCGCGCGCCCTGCCCTGGCTGCGGCGCGCCCGTCGAATTCCGCTCGGCGCAGTCGACGCACGCGGTCTGCCCCTACTGCCAGAGCACCGTCGTGCGACAGGGCGACACGCTCGCGCGCACCGGCAAGATGGCCGAGCTGTTCGACGACTTCAGCCCGCTGCAGCTGTTCGCCGCCGGCCGCATCCAGGACAAGCCCTTCACGCTGATCGGCCGGTTGCAGTACACCTACCCCGGCGGCCGCTGGACCGAGTGGATCGCCGCGCTCGACGGCGACCGCACCGGCGTGCTCAGCGAGGACAACGGTGCCTACGTCTTCGCGCTGCCCTTCGACCTGCAGCGCACCGCACCGCCCTGGAACGAACTGCGCGTGGGCGCCACCACCGCCTTCGCGGGCCAGAGCTACGCCGTCACCTCGAACGAGCAGGTGGCGCTGACCTCCGCGCAGGGCGAACTGCCGCACCTGCCCGAGCTCGGCCGTTCCTTCGCGATGGTCGAGCTGCGCAACGACAAGGGCCTGGTCCTCAGCATCGACTACGGCACGCAGCCGCCCGCGAGCTACCTCGGCCGATCGGTGCAGCTCGAAGACCTGCAGCTCACCGGCCTGCGCGAGGAATCCGCAAAGGACGAAAAGGGCCGCAGCTTCAACTGCCCCAACTGCGGCTCGCCCGTCACCGTCAACCTCGCCGACAGCAAGAGCATCACCTGCCGCTCGTGCAACAGCATCATCGACCTGTCGCAAGGCATCGGCGGCGAGCTCAAGCACGCCACGCAGGACGAGCCCGTGCGCCCGCTCATCGCGCTTGGCAGCATGGGCCAGCTGCAGGGCGCGCAGTGGCAGGTGGTCGGCTTCCAGCACCGCATGGGCAGCGCGCCCGGCGACGACGAGTTGTTCGGCTGGGACGAGTACCTGCTCTACAACAAGAAGCGCGGCTTCAGCTTCCTGGTGGACGCCGAGGACGGCTGGAGCATGGTCAAGCCGACCACCGGCGCGCCCGTGATGGCCGAGAGCGGCAACACCGCCACCTACCTCAACAAGCGCTACCAGCAGCAGTACGCCTACAACGCCGAGACCACCTACGTGGCGGGCGAGTTCTACTGGCAGGTCGAGCGCGGGCAGAAAACCTTCAACCGCGACTTCGCCAGCGGCGGCGCACTGCTGTCGATGGAGCGCTCGGCCAACGAACTCACGTGGTCGTCGGGCAGCAAGCTCGACAGCGGCCTGGTGGCCACCGCCTTCAAGCTCGACGCGCGCAAGGACATGTTCAAGCGCACCGACGCGCTGCCCGTGAGTGCCGCATCCGGCATGGGCTGCGGCACCATCGTCCTCATCGTCGTCGTGATCATCATCGTGCTGATCATCATGAGCACCTGCAGCAGTACCAGCGGCTCCACGGGCGGTTACCGCAGCTCGGGCGGGTCATACGGCGGCTATTCGAGTGGCGGCGGGCACAAATGACCGCCCCCCAGGCTTCGCGCACTTCGTGTCGCTTCGCCTTCCCCCTCACCGGGGGCAACACCTGCAGCCCGGCGAAGCCGGTTCTGCGGTGTTCCCCGACTTGGGGGGCGCCAGTTCTGGCGCGCGTTGTGCGGTGACTGGGTGCAAACTGAATCAACTTTGACTGGAGGTCCTCATCATGGGATTTGAATGGCTGAAACCGGGCGTGGTCCTTGGATCGCTCGTGTATGCGCTGATCGGCGTCCTGGTCTTCTGGCTCTGCTTCCTGATCATCGACAAGATCACGCCGTATGACCTGTGGGGCGAGATCGTCGAGAAGCAGAACGTGGCGCTGGGGCTGGTGGTTGCCGCGATGAGCCTCGGCATCAGCATCATCGTCGCCGCAGCAATCCATTGAGCGACGCGGCCCTGCCCGCGCGCACCCCGGATGCGCGGGGGCCGCAACCCGTGGAGATCGCGCTGCTCGCCAGCGTGTTCGTGGTCGCCGCCTGCGGGCTTGTCTACGAATTGAGCGCGGCCGCGCTGAGCAGCTACCTGCTCGGCGACTCGGTGCTGCAGTTCAGCACCATCATCGGCACCTACCTGTTCGCGATGGGTGTGGGCTCATGGCTCTCACGCTATTTCGAGCGGCAGCTGCCGGCGCACTTCCTTCGCATCGAACTGATGGTGGCGCTGATCGGCGGTGCGCTGCCGGCGATCCTGTTCCTCGCGAATGCGTACGTGCCGAGCGCCTTCCGGCTGCTGCTGTACGGCCTCGTGACGGTCGTGGGCACGCTGGTGGGGCTCGAGATTCCGCTGGTGATGCGCATCCTGAAGCGCAACATCGTGCTCAAGAACCTCGTGTCGCAGGTGCTCACCTTCGACTACCTCGGCGCGCTCGCGGTGTCGGTGGCGTTCCCGCTCGTCCTCGTGCCGCAGCTCGGCATGATCCGCACCGGCCTGCTGTTCGGCTTCATGAACGCGGCCGTGGCGGTGTGGGCGCTGTGGTTGTTCCGGCATGAACTGCGCCGCGTCGGCGCGCATGCGGTCGCGTGCTTTCTCGCGCTGGCCGCGCTGGTCGCGGCCTTCGCCTGGGCCGATCACATCACCACGCTGGCCGAGGACAAGTTCTACCAGGACCGCATCGTCTTCAGTGCCACCTCGCCCTACCAGCGCATCGTCGTCACGCGGGGGCTGCTCGGGCACCGGCTGTTCCTCAACGGCAACCTGCAGTTCGCCGAGCGCGACGAGTACCGCTATCACGAGGCGCTCGTGCATCCGGTGATGGCCGCGCAGGGCGCGCCGAAGAAGGTCGCGGTGCTGGGCGGCGGCGATGGCATGGCGGTGCGCGAGATTCTCAAGTACCCCTCGGTCGAGTCGGTCACGCTCGTGGAGCTCGACCCGAACATGACCCAACTCTTCACCGAGCACGAGACCCTGGCCGCGCTCAACGGCCACTCGCTCTCGTCGCCCAAGGTGAAGATCGTCAACACCGACGCCTTCCAGTGGCTGCAGCAGCCCGGGGACACCTTCGACGTCATCGTGGTGGACTTTCCCGATCCGACCAACTTCGCCATCGGCAAGCTCTACACCAACAGCTTCTACGCGCTGCTCGAGAGGCGCCTTTCGGCCAGCGGCTATGCGGTGATCCAGACCACCTCGCCGCTGGTGGCGCGCAAGAGCTACTGGACCGTGGCCACCACCGTCGAATCGGTGGGCCTGCGTGCCACGCCGTACCACGCGCATGTGCCGAGCTTCGGCGAATGGGGCTACATCATCGCGAGCCGGCGGCCCTACCGCATGCCCGATGCGCTGCCTTCGGGCCTGCGCTTCCTCTCGCCTTCCACCTTGCCGCTGATGTTCGACTTTCCGCTCGACATGGCGCGCGTGCCGGCCGAAGTGAACCGGCTGTCGAACCAGACCCTTGTCACCACCTACGAGCAGGAGTGGGGCAAGGTGATGGCGCACTAGCTGAGTCATGCAACGGCGCGAATTTCTCGGAATGGCGGCAGGCGCGCTGGCGCTTGCCGGCTGCGAGGCGCCGCCAACGCCCGTCGAAGGTGGCTTCACCGGCATCGACATGGCGCGCGGCCACGCGATGCGCGATGGCGCGCTCAAGAGCCAGGCGCCCGCCGTCGTGAAGCGCACGCGCGTGGTGATCGCAGGCGGCGGCGTCGCGGGCCTTGCGGCTGCACGCGCCCTGCGGCTCTCGGGCATCGACGACTTCACGCTGCTCGAGCTCGAGGACACCGCCGGCGGCAACGCACGCGGCGGCGTGGTCAACGGCATCGCCTGCCCGCTCGGTGCGCACTACCTGCCCGTGCCGGGCGACGACGCGCGCGAAGTGCAGGACCTGCTCGAGGAACTCGGCCTGCGCCGCCGCGTGGCGGGCCGCTGGGAATACGACGAGGCCACGCTCTGCCACAGCCCGCAGGAGCGCCTGTTCTTCCGCGGCGAGTGGCAGGACGGCCTGTTGCCCATGCACGGCGTGGGCGAAGGCTCGCTCGCGCAGTACCGCAAGTTCGCGCAGCGCATCGATGCGCTGCAGCACGCGGCGCATTTTGCGATTCCCACGCTCAAGGTCGCCGTCACGCCCGAGCTGCTGGCGCTCGACGCCATCACCTTCGCGGGCTGGCTCGAGAGCGAAGGATTCAGCGACGCGCAGCTGCGCTGGTATCTCGACTACTGCTGCCGCGACGACTACGGCGCAGGCATCGAACACGTCTCGGCCTGGGCCGGCATCCATTACTTCGCGAGCCGCCACGGCTTCCATGCGCCCGGCGATCCCACCGGCAGCGTCAACGATTCGAGCCCCGAGCGCGACGGCATCCTCACCTGGCCCGAAGGCAACGGCTGGCTCACGAAGCAGCTGGCCAGGCCGCTCGGCGACCGGCTGCGCACCGGTCAGGTCGTCACGCGCATCGCCGAGGTGCGCGATGGCGTCGAGGTCGACGCGTGGGATGCGGCCACGAAATCGCTCGTGCGCTGGCAGGCCCAGCGCTGCATCGTCGCGCTGCCCGTGTTCATCGCCGCGCGCGTGGTCGAGAACCCGCCGGCCGTGCTGAAGAACGCCGCGGCCCACGTGCGCTACGCGCCCTGGCTCGTGGCCAACATTCACCTGCGCGGCCCGCTGGCCGACCGCCATGGCGCAGCGCCGAGCTGGGACAACGTGATCCACGGCACGCGCGGCCTCGGCTACGTCGACGCGCGGCACCAGTCGCTCGACCCCACGCCGCGCGGCACCGTCCTCAGCTGGTACCGCCCCCTGGGGCCGAGCGGCTACGACGCGACGGACGGTCGCAAGCTGCTGCTCGATCGACCGTGGAGCGGCTGGCGCGACGACCTGCTCGCAGAGCTGTCGGTGCCGCACCCCGACCTGCCTTCGCTCGCCACGCGCATCGACGTCACGCGCTATGGGCACGCCATGTCCATCCCCAAACCGGGGCTGCTGGCGCAGATCGGCTCGCAGCGCACGGCACAGGACGCGGCGCACCGCGGCAGCGTCGTCGCGGGACGCCTGTCGTTCGCGCATGCCGACTGGTCGGGCTACTCGATCTTCGAGGAGGCGTTCACGCGTGGGCACCTCACGGGAATGCGCGTGGCGGCGGCATGAGGCGTCCGAGGTGCAGTCACGCCGACGGGGTGCTGCGCAGCGAAATAAAGGAGGAGGCCGCAGGCCGGTGGACATTCGCGGAGGGGGCACCCGGTGTCCTTCGCACTCACCCTGAAAAAACACCCAGCAAAGCAAACGCACCATGAATCCTTGAAATGGCCCCGGCGCAGCCCCGTGCAGTTTTCACGCGGACTTCACATACGGCGCCATTGCTTCACAGACGGTCGGCAAACTCGCGAACGCCAACAAGAACATCGGGGGAGCTTCCATGCTTCAAGTCGCCAACAGAAAACTCGCGTCGCTCAGCGACGTGCTCTTCACCGGGCTGGGCCGCGTGCTCGGCTTCCTGCGTCCGCTGGCCCGCGGGCTCATCGGTTCCTGGCGGCCGCCGGGCTGGCTGCGCATTGCCGGCGCCTTCGTGCTGCTCGGATTGCAGTGGCTGCAGCAGCGGTTGGCGTGGCTGGTGCTGCTCCTCCTATTGGTGCTGGCCGGTTGGATGGCGAGCCCCCATGTGCTGAAGTGGTGGCACGGCCTCACGCCCGACCGCGTCGAGCCCGTCGTCGCCACCGCGAAGACCGAGCCGCCGCAACGTACGCAGATCGAGCTCGACAAGGGGCCGAACCCCTTCGTCATGAACTTCTCCGCCTCGGTCGCGCCCATTGCGCGCATCGGCCAGGAGGCCACCGGCGTCACCATCGAGCCCGCCATTGCCGGCCGCTGGAGCTGGACCAAACAGAACCGCCTCGAATTCCTGCCCGTGCAGGACTGGCCCATCGGCCAGCCCTACAAGGTGCAGATCGCCGGCAACGCGCTCGCGCCGCACATCGAGATGGCGCAGCGCAAGTACGAGTTCACCTCGCCCGAATTCACAGCCCAGATCGCCAGCGCCGAGTTCTACCAGGACCCGGTGCAGGCCAACGTACGCCGCGCGCTTTTCCAGGTGCGCTTCTCGCACCCCGTCAACACGGCCGAGTTCGAAAAGCGCCTGGTGCTGACCTACGACCAGCCCTGCAGCAGCTCGATCTTCAGCGTCGGCAAGTGCGCGAGCGAGAAGTTCACGGTCAGCTACGACAAGCTGCGCCTCAATGCCACCCTGCAGTCGGAGCCGCTGCCGATTCCCGAGAAGACGCGTCCAGCGATTCTCAGCCTCACGGCTGGCACGGTCGCGCAGAAGGGCGGTCCCGCGCTGCGCAACGACCAGTCCCGCGCGGTCGACATCCCCGGCCTCTTCAGCCTGGCCATCGCCGGCATCGAGCCCACCATCGTCACCGGCGAGAACGGCGAACCCGAGCACGTGATGCACGTCACCGCCTCGATGCCGGTGCACGAACGCGAAATGGCGCGCGTGCTGCAGGCTTGGCTGCTGCCGGCCACGGAAGAAGCCAAGGGCGATCCCGACGACAAGTTCGACTGGTCGGCCGAGCCCGCGAAGATCACCGACGCCGTGCTGCGCCGCGCGAAGAAGATCAGCCTGCAGCCCATCGCCAGCGAGCGCGAAGTGACCGAGATGGTCAGCTTCCGCATGCCGCAGGCCGAGGGCGGGCGCTACCTGCTGGTGCGCGTGGCCAAGGGCCTGAAGACGCCCGGCGGCTACCAGCTCGGCGCGGCGCGCCAGGACGTGCTGCTGCTCAAGACCTTCGCGCCCGAGCTCACCATCATGAGCCAGGGCTCGCTGCTCGCGCTGTCGGGCGAGCGCAAGCTGCCGATCCTGGTGCGCGACCTGCCCGGCATCCGCCTCGAAATCGGCCGCCTGCTGCCGCAGCAGCTGCAGCACCTGGTGACGCAGACCAATGGTGATTTCGCGCATCCGCAGTTCTACGGCGGCCTGCAGTCGGACAACCTCGTCGACCGCTTCCAGAAGGAGATCCCGCTCAGCATCCCCGCCGGCAAGGCGCACTACGAGACCGTCGACTTCGCCGAGTACCTGCGCAGCGACGCGTCCGACCGGCGCGGCGTGTTCCTGCTCAAGGTACAGGGCTACGACCCCAAGGCCAAGAAGAAGCCCGAAGGCGATGCGCAAGCCCAACCCGAGGACGAACAGCAGCAGTCCCCGGACGAGGAAGAAGGCAACGGCGAGGGCGGCAACCCCGAGCAGCAGCTCGACCAGCGCCTCGTGCTCGTCACCGACCTGGGCATCGTCGCCAAGAAGTCGCTCGACGGTACGCGCGACGTGTTCGTGCAGAGCATTGCCAACGGACAGCCCGTGGCCGGTGCACTGGTCGAAGTGTGGGGCCGCAACGGCATGATCGTGGCGTCGCAGGCCACCGACGCGACGGGCGCGGCCAAGCTGCCCAACCTCGCCGGCTACCAGCGCGAGAAGGCACCGGTGGTGCTGGTCGTGCGCAAGGACGGCGACCTGAGCTTCCTGCCCTTCAACCGCAGCGACCGCACGCTGGACATCTCGCGCTTCGACGTCGGCGGCCTGCGCGCGGCCGGCGTGCCGAACCAGATGACGGCCTACGTCTTCAGCGATCGCGGCATCTACCGCCCGGGCGACACGATGCACATCGCGATGATGGTGAAGGCCGGCAACTGGGCCACCTCGCTGCGCGACCTGCCGCTCGAAGCCGAGATCATCGACGCGCGCGGCCTCAGCGTGCGCCGCGAGAAGCTCAAGCTCGGCCCCGGCGGCGCCGCGGAAATCGCCCACACCACGCAGGACAGCTCGCCGACCGGCAACTACACCGTCAACCTCTACCTGCCGCGCGAATCGTCGCCCGGCACGCCCGAGGTCGAAGGCCTGCTGATCGGCAGCACCACCGTGAAGGTGCAGGAGTTCCTGCCCGACCGCACCAAGGTCACGGCCAAGCTCAGCAGCGAAGTGGCCGAAGGCTGGGTCAAGCCCAAGGACCTGAAGGCGCTGATCGACGTGCAGAACCTCTTCGGCACGCCCGCGCCCGACCGCAAGGTGGAAGGCACGCTCACGCTGAGCCCCGGCTTCCCGGTGTTCCGCGCGTTCACCGACTACGCCTTCTTCGATCCGCAGCGCGCTGCCGACAGGCAGGCCGACGATCTGGGCAGCGTGCAGACCAGCGCCGACGGCAAGGCCGAGTTCGACCTGCGCCTGTCGCGCTTCGACGCCGCCACCTACCAGGTGCACGTGCTGGCCAAGGCCTTCGAGCCCGAGGGTGGGCGCAGCGTGTCGGCCGAGGCGCAGACGCTGGTGAGCGACATGCCCTACCTTGTCGGCGTGAAGGTCGACGGCGACGTCGGCTACGTGAGCAAGGGCGCCGCTCGCAGTGCCACCGTGATCGCGATCGACCCGCAGGCCAGGAAGACAGCCGTGCCCGGCCTGAAGATCGAACGCGTCGAACGCAAGGTGCTGTCGGTGCTCATCAAGCAGGACAGCGGCCTGTACCGCTACGAGTCGCGCCGCAAGGAGATCGTGCTCGACGAGAAGCCCTTCGCCATCGTTGCCGCCGGCAACACCGTGGCGCTGGACACCGGCGCCCCCGGCAACTTCGCCTACGTGGTGCGCAACGCCGACGGGCTGGAGCTCAACCGCGTGGAATACAGCGTGGCCGGCAACGCCAACGTCTCGCGCTCGCTCGACCGCAATGCCGAACTGCAGCTCACGCTCGACCGCAAGGACTACGAGCCCGGGCAGGAGATGGCGGTGAGCATCCGCGCGCCCTACGTGGGCGCCGGCCTCATCACCATCGAGCGCGACAAGGTTTACGCCCATGCATGGTTCAAGACCGACAAGACCGCCTCGGTGCAGAAGATCGTGCTGCCCAAGGACTTCGAGGGCACCGGCTACATCAACGTGCACTTCGTGCGCGACCCGGCCTCGGACGAGGTCTACATGAGCCCGCTGTCGTACGGCGTCGTGCCCTTCGCCACCGCGCTGACCAAGCGCACCGCCAACCTGCAGCTCACCAGCAGCGAACTGGTGAAGCCGGGCCAGACCGTGAAGATGAAGCTCACCAGCGACAAGCCCACGCGCGCCGTGGTCTTCGCGGTGGACGAGGGCATCCTGCAGGTGGCGCGCTACAAGACGCCCGATCCGCTCAAGCACTTCTTCCAGAAGCGCGCGCTCGAAGTCGGCACGCTGCAGACGCTCGATCTGATCCTGCCGGAGTTCAAGAAGCTCATGCAGGGCGCCGCGCCCGGCGGTGACGGCGAAGGCGAACTCGGCAAGCACCTGAACCCGTTCAAGCGCAAGCGCGACAAGCCGGTGGCCTTCTGGTCGGGGCTGGTGGATGTGAACGGCAGCCGCGAGTTCAGCTACGCCGTGCCCGAGAGCTTCAACGGCAGCCTGCGCGTGATGGCCGTCGCGGTGAACGACGAGACCACCGCCGCCAAGAGCACCCGCACCGTGGTGCGCGGCGACATGGTGATCCTGCCCAACGCACCGCTCGCAATGGCGCCCGGTGACACGGTCGAAGTGGGCGTGGGCCTCGCGAACAACATCGTGGGCTCGGGCAAGGAAGTGCCCATTGCGCTCACGCTCACCGCCTCCGGCGGGCTCGAAGTGGTGGGCGATGCCACACAGACGCTCAAGGTCAACGAGCGCGGCGAGGCGAGCACGAAGTTCAGCGTGCGCGCCAAGCCGGGCGAGCAGGCCGTGCTGGGTTCTTCGGCGCTGGTGTTCACGTCGACGCACAAGAACTTCAACGCGCGCCTGTCGACCGAAGTGAGCGTGCGGCCTGCATCGCCCTTCGTCACGCTGGTGCAGGCCGGCAGCTTCCAGCGCGCGGGAGAAATCTCGAGCCAGGCCGACCTGTACCCGAACTTCCGCCAGAGCGACGTGGCCGTGTCGGCCGCGCCGTGGTCCTTTGCCACCGGCCTCATGCAGTACCTGGAGGCCTACCCGCACGGCTGCACCGAGCAGATCACGAGCCAGACCTTCCCGGCAGTGCTGCTCTCGGGCCGTCCCGAGCTGGTGAAGGAAATGGCGCGCGGGCGCACGGCCGAGCAGGGCCCGCTGCCCGAGGCGCGCAAGACCTTCGAGCGCTACCTCGTGCAGCTGCGCGCACGGCAGACGGCCGACGGCGGCTTCTCGCTGTGGCCCGGTGCGGGCACCGACGCCTTCGCCACGCTGTACGCCGTGCACCTGCTGGTCGAGGCCAAGGACCACAAGCTGCCCGTGCCGCAAGACCTGCTGCAGAAGGCCAACGCCTACTTGCAGGGCTGGCTCGGCAGCGGCGACGCATCGCTCGACGGCTGGCGCCAGCGCACGCAGGCGGCCTACCTGCTGACGCGCCAGGGCATCATCGCGCCGGCCGCACTGGCCAACCTGCGCGAAGCATGGCGCGGCAAGCAGACGCAGGGCTGGAGCGACGACCTCGGCGCCGTCTACCTTGCCGCGAGCTACCAGCTCGTGAAGCAGGAGCAGGTGGCCAACGAGCTGCTCAACCCGGTGTGGGCCGACCTGCTCGCGCGCACCGAGAAGAAGCAGCGCCGCAACGTCTGGGGCACCTACTACGACCCGCTGGTGCACGACAGCATGACGCTGCACCTCGTGGGCCGCCACTTCCCGTCGCGCCTGAAGATGCTGAAGCCCGCAGTATGGGAAGGCATGGGCGCGATGGTGCGCGACGGCTGGTACAACAGCCTGTCGTCGGCCTCGATGCTGCTCGCGGTCGACTCGTACTTCGAGGCCGTGGGACAGAACGTGGAAGGCAAGCTCACGGCGAGCACCGTCAATGCACAGGGCCAGGCCGCCGCACTCGCGCTGGGCGTGGTCAACCCGATCACGCGCGCCGCGGTGCCGGCCGGCACGGCGAAGCTGAAGCTGTCGAACGACAGCGACTTCAACCTGTACTACAGCTGGGCCGAACAGGGCTTCGAGCGCAATGTGCCTGCCACCGCGGTGAACAAGGGCCTCGAGATCTTCCACGAAGTGCTCGATGCCAAGGGCAACCCGGTCACCAAGGCGAAGCTCGGCGAGGAGGTCACGGTGCGGGTGCGCGTGCGCAGCCTGGAGCGGGCGAACATCAACGACGTGGCGCTGGTCGACGTGCTGCCCGGCGGGCTGGAGCCGGTGCTGCAGGCCGTGGGCGACGACGACGATGCGAATGCCGACGCGCCGATCTGGAAGAAGCGCCTCGGTGGCGGCGGCTCGTGGAAGGTGCAGTACGCGGACATCCGCGAAGACCGCGTCGTGTTCTACGGCAGCGTCAACAAGGACCTGCTCGAAGTGACCTACAAGGCGCGCGCCACCAACGTGGGCGACTACGTGGTGCCGGCCGCTTACGGCGAGGCGATGTACGACCGGCGCGTGTTCTCGCGCTCGGCCGGCGCGCGCTTCCAGGTGGTGGCGAATTGATCATGACGCGCTCGCGCCTGGTTCCCTCTCCCGCTTGCGGGAGAGGGTTAGGGTGAGGGTGCGGCACCAACATGAACACCGTGCTCGATCCGTCGCCGATGCCCTCACCCCAACCCTCTCCCGGAGGGAGAGGGAGAAAGATGGGCATCGCTTTCGCGTTCGTCGTCTTCGTGCTCGCACTGCTTCGCCTGTGGCCGCACGCAGCGCTCAGCGAAACCGTCGGCAGCTCCCGCGCCGTCTACGCACAAGGTGGCCAGCTCCTGCGCCTCACGCTCGCAGGCGATGAGCAATACCGTCTCTGGGTGCCGCTCGAACGCATCTCGCCCACGCTGGTCGATGCGGTGCTGCTGTACGAAGACCGGCGCTTCTACACGCACCCCGGCGTCAATCCCGCCGCGCTGGCGCGCAGCGCCTGGCGCATTGCCAGCGGCGAGCGCCGCCAGGGCGGCTCCACGCTCACCATGCAGCTCGCGCGGCGCGTGTACGGTATCGACAGCCGCACGCCCACCGGCAAGGTCGCGCAGATCTTCGCCGCGCTGTGGCTGGAGGCGCGCTTCAGCAAGCACGACATCCTCGAGGCCTACCTCAACACCGCCCCCTATGGCGGCAACATCGAAGGCGTGCAGGCCGCGAGCCTCATCTACTTCCGCAAGGACGCCGCCAAGCTCAGCCTGCCCGAGGCGCTGACGCTCGCGGTGATTCCGCAGAACCCCGTCAAGCGCATCGCCGAGCGCGGCCGCAACGCCGAGCTGCAATCGGCGCGCGAACGCCTGTGGGCGCTGTGGGCCGAGCGCGATCCGGCGGCGAAGCAGCATGCGCCCGATGCGCAACTGGCGCTCTCGGCACAGTCGCGCGGCAGCCTGCCCTTTCTGGCACCGCACGCCACCGACATGCTGCTCGCGCAGGAGCGTGGCGTGCAGGAGGTGCGCACCACCATCGACCTGCGCATGCAGGCCACGCTCGAACGCGTGATGGGCCAGTACCTGCGCGCGCACGCCGACGTGGGCATGAACAACGCGAGCGCGCTGCTGCTCGATGCGTCGACGATGCAGGTGCGCGCGATGATCGGCTCGGCCGACTTCCGCAACGACGCCATCTCGGGGCAAGTCAACGGCGTTCTGGCCAAGCGCTCGCCGGGCTCCACCCTCAAACCCTTCATCTACGCGCTGGCGCTCGACCAGGGGCTGCTGCATCCGAAGACCATGCTGAAGGACGCGCCGACTTCCTTCGGCCCGTACACGCCGGAGAACTTCGACCACCGCTTCGCCGGGCCGCTGCCCGCGCAGGAGGCACTGATCCGCAGCCGCAACGTGCCCGCGGTGGCCGTGGCAGCGAAGCTCTCGAAGCCGGGGCTCTACGACTTCATGCGCCTGGCCGGCGTGCAGAAGCTGCAGGGCGAATCGCACTACGGCCTCGCGCTGGTGCTCGGCGGCGGCGAGGTCACGCCCGAGGAGCTGGCTGGCATGTATGCGACGCTGGCCAACGGCGGCATCTCGCAGCCGATCCGCTACACGCAGCCCGCGCCCGGCGAGCGGCCCGTGCAGCCGCTGCGCTTGCTGAGCGAGGAAGCGTCGTTCATCACGCTCGACATGCTGCGCCACACGCCGCGCCCCGACACCACGTTGCCCGCACGCCCGGCCATCGCGTGGAAGACGGGCACGTCCTGGGGCTTTCGCGACGCGTGGACGGCCGGCGTGTTCGGCCGTCACGTGCTGGTGGTGTGGGTCGGCAATTTCGACGGCACCAGCAATCCCGCGCTGGTGGGCGTCGACGCCGCCGCGCCGCTGTTCCTGCGCATGGTCGATGCGCTGCGCGCCGAGCGGCTCGACCCGGGCGAGATCGCATCGCGCCAGCCGGCCGACCTGCGCCAGATCGAGGTCTGCGCCGCGACGGGCGGCCTGCCCGATGCGATGTGCCCGGTGCGCACCATGACATGGTTCATCGCCGGCAAGTCGCCGATCCAGGTCAGCAACCTGCACCGCGCAGTGTGGGTCGATGAAACGACCGGCAAGGTGGTCTGCGGCCCGCAGCCCAATGCGCGCCAGCAGGTGGTGGAGCAATGGGGAAGCGACATGCGCCGCCTGTTCCGCCAGGCCGGACTGCCACGCGCGAGCGCGCCGGCGGACGGCTGCGAGAAGGATGGCGATGCGCCGGAAAGCGCGCCGCTCATCACGTCGCCCTTGCGCGGCGTGCGCCACACGCTGCGCGTGAAAAAGCCCGAGCCGCTGGTGCTGCGCGCCGAGGCTGCCGCGGGCACGCAGGCCATCTACTGGTTTGCCGACGACGCGCTCATCGGCCGCGCCGCGCCCGGCGAAGGCATCACCTGGATGCCCGATCTCTCCGTATCGGGGCGGCGCTATGTGCTGCGCGCGGTCGACGACCAGGGCCGCGCGGAGTCGCGCGAAGTGACGGTGGACGTCGCTCCTTGAAAGGATGTCATGGCCGCGTCATGCCGCCTCGGCATGGTCACGCGTTTTGAACTCGAACGCCTTCCTTTCCATGACGCGCATCGCCTCCCTGTCTTTCATCGCTCTTGCCGCTGCACTCGCGTGCGGCGGCGCGACGGCCCAGACCGCCTTCCCTTCCACGCTCGCCGGCCACGCCGTCCTGCCCGCGCAGAGCTTCGTCGCTGCGCCCAAGGACGCGCCGGCCGACCTGCAGGCCAGCGGCAAGTTCACGACCGGCAAGCGCGTCGAGGCGATCGGCTCGGTCGAAGGCCTGTCGGCCGGCCGCGGCACCGGCGTGTCGCTGCCCTTCAAGGGCCAGCCGCTGCAGGGCCACTCGGGCATCAAGAAGATGGACGACGGCAGCTTCTGGATCCTCACCGACAACGGTGCCGGTACCAAGGCCAACTCGCCCGACTTCATGCTCTACCTGAACCACTACAAGGTGGACTTCAAGAGCGGCAAGTTCAACCGCCTGAACACCATCTTCCTGCATGACCCGGACAAGAAGGTGCCCTTCCGCATCGTCCACGAAGGCACCAAGCAGCGCTACCTGACGGGCGCCGACTTCGACCCCGAGAGCTTCCAGTTCGCCGGCGGCGCGCTGTGGATCGGCGAGGAGTTCGGACCCTTCCTGATCAAGGCCGACCTCAAGGGCAAGGTGCTCGCCGTGCACGACACGCTGGTCGACGGCAAGGCCGTGCGCTCGCCCGATCACCCCGCAGTGACCACGCCAGGCATGCCCGGCGGCGCGGTCGATTTCCAGATCAAGCGCTCCAAGGGCTTCGAGGGCATGGCCTCGTCGAAGGACGCAAGCAAGCTCTACGCGCTGCTCGAAGGCCCGGTGTGGAACGCCGAGGCCAAGGACTACGAACGCGTCGACGGCAAGGAAGCGCTGCGCGTGCTGGAGTTCGATGTGGCCGCCGAGAAGTGGACGGGCCGCCACTGGAAATACGTGCTCGAAGCCAATGGCAACGCCATCGGCGACTTCAACATGATCGACGCAACCACCGGCTTGATCATCGAACGAGACAACGGCGAAGGCACGAGCGACAAGGCTTGCCCCGAAGGCCAGAAGCGCACCGACTGCTTCCACGACATCGCGAAGTTCAAGCGCGTCTACAAGGTCGAGCTGAACGACGCGAACGCGGGTGGCCCGGTGCGCAAGATCGGCTACATCGACCTGCTGAACATCGCCGACCCCGACAAGCTCGCACGCAAGCCGCTGAACGACGGCGTGCTGAAGTTTCCCTTCTTCACCATCGAGAACGTCGACGTGGTGGACGCCACGCACATCGTGGTCGGCAACGACAACAACCTGCCGTTCTCGAGCAGCCGCGAGCCGAACAAGGCGGACGACAACGAGCTGGTGCTGCTGGAAGCGGGCGCGTTGCTGCAGGCGAAGTAAGCGGCGCCTGCCGCGAGGGCATCGGCACCGCCTTGCTGTCTTTCAGGTGTCCGTGCCGCGCTGCTGCACCAAGGTCATCGCGAACTGGCCGTTGCCGACCGACCAGTCCGAGTAATCATTTTCGTGAGTGAAGATGAAAACGTCGGCTGGTGCGATGCCAGCCTGGTGTTCCAGGTTGTGCGCGATCTGGCCATAAAGTGTCCGTTTCATCGCATCGCTGCGCCCCCGGCGCATGGTGATCTCGACCACGATCACGCGATCGGAACGTGCCACGCCATTGAACCTGCGATCGAAAAAGAAATGGTCGGCCCTGTACGGGTTCACCAGGTTGAACAGCTCGTCCTCCGGCATCCCGATACTGCCGACCAGTGCGTCGTGGATGCCTCGCACGATGGCCTGGCATTGGGCGGGAGGCGTGTCTTCAGGGACGGCGGTGCGAATGAAAGGCATGGTGACGGACTCCAGCAAAAGCGATGCATGCCGCCGGACGATTCCGGACAGGTCATGCGCCGTTTGTAGGCGCCGCAAAGCAAAAAACGAACCGATGAATTTGCCGGTGCTATGTGCAATAAAGTCACTTCACCATGAAACAGCATCTTCGCCACATGAACGCGCTGCGCGCCTTCGAAGCGGCCGGCCGTCTGGGCCGCATGACCCTGGCCGCCGACGAGTTGCATGTCACGCCTGGTGCGATCAGCCGGCAGGTGCGGCAACTCGAGGATGCGCTCGGCGTCGTGTTGTTCGAAGGGCCGAAGAACCGGCCCGTGCTGACCGTTGCCGGCAAGTACTTGCAGCCGACCCTGTCGGCGGCCTTCATGCAGATCGAACAGGCGGTGGATGCCATGCTTGAGCGGCAGCACACGACATTGGACGTCTCCTGCCTCAGCACCTTCACGATGCGCTGGCTCATTCCGCGGCTCTACGATTTTCATGCGAGCCAGCCGGACATCGGCGTGCGGCTCAAGGCCACGGACCAGAGTGCGGCAACGCCGGTGTCGCGCAGCGACGTCGCGATCTCGGTGGTGCAGGACGAAGACGAGGAGGCGACGCCTGCCGATGTGTTCCTGTTCGACGAACTGCTCGGCCCCGTGCTGGCTCCCGGCCTGGCCGACCGGTTGCGGCTCGGCGAGCCGGCCGATCTCGAGAATCGGGAGATCCTGCAGACGCGCACGCGGCGCAATGCCTGGTCGATGTGGAGCGCATCGGTCGGCAGCGCGGTGCGGGTTTTGCCCGGCACGGAGTTCGAGCACTACTACTTCACGCTGGAGGCTGCGATCGGCGGCCTGGGCATCTGCATCGCGCCCTGGCATCTCGTGATGGACGACGTGCGGGCGGGACGATTGACCGCGCCCTTGGGCTTTCATGCCAGCGGCTACCGCTATGTCGCCAGGCGCAACGGCACCCGGGACGAGGCGGCGCGACTGTTTTGCGACTGGCTTCAGGCCCAGGCCATGGCGATGCCACAGCCCGGGCCGCTCGGCGCGCGGGCCGTCAGGCCCGCATCAGCGCCTCGATCTCGTCCGCCTTCACGGGCACGCCGCGCGAGATGAGCTCGCAGCCGGTGGCCGTGACGATCGCGTCGTCCTCGATGCGGATGCCGATGCCGTGGAACTGCTCCGGTACGCCGTCGGCGGGCCGCACGTAGATGCCGGGCTCCAGCGTCAGCACCATGCCCGGATGCAGGATGCGGCTCGGGCGGTTCTTGATGACCTCGTTCGACAGCGGATCCTTGCGCTCGCTCACCTCGCCAACCTGCGTGGGCTCGACGTAGCTGCCGCAATCGTGCACGTCCATGCCGAGCCAGTGGCCTGTGCGGTGCATGTAGAACTGGAAGTAGGCGCGCGAGTCGATCACGTCGTCCACGCCGCCCACCTTGTTGGCGTCGAGCAGGCCGAAGTCGAGCATGCCCTGCGCCAGCACCTTCACCGCGGCGTCGTGCGGATCGGTGAAGCGGTTGCCGGCCTTGGTGACGGCGGCCGCGGCGTCCTGGCTGGCCAGCACGAGGTCGTACAGCGCGCGCTGCGGGCCGGTGAACTTGCCGTCGGCCGGGAAGGTGCGGGTGATGTCGCTCGCATAGCCGTCGAGTTCGCAGCCGGCGTCGATCAGCACCAGCTCGCCCTTGCGCAGCGGTGCCGCATCGGCGCGGTAGTGCAGCACGCAGGCGTTGGCGCCGGCCGCGACGATGGAGTAGTAGGCCGGGTACTGCGAGCCGCCAAGGCGGAATTCGTGCAGCAGCTCGGCGTCGAGGTGGTACTCGCGCGCGTCCTTGCCCTCGCGCAGCATGCGGGCCGAGAGCTGCATCGCGCGCACGTGGCCGCGGGCGCTGATCTGCGCGGCGCGGCGCATGATGTCCTGCTCGTGCGCGTCCTTGATCAGGCGCATCTCGTCGAGCGGGCCACACAGGTCGCGCTGTTCCTCGGGGCACAGCGCGCCGTAGCGCACGCGGGCGCGAACCGACTGCAGCCAGCCGTCGATGCGGGTCTCGAGGCCCTTGTGGATGGCGAACGGGAACCACACGGTCGAGCGGTTCTCGAGCAGCTTCGGCAGCCTGGCATCGAGGTCGGCGACCGAGAAGGCTTCGTCGACACCGAGTGCCGCGGGTGCCGCGTCGGGGCCGAGGCGGTAGCCGTCCCAGATTTCGCGCTCCAGGTCCTTCGGCGCGCAGAACAGCGTGGCGCGGCCATCGCCCGCCAGCACCAGCCAGGCATTGGGCTCTGTGAAGCCGGTCAGGTAATAGAAGTAGCTGTCGTGGCGGTAGAGGAAATCGGTGTCGCGGTTGCGCGGGCGTTCGGGCGCGGTCGGGATGATCGCGATGCCGTCCTTGCCCAGCTGCGAGGCGAGGCGCGCGCGGCGCTCGGCGTAGATCGTGGTGGTGGCTGCTGAAGTCATCTGCTTGGCGTGTTCAGTTGGGCGAGTCGTTCGGGGGTGCCCACATCGGTCCAGGGGCCGGTGTAGAGCTCGGCGCTCACGAGTTCATTGTCCATCGCGGCGCGCAGGATCGGTGCCAGCGGGGCTTTGCGGCCGGCCGGGTTGCCGCTCGGGATGTCGCTGTACGGTGGCGCGAAGAGCTCGGCGCGGTACAGGCCGATGGTCGAGAAGGTGAACTTCCGGTCGGCCGTGTTGAGCGCGAGGCCCCCGGCGGACAAGCCGAAATCGCCCTTGAGGTTGTGCGCGGGGTTCGGCACCAGCCACAGGTGCGCGAGCTTGCCGCTGGCGACGAAGCGGTCGACCGAGTCTTGCGTGAAGGCGAAGTCCGGCGCGAACACGTCGCCGGCCGCGACCCAGAACACCTCGCCGAGCAAAGGCAGCGCACGCACGATGCCGCCGGCCGTCTCCAGCGCGCCGCCGAAGTCGCGGCCCTCGTCGGAATATGAAATCGACAGTGCCGATGGCCCCTGCAACAAGGGCTTGGCGCCGAACCGCTCGGAGATCTGCGTGCCCAGCCAGTCCGTGTTGATCACCAGCTCGGTGAACCCGCCCGCGGCCAGCGCCTCCATCGGCCACTGCATCAGCGGCTTGCCGCGCACTTCGAGCAGGGGCTTGGGAGTGATGTCGGTCAGCGGCCGCATGCGTTCGCCGCGCCCCGCGGCCAGGATCATGGCCCGCACGGAAATCGAAGCTACGTTCGTCATCGGCTGATTCTTTCGGGAAACACCGAGGAGCCGGCTTGGCCGGGCCTCTGGTGTTGCCCCCGGTAGGGGATGGGAGAAGCGACACGAAGTGCGCGAAGCCTGGGGGCGAGTGTCATTTCCGCCCGCGCTGCAGCTCGTTGCGTTCGCTGTGGAGGGGCTGGAACAGCGCCACCAGGCATTCCATCAGCGCATGCGCCTTGGCCGAGTGGTCGCCGCTGAAATTGCAGACGTACACGTCGAGCGTCACGCCGCGCTGCTCGGGCCAGGTGTGGATGCACAGATGCGATTCGGCCAGCAGCACCGTGGCCGTGACCCCGCCCGGGCCCTGCGGCGTGGCCGGAAAACCATGGACCAGCCTGCCCACCGCCTGCAGCCCGGCGGCGTCCACCGCCTTGAGGCAAACGGCGCCCAGGGCCTCCTGGTCGGTCAGCCATTGAAGGCCGCATTGGCAGTCGTGAAGGTCGGCGGTGAGGTGCAGCCCGTGCATGGGGCGCAACTCTAGCAGTCCGGCCGCTGCACAAGAGAGCATCGGGCGGGCGTTTGCCCTGTATCGGCGGGTGTCCGGGCTCGCCCGGTAAAATCGCGGGTTCCCCCTATCTCCTCCCACCCTTTTCCCCCGAAAGTCCACCGCAAATGGCAAACCACGCCCTGATGGCCAACGCAATCCGCGCTCTGGCCATGGATGCCGTCCAACAAGCAAATTCCGGACATCCGGGCGCACCGATGGGCATGGCCGACATGGCCGTCGCACTCTGGGGCGAACACCTGCGCTACAACCCCGCCAACCCGCACTGGTTCGACCGCGACCGCTTCGTGCTGTCGAACGGCCATGCCTCGATGCTGCTGTACTCGGTGCTGCACCTCACGGGCTACGACCTGCCGATGGAGGAAATCAAGCACTTCCGCCAGCTGCACAGCAAGACCGCCGGCCACCCCGAAGTCGACGTGACGCCGGGCGTTGAAACCACCACCGGCCCGCTGGGCCAGGGCATCACCAACGCCGTCGGCTTCGCGCTGGCCGAGAAGCTGCTCGCCGCCGAGTTCAACCGCAATAGCCACAACGTCGTCGACCACCACACCTACGCCTTCCTGGGCGACGGTTGCATGATGGAAGGCATCAGCCACGAAGCCTGCGCCCTCGCTGGCGCCTGGCACCTGAACAAGCTGATCGCGCTGTACGACGACAACGGCATCAGCATCGACGGCCAGGTCAAGCCCTGGTTCATCGACAACACCGAAGAGCGCTTCAAGGCTTATGGCTGGAACGTCATCGGTCCGATCGACGGCAACGACGCCAAGGACGTGTCCAAGGCCATCGCCAAGGCCAAGAAGGAAGAATCGAAGCCCACGCTGATCATCTGCAAGACGACCATCGGCAAGGGCAGCCCGAACCGCGCCGGTACCGCCAAGGCGCACGGCGAGGCGCTGGGCGCCGAAGAAATCAAGCTCACCCGCGACGCGATCGACTGGCACTACCCGCCCTTCGAGGTCCCGGCCGAGGTGTACGCCGACTGGGACCACAAGGCCGAAGGCGCGAAGACCGAAGCCGCCTGGAACGACAAGTTCACCGCCTATGCCGCCGCGTACCCCGAACTGGCCGCCGAGTTCACCCGCCGCATGAAGGGCGAGCTGCCCAGGGACTTCCACCAGGTCGCGTTCGACACCGTGGTCGCCGCCCACACCAGGGGCGAGACCGTCGCCAGCCGCAAGGCCAGCCAGCTCGCGCTGGAAGCCTTCACCGCTGCGCTGCCCGAAATGCTCGGCGGCAGTGCCGACCTGACCGGCTCGAACCTCACCAACACCAAGAGCACCGCCGCGCTGCGCTTCGACGCCAAGACCGGCGCCGTCGTGCTGAACGCGCCCCCCGCGCCGGTGGTGCTCCAGGGCGCCGAAGACGAAGCCGCACAAGGCGCTGCCGTCGAGCCGCCGCACGGCGAGATCGGCCGCCACATCAACTACGGCGTGCGCGAGTTCGGCATGGCCGGCATCATGAACGGTGTGGCGCTGCACGGCGGCTACATCCCCTACGGCGGTACCTTCCTCACCTTCAGCGACTACAGCCGCAACGCCATCCGCATGGCCGCGCTGATGAAGCGCCGCGTGATCCACGTGTTCACGCATGACTCCATCGGCCTCGGCGAAGACGGCCCGACGCACCAGTCGATCGAGCACGCCGCGTCGCTGCGCCTGATTCCGAACCTCGACGTCTGGCGTCCGGGCGACACGGCCGAAACGGCCGTGGCCTGGGCCGTGGCGCTGCAGAACCAGTCGCGCCCGACCGCGCTGCTGCTGAGCCGCCAGAACATCGCCTACGCACCGAAGAGCGAGCTCGGCGACATCAGCCGCGGCGCCTACGTGCTGTCCGAGCCCGAAGTCGTCGGCCTCAAGAGCAAGAAGACGGCCGCCGTCATCATCGCCACCGGCTCCGAGGTGCCGCTCGCACTGGCAGCGCAGAAGCTGCTGGCCGAGAAGAAGATCGCCGTGCGCGTGGTGTCGATGCCCTCGACCACCACCTTCGACCGCCAGGACGTGGCCTACAAGAAGAGCGTGCTGCCGAAGAAGATTCCGCGCATCGCCGTCGAGATGGGCTGCACCGGCGGCTGGTGGAAGTACGGCTGCGCGGCCGTCGTCGGCATCGACACGTACGGCGAGTCGGCACCGGCGCCCGCGCTGTTCAAGCACTTCGGTTTCACGGCGGAGAACGTTGCCGCCACCGTGGAAGCGGCGCTGCGCGACTGACGTCGCACAGCCCGCTTTCCCGTCCGATCACGATTTTTCAACCTTTAGGAGCAAGTCAGATGGCTATCAAACTCGGTATCAACGGCTTCGGCCGCATCGGTCGCAACGTGCTGCGCGCAGCGGTGCAGAACTTCAAGAACGACATCGAGATCGTTGCCATCAACGACCTGCTCGAGCCGGACTACCTCGCCTACATGCTCCAGTACGACTCGGTGCATGGCCGCTTCAAGGGCGAAGTCACGGTCGAAGGCAACACGCTGATCGTCAACGGCAAGAAGATCCGCCTCACGCAGGAGCGCGACCCGTCGCAGCTCAAGTGGAACGAGGTCGGCGCCGACATCGTGCTCGAATCGACCGGCCTGTTCCTCACGAAGGAAACGGCGCAGAAGCACATCGACGCGGGCGCGAAGAAGGTCATTCTGTCGGCACCGTCGAAGGATGACACCCCCATGTTCGTCTACGGCGTGAACGACAAGAAGTACGCCGGCGAAGCCATCATCAGCAACGCCAGCTGCACCACCAACTGCCTGGCTCCGCTGGCCAAGGTGCTGAACGACAAGTGGGGCATCAAGCGCGGCCTGATGACCACCGTGCACGCCGCCACCGCCACGCAGAAGACCGTGGACGGCCCGAGCAACAAGGACTGGCGCGGCGGCCGCGGCATCCTGGAAAACATCATTCCCTCGAGCACCGGCGCCGCCAAGGCCGTGGGCGTGGTGATCCCCGAGCTCAACAAGAAGCTCACGGGCATGAGCTTCCGCGTGCCGACCTCCGACGTGTCGGTGGTCGACCTGACCGTGGAGCTGGTGAAGGAAGCCACGTACAAGGAAATCTGCGCCGAAATGAAGGCACAGAGCGAAGGCGCGCTCAAGGGCGTGCTGGGCTACACGGAAGACAAGGTGGTGGCCACCGACTTCCGCGGTGACCCGCGCACCTCGATCTTCGACGCCGAAGCCGGCATTGCGCTCGACGGCACCTTCGTGAAGCTCGTGAGCTGGTACGACAACGAGTGGGGCTACTCGAACAAGTGCCTGGAGATGGTGAAGGTTGTTTCGAAGTAAGGCTTCGAGGCTTCAATGAAGAACGCGCCTGGGGGCGCGTTTTTTCATGGTGCGTTCAACGCAGTTTCTCGTTCCTGCGAACCTCGCTGCTCAATTGCGACGTCAGCCGCGTCGCAGCCCTTCGCGCCGCCAGCCCGAAGTCGCCCTTGAACTCGCCGAACTCCGCCGTGCCGTTGCCCGAGGCGCGGATACGCGGCCTGCCCCGCCGGCACGGCGACGATGTTCGCGTGGCTCGAATCGAAGGCAGTCTCCGCACGGTAGGTCTTGCGCAGGCGCTGGCTTGCGCCTGCGGCCTCAGGCAGGTTCGAGCACGTGGATCAGCTTGCTGTCGACGAATTCCTTGGTCTTCTCGCCGTGGGCTTTCATGTGCGGGGCCACGGCATGGGCCTGCAGGTGCGCCAGCGTTTCCCACTTCTCGACGACGACAAAGGTGTCGGAGCCGAAGCTGGCCTTGGACGTCGGAATGCCTTGCGCATCGACCGTGGCGGCGTATTCGATGCAGCCCGCTTCGGCCAGCACGGCCGCGCGGTTCCCGGCGAAGGCTTCGAGCAGTCTGGCGCGCTGGCCGGGCTTGGCGGTGATGACGGCGACGACGTGAATCATTGAAAGAGTCTCCAGTGGGTAAAAGATGCGACGGTCGAATCTAAGAGAAACGGTGCCGCCGTGCAGGTCCGGTCCGCGACAACACCACGGCCTCGTTCCTGGCATCGCCTGCATGTTCTTCCCGCTGGCCGCGCGGTCTCGCCATGTGTCTGTCCGATTGTTGAATGCAGGTTAACGATGGATTGACTTCGAGCGCGAATCGTTGGGTGCACCCGCTCCTAAAGTGGCAGCTCCCCAGCAGCATTCCATGAAGGACATCGATGAGCAGCTACAGCATTGCCACCATTCCCGGCGACGGCATCGGCAAGGAAGTGATCCCGGCCGGACGCGAAGTGATGGAGGCGCTGGCCGCAGCCTCCAACGGCGCGCTGAATTTCACCTTCGAGGATTTCGGCTGGGGCGGCGATTACTTCCGCGAGCACGGCGTGATGATGCCGGCTGATGGCCTCGACGCGCTGCGCAAGAAGGACGCCATCCTCTTCGGCTCCGCCGGCGACCCGCACATTCCCGACCACATCACCCTCTGGGGCCTGCGCCTGAAGATCTGCCAGGGCTTCGACCAGTACGCCAACGTGCGCCCGACGCGCATCCTGCCGGGCATCGACGGCCCGCTCAAGCGCTGCGGCCCGGACGACCTGAACTGGGTCATCGTGCGCGAGAACTCCGAAGGCGAGTACGCCGGCGTCGGCGGCCGCGTGCACCAGGGCCACCCGATCGAAGCCGCCACCGACGTGAGCATGATGACCCGCGCCGGCGTCGAGCGGATCATGCGCTTCGCCTTCAAGCTGGCCCAGTCACGCCCCCGCAAACTGCTGACCGTCATCACCAAGAGCAACGCCCAGCGCCATGCGATGGTGATGTGGGACGAGATCGCGCTGCAGATCTCCAGGGAGTTCCCGGACGTCACCTGGGACAAGGAGCTGGTCGACGCCTCGACCGCGCGCATGATCAACCGGCCGGCATCGCTGGACACCATCGTCGCGACCAACCTGCATGCCGACATCCTCAGCGACCTCGCTGCCGCGCTGGCGGGCAGCCTGGGCATTGCGCCCACCGGCAACATTGATCCCGAGCGGCGCTATCCCTCGATGTTCGAGCCGATCCACGGCTCGGCCTTCGACATCATGGGCAAGGGGCTGGCCAATCCGGTCGGCACCTTCTGGTCGGTCGTGATGCTGCTCGAGCACCTGGGCGAAGTCCAGGCCGCGCGCCGCGTGATGGAGGCCGTGGAGCACGTCACCGCGAACCGGTCGCTGCACACGCGCGACCTCGGCGGCAACGCCACCACTGCGCAGGTGACGCGTGCCGTGTGCGAGCACATTGCCAGTGCGCGGCAAGGCCTCCCGGCCTGAACCCAGGCCCCGGCCGCGGCGCGCCTCGATGCAGCCGGGCACGACAACAACGAGCCAGAGACAAGACCATGACCGCTTCTTCTTTCCCTTTCATCCAGGGCAGGCGCACCGTGCTGCGGGCCGGCGCCCTGGCGCTGGGCCTGGGCACTGCCGCACTGGCCTTCGCGCAGCCGGCTGCCTGGCCCACGCGGCCCCTCAGCCTCGTCGTGCCCTTCCCGGCCGGCGGCACCACCGACGTGTTGGCCCGTGCGCTGGCC
Organism: Variovorax sp. CF313; assembly: GCF_000282635.1. Taxonomy (GTDB): domain Bacteria; phylum Pseudomonadota; class Gammaproteobacteria; order Burkholderiales; family Burkholderiaceae_C; genus Variovorax. The sequence continues at coordinate 30,876 of NZ_AKIW01000007.1, forward strand.
GAAAAGCTGTCGCAGTCCCTCGGCCAGCCTGTCGTGGTCGAGAGCAGGCCCGGCGCGGGCGCCACGCTCGGCGCCGATTACGTCGCCAAGGCCAAGCCCGATGGCTACACGCTGCTGATGGGCGCGGTGCACCACACCATCGCCACCAGCGTCTACAAGAAGCTGCCCTACGATTTCCAGAAAGACCTGGCGCCGATCACCGTCGTGGCCATGGTGCCCAACGTGCTGGTCATCAACGCGGCCAGCACGCCCGCGAAGAACGTGGCCGAGCTGGTTGCGCTCGCCAAGGCCGCACCCGGCAAGCTGGCCTATGGCTCCAACGGCAACGGCACGGCGCAGCACCTGATCGGCACGCAGTTCCAGGCCAGCACCGGCACCACGCTGCTGCACGTGCCGTACAAGGGCAGCGGCCCGCTCACCACCGACCTGCTCGGCGGGCAGGTGGCCATGTCCTTCGACACCATCACGCCGGTGCTGCAGCACATCAAGGGCGGCAAGCTGCGCGCGCTGGCCGTGACCACCGCGCGCCGCTCGTCGGTGCTGCCCGACGTGCCGACGCTGGAAGAGGCGGGTCTCAAGGGTTTCGACATCGGCACCTGGTTCGGCGTGCTCGCGCCGGCGGCCACGCCGAAGGAGATCGTTGCGCGGCTCAACACCGAGATGGTGAAGATCATCAGATCGCCCGACTTCGCGCAGCGCATGCAGGCCATCGGCGCCGAGCCGCTGGGCGGCACGCAGGAAGAGATGGCGCGGCAGATCCGCGAAGAAACCGCCAAATTCGGGAAGCTCGTGAAGGAAGGCGGCGTGGCGATCGAGTAGGCCGATGGGCCGGCGCCGTACGGAGCAGTTCGTTACGCGGAAGACACACCTCGGGGGCGCCGGCACCGTGCGGAGGCCATAGGATCGGGGCCTTCGAATTCATCGTTGCCGTCCTGCCCATGTTCATCGTCACCCTCACCTACACCCGCCCCCTCGAAGAGGTCGATGCGCTGATGGACGCGCACATGACCTGGCTCAAGAAGCACTACGAAAGCGGGTTGTTCGTGGCGTCGGGGCGGCAGGTGCCGCGCACGGGCGGCGTGATCCTCGCGCGCTCGGGCGACCGTGAAGGGCTCGAATCGGTGTTGGCGCGCGACCCGTTCGTGCAGGGTGGTGTCGCGCGGGTGGACGTGACCGAGTTCGTGCCGAGCATGACCGCTCCCGGCATGGAAGCCCTGAAAAAATTCTGATTGCCCGCCCCCGGTCAGCCTTCGGGGGTTTCCTTGCGGCCGTCCGGATGGAGCGCGAAGCGCGCAGCCTCGCGGCCGTGCACCGGCGCCGGGTCGTTCCACGGCCAGCCGCCGAACTGCGTGCGGCGGTAGTCGGCCATGGTCTGGCTGATCTCGGCCTGCGTGTTCATCACGAAGGGGCCGTACTGCGCCACCGGCTCGGCGATCGGGCGGCCCTGCAGCACGAGGAATTCGCTGGCTTCGTCGTCGCCGTTGACCAGCTCGACCGCGGCATCCGCGCGCAGCTCGACGGCGGCCGGGCCTTCGATGCGCTGGCCGGCGAGGTACGCCATCGCACCCTTGAAGAAATAGAGCATCCGTCGCGTGCCCTCGCCCGTGGCGGCCGGCAGCGTCCATTGCGCGCCGGGCGTCATCTTCAGCGTCCAGATCGCCACGTCGGCACCGGCCTGCGCGGCCCATGAATCGGGTGGCGGCGAGAGCGGGTGGATCGGCTCCTGGCCGGCCGCTGCATCGCCGAGGCGGCCGGCGATCACCGCGACCTCGGTGCGCCCGCCCTTCGCGTCATCGGATGCGAAGCGCGGAATGGCCTCCGACCAGAACATCGTGAAGTGCGGCTCGGCCATCTTGTTCTTCGCGGGCAGGTTGAGCCAGATCTGGAACAGCTCGAGCGGATTGGCCGCGCCGTTGTCGAGCAGCGGGAACATCTCCGAATGCACGATGCCCTTGCCGGCCGTGAGCCATTGCACGTCGCCGCCGCCGAAGCGCGCGGTGGCGCCCAGCGAATCGGAATGGTCGACCAGCCCCTTGCGCACGATGGTCACGGTCTCGAAGCCGCGGTGCGGATGCGAGGGAAAGCCCGGCACCGTATCGCCGTGGTACATGCTCCAGCCATCCTTGCGGCTGAAGTCCTGGCCGATCTGGCGGCCGGCCAGCGACGCCTCGGGGCCCATGCGGCCGTTGGCCTTCGGGTAGGCGTCGTCGTGGTACACGCAGAACAGGAACGGGTCGATCGTCTGCCACGGGAAACCGAGGGGTGCGATCTTCACGATGGGGCTGTTGCGCTCGTTGTTGTTGTTGTCGGACATGCGGTTGTTCCTTTCCAGGTGAGGCTCGGCCGATGATGCCTTGCCGGTGCCTGAAATATCGGGCCGCCGCCGCCTTCCGGTAGACGCCTTCCCTGCAACAGTGAAGAGCGCGTATGGAACGATCGGCATCAGGGGTTCTGATGCGTCACCGCGGCGTTGGGGTCCATGTACATCAACTCCCAGAGGTGGCCGTCGATGTCTTGGAAGCCGTGGCCGTACATGAAGCCATAGTCCTGCGGCTCGCGCGGCACCGTGCCGCCGGCGGCCACCGCCTTGGCGACCATGGCATCGACTTCGGCGCGGCTCTCGCACGACAGGCACAGCAGCACTTCGGTGCTCTTGCTGGTGTCGGTGAGGCTCTTGGTCGTGAAGGTCTTGAAGAAGTCCTCGACCAGCAGCATGGCGTGGATGCTGTCTTTCTGGATCACCATGCACGCCGCATTCGCATCGGTGAACTGTTCGTTGAAGGTGTAGCCCAGCGCGGCGAAGAAAGCCTTGGACTTCTCCAGGTTCTTGACGGGGAGGTTCACGAAGATCTGCTTGTTGGCCATGGTGTTTCCTGTGTCTATGAAGGGGTGGATCAACTGCTTGCCGGCATGTTTGTGTACGCCGTCCACAAAAGATATCAAAGAAAATGGACGGCGTCCACATCTTCTTTCGATCGAGCGGATCGGGCGCACAACGGAGCCGTTGCGGGGAGCGAAAAAGACGGAGCATCATGGCCGCATGGAAATCGAGTTCAAGTTCTGCATTCCCGCCGGCCGCCTGAAAGCCGTCGAAGCCGCCCTGAAGCGCGGCGCTGTCGTGCGCACCCGCCTGCAGGCCCGCTATTTCGACACCGCCGACCAGCGGCTGGCCGCCCATGGCATGGTGCTGCGGCTGCGCAAGGAGGGACCGCGCTGGGTGCAGACGGTGAAGGCCACCGGCGACAACGCCCTGCACCGCTTGGAGCACAACGTCGACCTGGGCACGGCGGGCGCGGCGCCGCAGATCGATCCGCAGCGCCACCAGGGCACGCCCGTGGGCGATCGGCTCGCGAAGCTGCTGGCCGACGGCAGCGGCGCGCCGCTGGTCGAACGGCAATCGACCGACATCGTGCGGCTCACGCGCGACGTGCGCGTTGCGGGGCCCGATGGCGCGGTGGTGGAAATGGCACTCGACGTCGGCAAGGTCGCCGCGCATGCGGGCACGGCCGGGCAACGCGAATCGCCGGTGTGCGAATTGGAGCTCGAGCTGAAGCGCGGCGACGTGCAGGGCCTCGTGTCGCTCGCACGGCGTTGGTCGCAGCAGCATGGGCTGTGGTTCAGCACCGTGTCCAAGGCGGAGCGCGGGGCGCGCTTGCTGGCGGCGCAGGAGACCGTGGAGGCGGTGAAGGCCGAAGCGCCGCGCTTCGGCGCGCAGCACCCCGACGGGCGGAGCGTTCAGCAGGCCGTGGTGGCGTCGTGCCTGGCGCAGATGCTGCCCAATGCCAGCGAGATCGCGGCGGGCAGCACGGACGAAGAGCAGATCCACCAGTTGCGCATCGGCATTCGCCGGCTGCGCACGGCGCTGCGCGAACTGGCGGAGCTCGACACGGCATCGGGCCTGTTCGACGCGGCCAATTGGGAGCCGCCGCTGGTCGAGGCCTTCCGCGCGCTCGGGGCATTGCGCGACCGAGAACAGGTCGTGAAGCTCGCGCAGCCCCGGTTGAGCAAGGCGGGCGCGCCGGATTTCGACCCGCTGGCCGGCGACGACACGGCAGCCCACACCCCCTCGCCCGGCGACGTCGTGCGCGCCCCGGCATTCCAGAACGTGCTCGTTTCGCTGATCGGCTTTACTGCCGCGAAGCCCGCGGAAGCCTCATCGGAATCCGCGCCGATCGACGCCGATGCAGCCCACCGCCTGCTGCGTGAACACCTGCGGCATCTGCACAAACAGGTGCGGCGCGACGGCAAGCGCTTCGAGTCGCTCGACGCCGAAAGCCAGCACCGCGTGCGCAAGCGGCTCAAGCGCCTGCGCTACCTCGCCGAGTTCGTGGCGCCGCTGTTCGAGAAGGGAGACGGCAACGCCGCCGGGCGCTACCTGAAAGCACTGCGCCCCGCGCAGGACGCGCTGGGCGAGTTCAACGACGAGGCCGTGGCGCTCGCGCTGTACCGCGAAGCCGCCGCGCGCGATGCGCGTGCGTGGTTTGCGGTGGGCTGGTTCAGTTCAAGGCGCGCGGCCGGCGCGAGCGCTTGCCGCAAGGCGCTGGAGAAGATCGGGGATGCGCCGCGGTTCTGGAAGAAGAGCTGAACGGCCGGGCGCCTCTCGGGTTCAGTGATGGTGCCCGTGCGCCCCATGCACATGCCGGTGCTCGATTTCCACCGGCAGCGCCGTGCGCACGTCCGTCACCTGCAGGCTGAACTTCAGTGCCTTGCCGGCCCACGGATGGTTGCCGTCGAGCAGCACGACCGGGCCCTTGATCTTGGTGACCGTGAAGACATGCTCGCGCCCATCGTCGAGCCGGCCCTGCAGCTGCCCGCCCACCTTCACGCCCGGCGGAAAGTCGGTCTTGGGAATGCTGCGCACCAGCGTTTCGTCGCGCTGGCCGAAGGCGTCTTCGGGCGCGAGGTTCAGCACGGTCTGGTAGCCCTTTTCCTTGCCATCGAGCGCTTCCTCGATCTTCGGCAGCGTGTTCTCGTACCCGCCATGCAGGTAGGCCATGGGCTCGGGGCTGGCTTCGATGAGCTTGCCCTGGGCGTCGGAGACCTTGTACTTGATGGTGACGACGGTGTCTTTTTCGATTTTCATGGGGTGGCATTTTCAGTGGAAACGAAAAAGGCGCCAGCGCTCAGGCCTTCCGTGGAGGCAGTGGCTCCTGCAGCACGTCGATCTGGTCGAGCTTGCCGATCACCAGGTCGATGAACGCCGACACCGCCAGCGGCAGGTGCTTGCGGCTCGGATACACCACACTGAGCCCTCGCCCGGTGTACCGGTACTGCGGCAGCACGCGCACCAGCCGTCCCTCCTGTTCGTCGCGCGTCGCCATCGCCGGCGGCAGCTGCGCGATGCCCAGCCCGGCCAGCGCCGCCTTGCGCAGCGCCTGCGCCGTATTGCCGGTGAATCGCCCGGTGACCTGCACTTCTTCCTCGACCCCATCGGGTCCTGCCAGGCGCCAGGTGGTGGTGCCGGCAGCGTGCGGCGGTGTCACGCAGTCGTGGTTCGCGAGGTCCTGCAGGTTCCGGGGCTCGCCGCGCCGCGCGATGTAGTCGGGACTTGCCAGCAGGCCGCCGCTGCGCGTTGCCAGCCGCCGGCCGATGTAGCCCGAATCGCGCAGCACGCCGCCCCGGAAGGCCACGTCGATCTGCTCTGCGATGAGGTCTGCGCTCGCATCGCTGAGCACGAAGTCGAGCTTGACCAGCGGATGCGCCGCCAGAAAGTCCGAGACCCATTCCATCGGGAAGAAATCGAAGAAATCCGCCGGCGCGGCCACGCGCACGAGGCCGCTGGGCTCCTGCCCTCCGGCAACCAGCGCCTGCCCGGCCGCCACCAGCCCGTCGATCGACCCCGCGCACTGGTCATGAAACTCCCGCCCGGCGCTGGTCAGCGTCAGCTTGCGGGTCGAGCGCTGCATCAGCCGCGTGCCGAGCTGCGATTCGAGCTGCTGGATGCGCCGGCTCACGGTGTTCGGCGGCAGGCCCTGCCGCCGGGCCGCTTCGGCGAAGCTGCCGTGGCGCACCACCTGCACGAACAAGGCGATGTCGTTGAGGTCGAGCATGATGGGCTGATTCCTTCGATCTGTGGATGAGTGCAATCCGACTCTACCGTCTAGTCGATCAATGGGTGGGTGCCTAACCTTGTGCCCATGACTTCCACATCACTTCCTTCTCCCTCCTCCACCCCGGTGCAGCGCCGCATCGTCTGGGGCGTCCGCATCCTTCTAGCGCTGGCTTTCGGCGCCGCGGGCGCCGCCAAGCTGGCCGGAGTGCCGCAGATGGTCCAGGTGTTCGAGGCGATCGGCTTCGGCCAGTGGTTCCGCTACCTGACCGGACTGGTCGAGGTCGGCGGGGCATTGCTGCTGCTCGTACCCGCGACCGGCTTTCTCGGCGGCCTGCTGTTGGCCGCGACCATAGTCTGCGCCGTGGCCACGCACCTGGGGCTGATCGGCGGCAACCCCGCGCCGGCGGTGGTGTTGGGGCTGCTGTCGGGCTTCGTCGCCTGGCGCACGTGGCCCGTGTCCCGGCCGGCTGCCGCGGTCGCCTGACCCCCTTTCTTCCATATGGTTTTGGAGCACCCCATGCACACAGAGGCATTTCCAATGAGCGCCGCCATCGACACCCCGGCCCGCGCCATCGTCTACCGCACGCGCGGCTCGCGCCATGGCGGCATCACGCGGCTGATGAGCCCCGGCGACCTGGGCGAATTCCTCAAGCCCTTCGTGTTCCTCGATCTCTTCGGCTTCGACGTCACGGGCGGCCACAAGGGCTTCGGCCTGCACCCGCACTCGGGCATCGCCACGCTGACCTGGCTGATGGAGGGCGACACGCTGTATGAAGACACGACCGGCGAGCGAGGCACGCTGCTCGGCGGCGGCGTCGAGTGGATGCGCGCCGGCAACGGCGTATGGCACACCGGCGCACCCGCGCCGGGCGTGGAGCGCGTGCGCGGCTTCCAGCTGTGGGTGGCGCTGCCGGCCTCGGAAGAGAACGCACCGGCGCAGAGCATGTACCTCGCGCCCTCGCAGGTGCCGAAGGAAGGCCCGGCGCGCGTGCTGCTCGGGCGCTACGGCGCGGCGCAGAGCGCGATTGCCGCGCCGGCGTCGATGAACTACCTGGCCGTGGAGCTGAAGGACGGCGAGCGTTGGCGCTACACGCCGCCCGCGGGCCATACGGTGGGCTGGGTCGCGGTCAACGCCGGCGGGCTCGAAGCGGGCGACGACACGGGCGGCCCGATCGGCGCTGGCGAACTCGCGGTCCTCGAAGAGTCCGGCGAGGCCATCGACTTCGTGGCCCGTGGCGATACGGCCTTCGTGCTGGGCTCGGCCGTGAAGCATCCGCACGAGCTGGTGATGGGCCACTACTCGGTGCATACCAGCAAGGCGGCGCTCGACCAGGGCGAGGCCGAGATCCGGCGCATCGGCGCGCGGCTGCGCGCAGAAGGCCGCCTGCCCTAGCACTTCATCGGTGCGCCTGGGCGCACCACTGACATATCCAGCCACGCCGGCCGCGCGCATCTTCGGGTGCGCGCGGCCGGCGTTTTGGCGCTCCGCTTCCCTCGTGGCGCCGCTTTTCCCGCCTCCAAGGACGACGACCGAGGGCTTACCCCATAACTCGGGCCCGCATATTGCTTAAGACTGTCGTCGGTTGACTGTCGACAGTTTGCAGTCACCCCGATAGACCCCAAACAAGGGCTTGGCCTGCCAGCCAGGCCGGTGAAAAGGAACGCGATATGCAACTGCACGCAGTGGACCGCAAGGCCCCGCCGGTCTCCGACGCCGAGCGCCAGGTCCGACAGGACCTGGCCGCGGCCTACCGGCTGGTGGCGCACTACGGCATGGACGACAGCATCTACACGCACATCTCCGCGCGTGTGCCGGGCACCGAAGACCAGTTCCTGATCAACCCCTTCGGGATGCTGTTTCGCGACATCACGGCCTCGTCGCTGGTCAAGATCGACCTTGCGGGCCGCATCCTCGACGACTCGCCCTACGACGTGAACCCGGCCGGCTTCACCATCCACAGCGCGGTGCACGCGGCGCGCCACGACGCGGCCTGCGTGCTGCACACGCACACGGTGGCCGGCGTGGCGGTGTCGTCGCTGGCCGGCGGGCTGCAGCCCTGCAACCAGTGGGCGCTGCAGTTCTACCAGCGCGTGGTCTATCACGACTTCGAGGGCATCGCGCTCGACCCCGAGGAGCGCGAGCGCCTCGTGGCCGACCTCGGCCCGACGGCGCGCGCGCTCATCCTGCGCAACCACGGCCTGGTGACGCTGGGCCGCACGGTGTCGGAAGCCTTCATCCTGATGCTGAACCTGGAGCGCGCCTGCCGCGTGCAGGTGGCCATCCAGTCGAGCGGCCTGCCGGTCTACCCGGTGCCGGCCGAGGTCTGCGAAAAGACCGCGCAGCAATACGAAGCTGGCGGCGGCAGCCATCTGCCCGGCCAGGCCGACCCGAACGCGCGCGAATGGCGCGCGCTGCTGCAGCGCATCGAGCCCGCGCCGGCCACCTCGTTCCGCGACTGATCGCCCCGCTTTCCCCTCCCGTTCCCTGACCCTGTCCACCACCTCGAAAGAGCCAGAAGGAGTTCGCCCCATGAAACGTCGCAACCTCATCCAGATGGGTGCCGCTGCCACCGCCGGCCTGACGCTGGCCGGCGTTCCCCTGCATCTTCTGGCCGCGGGCAGGAAGGGCGGCGTGATCAACGCCGTCGTCCAGCCCGAGCCGCCGGGGCTGATGCTGGGCATCACGCAGAACGGCCCCACGCAGATGATTTCCGGCAACATCTACGAAGGCCTGCTGCGCTACGACGAGAAGATCACCCCGCTGCCCTCGCTGGCCACTTCGTGGACCGTCAACAAGGAAGGCACGCTCTACACCTTCAAGCTCAAGCCCGGCGTCACCTGGCACGACGGCAAGCCCTTCACCTCGGCCGACGTGGTGTTCTCGGCCGACGTGTTCCTGCGCAAGACGCATGCGCGCCTGCGCGCCAACCTGGCGGCGGTGGAAAGCATCCGCGCGGTCGATCCGCTCACCGTCGAGTTCAAGCTCAAGTACCCCTTCGGCCCGTTCATCGGCATCTTCGAGGTCGGCAGCATGCCGATGATCCCGAAGCACATCTACGAAGGCACCGACTTCGCGACCAACCCCGCCAACGCCACGCCCATCGGCACCGGGCCGTTCAAGTTCAAGGAGTGGGTCAAGGGCTCGTACATCCAGCTCGTGGCCAACGACAAGTACCACGTGAAAGACGTGCCGCTGGTCGACAGCGTCTACTTCCACGTCATTCCCGACGCGGCCTCGCGCGCCGCGGCCTTCGAATCGGGCAAGGTCGACCTGGTGCCCGGCGGCGCGGTCGAGTACTTCGACGTGCAGCGCCTGTCCAAGCTGCCGGGCGTCGCGGTCACCACCAAGGGCTGGGAGTTCTTCGCGCCGCATTCGTGGCTGTGGCTGAACAACCGCAAGGCGCCGATGGACAACGTCAAGTTCCGCCAGGCCGTGATGTTCGCCATCGACCGCGAGGCCATGGCCAAGATCGCATGGCAGGGCTTTGCCAAGCCGGCGACCGGGCCGTTCAACAGCAACATCAAGTTCTACAGCACCGACGTCGCCAAGTACCCGCGCAACGTGGAAACGGCCAAGAAGCTGCTGGCCGAATCGGGCTACAAGGGCGAGACGCTGCGGCTGCTGCCGCTGCCCTACGGCGAGACCTGGTCGCGGCAGGCCGAGATCCTGAAGCAGAACCTGGCCCAGGCCGGCATCAAGGTCGAGATGACCGCCACCGACGTGGCCGGCTGGAACCAGCGCCTGAACGACTGGGACTACGACCTCGCCTTCACCTACGTCTACCAGTACGGCGACCCGGCACTGGGCGTGGCGCGCAACTACACCACCGCCAACATCGCCAAGGGCTCGCCGTTCAACAATGTCGAGGGCTACTCCAACCCGAAGATCGATGAGCTGTTCGATGCCGGCGCGCGCGAGACCGACCCCGAAAAGCGCAAGGCCATCTACCTGCAGGCGCAAAAAATCCTGCTCGACGAGGTGCCCGTGGCCTGGCTGCTGGAGCTCAACTTCCCCACGCTCTACCGCACCAAGCTCAGCAACATCGTGAGCTCGGGCATCGGCCTCAACGACAGCCTCGGCAACGCAAGCGTCGGCTGACGCGCGGAGTGACGACCGAATGAAACGTACGCAGTTCATGTTGACCCGCGTGCTGCAGGGCCTGGTGGCGATCCTGCTGATCGCCACGGTCAACTTCATGCTGGTGCGCGCCGCGCCGGGCGATCCGGTGTCGGTGCTGGCGGGCGAGGCCGGCGCGTCCGATCCGCAGTTCGTCGCGCAGCTGCGCGCGCAGTTCGGGCTCGACCAGCCGCTGTCGACGCAGCTCGCCACTTATGTCGGCAAGGTGGTGCGGCTCGACCTCGGCTACTCGTACCGCCAGCAGCAGCCGGTGCTGAAGCTCATCATGGACCGGCTGCCCGCAACGCTGCTGCTCACCGGCAGTGCCTTCGCGCTCTCGCTGCTCTTCGGCATCACGCTGGGGGCGCTCTCGGCGCGGCGCGCGGGCACGTGGGTCGACAGCGCCATCACCGTGGTGGCGCTGCTGTTCTATGCCACGCCGCTGTACTGGCTCGCGTTGATGGCCGTGCTCGTGTTCACGGTGCAGCTCGAATGGCTGCCGGGCTTCGGCCTCATGACCGTGGGTTCGGGTCACACCGGCTTCGCGCTGGCGCTCGACGTCGCCAAGCACCTGGTGCTGCCGGCGCTCACGCTCGCACTGTTCTACATGGCCGTCTACGCACGCATGACGCGCGCTGCGATGCTCGAGGTGGCGCAGATGGACTTCGTGAAGACCGCGCGCGCCAAGGGTGTGAAGCCCGGCCGCATCCTGCGCGCGCATGTACTGCGCAACGCGCTGCTGCCGGTGGTCACGCTGGCGGGCATCCAGGCCGGCGGAATGATCGGCGGCGCCGTGCTCACCGAGACCGTGTTCGCCTGGCCCGGCATCGGCCGCCTGATGTTCGACGCGCTGCTACAGCGCGACTACAGCCTGCTGCTCGGCGCCTTCCTGGTGACGGCCGCGATGGCCGTGCTCTTCAACCTCATCACCGACCTGGTCTACACCCTGGTCGATCCGCGGATCGAGCTGACATGACGACGACGATGCAAAGCGATTTCTGGAGGCGCTTTCGCCGCAACAAAGGCGCCGTGGCCGGCATGGTGGTGCTGCTGATCGTGGCAGCCGTTGCACTGCTCGGGCCGTGGCTCGCCACCAACGACCCGTGGGCCATGGTCGAGCAGCCCTTCGTGCGCCCCTGGACCGAGCCCGGCTTCCTGCTGGGCACCGACACGCTCGGGCGCGACATCCTCGCGGGCCTGGTCTACGGCGCGCGCATCTCCTTGCTGATAGGCGTGGTGTCCACCTTCGTGGCGCTGCTGATCGGCGTCACCTTCGGTGCTGTGGCCGGCTACTTCTGCGGCTGGATCGATGCGGCGCTGATGCGCTTCACCGAGCTGTTCCAGGCGGTGCCGAGCTTTGCGCTGGCCATCGTGCTGGTCGCGATCTTCGAGCCCTCGATCAAGTCGATCGTCGTGGCCATTGCGATCGTCTCGTGGCCGCCGGTGGCGCGGCTGGTGCGCAGCGAGTTCCTCACGCTGCGCCAGCGCGACTTCGTGCAGGCCGCGCTGCTCGCGGGGCAGTCGACGCCGCGCATCATCCTCACGCAGATCCTGCCCAACGCCATGTCGCCCATCATCGTGATGGCCTCGCTGATGGTGGCCACGGCGATCCTGCTCGAAAGCAGCCTCAGCTTCCTGGGCCTCGGCGACCCGAACCAGATGAGCTGGGGCTACATGGTCGGCGCGGCGCGCACCGTGCTGCGCCAGGCCTGGTGGATGGCGCTGTTCCCCGGCTTGGCCATCGTACTGACGGTGCTCGCGCTCAACCTCGTGGGCGAAGGCCTGAGCGACGGGCTCAACACGCGGCTCGACGGGAGAGGCAAATGAACGCCACCGTGACGCCTATGAAGCCCTTGCACCCCGTTCTCGACATCGCAGACCTCAGCATCTCGCTGCCCCCGGGCGCCGACCGCGCGCTGGCCGTCGAAGGCGCCACGCTCTCGGTAATGCCGGGCCAGACGCTGTGCGCGGTCGGCGAGTCGGGCTCGGGCAAGTCGATGATCGCCAACGCCGTCATGGGCCTTCTGCCGCGCCCGCACGTGGCGCCGGTGGCGGGCCGCATCATGTTCGAGGGCCACGACCTGCTGCAGCTCACCGAGCCGCAGATGCGCGAGCTGCGCGGCCGGCGCATCGGCATGGTGTTCCAGGAGCCGATGACCGCGCTGAACCCTGTGATGCGCATCGGCGAGCAGATCGGCGAGGTGTTCGACGCGCACGGCAGCGTGCCCGCGGCCGAGAAGAGACGCCGCATCCTCGCGGCGCTGGCCGACGTGGGCCTGCCCGACCCCGAGCTGCTGATCGACGCCTACCCCTTCCGCCTCTCGGGCGGCCAGCGCCAGCGCGTGATGATCGCCTGCGCGCTGGTGCTGGAGCCCGTGCTGCTGATCGCCGACGAGCCCACCACCGCGCTCGACGTCACCACGCAGGCGCAGATCCTCAAGCTCATCCGCGAGCTGCAGCAGCGCAGGGGCACGGCCGTGCTCTTCATCACGCACGACTTCGGCGTCGTTTCCGAAATCGCCGACCACGTGGTGGTCATGCAGACCGGCCATGTGGTCGAGTCCGGGCCGGCCGCGCAGGTGCTCAGTGCGCCGCAGCATCCCTACACGCGCAAGCTCATCGCCGCCATTCCTGACGGCCAGGCGCAGACCGTGCCGCACGACGACCTGACGCGCGTGCTGCAGGTGCAGGACCTGTGCAAGACCTATCGTTCGAGCGGAGGCCTGTTCAAGCGCGGCCGCGCGGTGCAGGCGGCGAAGGACATCAGCTTCGAGCTGCACCGCGGCGAGACGCTGGGGCTGGTAGGTGAATCGGGTTCGGGCAAGTCGAGCGTGGGGCGCTGCCTGGTGGGGCTCGCGCCTTTCGACAGCGGCCGCATCATCTTCAAGGGCCGTAATCTCGCGCAGGGCCGCAACTTCCGCAGCGCGGCGGCCGGCAAGATCCAGATGGTGTTCCAGGACCCGTATGCCTCGCTCAACCCGCGCCACCGCGTCGGCGCGGCCATCGCGGGCGGGCCGATCGCACAAGGCGTGGGCAAGGCCGAGGCGATGGCGCGTGCCATGGAACTGCTGCTGCTCGTGGGCCTGGGCGCCGATGCGGCGCAGCGCTATCCGCACGAGTTCTCGGGCGGGCAGCGCCAGCGCATCGGCATCGCCCGCGCACTCGCGATGCAGCCCGAGCTGCTGGTGGCCGACGAGCCGGTGTCGGCGCTCGACGTCTCGGTGCAGGCGCAGGTGCTGGAGCTCTTCGCGCAGGTGCGTGCGCAGTTCCAGCTCGCGATGGTCTTCATCACGCACGACCTGCGCGTGGCCGGCCAGATGTGCGACCGCATCGCGGTGATGCAGCGCGGCGAGGTGGTGGAATACGGCGAGACGCACAAGGTGCTCAACGATCCGCAGCACGCCTACACGCGCAAGCTGATCGACGCGGTGCCACGCCTCGCGGGGCAGGCCGATGTGTCTGCGAAGGTGGCCTGATGCCTTGCATTGCGCTCTTGAGCGATGTGCTCGACATGCACTACCTTGCGCCCGCCTTTCGCCAGCACTGCCCCGATATCGACCTGCGGCTGGGCGCCGACCTCGGCCCGCTCGAACAGATCGATGCGGCCGTCTGCTGGTATCCGCCGCACGGCCTGCTGGCGAGCTTGCCGCGGCTGCAGCTGGTGCAGTCGCTGGCCGCGGGCGTCGACCACATCACGGCCGACCGGCAACTGCCGCGCGCGCTGCCGCTTTGCCGCATCGTCGATCCGGAGATGGCCACGGGCATGAAGGCCTACGTGTGCTGGGCCGTGATCCAGCATCAGCGGCAGATGCCTGCGTACCTTGCGAGCGCGGCCATGGGGGCATGGCAGGAGCAGCCGATGAGCCCGCCGGGGCGCCACCGCGTCGGCATCGCGGGGCTCGGCACCCTGGGGCTGGCCTGTGCCGAGGCATTGGCCGCAATCGGCTATGCGGTGCGCGGCTGGAGCCGCAGTGCGAAGGCCGGCCTGCCGGCCGGTGTCGCGGGCTTCCATGGCGATGCGCAGCTCGATGAATTCCTCGCGGGCTGCGACACGCTGGTGTGCCTGCTGCCGCTCACGCCGCAGACGCAGGGCTTTCTGAGCGCAGACCTGTTCGCGCGGCTGCCGCGCGGCGCGCACCTGGTCAATGTCGGACGCGGTGCACACCTTGTCGAGGCCGACCTGCTGCGCGCGCTCGACAACGGCCAGTTGTCCGCCGCCACGCTCGATGCCTTCACGCAGGAGCCGCTGCCGGCCGACCACCCTTTCTGGAGCGACCCGCGCATCCTGGTCACGCCGCACATCGCCACCCGGACCGACACGTCGGTGATCGCGCAGCAGACACTGCACAACCTCGCGCTCGTACGGCGCGGCGAGCGGCCGGGCACGGCTGTCGACCTCGACCGGGGCTACTGAGCCGCCCTCGCATTTCAAGACAACGGAGCAGGCCACATGAACGCATCCATCCCTACCGCCGCGTTGCAAGCAGCACATGCAGAGCGCGCCGCAAACGACATCGCGGCCCACCTGCACCCCTTCACCAACCTCGCGGCGCATCCGCAGGTCGACCCGCTCGTGATCGAGCGCGGCGACGGCATCTACGTGGAGGACGACCAGGGCCGGCGCTATCTGGAGGCCATGTCGGGTCTGTGGTGTGTTTCGCTGGGCTTCAGCAATGCGCGCCTTGCCAAGGCCGGCAGCGACGCGCTGCACACGCTACCCTGCTATCACACCTTCAACCACCGCTCGAATGCGGCGGCCATTGCGCTGGCCGAGAAGCTGTTGTCGATGGCGCCGGTGCCGATGTCCAAGGTGTTCTTCGCCAACTCGGGTTCGGAGGCCAACGACACCGCCGTCAAGCTGGTCTGGTACTACCACAACGCCATCGGCAAGCCCGGCAAGAAGAAGATCATCGCGCGCCGCAACGCGTACCACGGCGTCACCGTGGCGGCGGCCAGCTTGAGCGGGCTGGTGCCCAACCACCGCGATTTCGACCTGCCGATCGACCGCGTGCTGCACGTCGATTGCCCGCATCACTACCGCTACGCCGAGCCCGGCGAAACCGAAGAGGCCTTCGCCACGCGGCTGGCCGATGCGCTCGAGCAGCGCATCCTTGCCGAAGGGCCCGACACCGTGGGTGCCTTCATCGCGGAACCGGTGATGGGCGCGGGCGGCGTGCTGGTGCCGCCGGCCACCTATTTCGAAAAGGTGCAGGCGGTGCTGCGCAAGTACGAGGTGCTGTTGATCGCCGACGAGGTGATCTGCGGCTTCTGCCGTACCGGCGAGATGTTCGGCTCCACCACCTTCGGCCTGCGGCCCGACATCCTTACCGCGGCCAAGGCCCTGTCGTCGGGCTATGTGCCGATTTCGGCCGTCATGGTGTCCGAGCAGGTGCATGCGGCCGTGGCCGCCAACAGCGGAAAGATCGGCACCTTCGGCCACGGCTTCACCTACTCGGGCCATCCGGTGACTGCCGCGGTCGCGCTCGAAACGCTGCGCATCTACGAGGACGAGCAGGTGCTCGCGCATGTGCAGGCGGTGGCGCCGCAGTTCCAGGCCGGCCTGCGCCGCTACGCCGGCCATTCGCATGTGGGCGAGGTGCGCGGCGTGGGGTTGATCGGCGCGCTCGAACTTGCGGCCGACCCGGCGAAGCGCATGCCCTTCGATGCGGCGATGAAGGCCGGCGCACGGCTGGCCGAACTCGCGCTGCAGGAGGGCCTGATCGTGCGCGCCATGGGCGATGCCGTGGCCTTCTGTCCGCCGCTCATCATCACGCCCGCGCAGATCGACGAGATGTTCGAACGCTTCGATCGCGCGATGGTGCGCTTCGAGGCTTCGCTGGCGTGAACACCACCGCGAGCGCCGCAGTGCTGCTGCGCCCGCCGGGCTCCAGGAGCACCGGCGTTGCGCTGTTCTTCTGCGCGCTGGTGGCCTTCGCGAGCTACGACGCCTTCTGCAAGCACATGCTGCAGTTCTACCCCGCGCCTTTCGTCAACCTGATGCGCTACCTGTCGGTGATCTGCATTGCCTTCGCGATGCTGCTGCGCCACGGCGACTTGCGCATCTGGCGCGCGCCGCAGAAGAGGCTGCTGCTGTTGCGCGGCGTGATGCTCGCGACCGTGGCTACCTGCTTCATGACGGCGCTGATCTGGATGCCGCTGGCCGAAGCCACCGCCATCTACTTCACCGCACCGCTGCTCATGGTGGCGCTGTCGCCCTGGCTGGTGGGCGAGGCGGTGCAGCGCAGCCGCTGGGTGGCGGTGAGCGTGGGCTTCGCGGGCATGCTGCTGATCGTGCGGCCCGGCGGCAACCTGCCATGGGTGGGCACGATGCTGATGGCGGTGTCGGCCGTCTGCTATGCGATTTTCCAGCTGCTCACGCGCCGCCTTGCGGGGTTGGTCGCGAGCCCGGTGCAGTATGCGTACACGGCGCTGGTGTGCCTGGTCGTCACCGCCCTGCCCGCGCCCTTCTTCCTGCCGGCCGAGCGGCCCGCTGCCGGTGCGGTGCTGTTGCTGCTCGCGGGCGGTGCCTGCAGCGGGCTGGCGCAGTGGCTGCTGCTGGCCGCCTTCGAGCGCGTCGAGGCCGCGACGCTGGCACCGCTCAACTACTTCCAGCTGCTGCTCGCGGTGGTCTTCAGCACTTTCTGGTTCCACAGGCCGCCCGATGGGCTGGCGATGGCGGGCATTGCGCTGATCATGGCCGCGGGGGTCTACCTGGCACGGCGGCCAATCAAGAATAAGGCCCCGCTACCCCTCACATGACGAGACAAACACCATGGCTTTTTCTTCTTCCATCGCCGACAGCACCGGCTTCGAGTCCGTCGAGGCGCCCGACCTGGTCGGGCTGGTCGAAGCGCAGCTGACGCGCGCCATCGTCGAAGGGCGCCTCGCGCCCGGCAGCCGTATCGTCGAGGCCGAGATCGCGCGCCGCATGGGCGTGAGCCGCGCCCCCGTGCGCGAGGCCGCGCGCCGGCTCGAGCGCCAGGGCGTGCTGGTGGCGCGCCCGCGCCACGGCTTCGCGGTGCGCACCATCAGCGTCCAGGAAATCGACGACCTGTTCGAAGTGCGCCTGAGCCTGGAGATGACCTCGGTCGAGCTGGCCTGCCGCAAGGCCGACGACGCGGGGCTGCAGCGCCTGCGCACGCTGGTGGACGACATGGTGCGCGAGGCGCCCACGCAGCCGCAGCACGTGCGCATCGCGACCGACCTGGCCTTCCACACGCTGATCAGCGAGCTCTCGGGCAACGCGCACCTGCACCGCATCTTCTCGAACACCCAGACCGAGATGCAGATGATCATCGCGCTGATCGACGCGGTCTACCACGACCCCGAGACCATGGCCAACACGCACTACCCCATCGTCGATGCGCTGATGAGCCGCGACGTCGAGGCGTCACGCCTGGCCATGCGCGAACATCTCGACGACGCCTGGCAGCAGGTGCGCGCACTGTTCGTGAAGCAGCACGGCGACGTCGCCCTCACCACTTCCACGCAAGGACCCGCGAGATGAAGATCGTCTACAGCGACGCCCACAAGGACCACGACCCGCAGCTCTTCATGGTGCGCGGCCGCCTGAAGCGCAGCAACGAGCAGCCCGAGCGGGCCTTCCGCCTGCTGTCGGCGGTCGAGCACGATGGCCACGAGGTTGTCGCGGGCGAAGACTTCGGCGCCGGCCCGCGCGCCGCGATCCACACGCCGGAGTACCTGCGCTTCCTGGAGACGGCCTACGCGCGCTGGCGGCTGCTGGACGACCCGTCCGACGAGGTCATGCCCAACATCCATCCCTTTCCGGGCGAGCCCTGCACGTATCCGGAGAGCGTGGTCGGGCAGGCCGGCTTCCACATGGGCGACAACGCGTGTTCCATCGGCCCGCACACCTGGGCCGCGGCCGTGGGCTCGGCCCACGTGGCCACCCACGCGGCGCAGCTCGTGCTGCAGGGCGAGCGCGCGGCCTATGCGCTGTGCCGTCCGCCGGGCCACCACGCCTATGCCGACCGGGCCAACGGCTTCTGCTACCTGAACAACACGGCCATCGCGGCGCAGCACTTGCGCGCGGCGCACGACCGCGTGGCGATCCTCGACATCGACGTGCACCACGGCAACGGCACGCAGGGCATCTTCTACCGCCGCGCCGACGTGCTGACGATCTCGCTGCACGGCGATCCGCGCAACTTCACGCCCTTCTTCACCGGCTATGCGCACGAGCGCGGCGAGGGCGCGGGCCTGGGCTACAACATCAACAAGCCGCTCGCGCTGGGCACCGACATCGACGGCTACCTGCCTGCGTTGCGCGATGCCTGCGAGAGCATCCGCGCCTTCGCGCCCGGCGCGCTGGTGGTGGCGCTGGGCCTCGACACGCATGAGCGCGATCCCTACAAGGGCATGAAGATCACGACGCCCGGCTTCGCGCAGCTGCTCGCCGAGATCGCGCGCCTCGGCTTGCCGACCGTGCTGGTGCAGGAGGGCGGCTATCTCTCCGACGACCTGGGCCCCAACCTCGCCAGCGCGCTGCGCGGCTTCGCGGGCGCCGCATGACGGCAGCGGACGGGTTCGACGATGCGGAAGTCTTGAGCGAAGGCTCGCCCGAACTCGACCCCGACTGGGTGCGCGCGTTCGCGCTGCGCCACTACGGCATCGAAGGCGAGATGCGGCCGCTGACCGGCGAGCGCGACCGCAACTACCGCCTCGAATCGGCGCTGACCGGCGAGCACTTCATGCTGAAGATCTCCCACCCGAGCGAAACACCGCTGGTGGCGGACTTCCAGACCCAGGCGCTGCTGCACATCGCGGCTGCCGACGCGGGGCTGCCGGTGCAGCGCATCGTGCCCACGCGCGAGGGCCAGCCTTCGCTGCTGTGCGATCCGGGCGACGGCCTGCCGCGCGTGGCTCGGCTCTTCAGCTACCTGCCGGGCCTGCCCTTGCCCGAAGCGCCGCGCACAGCCGCGCAGCAACTGAACCTGGCGCGCACGCTGGCCCGGCTCGACCTCGCGCTGCGCGACTTCGACCATCCGGCCGGCGCGCTCGCGCTGCCCTGGGACATCCAGCGCGCCGACAGCGTGCGCGGCCTGCTCGCGCACATCGGCGATCCGCAGCGGCGCGCGCTGGCCGGGCGCTCGCTCGACCGCTTCGAGCGCGATGCGAAGCCGGTGCTGGCGGGCCTGCGCACGCAGCCCATTCACAACGACTTCAACATCTACAACGTGCTGGTCGATCCCGCCGACACCGACCGCATTGCCGGCATCCTCGATTTCGGCGACATGGTGCGCGCGCCGCTGATCGACGACCTCGCAGTGGCCGCGGCCTACCAGCTCGATCCGGCGGGCGATGCGCTGGCCGGCATCGTGCCCTTCATTGCCGCGTACCACGCCGTGCTTCCGCTGACGCGCGAGGAGGTCGACGTGCTGTTCACGCTGATCACCGCGCGGCTCGTGATGGTGGTGGCCATCAGCGGCTGGCGCGCTGCGCGCCACCCCGACAACGCGGCCTACCTGCTGCGCAACAACGCGCTGTCGTGGGCCCGCCTGCAGGCCTGCGACCGCATCGGCAACGAAGCCGCAAGCACCGCCTTCCGGCGCGCCTGCGGCATGAACCAGAGTCACGCAAATGCCTGAAGAATCGCTCCTGGAGCGCCGCGCGCGGCTGCTCGGCCCGGCCTACCGCCTGTTCTACGAAGCACCGCTGCACCCGGTGCGCGGCGAAGGCGTGTGGCTCGACGACGCCGACGGCAAGCGCTATCTCGATGCGTACAACAACGTCGCGTCGGTGGGGCATTGCCATCCACACGTGGTGGAGGCCATCGCGCGGCAGGCCAGCGTGCTCAACACCCACACGCGCTACCTGCACGAAGGCGTGCTCGACTACGCCGAGCGTCTGCTGGCCACCATGCCGCCCGCGCTCGGCCATGCGATGTTCACCTGCACCGGCAGCGAGGCCAACGACCTTGCGATGCGCATCGCCAAGGCCCACACGAAGGCCGAAGGGCTGATCGTCACGCGCTTCGCGTACCACGGCGTGACGGAGTCGATCGCGCAGGCCTCGCCTTCGCTCGGGCGCTTCGTGCAGCTCGGCAAGACGGTGCGCACCGTGCCGCCGCCCGACAGCTACCGCGTGCCGCCCGAAGACCAGGGAAGGGCTTTCGCCGCCGGCGTGCGCGCCGCCATCGCCGACCTGCAGGCGCATGGCATGCGGCCGGCCGCGCTGATGGTCGACACCGTGTTCTCGAGCGACGGCATCTTCACCGACCCGGCGGGCTTCCTGAACGAAGCGGTTGCCGCGATCCGCGAGGCCGGCGGGATCTTCATCGCCGACGAAGTGCAGCCCGGCCTGGGCCGCACCGGCGATGCCTTCTGGGGCTTCATGCGCCACGAGAGTCTGGTGCCCGACATCGTGACCATGGGCAAGCCGCTGGGCAACGGCCATCCATTGGCTGGGCTGGCGGTGCAGCCGGAGGTGCTGGCCGCGTTCGGCCGCGAGTGCCGCTACTTCAACACCTTCGGCGGCAACCCGGTGTCGATGGCGGCCGGCATGGCGGTGCTCGACGTGATCGAGCGCGAAGGATTGATGGCCAATGCGCAGCGCGTGGGCCGCCATCTGCGCGCCGGACTCTCGAAGCTTGCCGAGCGCCACGAGTTGATCGGCGACGTGCGCGGCGCGGGTCTGTTCGTGGGCCTGGAGCTCGTGACAGACCGTCGCGCGCGCACGCCTGCCACGGCCGAGACCGTGCGCGTCGTCAACGGCCTGCGCGAGCGGCAGGTGCTGCTGAGCGCCACCGGCGAACACGCCAACACGCTGAAGATCCGTCCGCCGCTGGTGTTCTCCGAAGCCAATGCCGATCTGCTGATCGGCACGCTGGACGAAGTGCTGGCCAGGCTTTGACCCGCTGTCATGGCGGCAAACGCCGCCTTGCGCCAGAATCGTCCGCCTCCCACGACAGTGCCCTCGCCGCCATGAACATCGCCGATTCCTTCCTTGCCAACGCCGCCCGTTTCGTCGAGATCCGGCGCGACATCCACGCCCATCCCGAACTCGGTTTCGAGGAGCACCGCACTTCCGAGAAGGTCGCGAGCCTGCTGACCGGATGGGGCATCGAGGTGCACCGAGGCATCGCCGGCACGGGACTCGTCGGCGTGCTGCGCAAGGGCACGGGCTCGCGCACCATCGGCCTGCGCGCCGACATGGACGCGCTGCCATTGCACGAAGCCAACGAGTTCGCCCACAAGTCGACCAACCCCGGCCGCATGCACGCCTGCGGCCACGACGGCCACACCACCATGCTGCTGGCCGCCGCGTGGCACCTGTCGCAGCAGGGCCCCGGCGACTTCGACGGCACGGTGCATTTCATCTTCCAGCCCGCCGAGGAGATGGGCAAGGCCGGCGCGAAGAAGATGATCGACGAAGGCCTGTTCGAGCGCTTTCCGTGCGACGCGGTCTTCGGGCTGCACAACTTCCCCGTCGGCGACGTGGGCCGCTTTGCGCTCAACGAAGGCGCGCTGATGGCGTCGAGCAACACGTACAAAATCACGCTGCGTGGACGCGGCACGCATGCCTCGATGCCGCACACCGGCATCGACCCGGTGGCCGCGGTGGTCACGCTGGCGCAGCAACTGCAGACCATCGTGGCGCGCACCATTCCCAGCACCGAGCGCGCACTGCTTGCAGTCACGCAGCTGCAGGGCTCGGATGCGCCGAACGTGATTCCCGATGTGGCGACGGTGGGCGGCACGATCCGCACCTTTTCCATCGAAGCCATCGACAAGCTCGAGGCGCGGCTGCGCGAAGTGGCGGCCGGCGTGGCGGCGGCGCATGGCTGCACGGCCGAGGTGTACTTCAACCGCTCCTCGCCGCCGACCGTGAACCATCCGGCCGAGGCGCGCTTTGCCGCCGGCGTGATGCGCGAGGTGGTTGGCGACGACATGGTCACCGACAACTTCCCCGCCGTGATGGGCGCCGAGGACTTCGCCCACATGCTGCTCGCGCGGCCCGGCTGCTACGCCTTCCTGGGCAACGGCGACGGCGACCACCGGCTCGACGGCCACGGGCCCGGCCCCTGCATCATTCACAACACCTCGTTCGACTTCAACGACGAGATCATCCCGATCGGTGCCAGCTACTTCGTGAAGCTGGTGCAGCGCTGGCTGTCGCCGGGCGGTTGAAGTTGTTCCCTTCCTGTTGACGATGACCAAGAAAGTGGCCGCACAGATGACCTCCACCCCGCTCACCCGACGTTCGTTGACCGCGCTTGCTGCTGCGGCGGTGCTTGGTGCCATCGCACCGGCCCATGCACAGCAGCGCGTGATCCACATCGTCGTGCCCTTCGCCACCGGCGCGGTGCAGGACACGGTGGCGCGCGCCTTCAACAATGAGTTGGGCGCGGCGCTGAATGCCAGCGCCATCGTCGAGAACCGCGCGGGCGCGGGTGGCACCGTGGGCGCGGCCCTGGTGGCGCGCGCGCCGGCCGACGGCAACACGCTGGTCCTCGCGGCGGCGAGCCACAACATCGCGGGCTTTCTCTACAACAAGCTGAGCTACGACCCGCTGAAGGATTTCGTCGGCGTGGCCAACGTCGGCAATGCGGGCTATGTTCTGGCGGTGGCCAGCGGCATGAATGTGTCGAGCACGGCCGACTTCATCAAGGAGGTCAGGGCCAACCCCGGCAAGTACAACTACGCCTCGGCCGGCAACGGCAGCGCGACGCACCTCGCGATGGCGTCGTTTCTCGCGAAGGCGGGGCTGCAGATGACGCACATCCCGACCAAGTCGACCGGCGAGGCCGTCAATGAGGTGCTCGCGGGTCGCGTGCAGGCGGTGATCTCGTCGAGCATCGGCGTGATCGGCTTCCAGGACGATGCGCGCATCAAGCTGCTCGCGTCCACCGGCCAGTCGCGCAGCCCCTTCCTGCCGAAGCTGCCGACGGTGGCCGAGAGCGGCCTGCCGGGCTACGCCTTCGATTCGTGGATCGGCTTGCTCGCGCCGGCCGGCACGCCCAAGGCGGAAGTCGAGCGCATCAACGTCGCGGCCAACAAGGTGCTGGCCGACCCGGCGATCCAGGAGCGCTTCAAGCGGCTGGGTGTGGAGCCGCGCAGCCAGAGTGCGGAGGAATTCCAGAAGCTGCTGCGTTCGGATTGGGATGCGATGGGGGTTGTGGTGAAGGCTTCCGGGGCGAAGATCGACTGAGGCGGTGATCGAATAACGGCCAGGCCTTGTTTCGGGGAAAAACAAGACAGGGCTTGTAATTTACGAAAATATCCCAAAGCTGATATTTTGACAAAATAAGCTACAGCCGATATTCTGGTCGGCGATGGACTATCCCCTTCGTTTCGTCGACCAGCTGCGGCCGCACCTCAAGGCACTGCGGAAGAAGCGCGGCCTGACGCAGGCGCAGGCAGGTGCGTTGGTCGGTGTCAGCCAGGCCCGGATCGCGGAGATCGAAGCGAATCCCGGGGCGGTCAGCTTCGAGCAACTGATGAAGTTGATGGCGGCGTTGGGGGCATCCTTTTCCCTGCAGGACGGGACGTCCCCAAGTCCCATCGCGGACGCCGCGCAGCAGCATCCCGGGGAGCGCGACTCGCTGCCGGACGATGCCGTGAACCTCCCGGAGGGATGGATCGCCAGGAGGATGAGCGATCAATCGGTGCTGGTCCGCCTGCCTTCCGGGCAATCGAGCGCTCCAGGCGCATCGCTTCGTGCGCTTCAGGCGCTGAATCCCGGCAAGGACATCAAGCCGACGTCTCGCCGGAGCTTCGTCGTCCGGCCGAAGAAGGAGTCCTGGTGACGCAGGCGCTCGGCGCGTGGATGAACGGGGGCCCGTTGGCACCTGGTCCGTCGACCACGGTGTCCACACCTTCCGGTACGACCCCCGATGGCTCGAATCGCCCCGGCGGCGCTCGCTGTCGTTGTCGATTCCGCTCACCGGCACGCTCGAAGTCCGCGGCGAGGTGGTCCGCAACTACTTCGACAATCTGCTGCCCGACAACGACAGGGTTCGCGCGCGTCTGCGCAATCGCTTCAAGCTCAAGGACGCCAAGACTTTCGACCTGCTCGAAGCCATCGGCCGCGACTGTGTCGGGGCCGTGCAATTGCTGCCCGAAGGCGCCGCGCCGCAGGGCTGGAATGCCGTGAACTGCGAGCCCCTGGACGAAGAGCAGATCGCCGCGCTGCTGCAAGCCGTTCCGTCCGAAGACACCCCGGAAGGCATGCGCGACGAAGACCTGTTTCGCATTTCCCTTGCCGGTGCGCAGGAGAAGACCGCCCTGACTTTCTGGAACGGCGAATGGTGCCGGCCGCATGGCGCCACGCCCACCACGCACATCATCAAGCTGCCGCTGGGATTGATCGGCGGCTCCAAGCGCGTGGACGCCTCGGACTCGGTGCAGAACGAATGGCTGTGCGCACAGATCGTCGAGGCACTCGGCCTGCAAGTGGCGCCGACATCCATGGCCACCTTCGGCGGGCAGACGGTCCTGGTCGTGGAGCGGTTCGACCGCGAGTGGATGGATGGTGGCGCCTGGATCGCGCGCCTGCCGCAGGAGGACTGTTGCCAGGCCATGGGCCTGCCGTCCGACAGGAAGTACGAGCAGCACGGCGGCCCCGGCATGAGCAAGTGCCTGCAGCTTCTGCAAGGCAGCGGGAGTGCGGAGGATGGCGCCCGGTTCCTGCTCGCGCAATTGGCCTTCTTTCTGCTCGCCGCCACCGACGGCCATGCCAAGAACTTTTCGATTCACCTCCTGCGCGGCGACGCCTACGAGATGACGCCGCTCTACGACATCATTTCGATGTGGCCGTACTTCGGCAACGGGCCCAATCAGTTCCAGCCGCGCAAGGCAGGTCTGGCCATGGCCATCCGATCCAAGAATGCGCACTATGTCTTTCACACCATCCAGGCTCGCCATTGGCATGGGTTGGCCATGAAGAACGGTGGCATCGACGTCTGGAACGCCATGCTGGACATGGCGGCGTCGGTGGATGACGCACTGAGCGAGGTCGAGGCCCTGTTGCCGTCGGATTTCCCTGCATGGACCTGGGAGTCCATCTCGCGGGGCATGCGAAGCGAGGCCGAGCGGTTCCTCTCAGGTGTGACCGACATCGCTGTGTAGGACGCCGGTCAATTGACAACGCGCCGCCCGCGTTCATGCTTCCTGATGGGTTTCGGGGCATTCCGCTTCGGACCGTAAAAGGGGCTTTTCATGGATCCGACGTCGCCATTCAACCCGCCTCCGGGCCAGCCGGCGGGCAAGTCGCCCAAGGCGCTGTGGGCCGTGATCGGCGCATTGAGCGTGGCCGTGGTGGCGCTTGGCGGCGTGTTGCTTCACCGGCAGGAGCCGGTCGCGAGTGCGAGTGCGAGTGCTCCGCCGCCAGTCGTTGCCGCAGCATCACCCGCCGCACCGGACGATTTCAAGCCTGAAGCCATGCCACCG
This sequence comes from Variovorax sp. CF313, assembly GCF_000282635.1. Classification (GTDB taxonomy): domain Bacteria; phylum Pseudomonadota; class Gammaproteobacteria; order Burkholderiales; family Burkholderiaceae_C; genus Variovorax. The sequence continues at coordinate 56,455 of NZ_AKIW01000007.1, forward strand.
GCGCTCGCCGTGCCGCCCACGGCGACGGGCCCTGCGCCGCAAGCAATGGCGGCTGCGCCGATGCCCGCTCCCATGCCAGCTCAGGCGATCCAGCCCGGACCGGCGCCAGGCGTGATGAACGCGCCACCCGTCGCTGCCGCTCCTCCCGCCCCGCCGCCCTGCGCGGTCTGCGGCCATGTCGAATCGGTTCGCCCGGTTCAGAAGCGCATCCAGAACACCTCGGGCGTGGGGGCCGTGGCTGGCGGCGTGGTGGGTGGCCTCGTGGGCAACCAGTTCGGTCATGGCAATGGGCGTGTCGCGACCACCGTGCTGGGTGCGGTGGGCGGCGGCTTCGCGGGCAACGAGATCGAGAAGCACGTGCGCACGGTCACGGTCTACGAGGTGGGCGTGCGCATGGACAACGGCACGCTGCGCACCGTCGAGACGAAGACCGCGCCACCCATCGGCAAGCCGGTGACGCTCAAGCGGGGCCTGCTGCGCCCCGCGGACGGCCGCAAGTAGCGCGACCTACCCGCTCCCGGATATCACAGAAAAACCGGGCGCGGAAGAGCGCATGCCCCAAAGATATCTTGACCATATATCCTTAATATATTTAAAGTGCGACGCTTCCACACCACCGCACATCCACAAGGAGCGATCAAGTGAGCAATCCCCGCTGGCAAGGCATCTTCCCCGCCGTCACCACCAAGTTCCACGCCGACGAGAGCATCGATGCCGAGGGCACGGCCCGTCATATCGACTTCCAGATCCGCAACGGCATCCACGGCCTCGTCACTTGCGGCTCGCTCGGCGAAGCCAGCACGCTGACGCTGGAAGAAAAGCTGCAGGTCGCGAAGATCGCGCTCGAAGCCGCCGACGGCCGCATCCCGGTGCTGGCCAACGTGTCCGAAACCAGCACGCGCGAAGCGCTGCGCTACGTGGACGGCGCCAACAAGCTCGGCGTGGCCGGCTTCATGGTGATGCCCTCGGTGATCTACGTGGCCGACGCGCGCGAGGCGATGCTCAATGTGCGCACCATCGCCAACGCGGCGCAAAAACCCATCATGGTCTACAACAACCCGGTGGCCTACCGCGTCGACCTCAAGCCCGAGCACATGGTCGAGCTGGCCGACTGCGAATGGATCGCGGCCATCAAGGAAAGCACCGACGACATCCGCCGCATCACCGACCTGCGCAACACCGTGGGCGACCGCTACCAGCTGTTCCTGGGCGTGGACGACCTCGCCTACGAAGGCCTGGCGCTCGGCTGCGACGGCCTGTTGGCCGGCGTAGGCTGCGCCTTCCCGCGCGAGACCGTGGCGCTGTACGACCTGATGAAGGCCGGCAAGTTTGCCGAAGCGCTCAAGCTCTACCAGTGGATGACGCCGATGCTGCATCTCGACGTGTCGACCAAGCTGGTGCAGAACCTCAAGCTCATCGACGTGCTGGTGGGCGTGGGCAGCGAGCACATGCGCCGCCCGCGCCTGCCGCTCATCGGCGAGGAGCGCGCATTCATCGAAGCCATCGTGAAGAAGGCGCTCGCCACGCGGCCTGCGCAGTACCAATCGGTTATGTAATACGCCCCTCTTTTCATTGTCCCAACCTAGGAAGAAGCATGAAGTCAAAAGCAAACATGGTTTCGTTTCTCGGCCTCGTGGCCATCGCCATCGCAGGTCAGGCACAAGCACAGGAGCAGGTGGTCAAGATCGGCCACAGCGGTCCGCTCTCGGGCCCCAATGCCTTCGCGGGCAAGGACAATGAAAACGGCGTGCGCCTCGCCGTCGAGGAACTCAACGCGAAGAAGCTTGTCGTCGGCGGCAAGACGCTGAAGTTCGAAATGGTGTCGGAAGACGACCAGTGCGACGCCAAGACCGGCGTGAGCGTCGCGCAGAAGTTCGTGGACGACGGCGTCAAGTACGTCATGGGCCCGTACTGCTCGGGCGTGGCCATCCCGGCTTCGCGCATCTACAGCGAAGGCGGCACCATGGTCTCGACCGTGGGCACCAACCCGAAGGTCACGCAGGGCGGCTATAAGAACCTCTACCGCATCATCGCGAGCGACAACCAGATCGGCTCCAGCATGGCCGTGTATGCGGCCAAGGTGCTGAAGGTGACGAAGGTCGGCGTGATCGACGACCGCACCGCCTTCGGCCAGGGCCTGGCCGAGGAGTTCACCAAGGAAGCGAAGAAGCAGGGCCTGACCGTGGTCGGCCAGGAGTTCACCACCGACAAGGCCGTGGACTTCACCGCCATCCTGACCAACATGAAGGCCAAGGCGCCAGAGGCCATCTTCTTCGGCGGCTATGCACCGCAGGCCGCGCCCATGGCGCGCCAGATGAAGCAGCTGGCCGTGCCCGGCAAGCTGCTGGGCGGCGACACCGTGTGCAGCCCCGCTACCGGCAAGCTCGGCGGCGATGCGGTCAACGACCTGGTGTTCTGCGCGCAAGGCGGCTCCATCCTCGAGAAGGCGCAGAGCGGCCCGGCCTTCAAGGAGAAGTTCAAGAAGCGCTTCAACGTCGATCCCGACGCGTACGCTGCTTCGTACTACGACCAGGTGCTGCTCATCGGCGAGTCGATGAAGAAGGCCAATTCCATCGACCCCGACAAGGTGGGCGCCGAGCTTTACAAGACCACCTACAAGGGCGTGGCCGCAACCTATTCATACGACGACAAGGGCAACATGAAGCAGGCGCCCATCACCGTCTTCACTTTCAAGAACGCGGCGCCCGTTCCCCTCGCCAGCTATTGATCGGACCCAGCCACATGCAACGCATCCAGGTCATCGATTCGCACACGGGCGGCGAGCCCACACGCCTTGTGATTGGCGGGTTTCCCGATCTGGGCGGCGGCAGCATGGCCGAGCGTCGTGCGCTGCTGGCCGAGCGGCACGACAAGTGGCGCGCGGCGGCCGTGCTGGAGCCGCGCGGCAGCGACGTGGTGGTGGGGGCGCTGCTGTGCGAGCCGGTGTCGCCGGATGCGGCTGCCGGCGTGGTCTTCTTCAACAACGCCGGCTACATCGGCATGTGCGGCCACGGCACCATCGGGCTGGTCGCGAGCCTTGCGCACATGGGACGCATCGGCGTGGGCGAGCACCGCATCGAGACGCCTGTAGGTACGGTCACGACCACGCTGCACGAAGACGGCTCGGTGAGCGTGCGCAACGTGCCGGCCTACCGGCATCTGCACCAGGTGGCGGTCGAGCTGCCGGGCCACGGCACCGTGCGCGGCGACGTGGCCTGGGGCGGCAACTGGTTCTTCCTGGTGAGCGAGCACGGCCAGCGCGTGGCGAGCGACAACCTCGCGGCGCTGACCTCCTACACTTCTGTCTTGCGCCGCGCACTGGCGGCGCAGGGGATCACGGGCGCGGACGGCGCGGAGATCGATCACATCGAACTCTTTGCCAACGACGATGAAGGCGCGGACAGCCGCAACTTCGTGCTGTGCCCGGGCAACGCCTACGACCGCTCGCCTTGCGGCACCGGCACCAGCGCCAAGATCGCCTGCCTCGCGGCGGACGGCAAGCTCGCGCCGGGCGAAGTGTGGACGCAGGCCAGCGTGATCGGCAGCCGCTTCGAGGCCAGCTACGAGATGGCGGATGGCAAGGTCATTCCCACGCTGCGAGGCCGCGCGCACATCAGCGCCGAAGCCACGCTCCTGATCGAAGAAGACGATCCCTTCGGCTGGGGCATCCGGCTCTGACATCGGTCGGCATGGACGCGGATGTCATCGTCATCGGCGCCGGCATCGTCGGCGCGGCGTGCGCACAGGCGCTCGCACAGGCGGGGCGAAGGGTGCTGGTGCTCGATGCGGCCATCGGCGGTGCCACCGGCGCGGGCATGGGCCATCTCGTGGTGATGGACGACAACGCGGCCGAGCTCGAACTGAGCCGCCATTCGGTCGCGCAGTGGCGCGAGCTGGCGCCGCGCATGAGCGACGACTGCGCGTACAGCGCCTGCGGCACGCTCTGGATCGCCGCGAACGACGAAGAGATGGCGGAGGCCGAGCGCAAACAGCAGCGGCTGCGCGCGCATGGCATCGGCAGCCGGCTGCTCGATGCGCGCGAACTGGCAAGCGCGGAGCCCGCGCTGCGCAAGGGCCTGTCGGGCGCTCTCGAAGTGCCGGGCGACGGCATCCTCTATGCGCCGAACGCCGCACGCTGGCTGCTCACCCAGAACACGGAATCGATCCGCGTCGAGCATGCGAAGGTCGAGGCCATCGAAGACGACGGCACGTTGCGCCTCGCCGACGGCAGCCGCCGCACAGCGCCGCAGGTCGTACTGGCCAACGGCATCCAGGCGACGACGCTGTGCCCCGAACTGCCGATCCGCCCGAAGAAGGGCCATCTGCTGGTCACTGACCGCTATCCGGGCACGGTGCATCACCAACTGGTCGAGCTCGGCTACGTGACCAGCGCGCACCACAGCGAGGGCGACTCGGTCGCCTTCAACGTGCAGCCACGGCCCACGGGGCAGCTGCTGGTCGGCTCGTCGCGCCAGTTCGACACAACGGACCCGGCGGTCGAGGCGCCGATGCTCGCGCGCATGCTCCAGCGCACGCTGGACTACCTGCCGGGGCTTGCGAACCTCAACGCGGTGCGCTCGTGGACCGGCATGCGCGCGGCCTCGCCCGACGGGCTTCCGCTGCTGGGCAAGCACCCGTGGCGCGAGAAGCTCTGGCTCGCTGTCGGACATGAAGGGCTCGGCGTGACCACCGCGCCGGGCAGCGCGCATCTGCTGGCTGCCTTGATGACCGGCGCGACCCCCGACTTCGATGCGGCGCCCTACGCGCCGCGCAGCCTCCGGGAGTTCGCATGAGCAGCCACACCCTGTTGAACATCGACGGCCATCTGGTGCGCGTGAAGGCGGGCAGCTCGGTCGCCGCCGCGCTGCGCGTGGCCAGCGGCATGGGCGTGGCGCGCACTTCGATCACGGGCCAGCCGCGCGCGCCGTTCTGCGGCATGGGCGTGTGCCAGGAATGCCGCGTGCTGGTCGATGGCCGGCGCAGGCTCGCCTGCCAAACCGTCTGCATCGAAGGCATGCGCGTGGAGACGACGGAATGACGACACGCATGGCACAGGAAGAATGCGAGGTGCTCGTCGTCGGTGCAGGCCCGGCCGGCATGGCCGCGGCGGTGGCGGCTGCGCCCAGCGGTGCATCGATCGTCGTGATCGACGACAACCCCGTGCCCGGTGGGCAGATCTGGCGCGATGGCCCCGGCGCGGCATTGCCGCCTGCGGCGCGCAAATGGCGCGATGCGCTCGAGCGCCATGCCAACATCCGCGTGCGCAGCGGCACGCGCGTCGTCGCCGCGCCCTCGCCGCATGAACTGCTGCTCGAAGACGCCGAAGGCGCCACGCGCATGCGGTGGAAGAAGCTCATTCTCTGCACCGGTGCACGCGAACTGCTGCTGCCCTTCCCCGGATGGACGCTGCCCGGCGTGACCGGCGCGGGCGGGCTGCAGGCGCTTGTCAAGGCGGGCATGCCGGTCGAGGGCGAACGCATCGTCATCGCGGGCAGCGGGCCGCTGCTGCTTGCCGCCGCAGCCACTGCGCGCGCAGCCGGCGCGAAGGTGCTGCGCATCGCGGAGCAGGCGTCGTTCGCCTCGGTCGCACGCTTCGGCGCCAGCCTCGCTCGCTGGCCCGGCAAGGCCGCGCAGGCGGTGACGTTGGCCGATCCGCAGTACCGCACTTCGTCGCGCATCGTCTCGGCGCACGGCGCGACGCAGGTCGAATCAGCGCGACTTCGCCAAGGCAGCAGCGAAATCGAGATTGCCTGCGACCGCATCGCCTGCGGTTTCGGCCTCACACCCAACACGCAGCTCGGGCAGCTGCTCGGCTGCGCGCTGAAGGCACAGGCCCTGTGGGTCGATGCCCTGCAAGCCACCAGCGTCCCCGGCATCCATGCAGCCGGCGAGTGCACCGGCTTCGGCGGCAGCGAACGTGCACTGGCGCAGGGCACGATCGCAGGCCATGCGGCCGTCGGCAACGAACACGCAGCCAAGGCGCACGAAGGCGAACGCGCCCGCTGGAACGCCTTCGCTGCGCAGCTGCACCGCAGCTTCGCGCTGGCGCCGGATATCAAGACGATGCCGCAGCCCGACACGCTCGTGTGCCGCTGCGAAGACGTTCCATTCTCCGCGCTGGCAGGTTGCACCGGCTGGACCGACGCCAAGCTGCATCGCCGCTGCGGCATGGGTGCCTGCCAGGGCCGCGTCTGCGGCGACGCGGCGCATTTCCTCTTCGGATGGACGCCGCCCGTGCCGCGCCCGCCGCTGTCGCCGGCCCGCATCTCGACACTCGCAGGCTTGGCGAACGACGGCGACCCCCGACAATGACGCCGCCGCATCCGCAGAACAAGACCATGCCCGCCTCGAAGACCGCCTCCCGCCCACCGCCCAAGCGCCGCGCCGCCGACCTGGCCTACGACGCCATCGAGACGCTGCTGTCGACCATGCAGCTGCAGCCCGGCAGCCAGGTCGTCGAGGCCGAACTCGCCGAGCGCACGGGGCTCGGCCGTACGCCGGTGCGCGAGGCGCTGATGCGCATGGTGTCCATCGGACTCATCGTGCAGCAACCGCGCCGCGGACTGCTCGTGTCGGCCATCGACCTGGCCGACCACCTCGACGTGATCCAGACCCGGCGCGTGCTCGAACGGCTGATCGCCGCCTGCTCGGCGCGCCGGGCCACCGCGCAGCAGCGCACCGACATCGTCCGCTGCGCCCGGACCATGGTCGAGGCCGCGGCACGCGGCGACCTCACCGGCTACATGCGCGCCGACCATGCACTCGACCTCGTCAATCACCAGGCGAGCCACAACGACTCGGCAGTGAGGGCGGTGATCCCGCCGATCGTCCAGTGCCGGCGCTTCTGGTATGCCTACCAGCACGAAGGGGAGATCGTCGAGGGCGCCAACGCGCACCTCGAGCTGGCGCAGGGCATCGCGACCGGCGACGAAGCTGCCGCCATCGCGGGCGCCGAGCGGCTGATGGACTACCTCGAAGTCTTCGCGCGCAAGATCATCGACAAGTAGGCCGAAGGGCCTCGGCTCCACTCGCCGCCGCACTGCGGGGAATTCCGCGTGCCTTGCCCGGGCCGGCGGCGCATACTGGCCCGCATGGCCGCCGCCCCCCGCGCCCAACCCGAAGAGTTCTTCACCGCCGAAGAATGGCAGTCGCTCACTGCGCGTTCGTCGTGGAAGGGCCTGTGGCTGGTGCTGCATTGCTGGGCCGTGATCGGCGCAGCCATGCTCGTGGGCATCGTGTGGCCATGGACCCTTCCGCTCGTGGTGCCGGTAGTGGGCGCGCGGCAGCTGGGGCTGTTCATCCTCATGCATGACGCGGCGCACGCGGGGCTGCACCGCAATCGCAAGGTCAACGACTGGGTTGGCTATTGGCTGTGTTCGTCGACGCTGCGCGACTACCGTCCGTATCACCTGCAGCACCACCGCTTCGTGCAGCAGACCGAAGATCCGGACCTCGTGCTGTCGGCGCCCTTCCCGATCACGCGCGCGTCGATGTGGCGCAAGGTGGTGCGCGACCTGAGCGGGCAGACCTTCTACAAGCAGCGCTTCGGGCATGTTGCCGAAGGCATCCGCAAGCGCGGGCCGGGCGAGTCAGTGCTCGAGGTGCTTGGCCGGGAGCTTGCGAAAGACAGGCGCTTTCTCATTGCCAACAGCCTCGGATTTCTGGCCTTCGCGCTCGCCGGCTGCTGGTGGGCATGGCTGCTGATGTGGCTGCTGCCCATGGCGACGTGGCTGCCGCTCGTGAGCCGCGTGCGCAACATCGCCGAGCATGCGCTGGTCGCGCAGAACGAGGCCGATCCGCTGCGTCAGGCCCGCACCACGCACGCCGGCTGGCTCGAACGCATCCTGGTGGCGCCCTACTGGGTCAACTACCACTGCGAGCACCACATGTTCACCAACCTGCCTTGCTGGGCCTTGCCGAAGGCGCATCGCCTGCTGCAGCGGCAGGGCGCCATCGCGCGCATGGAGGTGCAGCCCGGCTACCTGAGCCTGCTGAAGCGCGCGACTTCGCCCTCGGCTCAGCCGGCCTGACGCGCGGCCGGCACGGCCCGCACCACAGGCTGCGCCCCGCGCTGGCTGAGCCAGATGCTCGCAATGACGATGCCGATCCCCGTCACCTGCCACGCCGACAACGCCTGCTCCAGCAGCGCCCAGCCCAGGATCACCGCCGTCACGGGGCTCAGGAAAGCCAGCGGCGCGATCGCCGAGGGCTCCAGCCGCGCCACGCCGCGGAACCACACGATGTAGGTCAGCGCGGCGCCCACGAGGCCGAGCCAGCCGAAGCCGATCCAGTTCTGCGCCGTCAGCGCGGGCAGAGGCGGCTCCAGCAGCAGCGCCACCGGCAACAGCAGCAGGCCGCCCGCGGTGAGCTGCCACGCGGTGAAGGTGAGTGCCGACACCGGTGGCTGCCAGCGCCGGCTCAGCACCGTGCCGAAGGCCATCGACACCGCGGCGGCAACGGCCGCGGCAATGCCGATGGCATCGAGCGCCGCATTCGGCGTGAGCACCAGCAGTGCGACCCCACCGATGCCGACCACCGCCGCCGCGACCGACAGCGCGCGCATCGGTGAGCCCAGGAAGACGCTGGCCAGGAACACCACGAGCAGCGGCTGCACCGAAGTGATGGTGGCCGCGACGCCGCCCGGCAGCCGGTATGCCGCCAGGAACAGCATCGCCCAGAGGATCGAGAAGTTCAGCGCGCCGAGGATGAAGATGCGCCCCCACCACGCGCGCTCGGGCAGCTTGCGCACGATCAGCAGCAACAGCAGGCCGGCGGGCAGCGCGCGCAGCAGGGCGACCGTCAGCGGGTAGTTCGGCGGCAGCAGCTCGGTCGTGACGATGTAGGTGCTGCCCCAGATCGCGGGCGCGGTCGCGGTGAGCAGGAGGTCGGTGGTGCGGCTTGTCATGGGTCGAATCTAGTGAATTGACCATGGGTTGTGAATGCCCGAATAATGAATTGATTCTTTACCGTCAGTCGTCAATTCAGCATGGACCATCTCACGGCTCTCAAGGTCTTCCGCACCACCGCCGCCACGGGCAGCTTCGCCGGCGCCGCGCGGCAAATGGGGCTGTCGGCGGCGGCCGTCAGCAAGAACATCGCGGAGCTGGAGGCGCATTTGAAGGTGCGGCTCATCAACCGCACCACGCGGCAGATGAGCCTGACAGAAGCGGGCGCTGCGTACTTCGAGCGCTTATCACGCATCCTCGACGAACTCACCGAGGCCGATGCCGCCCTTGCGCCCATGGGCAGCAGCCCCGGCGGTGTGCTGCGCGTGAGCGCGCCGCTGACTTTTGCGCTCACCTCGCTGTCGCTGGCCATTCCCGAATTCATGAAGCGCTACCCGAACCTGCGGCTCGAGCTGAACCTGCAGGACAGCCGCTCGGACATCATCGGCGAGGGCTACGACCTGGCCATCCGCGGCAGCGACCGGCTGGAGGATTCGAGCCTCGTCGCGCGCCGGCTCATGACCATGGACCATGTGCTGTGCGGCGCGCCCGGCTACTTCGCCGCCTTCGGCCGCCCCGCACAGCCCGAAGACCTGAAGGCCCACGAGTGCGTGCAGTTCACGCTCTCGGGCCACGCGAACAAGTGGACCTTCAACCGCGCCGGCCGCAGCGTGGCCGTGGCCATCGACGGGCGCTACAAGGTCAGCTCCAGCATCGCCGTGCGTGACGCGCTGCTCGCGGGCTTCGGCCTGAGCCTGATCCCGCGCATCTACGTCGAGGCCGAGCTGGCCTGCGGCCGCCTGCAGGCCGTGCTCGAAGACTGGGAGGCGGACAGGACGCCGGTCTATGCCGTCTACCCCTCGCGCCACCTGCCGGCGAAGACGCGTGTCTTCGTGGATTTCCTTGAGGAACGCTTTTCAGGGCATTGAGTGCCCGGAGCCACCGTGCGACGGCGCGCGTGGCGTCAGTCGTCGGCCCGCTCGGGGCTTTCCCAGCCCAGCAGCTCGGCCAGGCGCTGCACGATCCACGTGGCCTCGGCCGCCGACACGCCCGATTCGGGCGCGGCGAGCCCGGCGTGGATGCGCCGCAGGATCTCGCTTTCGACCGGCACCTCGGTGTGGTGCTGGATCTGCGCGTGGCCCACAAGGTGGCTGGCGAGGTCTTCGCACATCTCGTAGCGCTCGCGCACCAGGCCGATCGGTTCGCTCAGGCGCTGGCGCGCGTCGGTGTAGACCGCGAAGAACGAGGGCGGGATGAGGATCTGGTTGTCGTCGGACATCGCTGCCTTATAGCTGCCCCAACGACAAAACGCGCCCGTGGGCGCGTTCGTCGTGGCTCCGGGGAGCCAGCGGGGGCCGGATCAGCCGCCCTTCTTGGCGCGCTTGCCAGGGTTCTTCTTGCTGCGCGTTGCGGTGCCGCGTTCGAGGCTGACCTTCTGGCCGCCACCGGAGCGAGGCACGGTGTAGCCGGGCATCGGCGTCGGCTTGGGGGTGGCAACGCGTTCGGCTTCGGTACGGAATGTCTTGGGCATGAAAAGCTCGGGTAAAAGTGATGTTCGAACCTGCAATTAGGCCACATCGGGAATTTCATATGCCAATAACCGCAACGGCGGGTGGTGTCGAGCGCGCGCGCTTCGTTTCGGGGTCGTTGATGCGCCATGTCTGCGTGATGGCGGGCACGGGGGCCATCGGGCTGATCGCGGTGTTCGCGGTCGACCTCATCAACCTGTTCTATATCTCGCTGCTTGGGGAGAAGGAGATTGCCGCGGCGGTCGGTTTCGCGGGCGTGATGGGCTTCTTCCATGCGTCGCTGTGCATCGGGCTGACCATCGGCATCGCGGCAGTGGTGTCGCGCACCGTGGGGGCCGGCCGTGGCGAGGACGCGCGCCGCATCGCCACATCGAGCCTGGTGCTGATGACGGCGGTGTCGGTGGTAGCGGGCACCGGCACGGCGTTCTTCCTGCATCCCGCGCTGCAGGCCCTGGGCGCCCAGGGCGAGACGGCGCGGCTCGCGCATCGCTACCTCTCGGTGACGGTGCACACGCTGCCGCTGCTGGGCATCGGCATGGCGACTTCGGCGCTGCTGCGTTCCATCGGCGATGCGCGCCGCTCGATGACGGTGACGCTCGGCGGCGCCTTCGTGACGGCGGTGCTCGACCCGATCCTGATCTTCGGCTTCGGCCTGGAACTCGACGGTGCCGCCATCAGCGCGGTAGTCTCGCGCATCGTGCTCGCGGCCATCGGGCTGCACGGCGTGACGGTGAGGCACCGCATGCTCGGGCGCTTCGAGCCGTCGCGACTGGGCGGCGATGCGCGCGCGCTCGGCAAGGTGGCCGCGCCGGCGGTGCTGACCAACCTCGCCACGCCGGTGGGCGCGGCCTTCGTCACGCATTCGGTCGCGCAGTTCGGGCCCTCGGCGGTGGCGGGCGCGGCCACCATCGACCGGCTGACGCCGGTGGCCTTCGGATTGGTCTATGCGCTCAGCGGCGCGGTCGGGCCGATCCTCGCGCAGAACCTGGGCGCGGGGCAGTTCCGTCGCGTGCAGGAAGGGCTGCGCGACAGCCTGTTGTTCATGATGGCGTCGGTGGCCGTGGCGTGGCTGGTGCTGGCGCTTGGGCAGGGCGTGCTGATCCGCGCGTTCTCGGCCGACGGGCAGGCGGCCGAGCTGATCTCGCTCTTCTGCAGCTGGACGGCCGCGAGCTTCTTCTTCGCGGGCGGGCTGTTCGTGGCGAACGCCTCCTTCAACAACCTCGGGCATCCGCTGCTGTCGACCGCATTCAACTGGGGGCGCGCCACGCTGGGCACGATTCCGTTCGCGTGGTGGGGCTCGCGCTACGGTGCGGCAGGCGTGCTGATCGGGCAGGCCGTGGGCTCGTCGATCTTCGGCCTGCTGGCGGTGATCGTGGCGTTCCGGCTGGCCGCGAAGCTGGCGCGGCAGGAGGCGCCTGCAGGCGCGGCCCCGGCGCTCGATGCGCCGCTGGCACCGACCTCGCCGCATGCGGAGATCGCTGCCTTGACCACGCCGCAATCGGTTCCGAAGGGCGCTGCATCTTCGTGAGGGCCGCCGCGCACGGCCGCCCGAAGCGGCCGGCCCGCCCCCGGTAGGGGAGTGGCGAAGCGACACGAAGTGCGCGAAGCCGGGGGGCGAGTCCTAGATAAGCCGCACCTTCACCGACTTGCCCTTGACGCGGCCGCTCGAGAGCTTGCGCGCCGCTTCCTCGGCGATGGCGCGGTCCACCGCCACGTACGTCGAGAACTCGTTGACGTTGATCTTGCCGACCTGGTCCTTGGCATAGCCGCAGTCGCCGGTCAACGCGCCCAGCACGTCGCCGGCGCGGATCTTTTCCTTGCGCCCGCCCACGATCTGCAGCGTGGCCATCGGCGGCTTCAGCGGCTCGCCCTTGCCCGGCGTGAGCTCGGCCAGTTCATGCCATTCGGATTCGCGGCCCTGCAGCTGCTCGATCTTTCCGACGAAGCCCATCTCGTTCATGCTGGCCAGGTTCAGCGCCAGGCCTTCCGAGCCGCCCTGCTGGCCCACGCGGCCGGTGCGGCCGACGCGGTGAATGTGGATTTCGGAATCGGGCGTCACGTCGACGTTGATCACGGCTTCGAGGTGCGAAATGTCGAGACCGCGCGCCGCCACGTCGGTGGCAACCAGCACCGAGCAGCTGCGGTTGGCGAACTGCACCAGCACCTGGTCGCGCTCGCGCTGCTCCAGCTCGCCGAACAGCGCCAACGCGCTGAAGCCCTGGGCCTGCAGCACCTCGACGAGGTCGCGGCACTGCTGCTTGGTGTTGCAGAAGGCCAGCGTGCTGACGGGGCGGAAATGGTCGAGCAGCAGGCTCACGGTGTGCAGCCGCTCGCTGTCCTTCACCTGGTACCAGCGCTGGCGGATCTTGCTGCCTTCATGCTGCGCCTGCACCGTGATCTGCTCGGGGCTCTTCATGAACTGCTGCGCGAGCTTGGCGATGCCTTCGGGGTACGTGGCCGAGAACAGCAGCGTCTGGCGGGCCGAAGGGCACTGGCGCGCCACCGTCACGATGTCGTCGAAGAAGCCCATGTCCAGCATGCGGTCGGCCTCGTCGAGCACCAGCGTGTTGAGCGCCTCGAGGTTGAGGTTCTCGCGCTCGAGGTGGTCCATGATGCGGCCGGGCGTGCCGACGACGATGTGCGCGCCGTGCTCCAGGCTGGCGATCTGCCCACGCAGCGCAACGCCGCCGCAGAGCGTGACGACCTTGATGTTTTCTTCGGCACGCGCCAGGCGACGGATTTCGGTCGTGACCTGGTCGGCCAGCTCGCGCGTCGGGCACAGCACCATCGCCTGGATGGCGAAGCGGCGCGGGTTCAGGTTGGAAAGCAGCGCCAGCGCAAAGGCGGCGGTCTTGCCGCTGCCGGTCTTGGCCTGCGCGATCAGGTCCTTGCCGAGCAGCGCCGGCGGCAGCGCGGCGGCCTGGATGGCCGTCATCTGCGTGTAACCGAGCTGGGTGAGATTGGCCAGCATCTGGGGCGAGAGCGCCAGTGAGGCAAAGCCGTTGTCGGCTGGGGTGCCGCCGGCTGTGGGGTTGGGTGTGGTCATCGTTCAGCAGCCGGGAAGTGCAAAAAACAAAAGCCTTGCCGGCGCCCTTCGCGGGCACCGCAAGGCCTTTCGTCAGTTGCGGATCAGCGGCGGGGGGAGTTGTTGCCGCCGGTGGTCGGCGGCGGGCCGCGGCGTTCCAGGTGACGGAAGGTGATACGGCCCTTGGTCAGGTCGTAGGGCGAGAGTTCGAGCGACACCTTGTCACCCGCCAGGATGCGGATGTGGTGCTTGCGCATCTTGCCGCCGCTGTAGGCGATCAGCTGATGGCCGTTGTCCAGCGTGACGCGGTAGCGCGAGTCGGGCAGGACTTCGGTCACTGCGCCGTTCATTTCGATCAGTTCTTCCTTGGGCATATGTGGTTACCTCTGACTCGTTCGATGTTTGTTGGAGATGGAATTGGGCGTAATTGTTTCAGCCCGCGCACGGAAGCGCGAGAGGGGCCGTCTTCGAAACCTGGGGGGCGCGTTCGCGCACCCAGCCGAGGCCCTGGTCGATGGCGTAGCCGACGGCGGCGGCGTGGCTGGCAAAGCGCGGCGTGAAGCGCATCACGCGGTCGTGCATGCCGCTGCCGCGGCCGGAGCGGATCGAGACCGAAGCGGCGTACTTGCCGTCGTCCTGATGTCGGATGAGCGGGGAAACAAGGTACTTGCCCACCGCGATACTGTGTTGAATGATGTCCATGAAGCCTTGGCACAGCGCGCAGATGCAAAGCGCGAAGTGCCTGAAAAATAATTGAAAACGGGCGTGGGCCGGCCGGAATGGCGCGGCGGACGCGCTATTCGCTTCAACAGGAACGAAGGCAGTGGTGGCAATCATGGGCGCCCGGTCTGGCGCTCCAACACACTGTAAAAGCCGGCTTGGGAGTGAGAGGCCTGAAGAATCCAAGGGACAGTGCAGGTCAGCCGGCGGTATTGACGAAATTCTTCGTCGTGGTATCGAAACGAACCCGACATTATAGCTTGCAGGGCATGACAGTTGCTTGTCTTTAAAACAACGATCTCATGAAAAAGGCCCCGAAGGGCCGTTATTCAAGCACTATTTGCTATCAAAAACATAGTTTGACGAGGCGCTGCGGGCCGCGCGTGGCGCGCGCAACAGCAGCATCAGCCCTGTGAACTGGCAGGCCGCCCCCACCCAGCCCACCGCGCCGACGCCGGCCAGTTCGATCGCCATGCCGCCCAGTGCCGAGCCGGCCGCAATGCCGAGGTAGATCGCCGACGCGTTGAGCGACAGCGTCATCGGCGCGCGCTCCGGCGCCAGCCGGATCAGCCGCACCGCCTGCGCCGGGCCGAACCCCCAGCCCGCGAAGCCCCACAGCGCCGACAGCCCCACGATCAGCGGCAGTGCCAAACCGCGCGGCAGCATCTGCGCCGAGAACGAGAGCCCACCAAGGATCAGCACCAGCATCAGCGCGAAGCCCTGCGCCATGCGATCGGCGCCGAAGCGGTCGGTGGCCCAGCCGCCGGCCGCGGTGCCGATGGCTGCCGCCACGCCGATGGCGAAGAACACCGCGCTCGCGCCTTCGGCGCCGAAGCCCAGCGTCTCCGAGAGGAACAGTGCAATGTAGGTGTAGAAGCTGAAGCCGCCCGTGGCCCACAGCATGCTGATCAGCAAGGCCGGCAGCACGCCCGGCTCGCGGGCCACGGCAAAGGCCGGCGCGCGCTTTGCAGCCGCCGGGGCCTGCGCCAGCGTGCGAGGCAGCCCGAGGGCGAGGCCCAAGGTGGCAAGCGCCGCCGCAGCCGCGATCAGCAGGTAGGCCGTGCGCCAGCCGCCCCAGCCGGAGATCCACGCACCCAGCGGCACGCCCAGCGCCACTGCCACTGTGCCGCCGCCGGTCACGATGGCCAGCGCCCGGCCGCGCAGCGCGGGCGACACCATGGCGGCCGCCACCGCGCTCGCGGTCGGCAGGAACACGCCGGCCACCAGCCCCAGCGCGACCCTCGCGAATGCCAGCTGCGCAAAGCCGTGCGCCATCGATGCCGCCAGCGTCAGCGCCGAGAAGGCCGCGAGGCTGGCAATCAGCAGCGGCCGGCGACCAAAGCGCGCCAGCAGCGCCGCCATCACCGGCGAGCCGATCGCATAACTCAGCGCGAACAGCAGCACCAACTGCCCGGCCCGTGCGGCACTGACCTGCAGGTCGGCCGCCAGCACCGGCAGCAGTCCCGCGACCATGAAGCTTTCGGTGCCGATGGCGAAGGCCCCCAGTGCGAGCCAACCCAGGCTCAGGGGCAGGCGTTCAGGCGGTTGCGAGGTCGGGAGATCGGTGCCGTTCATGAGGGACTCCGTTGAAGCTGTGTTCGAGGCCTCCAGAGTACGTTTGCAATTGGCCCTTCAAAAGAACCACAATTAACGAAGTTTATGGAGCCACTTTTCGAACTCGCCATCCACCTGCCGGGCGCCGGCTCGCGCGAACTGCTGCGCGAGGTGCACCGCCAGCTGCGCGGCGCCATCCTCGACGGTCGGCTGCAGCCCGGCGCGCGCCTGCCCGCCACGCGCGCGCTGGCGCAGCGCCTGGGCGTGTCGCGCAACACCATGCTCGCGGCCTATGACCTGCTGCTGAGCGAGGGCTACCTGCTGGCGCGCCCCGGCGCCGGCACCTACGTGGCCGACACGCTGCCGGCCTCCCGGCGTGGCCGCGCCACCAAGGCCTCGCCAGCCCGGCGCGACCCCCGTCTGGTGCCACTCACCCTTCCGGGCGCCGACCTCGCACCCACGCTGCAGCCATTGCCAGCGCGCGACGACTTCCGCGTCGGCCTGCCCGACGTGAGCGTCTTTCCCTTCGACATCTGGCGCCGCCTGAGCGACCGCGCGCTGCGACGCGTCGCACGCCAGACCGCCGACTACGCCGACCCGCAGGGCCAGGGCGCGCTGCGCGAGGCCATCGCGAAGCACGTGTCGTTCACCCGCGCCGTCGGCTGCACCGCCGGTGACATCGTGGTCACGGCCGGCGCGCAGCAGGCCTTCGGGCTGCTCGCGCGCATCCTCGTCGTGCCGGGGCGCACGGTGGTCGCGGTCGAGCAGCTGTTCTATCCTTCGCTGCGCGAAGCCATGCTGGCCGCTGGCGCGAAAGTGGTGACCGTGCCGACCGATGACGAAGGCATGTGCGTGGACCGCATTCCGCCCGAGGCCCGCGTGGTCTGCGTGACCCCCTCGCACCAATTCCCCACCGGCGTGGCGATGTCGCCACCGCGCCGTGCCGCCCTGTTGGCCTTCGCGCGGGCGCGCAACGCGGTCGTCATCGAGGACGACTACGACGGCGAATTTCGCTTCGCCGGCCGCCCGCTCGATGCGCTGCAGACGCTCGACCGCGCCGAGTCGGTCTTCTACATCGGCACCTTTTCCAAGAGCCTGTTCCCCGCGCTGCGGCTGGGCTTCGTGGTGGCGCCGCCCTGGGCCCGCGCGGCGCTGGTGCGCGCGCGCGAACTGGCCGACTGGCACGGCCCGGTGCTGGGCCAGGAGACGCTGGCCGCTTTCATCGCCGAAGGGCACCTGGCGCGCCACATCCGCAAGATGCGCAGGCTCTACGGCGCGCGGCGCACCGCATTGCTCGAGGCCCTGGCACGCCACGGTGCGGGCCGGCTCGAAGTGATTCCTTCGGACGCCGGCCTGCACCTGTCGGCCCGGCTGCACGGCGGTACGCGCGCCGATGCGGTGGTGGAGCGCGCCGCCGCGGCCGGCATCACGCTGCCGCCGCTCTCGCGTTTCGCGCTCGATCCGCACGCGCCCGGCGTGTCCAACGGCCTCGCCTTCGGCTACGGGCTGATCGCCGAGCAGCAGATCGATGGCGCGATCCGTCGGCTGGTCGCGTTGCTCTGACGGTCAGGTCAGGCGATTCCGAGCGTCCGCCTGTTGGCCGCCACGTCCACCCCGCCCGCCGCGAAGTCGTCGAAGGCCCGGTCCGCCACCTGGATGATGTGGTCGGCGATGAACGTTGCGCCCTCGCGCGCGCCGTCTTCCGGGTGCTTGATGCAGCACTCCCACTCCAGCACCGCCCAGCCCGGAAAGTCGTACTGCGCCAGCTTCGAGAAGATGGCCTTGAAGTTCACCTGCCCATCACCCAGCGAGCGGAAGCGCCCGGCCCGGTTGATCCAGCTCTGGAAACCGCCGTACACGCCCTGCTTGCCGGTCGGGTTGAACTCGGCGTCCTTCACGTGGAAGATCTTGATGCGCTCGTGGTAGTGGTCGATGTAGGCCAGGTAATCGAGCTGCTGCAGCATGAAGTGGCTCGGGTCGTACAGCAGGCAGGCGCGCGGGTGGTTGTTCACGCGCTCCAAAAACATCTCGTAGCTCACGCCGTCGTGCAGGTCTTCGCCGGGGTGGATCTCGTAGCCCACGTCCACGCCCACGGCGTCGAAGGCGTCGAGGATCGGCCGCCAGCGGCGCGCGAGTTCGTCGAAGGCTTGCTCGACGAGGCCCGGCGGGCGTGGCGGCCACGAATACAGGTACGGCCAGGCCAGCGCGCCCGAGAAGGTCGCGTGCGCCGTGAGGCCCAGGTTGGCCGAGGCCTTGGCCGCGAAGTGCAGCTGCTCGACCGCCCACTGCTGCCGCCGCACCGGGTCGCCGCGCACCTCGGGCGCCGCGAAGCCGTCGAAGCCCGCGTCGTAGGCCGGATGCACCGCCACCAGCTGGCCCTGGAGGTGCGTCGAGAGTTCGGTGATCTCCAGACCGTGCTTTGCCAGCGTGCCCTTCACCTCGTCGCAGTAGATCTTGCTCTCGGCGGCGCGCCGGAGGTCGAACAGGCGCGCGTCCCAGCTCGGGATCTGCACGCCCCTGTAGCCCAGCCCGGCGGCCCAGCCGGCGATGCCGTCGAGCGTATCGAACGGGGCGGTGTCTCCCGCGAACTGGGCCAGAAAAATGGCGGGGCCCTTGATGGTTTTCATCGGCTTGTCTTCCTTCTTCGTTGGGGCGGCGTTGAAAGCATACTTGGCGTGTCGTCCGACCCCGTGCGAGAGGCCAACGAGCCAAAATGGACTTTCCTTTTCGCATCCATCGTCCGGTTCCCACTGACGACAGTCCCGCGATGACACAACCTGTTTCCGCCCGACTCAAGATCGGCCTGTCCGCCTGCTTCTCGCATGCCGACCCGGCCCGCTCGCTCTTCACCAACAAGACGCTGCAGTACGTCGAGCAATCGATCGCGCATTGGCTCATGTCCGCCGGCGCGATGGTGGTGATGGTGCCCTGCCCCACCGGCGAAACCGCGCGCGGCGACACCAAGCTTTCACACTACGCAGAGTGGCTCGACGGTGTCGTGATGCACGGCGGTGCCGACGTCTGGCCCGGCAGCTACGGCGAAGTGCCGCTCAAGGATGCGTGGATCGGCGACCAGATCCGCGACCTCTACGACCTCGCGCTGGTCGAGGCCTTCGAGCAGGCCGGCAAGCCGATCTTCGGCGTGTGCCGCGGGCTGCAGCTCATCAACGTGGCCTTCGGCGGCACGCTCTACCAGGACATCGAGGCCCAGCACGCTGGCGGCCTGCGCCACCGCGACCCGGTCACCTACGACCAGAACTTCCACGAGATCGAGCTGGTGCAGGGCACGCGGCTTTCCAAGCTCTTTCCGCAGGTGCAGAAGGCGCGCGTCAACAGCATCCACCACCAGGGCATCAAGGGGCTCGCACCGGGCTTCGAGATCGAGGCCTGGAGCCTGCCCGACCGCGTGCCCGAGGCCATCCGCCGCCGGTCCGACAAGGGCCGCAGCTACATCGCCGCGACCCAGTGGCATCCCGAGTTCCACAAGTACGGCAGCACCGAGACGGTCGACGACACGCCGATCCTGCATGACTTCTTGTGGGCCTGCGCGACCGCCAGGGTCGCGCCCAAGACGTCGCCGGGGTCCGGCCCCGCCAAGATCCGCGACCGCGCGGCGCGAGTGTTGCGACAGGCGCTGTTGCGGCGCTGACGCGATCGGGAGGATGGCCGCCGGCCGGGCCTAGCGCCGGTCGGAGCGGTTCGTGCTGCCGCTGACGCCGGCATCGATGGTGCCGAACACCGTGACACCACTGCCCGGCGACGCACCGGCGGAGCCCGACGATCCGGCCGAGCCCGTTCCGGCGCAGCCCGCCAGGACGGCCCCCATCGCAAGGGCGAACACAGCTGCAATGAATGACTTCACGGAAAACTCCAGGAAAGGGTGGGACTGCAGACCACTATAGGCCGCAGCCCCGGCTGGCCTTGTAACAGCCCCGGCCCTTGCTGCGTTGCTACTCCGGCTTCGCGCCAGAGGCCTTCACCGCCGCGCCCCAGACGCCGATCTCGCTCGCCACGAAGCGGTCGAACTCGGCCGGCGTCGTGGGCGCGGGCTCGGAACCGCGCTCGCGGATGAAACGCGCCATCTGCTCGCTCTTCAGGATGTCCGTGACTTCGCGGTTGAGCCGCTCGACGATGTCGGGTGGCGTGCCGCGCGGCGCCATCAGGCCGAGCCAGCCCACGGCCTCGAAGTTCTTCGTGCCCGCCACGCCGCTTTCGCGCACGGTGGGCACGTCGGGCAATTGCGAGGAGCGTGTGGCCGAGGTCACGGCCAGCGCCACCGCCCTGCCCGACTTGATGTGCGGCAGCGCGGCCGTCACCGAGTCGACCATCAGCGGAATCTGGTTGCCCAGGAAGTCCGACTGCGCGGGTCCGCTGCCGCGGTACGGAATGTGCGTGATGAACACGTGCGCCGCCGACTTGTACATCTCGCCCGAGAGATGCTGCGTGCCGCCGATGCCGGCGCTCGCGTAGCTCAGCCGCCCGGGCTCGGCCTTGGCGCGCGTCGTGAGGTCGGCCAGCGTTCGGATGCCGCTCTCGGGCGTGGCGAGGAACACCAGCGGCACCTTGGCGATCAGCGAGATGCCGACCAGGTCCTTGCGCGGGTCGAAGCCCGGCTTGGCATAGAGCGTCTGGTTCACCGCCATCGCGCTGCCGGCCACCACCAGCGTGTAGCCGTCGGGCTGTGAGCGCACCACGAACTCGGTGCCGATGTTGCTGCCGGCACCGGCCTTGTTGTCGACGATCACCGGCTGGCCCAGCCGTTTGCCGAGCTGTTCGGCGAGCGCGCGGGCGAAGATATCGGTGGCCTGTCCCGGCGGGAAGGGCACGATCAGCCTGACGGGCTTGTCAGGCCAGGCCGCGGCTTGTGCGAGGCAGGCTGTGCCCAGCAGCATCGCTGCAGCCAGGCCGGCGGCGAGATGTCGGCGCCGCATGGCTCAGGGCGCCGAAAGATGCTTGCCGACGATGCCCGCGAGCTCGAACATCGTCACCTGGTCCTTGCCGAACACCGGCTTGAGCTTGGCGTCGGCGTTGATCGCGCGCTTGTTGGCCGCATCCTGCAGGCCGTTGGCCTTGATGTAGTCCCACAGCTTCTTGATGACCTCGGTGCGCGCCACCGGTTCGGCGCCGATCACCGCGGCCAGCGAGTCGCTGGGCTTCAAGCCCGCGCCGGGCTTGCGCGGCGCGGCTGCCTTCTTCGCTGCCGGGGCCTTCTTCGCGGCGGGCGTCTTCTTCGCCGCCGCCTTCTTGGCCGCGGGCGCGGCCTTGCCGAAGGTCTTGCGCGGCGGGAACTTGCTGCCGCCCTCGCGCGGCGCGAACTCGAAGGTCACCTTGCCCTCTTCGGCGTTCCAGGTCAGGAAGGCCTTGAAGGCGCGGCGCGTGCGCATGCTCACGAACTTGTCGAGCAGGTCGGTCTTGCCGGTGGCGAGCAGCTTTTCCATCTGCGCGCGCTCCACCGGCTGCTGCAGGATGATCTTGCCGGTCTTGAAGGTGCAGCTGGGCGTCGGCTGCGCATTCGTCGGCACCGACTTCTCGCAGACGTAGTTGCTGCCGTGCTCGAACACCGGCGCGCCGCACACCGGGCACGGGCCCACGGTGTCCTGCTCGCTGAAGTCGACGATCTCGCCGGTGTCGCCGTTCTTGTCGTCGCCGAAGTCGAACTCCAGCTTCCAGTTCTTCGCCTCCTCGTCGAACTTGAGAATGATCTCGGAGGTGAAGGGCCAGCCGGCCTTGGAGCGGAAGCCTTCCAGCGGGCCGATGTGCTTGTCGTGCAGCAGCGCCTCGGCCTCGGCCACCTCGAAGGTGCGCCCGGCCGGCGACTTGCCGAAGGAGAAGCCGCAGGCATCCTCGCCCGTGCCGCTCTTGCCGACGCAGCCGTAGCGGCGGTAGTTTTCCTTCACCACGCCGCCGCAGTTGGGGCACGGCGTCTGCAGGGTCGCATAGTCGCCCGGCACGGTGTCGCGGTCGTACTCTTTCGCCTTCTTGACGATGTGCTCCGTCATCTCGGCGATCTCGCGCATGAAGGCATCGCGGCTCAGCGCGCCCTTTTCCATCTGCGCGAGCTTGTACTCCCACTCGCCGGTCAGCTCGGCCTTGGAGAGTTCTTCCACACCCAGGCCGCGCAGCAGCGTCATGAGCTGGAAGGCCTTGGCCGTGGGGATCAGCTCGCGGCCTTCGCGCAGCATGTACTTCTCGGTGATCAGGCCTTCGATGGTGGCCGCGCGCGTGGCTGGCGTGCCCAGGCCCTTCTCCTGCATGGCCTCGCGCAGTTCGTCGTCGTCGATGGTCTTGCCCGCGCCTTCCATCGCGCCGAGCAGCGTGGCTTCGGAGTAGCGCGCCGGCGGGCGCGTCTTCAGGCCCTTGGTGTCGACCGACTCGGCCTTCACGATCTCGCCCGGCTTCACCGGCACGAGGCGCTTGCCGTCCTTGTCGTCTTCCTTCTCGTCGTCCTGGGCTTCCTTGCCGTAGATGGCCAGCCAGCCCGGCTTCACCAGCACCTTGCCGTCGGTGCGGAAGGGGTACTTCCTGCCGCCCTGCTCCACCGTGCTGATGCGCGTGGTCACCTGGTACTCGGCGCTCGGGAAGAACACCGACATGAAGCGGCGCACCACGAAGTCGTAGAGCTTCTGCTCGGCATCGCTCAGGCCGCTGGGCGCCTGCAGCGTCGGGATGATCGCAAAGTGATCCGACACCTTGGCGTTGTCGAAGATGCGCTTGTTGGGCTTCACGTAGTTGCCGTCGACCGCCTGCTGGGCGAACGGCGCCAGGTGCTTCATGCCGCTGTTGGCGAGCATGCCCATGGTCTGCTTGACGACGGGCAGATAGTCTTCCGGCAGCGCGCGCGAATCGGTACGCGGATAGGTCAGCGCCTTGTGGCGCTCGTACAGGCTCTGCGCCAGCGCCAGCGTGGTTTTGGCCGAGAAGCCGAAGCGGCCGTTGGCCTCGCGCTGCAGCGAGGTCAGGTCGAACAGCATCGGCGAGGCTTGCGTGGTGGGCTTGCTCTCTTCCGTCACCGTGGCGGGCTTGCCGCGCGAGGCGTCGGCGATGGCGCGGGCGTCGTGCTCGTTCCACACGCGGTCGGCGCGCTGCTCGGGATCGGGTTCGCCGTTGGCCAGCAGCGGCGCGTTGGCCTTCTTCCAGTCGGGGTTGAACCACTTGCCCGGGTACTCGCCGGCCTCGGCCGCGAAGCTGCCGTGGATTTCCCAGTACTCGCGCGAGACGAACTTGCGGATCTGCTCCTCGCGCTCCACCACGACGGAAAGCGTGGGCGTCTGCACGCGGCCCACGGTCGTGAGGAAGAAGCCGCCGTCGCGCGAATTGAACGCCGTCATGGCGCGCGTGCCGTTGATGCCCACGAGCCAGTCGGCCTCGGAGCGCGAACGCGCGGCGTCGGCCAGGCCCTGCATCTGCTTCTCGGTGCGCAGCGCGTCGAAGCCGTCGCGGATCGCCTGCGGCGTCATCGACTGCAGCCACAGCCGTTTCACCGGCTTGTGCAGGCCCGACTTGCCGCCGGCGTACTGCTCGATCAGGCGGAAGATCAGCTCGCCCTCGCGGCCCGCGTCGCAGGCGTTGATGAGCTGCGTCACGTCCTTGCGCTTGGCCTGCTTGACCACGGCGTTCAGGCGCGTCTTGGTCTTGTCGACCGGCTTCAGGTCGAAGTGCGGCGGGATCACGGGGAGATTGGCAAAGCTCCACTTGCCCCGCTTGACGTCGAACTCCTCGGGCGCCTGGATCTCGACCAGGTGGCCCACGGCGCTGGTCACGACGTAGCTTTCGTTCTCGAAATGCTCGTCGTGCTTGTCGAATTTCCCTGCCACCGGCGTGAGGGCGCGGACGATGTCCTGTGCCACCGACGGTTTTTCTGCGATTACCAAAGTCTTTGTCATCTAAGGGCTCTCTATACTCTGCGGCTTCCCGCGTGTGCACACGCGCACACGCGCATGTGTGCATATTCAAACTAACAGACTTCGGCGATGCCTTCCAAATCCCCACTTTCCGCCGGCCGCCGCATCCAGATGCGGCGCTCGGATGTCCACGGCAACGGTGTCTTCGCCGTGCAGGACCTGGCCGAAGGCGAGACGCTGATCGAATACAAGGGCGAGGTCATCAGCTGGAAAGAGGCGCTGCGCCGCCATCCGCACGACCCGGCCCAGCCGAACCACACCTTCTACTTCCACATCGACGACGGGCGTGTGATCGACGGCAACGTCAAGGGCAACGATGCGCGCTGGATCAATCACTCGTGCGAACCGAATTGCGAAGCAGACGAAGTCGATGGGCGCGTTTATATCAAGGCGCTGCGAAACATCTCTGCGGGCGAAGAACTCAATTACGACTACGGCCTGATCATCGACGAGCCGTACACGCCGAAACTCCTGTCCGAATTTCCCTGCTGGTGCGGCTCGGAGCAGTGCCGCGGCACGCTGTTGACGCCCAAGGACGACGAGAAGAAAAAGAAGAAGAAAGCCAGGAAGGCCGAAAAGAAAAAGGCCGAGAAAAAAGAAGCGAAGAAGGCTGAAAAGAAGGCCGAGAAAAAAGCCGGCAAGAAATCGGAGAAAAAATCCGCGAAGAAGGACAAATCCGACAAGGATTGACCATGAGCAGCAGCACAACGGCCGACTGGTTCGAAGACCGGATCGCCGCGGCGGTTGCGCCGCTGCTGCCCGGCTTCGCCGTCGAGGCCGTGGCCGAAATCGATTCCACCAACACCGAGCTGATGCGCCGCGCGCGCGGCGGCCGTGTCGAGCCCGTGCTGCTCGTGGCCGAGCGCCAGACTGCGGGGCGCGGCCGCCTTGGGCGGCCCTGGCAGAGCGCGCAGCAGAACGAAGAGCCCGCGTCGCTGACCTTCTCTCTCGGCCTGCCGCTCGCGCCGGCCGACTGGTCGGGCCTGTCGCTGGCCGTCGGCGTTGCCGTGGCCGAAAGCCTCGACCCCTCGGGCGTTCACAAGACCGGCCTCAAGTGGCCCAACGACGTGTGGGTCGGCGACTGCAAGCTGGCCGGCATCCTCATCGAGACCGCGCTGCCGTCCACCGGCCGGCCGGATGCGTCGCGCTACCTCGTGATCGGCATCGGCATCAACATCGGCGCGCGCGAAGCCGATGGCATGCGCACGCCGCCGGCCTGGCTGCGCCAGTGGCGTCCCGAGGCCACCGCGCCCGAGGTGCTGCACGAACTGGCCGAGCCGCTGGTGCGCAGCGTGCTCGACTTCGAGGCCAGGGGCTTCGCGCCGTTCGCTGAGCGCTTTGCCGCACGCGACGTGCTGCGCGGCCGCGAAGTGGCGCTCAGCGACGGCACCGCCGGGCTGTGCGAAGGCGTGGCCTGGGGCGGCGAGCTGCAGGTGCGCACCGACGCCGGCCTGCAACTGGTCTCCAGCGACGAAGTCAGCGTGCGCCCTCGCGGCATGGGGTTCTGATCCGCATGAAGCTGCGCCTTTTGCTCGTCGTTCTGCTGATTGCCAACGCCGGCTATTTCCTGTGGGCGCGCGGCGATCTCGCCGGCTTCGGCCTGGCGCCCGCCGCGCTCAGCGAACGCGAGCCGCAGCGCGTGGCGCGGCAGATCCATCCTGAATGGCTGCAGATCCGCAAGGAAGCTAGAACCGGCGCGCCGACGCCCTGATCCAGCGGGTCAGGAGGGCGTCTCGCTCTCGAAGCGCACCGTGAACAGCGCGCCCGGCGGCTGCTTGCCGGGATGCGCATCCTCCAGCTTCACCTGCGCGCGATGCTGGTTCGCGATCTCCAGCACGATCGGCAGCCCCAGCCCCGAGCCGTCGGCCTCGTTGCCGAGCACGCGGTAGAAGGGCTCGAACACCAGCTCGCGGTCGCTCTCGGCGATGCCTGGGCCGTTGTCTTCCACCTGCAGCAGCAGCACGTGGCCGAAGGGGTCGGCCAGCACGCGCACGGTGATCAGTCCCGGGCGCTGCGGCGTCGAGGGCGTGTAGTTGATCGCGTTGTCGACGAGGTTGCGCACCAGCTCCTTCAGCAGCGTCGCGTTGCCGTCGAACACCACGCCCGGCGCCCCGGCCTCGGCGCCGTCGTAGCCCAGGTCGATGCGCTTCTCGATCGCGCGCGGCACGGCCTCGCGCACCACCTCGATGGTGAGCCGCGCCAGGTCGCAGGGCTGGTGGTGCGCGTTGGCGCTGTTGCCCTCGGCGCGAGCCAGCGACAGCAGCTGGTTCACGGTGTGCGTGGCGCGCTTGCTCGCACGGCCGATCTGCTTGAGCGACTGCTTCAGTTCGTCGGCATTGGCGCCTTCGCGCTGCGCCAGGTCGGCCTGCATGCGCAGGCCCGCCAGCGGCGTTTTCAACTGATGCGCCGCGTCGGCCAGGAATCGCTTCTGCGTGCCGATCGAATCGTTGAGCTTGTCCAGCAGCTCGTTGACCGAGGACACCAGCGGCACCACTTCCTGCGGCACCGACGATTCGTCGAGCGGGCTCAGGTCGCCCGGGCGCCGCTCGCGGATGCGCGCCTCCACCACCGACAGCGGCTTGATGCCGCGCACCAGCGCCAGCCAGATCAGCAACACCGCCAGCGGCAGGATCGCGAACTGCGGCAGCAGCACGCCCTTGATGATCTCGGCCGCGAGCACCGACTGCTTCTCGCGCGTCTCGGCCAGCTGCAGCAGCGAGGGCGGCACGTCCTCGGCGCCGCTGGCGATCCACAGGGAGGCCACGCGCACCGGCTTGCCGTGCACGTCGCTGTTGTGCAGGAACACCTGGCCGGGCGGCAGCGGCTCGTCGAGCCCGGGCAGCGGAATGTCGCGCTCGCCGCTCAGCAGCGTGTCGTGCCCGTCGAACAGCTGGTAGTACACGTGGCCGGTGTCGTCGGCCCGCAGGATCTCGCGCGCCGACTGCGACAGCGCGAACTGCGTGTGCCCGTCCTTCACCGTCACCAGCTCGGCCAGGGCCTTCACGTTGTGCTCGAGCGCGCGGTCGAAGGGCGCGTTGGCAATGCCCTGCGCCACCAGCCACGTGACGCCGATGCTCACGGGCACCAGCAGCAGAAGCGGCGTGAGCATCCAGTCGAGGATCTCGCCGAACAGGGAGCGCTGCGCGCGCTGGAAAAGCTTCACTGGGCTTGCCCCAAGGCTTCGCGCTTGGCAAGGAGCATCAGGGCTGGATCTTCTCGAGGCAGTAGCCCAGCCCGCGCACCGTCGCGATGCGCACGGGGCCCTTCTCGATCTTCTTGCGCAGGCGGTGGATGTAGACCTCGATGGCGTTGAGGCTCACCTCCTCGCCCCATTCGCACAAGCGGTCGACCAGCTGGTCCTTGCTCACCAGCCGGCCGGCGCGCTGCAGCAGCACTTCGAGCAAGCCGAGTTCGCGTGCCGACAGCTCGATCATCTTGCCGTCGATGGTCGCCACGCGGCCGGCCTGGTCGTAGACCAGCGGGCCGTGGCGGATCGTGTTGCTGGTGGTGCCCATGCCGCGCCGGGTGAGGGCGCGTACGCGCGCCTCGAGTTCCTGCAGGCTGAAGGGCTTGGCCATGTAGTCGTCGGCGCCGTGGTCCAGGCCCTTGACGCGTTCCTCCACGCTGTCGGCCGCCGTGAGCACCAGCACCGGCAGCTGCGAGCCGCGCGCGCGCAGGCGCTTGAGGATCTCGATGCCGTGCAGGTTGGGCAGCCCGAGATCAAGGATCAGCAGGTCGAATTCGTCGTGCGTCATGAGGGCGGTGTCGGCCTGCGAGCCGTTCGCCACGTGGTCGACCGCCGCGCCCGAGGTGCGCAGGCTGCGCAGCAGGGCATCGGCCAGCACCTGGTCGTCTTCGGCAATCAGAATCCGCATATGCGCCACCTCCGGCTGTGTCGGCGCCCCTTGGCGCGCGTTGGTCTCCGCCTGGGAGTCTAGCCCGCCGTATAGGCTTCGAGTCCGATGGTTACCACGGTGGCAATGTCGTTTCCCACGCTGCCGCGGAACTCGCCTTCGGCCTGCGTCACCGCACTGCGGAAGGCGTCGAGCCAGGCCAGGCCGTCGGCCGTGAACAGCACGCGCCGCGCCCGCGCGTCCAGCGGGTCGGGCCCGCGCGTCACCAGCCCCCAGGCTTCGCACTGGTCGACCAGCGCGCCCATGGCCTGCTTGGTCATGCCGGCGCGCTCTGCCAGTTCGGTCAGGCGCGAGCCTTCGCGTGCCAGATGGCGCGTGATGTGGATGTGCGCCGCACTCACCTGCGCGCGCGCCGCGAGGTTCGACAGTGCCAGCGGCACGCCGACGTCATGTGCCATCAGCTCCAGCACGCGCTCGTCGAAGCGGCGCATCGCGTGGCCCAGCAGGCGGCCCAGGTGGGTCTGGCGCCAGGCGTCGGGATCGGTCGGGAACGCGGCTTCGGACATGGCGCCAAATGGTAAAGCAAACTGACCAAAAAATGGGTTTACTCGAGTCAATGAACCCCTACACTACTGTTCAAGCATCCAGCCTGTAATTAAAAGCAGATGGATTGAAACCCAACACAAACCGTTGATATTCAAGGAGTTTCCACATGGACGCAGTCGTCAAGGGCGCAAGCATCTCGGTCGCCAACAGTGAAAAGGCCAAGGCCCTCCAGGCCGCACTGGCCCAGATCGAAAAGCAGTTCGGCAAGGGCACGATCATGCGGCTCGGCGAAGGCGAGGCGCTCGAAGACATCCAGGTGGTCTCCACCGGTTCGCTGGGCCTGGACATCGCGCTGGGCGTCGGCGGCCTGCCGCGCGGCCGCGTCATCGAGATCTACGGCCCTGAGTCGTCGGGCAAGACCACGCTCACGCTGCAGGTCATCGCCGCCATGCAGAAGCAGGCCGGCACCTGCGCCTTCGTCGATGCCGAGCACGCGCTCGACGTGCAATACGCCCAGAAGCTCGGCGTGAACCTGTCCGACCTGCTCATCAGCCAGCCCGACACCGGCGAGCAGGCGCTCGAAATCGTCGACTCCCTGGTGCGCTCGGGCGCTGTTGACCTGATCGTGGTCGACTCCGTCGCCGCGCTCACGCCCAAGGCCGAAATCGAAGGCGAGATGGGCGACTCGCTGCCCGGCCTGCAGGCCCGCCTGATGAGCCAGGCGCTGCGCAAGCTCACCGCCACCATCAAGAAGACCAACTGCATGGTCATCTTCATCAACCAGATCCGCATGAAGATCGGCGTGATGTTCGGTTCGCCCGAAACCACCACCGGCGGCAATGCGCTGAAGTTCTACGCCT
Organism: Variovorax sp. CF313; assembly: GCF_000282635.1. Taxonomy (GTDB): domain Bacteria; phylum Pseudomonadota; class Gammaproteobacteria; order Burkholderiales; family Burkholderiaceae_C; genus Variovorax. Next base: position 85,389 of record NZ_AKIW01000007.1, read on the forward strand.
CGGTGCGCCTGGACATCCGCCGCATCGGCACCATCAAGAAAGGCGACGAGGCCATCGGCAACGAAACCAAGGTGAAGGTGGTGAAGAACAAGGTGTCGCCGCCGTTCAAGACGGCCGAGTTCGACATCCTGTTCGGCGAGGGCATCAGCCGCGAGGGCGAGATCATCGACATGGGCGTCACGGCCAAGATCGTCGACAAGTCGGGCGCCTGGTACGCCTACAACGGCGAGAAGATCGGCCAGGGCCGAGACAACGCCCGCGAGTTCCTGCGCGAGAACCCCGAGCTGTCGCGCGAGATCGAGAACAAGGTGCGCGAATCGCTGGGCATCCCGCTGCTGGCCGCCGATGCCGGCGCCACGCCCGAGAAGCCGCAGAAGGCCGCGAAGGCGGACAAGGCCGACAAGGGCGAGTAAGTACAGGCGCGGCTCCCCGGGGGCCGCGCGAGCGACCCCCGCATGGCATTCAACGCCCCGTCCCTCAAAGGCCGCGCACTGCGCCTGCTGAGCCAGCGCGAACATTCGCGCGCGGAACTGGAGCGCAAGCTGGCCAGGCATGAAGAAGAGCCCGGCACGCTGGCGAAGGCGCTCGACGAGCTGGCCGCAAAGGACTTCATCAGCGAGCCGCGCGTGGTGGCCTCGGTGCTCAACCAGCGCGCCGCCCGCTCGGGTGCGCTGCGCGTCAAGCAGGAACTGCAGGCCAAGGGCATCGCGCCCGAGGCCATTGCCGAGGCGGTGGCCGGGTTGCAAGACACCGAAGTCGAGCGCGCCACCGCCCTGTGGCGGCGCCGCTTCGACGCCCCGCCCGCCGATGCGAAGGAGCGGGCGAAGCAGATGCGGTTCCTGATGGCGCGGGGCTTTTCAGGTGCGGTCGTGTCGAAGGTGCTCAGGAGCGATTTCGATGAGGCCGGCGAATGACGCTGCGCAATCGTCCCGAGGCAGGCTGGATCAGTTCGCTTCGGGCACTTCGTCGAGCGAGGGCGTCTCGCTCTTGTGCGCGGCGATGTCGCGCACATTCTTCTGCACCGCGACCGCACCGAACAGGCTCAGCAGGAATGCCATGGCATAGAAGCCCTTCTCGCTGGCAGCCAGCGTGGCATTGAACAGGCCAACGGCGAGCAGGGCGACCGACAGCAGCAGCGAGATCCAGCACAGGCCGTAGTAGATGCCGGTCACGGTCGTGCCTTCGAGGCGGTCGCGCACGGTCTTCTGCAGCGACACGGCGGAGAACAGGCCGTACATCAGGATGGTGAAGTAGTAGCCCTTCTCGTTGAGCTGCATAGAGGCGTTCCACAGCCCGATCAGGTAGACGATGGCGCCGATGAGCAGCGCGGCCCAGGAAGCGGCGACGAATGCCGCGGTCGGCTTCTGGAATTTGATGGCCATGGAATCCTCCTCGTGTAGATGGGTGCGCGATTATGGTGTGGAGCGCCAATGGCATGATCCACCGCGCGCCGGCAGCTCGCACTGCAGCCCACAAGAAGGACCGGCCGTCACTTTTGGAGGAGCTTTTCCGTGTCACCTGAGCCCATCGGCCAGCCGTCTCTCGTTCGCACCGGCGCCAAGGCCGGCCTTTCCTTCGCCGGCTCCGTGATCAAGGGCAGTCTCCTCGGCCTGATTCTGGGCGGCGGCGTTTTCTTCTTCTATCTGGGCCAACTGCACGGGCCGGGCAACACGGCGGCGCGTGCCGGTGGGGCTGGCGCCATCCTCGCGCTCGTCACCTCGCCGCCGCTGCTGGTGGCCGTTTTGCTGCTGCTGTTCGTGGCCGTCTACGCGATGCTCGGCGTGCAGCAGGGCCGCGCGCGTGCAATGCAGCACCTGGTCGCGGCGCGTGGCGAGGCGGTGTCGCAGCGGCTCGGCGGCGCGATTGCCGGGCGCATCGAGGCGATGCCGCGTGCCCACGGCACCCTGCAGCGCGCAGCCGAATGGCTGTCGATCGATGCCTTGAGCAAGCAGCTCGCGCCGGTGCTGGGCGAGGGCAGGGCGGTGCGTTCGGTGGTGAGCTTCGTGCTCGACCGGCTGCCGCTGAGCGAGATGCTCGCCGAGTGGCAGCAAAGCCGCGCCGAGCATGGCGAGCCGCCGGTGGGCGAGGGCGCTGCGCAGGACCCGGCCCTGCGTGCCTTGCTCACGCGCCGCATCCGCGAGACGCTGCAGGACATGGCGACACCCTCGCGCAAGCCGCTCTACATCGCGCTGGGCGCGCACGCGGCGCTGCTGGGCGTTGGACTCTGGCTGGTGAACTGACGAGGAAGCGCGGCGCTCAGAGCGCCAGCATCAGCTTCAGGTTCTGCACCGCGGCGCCGCTGGCGCCCTTGCCGAGGTTGTCGAGGCGGGCGATCACCACGGCATGGCGGTGGTCTTCGTTCGGGAACACGCGGATCTCGAGCTCGTTGGTGTCGTTGAGCGCCAACGCATCGAGCTTGCCGTCCTCGGTGGGCGGCAGCACCTTCACGAATTTTTCGGGCGTGTTGCTGCGCGCGTAATGCGCGGCCAGCGCGTCCTGCAGGTCGCCGGCCTTCGGCTTGCCCGGGAGCAGGTCGAGGTGCAGCGGCAGTTGCACCAGCATGCCCTGCTTGAAGTTGCCCACCGACGGGATGAAGACCGGCCGGCGGGTGAGGCCGGTGTAGGTCATGATTTCGGGGATGTGCTTGTGCTTCAGGCCCAGCGCGTAGGTCTCGAACAGCGGGGCTTCGCCCTTTTCATGGGCCTCGATCATGGTCCGGCCGCCGCCCGAGTAGCCGCTCACCGAGGGCAGCGAGATCGGGAAATCGGCGGGCAGCAGGCCCGCGTCGACCAGCGGACGCACCATGGCGATGGCGCCGGTGGCGTAGCAGCCCGGGTTGCCGACGCGCTCGGCCTTGGCCACGGCCTGCCAGTGGCCTTCCACCAGTTCGGGGAAGCCGAACACCCAACCCGGGGCGATGCGGTGCGCCGTGGAGGCGTCGATGATCTTGGGCTTCCTGCCGGGCAGCTGATCGATCAGTGCGACCGATTCGCGCGCCGCGTCGTCGTGCAGGCACAGCACCACCAGGTCGACGCCGGCCATCAGGTCGCGCTTGGCATTGGCGTCTTTTCGCAGCTCGGGCGCGATGCTCACGAGTTCGATCTGCGACATCGCCTGGAGCCGTTCGCGAATCTGCAGGCCGGTGGTACCGGCTTCGCCGTCGATGAAAACCTTGGCCATGATGGAGTGTGCTCGGGTGGCTAGAAGAAAGTACGTATTGACCGCAAACCCGCGTACGGTATTGGTGCGGCGCACCATGATACAGTCCGCGGTTGTTCGCCGCCCCCAGCCGTCAGGCTGCCGTCGCCCGCGAGCAACAGAGCCAACGAAGCCTCAGACCCCAGATCTCCTGTTCTCAACCTCCTCCTTCCGAGAGACATCCCTCATGAAGATTCACGAGTACCAAGGCAAGGAAATCCTTGCCAAGTTCGGCGTGCCGGTGCCGCGCGGCATCCCGGCCTATACGGTTCAGGAGGCAGTCGAAGCCGCCCAGAAACTTGGAGGCCCGGTCTGGGTCGTCAAGGCCCAGATCCACGCGGGTGGCCGCGGCAAGGGCGGCGGCGTCAAAGTCGCCAAGTCCATCGAAGACGTCAAGAAGCTCGCCGGCGAAATCCTCGGCATGCAGCTCAAGACGCACCAGACCGGCCCCGAAGGCCAGAAGGTCCGCCGCCTCTACATCGAAGACGGCGCCGACATCAACAAGGAATACTACGTCTCGGCCGTGACCGACCGCGCCACCCAGAAGGTGGCCTTCATCGCTTCGAGCGAAGGCGGCATGGACATCGAGGAAGTGGCCCACTCCTCGCCCGAGAAGATCATCACCGTGTTCGCAGACCCCGAAAAGGGCCTGACCGACGAACAGGCCAAGCAGATCGCCGACGGCATCGGCATGCCCGCCGATTCGACCGCCCAGACGGTCGACATCCTCAAGAAGCTCTACACCTGCTACATGGAGACGGACGCCTCGCTGGTCGAGATCAACCCGCTCAACCGTGACAGCAAGGGCAAGGTCATGGCGCTGGACGCCAAGTTCAACTTCGACAGCAATGCGCTGTTCCGCCACCCCGAAATCGTGGCCCTGCGCGACCTCGACGAAGAAGACGCGGCCGAAGTGGAAGCCTCGAAGTTCGACCTCGCCTACATCAGCCTCGACGGCAACATCGGCTGCCTGGTGAACGGTGCCGGCCTGGCCATGGCCACCATGGACACCATCAAGCTGTTCGGCGGCGAGCCGGCCAACTTCCTGGACGTGGGCGGCGGCGCCACCCCCGAGAAGGTCACCGAAGCCTTCAAGATCATGCTGAAGAACAAGAACGTGGAAGCCATCCTCGTGAACATCTTCGGCGGCATCATGAAGTGCGACACCATCGCCACCGGCGTGATCGCGGCCTGCAAGGCCGTGAACCTGCAAGTGCCGCTGGTCGTTCGCATGAAGGGCACCAACGAAGTCGAAGGCAAGAAGCTGCTGGCCGATTCAGGCCTGCCGATCATCAGCGCCGACACCATGGCGGAAGCGGCCCAGAAGGTCGTGGCAGCAGTCAAGAAGGCCTAAGGAACAAGTCATGTCGATCTACATCAACAAAGACACCAAAGTCATCACGCAAGGCATCACCGGCAAGACCGGCCAGTTCCACACCGAAAAGTGCCAGGAATACGCGAACGGCAAGAACGCCTTCGTGGCGGGCGTGAACCCGAAGAAGGCCGGCGAGTCGATCTTCAACATTCCGATCTTCGGTTCGGTGAAGGAAGCTGCTTCGCAGACCGGCGCCACCGTGTCGGTGATCTACGTGCCGCCGGCAGGCGCCGCGGCCGCCATCTGGGAAGCCGTCGAGGCCGACCTGGACCTGGCGATCTGCATCACCGAAGGCATCCCGGTTCGCGACATGCTCGAAGTGCGCAACAAGATGAAGGCCAAGGAAGCGGCCGGCGGCAAGAAGACGCTGCTGCTGGGCCCGAACTGCCCCGGCCTCATCACGCCCGACGAAATCAAGATCGGCATCATGCCCGGCCACATCCACCGCAAGGGCCGCATCGGCGTGGTCTCCCGTTCGGGCACGCTGACGTACGAAGCCGTGGCTCAACTGACCGAAATCGGCCTGGGCCAATCGTCGGCAGTCGGCATCGGCGGCGACCCGATCAACGGCCTGAAGCACATCGACGTGATGAAGGCCTTCAACGACGATCCGGACACCGACGCGGTCATCATGATCGGCGAAATCGGCGGCCCCGACGAAGCTGACGCAGCCCGCTGGTGCAAGGAGCACATGAAGAAGCCGGTCGTGGGCTTCATCGCCGGTGTCACCGCCCCTCCCGGCAAGCGCATGGGCCACGCCGGCGCGCTGATCTCGGGCGGTGCCGACACGGCCGATGCCAAGCTGGCCATCATGGAAGAATGCGGCTTCACCGTGACGCGCAACTTCTCGGAACTGGCCAAGCTGCTCAAGGCGCAGCTCTAAGAGACGGCCCCGCGACACCGGCCGCAGAGCCGGGTCATGAGAGGACCACGCAGAAACAGAAAAGCGCCCGCACTCGATTGCGGGCGCTTTTTTCAATAAAACACAGTGGGATCAGAGACATGGAAATTCTTCAAAGCACCGATTTCTGGCTGGGTCTGCTCAAGATCGTCTGGATCAACATCATCCTGTCGGGGGACAACGCGGTGGTGATCGCCATGGCGGCGCGGTCGTTGCCGCCGGCGCAGCAGAAAAAGGCCGTGCTCTTCGGCTCGGGCGCGGCCGTGGTGCTGCGTATCGTGCTCACGGTGGTGGCAGCCAAGCTGCTCGCCCTGCCTTACCTGCAGATCATCGGCGGCCTGCTGCTGCTGTGGATCGGCCTGCAGCTGCTGAGCGAGGAAGACGAGGGCGAGGGCGAGTCCAAGGAATACGGCAGCATGATGGCCGCGGTGCGCACCATCCTGCTGGCCGACCTGGTGATGAGCCTGGACAACGTGATTGCCGTCGCGGCCGCCGCGCAGGGCAGCATGGTGCTGCTGGTCCTCGGCCTGGCGATCAGCATTCCCTTGGTGATTTTCGGCAGCACGCTCATGATCAAGCTCATGGAACGCTTCCCGATCATCGTCATGCTGGGTGCTGCGCTGATCGGCTGGGTCGGCGGCGAAACCATCGTGCAAGACGCGATCCTGCGCGACACGCTGGCGGCCAATCCCTGGTTGCACTACGCGGCTGCTGCTGCCGGTGCGGTGTTCGTCGTGGCTGGCGGCCGCTTGCTGCAACGGCGCGCACGTGCCGCTGCTCATTGAGTTTTCAAGAAGTCAGTACTGACAAACCATGGCGAGTGTCGGCGTTTCCATGTTCTCCACTCGCCCCGCGCTGACCTGGGAATTCGCCTCCCTGACCGACGTCGGGCGAACGCGCGCCCATAACGAGGACGCCGTGCACGTGGACCCCGCCCTCGGGCTGGCCTTGCTGGCCGACGGCATGGGCGGCTACAAGGGCGGCGAAGTGGCCAGCGCGATGGCCGTCTCCCTGATGCACGCCAGCTTCGGCCGCTGGTTCGCCCAGGCCGGGATGCAGGCGCCTGCCCGCGTGGTCCGGCGGGCGCTGCAGGCAGCCACGGACGAGGCCAACGGCTCGATCCTGCATGCCGGCACGACCAACCCCGAACTGCAGGGCATGGGAACGACCCTGGTGCTGGCGGCATTCCGGCCGCAGCGCGTGGTGGTTGGCCACATCGGCGACTCGCGGTGCTACCGCGTGCGCAACAACAAGCTGGAACTGCTCACGCGTGATCACTCGCTGCGCCAGCAGCAGCTCGACGCCGGCGCCATCACCGCCGAGGAAGCCCTGAATTCGCCCACGCGCAACCTGGTGACCCGCGCCGTGGGCGTGGAGGCCCAGGTCTTGCTGGAAATGCACGAACACAGCGCAAGACCGGGCGATCTCTATATGCTCTGCTCCGACGGGCTCAGCGAGATGGTTTCGGACGAGCAGCTTTTCACGCTTCTAGGACACGATGTCGGGCTTCAGAAAAAAGCATCACTTTTGGTTGAAATTGCCAACGAGAATGGCGGACGGGACAACATCTCTGTTGTCCTGGCCAGCGCGAGCGTTGCATAGGCGCCTCGCACGGCCAGGTAGCAGGCTCCGGCGGCATCACGCCGATGCGCTTGTCGTCTTTCAAGCTTTGGATACCGGGGGGCGGCAATGCCGAGGATGATCATTTCGGTCGATGGCGTTGTCATCGGGCAAGTGGCGCTTGCCAAGGAGCGCACGACACTGGGACGCCGTGCCTACAACGACATCGTGATCGACAATCTGGCGGTCAGCGGCGAACACGCCGTGCTGCACATGAGCGGTGGCGAAGTCGAAATTGAAGATCTCAACAGCACCAACGGCACCTACGTCAATGCGCTCGCCATCCAGAAGCAGGCGCTCAAGGACAACGATGTCGTCGAGGTCGGCGGCTGCCGCATCCATTTCCGCGCGCGCAGCAACCTGGCCGTCAGCGCCAGCTCGGTCCGCACCGCATCGGCCGAGTTCCTGTCGGGGAACATGCCCCTGTCGTCGGCACCCACGGAATCGGGCGCGCTGGTCGAACTCGGCGTTCCGGTGCTGCGCGTGCTCTCCGGCGCCAACGAGGGGCAGGACGTCGCGCTGCAGAAGGTCGTCACCACCATCGGCAAGCCCGGTGTCGCGGTGGCGGTGGTCACGCGCCGGCGCACGGGCTACGTGGCCGCGGGTGTCGAAGGACGCGTCATGCTCAACGGCCAGCAACTGGGGGCCGAGGCGGTCGCGCTGCAGGAGCACGACGTGCTCGAGCTCGGCGGTGCCACACGCATGCAGTTCGTGCGCATCTGAGCCGCTTTTTCTTCCGGCCTGTTGCGGCAAAGCCCATACGAGTGCAGCGCCGTGAGAGGGCTTCGACGGCACTGGCCGCGTATCGCCATCACGTTGCTGCCGGTGCTGTTGGCGCTGGCGCATGCCACCGGCGCGTGGCAGCTGAGCGCACTCGAACGCCTTGATCGGCTGATCTACGACATCCGCCTGCGTGCCACCATGCCGGGCACGTTCGATGCGCGCGTCGTGATCGTCGACGTCGACGACGCCAGCCTGGCACGCCAGGGGCAGTGGCCCTGGGCGCGCGACAAGATCGCCCGTCTCACCACGGAACTGATGGCCCGCCAGCAGGCGGCCGTGCTCGGTTTCGACGTCATGTTCCTCGAACCGGACCGCAGCTCCGGCCTCGACAGGCTGCGGGAAATCGCCAGCGGGCCGCTGGGCGGCATGCCGGGCCTGGCCGCCGAGGTCGAGCGGCTTGCACCCTCGCTCGATCACGATGCCACGCTCGCTGCGGCGCTCGAAGGCCAGCGCGTCGCGCTGGGCTACTACTTCACGCGGACCGAGACGCCGAGCGCCAAGGGACAGCTGCCTCCTGCCCCCTCGTTGCCGGAGGGGGCGTTCCCCCCGCGCGGCATTTACGCCACCAACTGGAATGGCTTCGGAGCCAGCCTGCCGGCGCTGGCGCAGGCCGCGCCCATTGCGGGATTCCTGAATACGCTGGTTGGCGCCACCGGCGACGGCGTCATTCGCAGCGTGCCGCTCATCGCCCGCTACGAGGGCGACAAGGCGCAGCCGGGCTACTACGAATCGCTCGCGCTCGCGGTCTACCGCCTCGCAAACGGATTGCCGCCCGTGCAGCCCGCCTTTGCGCCCGGCGGCGCCAAGCCGCAGCTCGAATCGCTGCGAGTGGGTCCCCTGCGCATACCGGTCGACGCAACGGGCAGCATGCAGGTGCCGTTCCGCGGCCCCGGCGGTGCCGACGGCGGGTCGTTCCGCTATGTGTCCGCCGCCGACGTGCTCGAGGGCCGGCTCGGGCCGGGCGAACTGAAGGGCAAGATCGTGCTCGTGGGCGCCACCGCCCCAGGCCTGCAAGACCTGCGCGCCACGCCGGTCGAGGCCGCATTTCCGGGCGTGGAAGTGCATGCCAACATCGTCTCCGGCCTGCTCGACCATCGGCTGCTCAGCGTGCCCGACTACGCCTCGGGCTACGAGACGCTGATGGTCGCCGTGACGGGGCTCGTGCTGGCCTTCGGGCTGTCGCTGCTGCCGGCGCCGCGCGCCGTGTTGCTGGCCGCGGGGGCGATCGCCGTGCTGATCGGCCTCAACACCTGGCTGTACGCGAGCCACGGCCTCGTGCTGCCGCTGGCGTCGGCCCTGGCCATGACGGCGCTTGCCTTCGCGCTCAACATGAGCTGGGGCTACCTCGTCGAATCGCGCGCGCGGCGCGGCCTGGTACGGCTTTTCGGCACCTACGTGCCGCCCCAGCTCGTCAACGAAATGATGGCGCACCCCGACCGCTACAGCATGCGCGCCGAGAGCAAGCCCATGACCGTCATGTTCTGCGACATGCGCGACTTCACCCGCCTGTCGGAGCAAATGGCCCCGGCCGAGCTGCAGGCCTTTCTCAACACCGTCTTCAGCCGGCTCACCAACGTCATCAGCGCCCACCGCGGCACCGTCGACAAGTACATGGGCGACTGCGTCATGGCCTTCTGGGGCGCGCCCATCGACACGCCCGACCACGCCACCCTCGCCGTGCGCGCCGCGCTCGACATGGCCGATGCCGTGCACGACATCAACCGCATCCACCGCGCCAGCGGCCGCCCCGAGATCAGCGTGGGCATCGGCATCAACAGCGGCGTGATGAGCGTGGGCGACATGGGCTCCACCGCGCGCCGCAGCTATACCGTGGTCGGCGATGCGGTCAACCTCGCATCCCGCCTCGAGGGCCTGAGTGGGCACTACGGAATGGAAATCGTCGCCAGCGGCGCCACCCGCGAGCTGGCGCCCGGCTACATCTGGCAAGAGCTCGACAGCGTGCTCGTCAAAGGCAAGGCACAGGCCGTTGCCGTTTTTACGCCCCTGGCCGCGCACACGCCCGAAGCGGCGAAAGAGACTCAGCAGTTGCTCGACCGCTGGAGCGAAGTGCTCGCGGCTTACCGCCGGCAGGACTGGGCGGTGGGCCGAAACTTGCTGGCTCCCCTGCTCGCCGCGGACGCAAAAAAAGTCCTTTACCAGCTCTACGCCCAGCGTTTAGCCTCAATGGCGTTGCGCCCGCAGGACCCTGATTGGGACGGTGCAACCCGGTTCGAAACCAAATGACGGCAGACACATACGAGGGGTCTCTCACAATGCAGGTTCGTGTGCTGGGTTGCTCGGGCGCCATCGCCAAAGACTGCCGCACCACCTCGTTCCTGGTCGACACGGACCTGCTCGTCGATGCGGGCACCGGTGTCGGCGACCTTACGCTCGATGAGATGGCCCGCATCGACGACGTCGTGCTCACGCACAGCCACCTCGACCACATCGCCGCCCTGCCGCTGATGCTCGACGCCGTCGGCAGCCGCCGCATCCGGCCCCTGCGCGTGCATGCGCTGCGCGCCACCATCGAGGCGCTGCGCACGCACGTGTTCAACAACGTCATCTGGCCGAATTTCGAGAGCATTCCCAGCGCCGAGGCGCCCTTCGTGAGCTTTCACGACATCGCGGTGGGGCAGATGCTGCACCTGGGGAGCCGCGAGCCCAAGCTCGTCGAGGTGCTGCCGGCGGTTCATACGGTGCCGGCCTGCGGCTTTGCCGTGCGGCGGGCCGAAGGCGGCGCCCACTGGGTCTTCAGCGGCGACACAGAGCGCAACGCGCCGTTCTGGGAGCGCGTGAATGCGATCGACGTGGCGATGCTGGTGATTGAAACGGCCTTCAGCAGCCGAGAACAGGCGCTGGCCGAGCGCAGCCTGCATCTGTCGCCTGCGGTGCTGGCCGATGAGCTGACGCACATCGAGCCGGGGAAGCAATACCCGATCTACATCACGCACACCAAGCCGGCGGAGACGGACGAGATCATGAGCCAGATCGAGGCGCTGGCGGTCGAGCAGGTGGCGGGGTTGGCGCAGCGGGATATTCGCTGGTTGAAGGCGGATGGGGTGCTGACTTTCTGACTGCTAGGGCGTGGGGCATGACAAATTTGTCACCTCGGTAGCATCTCGAAGCAAGTTGTGTCACATGGTGTAACGCTGAAGTGAGCGAAGGTGACGGGTTCGGTCAGTTGAGGGCCCTGCGAACGGGTGGCACAGATGCTGCGGAAGGTACCTCGCTCCGGGCAGGTTCCCGGGCGTAACAACCAACCAACCTGGAGTTAGTGAATGAACCGTCGTTCCATCGCACGTAACGTGCAAAAGGGTTTCACCCTTATCGAATTGATGATCGTTGTGGCGATCATTGGTATTTTGGCTGCTGTGGCTCTGCCGGCTTATCAAGACTACGTCGCGAAGTCCCAAGTTGCCGGCGGCTTGGCTGAAATCACCCCTGGCAAGGTGAACGTGGAAGACCGCATCGCTTCGGGCACGCCGCCGACGTCGGTTGCAGATCTGGGCCTCACCGCTACCACCAAGCGCTGCGCGATCACGGTAACCGGTTTCACCGGCACAGCGGCCCCGGCCAATTCGGGCGGCACACTTGTTTGCACGCTGATCGGCAACGCGCAGGTGAATGGGCAGTCCATCACCTGGACCCGCGCTGCAGACACCGCTGGCACTGGCGGCACGACCGGAACCTGGGCCTGCGCAACGACCGTGGCAAACAAGCTGGCCCCGAAGGAATGTCCTGGCGTGTGACCTTCGCCATCTCATCACGAGCCGCCTTCGGGCGGCTTTTTATCTTGTGCCGCAAGGCAGACGGGGCTCCACAGTAAAACCATGACTGAGAGTTCACGCGCGCTCGGCCGAGGCGGCCATTATGTCGAGGCGGGCCGCAACGGTGTATGGGGAGAGCGTTTGCTGGCCTATGCAATCTGCAGTGCTATGGCGATCGCTTGGACTCTGCTCGCCGGCAAAGATGTGCCTTGGGACGCGCTGCATTACCACGTGTATGCGGGCTATAGCGTCTTCAACGAGCGCCTGATGGTTGACTTGTTCCCGGCTGGCACGCTGACCTATCTGAACCCCTACTCTCACGTGCCGCTGTACCTGATGGTGCATGCGGGGTGGCCATCGATCATGATCGGCGTCTCCTTTGCCATTTTGCAAAGCGTGATGCTATGGATGACCTGGGAATTGGCGCGGATTGTGTGCAGAGGCCAGACTGGCAGCAGTCCAGGCATCGTAGTGTGGGCAGCGGTGGCGTTGGCACTGCTCAACCCGGTTTTTTTGCAGGAGTTGGGGTCATCATTCAATGACCTCACTACCGGTGCGTTTGCGTTAGGCGGCTACGTTGCTCTGGCCAGAGCGTTCTTTGGAGGCCGCCTCCAACTGGTCGCGTTAGGCGGCGCGCTGCTGGGCGTCGCTTCTGCGCTAAAACTTTCGAACGCGACTTTTGCGCTCCTCCCTGCAATTCCCATGGTTGTGGGATGCGTATCAACGCCGCGCCAACGCGTGCGGGCGCTGCTGACATTCGCTCTTTGCGCAGTCATCGCCATGATGGCCGTAACTGCGCCCTGGGCCATGCAGCTGGACCGGGCCTTCGGCAATCCCTTCTTTCCGATGCTCGATGGTCTGTTTCGCGCATCGGATGTCACGGCGCCTAAAAGCCATTCCGCGAGTTCGCCTTGGCAATTGCTTGGGCAATTTATCGCCGGAATGCGGGATCTGCGCTTTCTGCCATCCTCGTTCACAGAAGCACTCGCGCGGCCGTTCGACATGCTTAGCGCGCGACGCCTCATTCATACCGAACCCGCAGCGCCCGATCTGCGCTACGCTGGTTTGACGGTGTTGGCAATGCTTAGTGTCGTGGCCTGGGCCGTACGCCGCAGTTGGAAGAGCGGTTATACGGCAACCGGCAGCCAGTCAGATCGTATCTATGTATGCTTGGCCATCTCGTTTGCAGCGAGTTGGGTGTCCTGGTTGAGCATCAGCGGAAACAGTCGCTACTTCTTGCCCATGGCGAGCATTGCGGGCGTACTTCTTGTTGTCGGGCTGTATCGATTTCTGGCGCCCGCGCCGCAACGGATACTGATCTATGCCCTGACCGTCATGCTTGGCGTACAGGCTGTTTTTCTGTGGCAGACGAGAGACCTTCGTTGGGCTCCCCAAGCTTGGGGCGGGCAATGGCTCCAAGTGAGCGTACCGCTGCGGTTGCAACGGGAGCCGCAGCTCTACCTCCCTCTTGATCTGCAGTCTCAATCCTTCCTGCTGTCCTGGCTAGCGCCAGGCTCAGCATTCTTGGGGGTGAGCAGCGGGATCGAGCCTGACGGGTTCGTCGGGAGTCGCGCGCGCGCGCTCATAGATGCCAATTTGTCGCGGCTCCGCATGCTCAAGCTGGTAAATGAGGTCGACTCAGACGGCAAGCCGGCTTTGCTTAGTCCGGCCAACATCGACTACCCGCTCAGGCGCTTCGGCTTGGAGGTTGATCCCAAAGACTGCGAGTACATCAAATACAAGGGCAATCCTGATGTGATCGAGCACGCCGGCCCGCGCGCCGGATCTCGCGACGAAGTCCAGCTCTATGCGTGCCGAGTGTTGCCCGGTGGTCGCTTGAGCCCCGGGGAACTCGTCAGCAAGCGTATTGCTGATCAAGTGCTTGACAACGTAGAAGGTGCGTGTCCTGAGCTGTTCGACCAGCATCGAAGGGGCAGCAGCATTCGCAGTGGCAACATCTGGCGTCGTGCCTACAGCGGCGACTTGGCGCTTTGGGTTAGCGACGGCGGTTTGATCCGGTTCGAAGACCTCATCCGCGGCGGCGGCGATCGGGTCGTGATCGGGCGGATTGACGACTGGCTTTCGGCGCCACTAAAGCTCAACTGCTGGCGTAAAGGTGGAAGAGCGTATGTTGAGCTGGTGCAAACTAGCCGCGAGGCTCGATGACCAAGCTTGAAGCACAGCGCAAGTCAACAGCTGTTTGCGCAAGCCATTCCTTAGGATGCCACATGCCAGGTTCGGAGTTCGATCATGAGTAGCGCAGTTCTCAATCCGACAAATGCTTCCTTCGTCGGTTCGGTGCAACTTCCCGTATCGGAGAAGGGTTCGGCGATCGAGTTAACTATCCTCATGCCGTGCCTCAATGAAGCGCGGACACTCCCGGCCTGCATCGCGAAGGCCAAGACTTTCCTCGTGCAAGCGGGTATTAGCGGGGAGGTACTAGTGGCCGACAACGGCTCCGCCGATGGTTCGCGCGATCTCGCCGCTGCTTGCGGGGCTCGCGTCGTCGATGTGCCAGTGCGTGGCTATGGTGCAGCGCTAATTGCAGGTGTCGCGGCGGCACAAGGCCGATACGTCATCATGGGCGATGCCGACGACAGTTACGACTTCAGTGCGCTTGCCCCCTTTGTCGCCGAACTGCGCCAAGGGAGCCAACTCGTGATGGGAAACCGCTTCCGCGGTGGCATCCTGCCCAGCGCAATGCCTCCATTGCACCGCTACCTGGGCAACCCGGTGCTGAGCTTTATGGGACGGCTTTTTTTCAAGTCCAAGATTGGTGACTTTCACTGCGGCTTGCGTGGCTTCGAGCGCCAAGCCGTCCTCCAACTGGGGCTGTGTTGCGAGGGCATGGAGTTCGCCAGTGAGATGGTCGTCAAAGCATCTTTGCATGGGTTGCGCGTTGCGGAAGTGCCGACCGTCCTTTCTCCGGACGGGCGAGACCGTCCTCCACATTTGCGCACTTGGCGTGACGGCTGGCGCCACTTTCGCTTCCTGCTTCTGTTTACGCCGCGGTGGTTGTTTCTGTATCCGGGCGTGGTGTTGGCCTTGTTGAGTCTCGCGCAGTTGCTGCTTGCGCAGTCCCACCCGGGCAACTTGGGGCGCTGGCCAGTAGGCATTCATACCCAATTGTTCGCCGGCGCCGGCATGGTGCTCGGCTACCAGACCATGTTGTTTGCCATGGGCGCCGTACTTGCGCGCCATTGCGCGCGGCTAAACACGCCGCACCCACGGGAGCGATGGGCGCTGCGCGCGGCCAGCGGAGGATGGCTGTCGATAGGGGGCGCACTGGCGACGTTGTTTGGACTGGCAATGTGCGCGAGCCTAACGTGGCAGTGGGGACGCACCGGCTTCGGCGCGCTGGATCCCGAAACCGCGATGCGCCAGGTCATTCCTGGCATAGCGCTGCTGCTGATGGGCACGCAATCATTGTTGGCCGCAATTTTCTTTGCAGCACTCCGAAGCGCTTTCGACCTGCGGCAAGGGGTTATGCATACGGGCGTCGCCGTGAGACATGTCTCGGATGATTCCCCTCAGACGGTGGACAGAGCACAGCGTTCCAAGGGGAGCCGATGACCCCTCTCTACGTAACACGGCCGCAGTTGCCGTCCCTCAAGGACCTGCAGCCCCTGCTTGAAGATATCTGGTCAAGCCGCGTGTTGACTAATGGCGGCAAGTACCACCAACGGTTTGAAGAGGCCCTTGCTGAGCATCTCGGAGTGCAGCATGTATCGCTATTTACCAATGCGACCATCGCTTTGGTGACAGCACTTCAAGCCTTGCGCATCACCGGTGAGGTCATCACGACGCCCTACTCGTTCGTCGCTACCGCGCATTCATTGTTATGGAACGGCATACGCCCCATCTTCGTCGACATCGATGAAGAGTCGCTCAACATAGACCCTGTAAAGATCGAGGCCGCTATCACTCCGCAAACGACGGCGATTCTCGCTGTCCATTGCTACGGGCGCCCCTGCAACGTAGAAGCTCTTCAAAAAATAGCCGACACCTATGGACTCAAACTGATCTATGACGCCGCTCATGCATTCGGTGTGTGCGACGCGGGTGGATCGCTATTGCGGCATGGTGACCTTTCGATAGTGAGTTTTCACGCCACCAAGGTAATGAACACCTTCGAAGGAGGCGCGATCATCTGTCCTGATCGGAAGTCCAAGGAGCGCATCGATCACCTCAAGAATTTCGGATTTGTTGACGAGGTCACGGTGGTCGCTCCGGGCATCAATGGAAAGATGAACGAACTGCAATCGGCGATTGGTATCCTTCAACTCGCCGAGATTGGCAATGCAATTTTGTCTCGCCAACGCGTGTCTGCGCGGTACCGCGAGGAACTCTCGACCATTCCGGGTCTTAGATTGTTGGAGGATGATCCAGCGATCACGGCTAACTATGCGTATTTTCCCGTCCTGATCGAGAGCGACTTCTGGTGTGGAAGAGACGAGCTCTATGAGCATCTGAAGAGCTCGGCTGTCTTTGCCAGGCGGTACTTTTATCCTTTGATTACGACGTTCCCGATGTATCGCGGACTTCCCTCCGCCGCGAACTCAAACCTTCCTATCGCGACGCGCAAGGCCGATCAGGTTCTTTGTTTGCCGCTCTACCCAGAGCTTTCGAGTATCGATCAAGATCGAGTAATCGCTGCGATAAAGGGGGATGGTAGGTGACGTGGCTAACCGAGCAAGAAATAGAACGAATGGGATTCGCCTTTGTGGCATCCGACGCGATGCTTTCAGCTAAGGCGTCCTATTTCAACTGCAGTCAAATCGCGATTGGCAGTCGGTCTCGGATAGACGACTTCGCAATTCTCTCCGCAGGCAATGGAGGCATAACAATTGGCTCCAACGTGCACATCGCGGCGTTTTGCCTCCTTGCAGGAAAGTCGGAAATCCGACTTGATGACTTCTCGGGTCTTTCCTCACGAGTTTCTATCTATTCGAGCTCCGACGATTACTCCGGCGCCGCCTTGACCAACCCTACGGTCGCGAAAGAGTTCACTGGCGTGCGATCGGCGCCCGTCCACCTTGGCAAGCACGTCGTCCTCGGAAGCGGCAGTGTCGTGTTGCCTGGCACGCATTTCGGTGAAGGGGCCGCATTAGGAGCATTGAGCCTCGCCAATGGAAAGTACGAAGCGTTTGGTGTATTCGCCGGCGTGCCCGCTCGTCTTGTGCGTGATCGACAGCGAGGCTTAATCGAGAAGGAGCGCCAGTACAGGGTGTTTCTTCAAGATAAGGAATGAGCAGACCAAGGGATAAGTACTATGCCCACGGCTCGCAGTTATATGGTGCGGGCTTGCTGATCCTGCTGCTGCCGCTCTATCTGACTCAGCTTGGCGCGGAGCAGTTCGCGCTCATGATGATGTTCTTTGCTGCGCAGGGTTGGATCCAGATCGCAGATTTCGGCTTCCCACTTGCCTTGTCTCGCGAAGTTGCCATATCGCGCAGGGAGCATCGGCCCGACAAGATCGGTTCGATGCTAGCGTCGTTGCAGCTTCCGATGCTGCTTGGGATGGTGCTACTCGGTACTGCAATCCTTGGGGTTGGTAAGTGGATCGCAGGGCGCGGGGGCGAGGGAATTTTCGTCAATACCGGCGTTGCGAGTCTCTCGATATTGGCCGTTACTCTGGCGCTCTCCTTACGCTGGGGCAGCGAGCTTTACCGTGCCGCGCTGGGGGGCGCAGAACAGTTCGCAGGATTGGCTGTGTTGAATGTCTTCTCTGCTACGGCGCGATTGGCCGGCGCACTAGTTGTTCTTAAATGGGCTGGTGGAGGAGTTTTTGTCTGGTTGACTTGCCAAGCAGTCCTATCGGCCGTAGAGATGCTGACGCTGGTACTCTTGTGCCGATGGAAACTGAATCTGCAGTTCGGTAATAGCTGCAGCGAGTCGGCGAGGGTCCTGCATGCCTTGTGGCCCATCGCGGCACAAATTACTGCAGCCTCGGCGATCTGGATCTCAATCACGCAACTGGATAAGTTGGTGCTTTCGCAAACACTTTCGTTGCGCGAATACGGGGCGGTGGGAATCGCGGCGGCGATCCCTGCTGGTTTGTTGACACTTGCGATTCCACTATTACAACTTTCTTATCCTGCTTTGGTCCGACTTCATGGTCGTGAGTCCAGGCGCGAGCAAACAGACCTCTATCTATCGTTGACTGCTGCTACGTGCTGCCTCCTTTTTCCCACGGCCCTGGTCTGTGTCGCCTTCTCTGAAGAACTGCTGATGGTATGGTTCGCTGGGCGATTGGATGCTGTCGGAGTTAACGCAGCTTCTCTGATTCCACTATACGCAGCTGGGGCTTCGTTTCTTGCACTCTCGTCGATGCCATATGGCCTGCTTAATGCAGCGGGCGAATTGCGAAGACACGTTGCTGCGTCGCTGGCCCTCGCGGCGTGTATAGCCGTAGCACTCGTCATCGGTTCGCTGCGCTCGGGTGCTAGTGGTGCTATAGCCTTGTGGTGTGGAAGCTTTGGGCTGTTCTTTCTGATCTGGCCGCAGGTTGTTCATCGCAGGCACCTCGAAGGAGGCTGGTGGCCCTGGGCGCGGACAGTCGCCCTGTTCGCTTTGCCGCTCGGTATTGCGGCGTATGCACTGAAGTGCCTGTTTCCAGACTCCAGTTCGCTGCTTTTACGCTTCGGCGAGCTTGCAACAGTTTGGATTGTTCTTCAGGGGATTGCTCTTTGTATGCTCTGGGCTTGTCATCGGTACTGGACGCAGCTCTCGCAGACCCGGAAGCTAACCGATCCAGCTTCCTGACACTATCTTCAAAAAAAATGCTGCTCAAATTCTGGCGAGCGTTCTTTCTGGGCCTCAATTTCCTGCCGTTTCCGGTGTCTCGCTACTGCTGCATTTGCGAGCGTGGCGTGTTGCGCTTTGTTCCGTATCGCGGAGGAAGTATGTTCTTGCCGCCTCTTGCTCGTACCCTCAACGTGGTCGGAAGCGACGTCGATCACTTCGAGTGTCCCCATTGTGGGGCGAGTGATCGAGATCGACACTTGACACTCTATCTTCGCGCTGCCGGGCTGACTGCGCGCATTGCCGGTGCGAGAGTCTTGCATTTTGCACCGGAGAAACATGTCGCGGAGTTAATCGTAGCGCATCGACCGGCCCTATATATCCAGGCCGACAAGTTTCCAATTCGCGCGGGCATTGTCCAGCTGGACCTCACCCGGATTGCTGCAGAGGATCAAAGCTTTGACTTCGTGATAGCCAATCATGTAATGGAGCATGTGGATGACGCGCAGCAGTCCTTAGCGGAGATATATCGAGTGCTCGCTAATGGTGGTTTTGCGATTCTCCAAACGCCCTTTGCATCGACGCTTACTCGAACTTTCGAGGATTCTGGTATCCAGGGCAAGAGCGCGCGTCTGCATGCCTATGGGCAGGAAGACCATGTGCGCATGTACGGCCGCGACATCGAAGCTGTATTCACGTCTCAAGGCCTAGTCAGTCGGGTTAAGACCCATCAGGTACTTCTTCCGGAAATAGACGCTGCGCGATACGGCGTAAATCCAGCAGAACCATTCCTGCTTTTTCAAAAACTACTCAAGAACTAAAGTCATGAGTCAAGATGAACGATTGCCGATCGTCACGGTCTGTGTGGCGACGTTCAATCAAGCTCAATATCTTGAGCGCTGCATTCAAAGCATATTCGCTCAAGATGCTGTGAATGACGGCTCGCTGAAGGTGGAAGTGATCGTTGGTGACGATTGCTCAAGCGATACGACGGGCGCTGTACTCGAAGGCCTGCAATGTCGATACGGTACGTCGTTGATTATCGTTCGCCATGAATCGAATATCGGCCCCGCCTTCAACTACCTTTCAATCCTCTCTAAAGCTTCTGGCGACTACATCGCGCATCTCGATGGCGATGACTATTGGGAGCCTAGCAAGCTCCGTGTACAGATTAAGTTCCTCGATCAGCATCCGGACAATGAAGCGGTGTGTACCAACGCCCGCGTCGTGAACAAGCAGGAGGAAGAGTGCGGGATATTCACTAATGTCGAGTCGCGGGCAGTTGACCTGGATTACTTGACTGGGGCAGGAAACTTTCTCAACCACAGCTCGCTACTCTATCGGCGCGCAGCGCTCTCAACAGTTTGCGGCCTCATCCCGCCTTTCATTGACTATGGCATCTTGCTCGCGCTTGCGCGCCGGGCGCCGATCGGATTCATCGCTCAGCCTCTGGTGTGTTATCGCGCGGGCTTGCCCGGCTCAATACAGCGGCTCCAGGGAGGGCAAGTGCAGGATCTTTATCGCGAGGCCTTGTTTGCGGCACTGCCATTCATTGACAGAAGTGTCGCTCGAAGAAGTGCGGCGAACTATGTGGCATACAGGGTTGTGTTTGCGCTACGCGGTAGGGGCGTACGATTGGATATGGCCACGCTCACACAGTTGGCTGCAATCGCCCACACTTCCCGCCAGCTCCTTGCAACCTTTGCGGTGGTCAGAATCAGTGTGCTTGCCACGAAAGCTTTTCATGCTTGGAGCGTGCGAAGGTTATGCGGTGGACCCTATGTTCATCATCCGAGATATTGAGCGAGGACCTAACGGCGCGAAGCGAACGGAAAATCGCGGCGAGCGACTAGTTCGAAAGCCACGAGCAATCTGAACAGCAGTTCGTCTCTCAGGAACTGTCTTCGGCGCTCTATCGAGAAAATTACGCGAAATGCATCTCGCGCCCCCCTGATTGTCATGCGATCAAGGGATCTCTTCTGAGAGGCCGAGATATCACTTCCAAAGCTGGAAGCAAACTCGCGTAGATGAGCTTGCATGATGCCTAACCAACTCTGGCGCCTGATTGCTTGCATGATTCTCAGGTACCTGGCTCCCCCCGACGACATGCCCAACGCATTTTGCCTGTGCTGCCGATATCGGATTTGCGGAATGGGGTCGTACAAGACCTCTCCGAAGGCTGCTACGACGAGATAGCACCACCAATCGTGATAGCGAATTTGCTCCGGGCGGTTGGTTCGCAGAATCAGTGTGACCGCGGCTCGATTGAGAGCGACGGTGCACCCGGTCGCAATATTTTCGACCAGAGCGTTGTCAAAACTTGGTTTGCGTGGCCAGAGGGGAGAGCGCCCCAAGGATTCAAGATGTTCAGAAACAAGGAGGAGACCCGAACAGTAAAGTCTTGGGATTTCTTCTCTGCCAGCTAGCGCCGTGCAGCCAGTGGCAATCTTCTTCGGCTCCCAGACATCATCCTGATCGGAAAAAAAAACGGAAGTCGACGACGCGGGAATCATCTTCAGCAGACATAAAAAACTTGATGCGAATCCTACGTTCTTGCCTTGCACCAATCTGATCCGGTCGTCCTTGAAGGCGACGACCCTGGCAACAGTTTGATCCGTGGAACCGTCATCCCTGATAAGTAGGGTCCCATCGTCGGGAAGCTGCTTAAGAATGGAGCGGACTTGTTCTTCCAAAAACTGCTCGCCGTTGTAGGTGGACATTAAAACGGCTACTGTCACGTGCTTCCAATCTGATGAGGGTGCTAGCTTCTAAGTGAGTGACGATACCAAAGTAAACGGTCAATAAACCTTCCGCATGTTGGCGCACCAGGCTGCCATCTTCTGGCTTGCCGCCAGTCTCCCGGGTGAGGGTCTTGACTTGCTCCCACTGCTCGACCACCGATGTGTCTCATAAAGACTGCCGGTGAAGCAGCGAGCGCCCATCACGAGCGCCCTGTTTGTGCGCGACTGGCAACGCTCCCTTCTATCGGCAGCCGAAGCGACTCGGCTGCAGCACTCAATCCGCCGTCGGCACTTCCCGCCAGTTCAGCAGCCGCAGCGTGGTACCGGCCGGCGGCGTGAAGCCAACGTTGCGCAGGTCGCCGCGCACGTCGCCGGAGATCAGGCGCACCTTGCCGTCGACGCCCACGAACTTGAGATCGGTGATCGCGGTGCTGTACTGCGCGTACGCGACGCCGCTCGCCAGCACTGTACGGCCCGTGTTGAAGTCGATGGCGTAGACCCGGCTCTGGCCTGAGGGGCTGCACGCATCGCCGCTGGTGAGCAGCGAAGAGAACGCCACGATGCCGTTGAAAGAGGTCGGGCTCGCCACCAGGCGCAGGCCGATGCGGCCTTCCGTGCCCAGGTCGAGGTACCACCCGGGCGAACTGGTGGGTACGACGGTGCCGCTCACGAGATCGGTGACCGCGGTGAGCGAACTGCGCGTCACGGGCATCGTGCTGTCGGCCGGCTTGAAGGCGGTGGCGGTTCCGTCGATGACGGCATAGAAGCTCTGCGCCGCGGCGGAGTTGATGTCGCTCGAATCGAGCAGCTGTCCGGTGCCCACCATCACGTAGCGCTTGCGGGTCGAGGGCTGGATCTGCACCAGGGGGCGCGAAGTGATGGGCTGGGCGTTCGGGGTCGTGGCGCCATCGGTGAAGAGGGCGATCTTGGCCGGTGCCGGGTAGGCCGCGGTCGAGCCTGCGGGGGCGGTCACGTCGAAGCGCCAGAGCTGGCCGTTGAGGTCGCCGACGTAGATTGCGTCGGCCGTGCCGTCGGTCAGGTCGGAAATGAAGGCCGTGGCGTGGGTCATGCCGTTGGCTGTCGCGCCGGTGCTCACCTTCTGCAGCAGCGCGCCGGTTTGCGGATGCACGAAGTAGAGATAGCCGTTGTGGCTGCTGTTGTCGTTGTGGTAGCCCGAGGTCAGCACCACCACCCAGCCGTAGCGCTTGGTCTTCAGGACCAGGGGCGCGCCGTAGCTGAAGCCCATGTCCGCATCCGTGAACTCCCACAGCACCTTGCCCGCCACGATGGTTTCATCGGTCATCGCGGCCGGATCGGTCACGTCGATGGCGTAGAAGCTCTTGCCGCCCTTGCCGAGGCCGCCCACCAGCAGCGAATGCCAGTTCGACCCGGTGGCCGCGAAGGTGCCGCCGGCGCGGGCGAAGTCGACATCGACCACCTCGGGCGTCGCATCGACGTAGTACTTGTGCAGGTAGTTCGGGTTGCCCAGCTGGGCCAGGCCATCTGCGGCAGGCGTGGCAGGGGAGCTGGGTCCGTTGAAGAGGGCGCTCGGCACATAGGCGAACTGTTCGAGGCCGGCGTTGGTGCCGGTGAGTTCGCCGCGGAATGCGTGCAGCATGCCGTCATTCGCGGCGGCGTAGACCATCGTGGGGCGCGCGGCCTTGGCAGTCTTGAAGGCTGCGTAGCCGGGGTTCACCGCGTCGGAGTAGCTCGATGCGGGCGGGCCGACGGGCTTCACCTTCGAGTTGACGATGTCGCCCAGTAGCTTGCTGCGAAGCCGGTAAGGCTTGGTCCCGTCGGACGCCGTCTTTTCCTGGCTGCGATCACCGCGCAGGTAGTTCAGGTAGTTGGCGCTGTCGTCGCCGGAGACATAGAGCGTGTCGAGCGCGGCCGCCTGGCTGCCCGTGCCGGTGGTGAGGCTGCCGATGCGGAATGGCACGCCGGCCGTGCCGCTCCATGTGACGATGCGGCGGTTGGTGTCCCAGCCCGTGCCGGCGAACTGTGCCGCGAGCTTGTCGGTACTGCTCCATGCCGCCGTGAGCGAGGGCGTGCCGTCGGCGGCAAAGCTGATGCTGCTTGCGCTCACGACGCCGGTCCAGTCCTGGGCGTCGTATTGGGAGGCATACGAAGCCGAGCCGGTGGCCGCAACCTGCAGGGCCGAGAGCGAGAACGAAGTGGTGTACGCCTGGATGGCATTCACGATACGCTCGAAGGCTTGCGTCAGGCCGCTCACCATGGTGTCGGGTCGGCCTGCGGCAAAGTAATTGTCCGGACGCGGCTGCGTCAGGTTGGCGGCGCGCGCGTCGGTCAGCGTCTCGCCGCTGGTCGACCACCAGTCCAGCGGAATGGTGCCAGCGAAGGTGTAGGGATCGAAGTTGGCCGGCAGCTTCTTCTGGTCCAGTCCGCCGAACTTGGCAGCGAGGTAGAACTGGTTGTTGTATTGGAAGGGCTGCTCCAGCACGTCCACCCAGTAGGTGCTGACGGTCTGCTTGCCGATGGTGTTGGCCTGCCCCGCCACGTCGGGACGGATGTCCTTGGTGTTGGCGTCGAAGGCCAGGCCCGCGATGTAGGCGGAGTTGTTGCGGCCGCTGTAGTCGTTGGTGTTGCCGAGGTCGCCCAGGCCCTGCAGCGCGCCGACGCGGTTGGTGGCCGTGACCGCGTTGACGGTGTTGTCGGCCGCCACCTCATCAGGCATGGCGGGCTCGCGGGTGCGGTAGGTGGTGTTGCCGGCCACGTTCTTGTCGACGTGGGTGTAGATGTCGCCGATGCCCAGCACGAAGTTGCGCTGGCACGAATACTGGATCGGATCGGCCCAGTTGGTGATCACGGGGAAACCGTCGACCCAGCTGGTCTTCGTGGGGGCATCGGCAGTCCCCATCGAGCTCCAGGCCGCGACGTTGCCGAGGTTCCTGTAATACCGCATGACCGCGTAGTAAAGCTCGCTGACCGGATCGTAGCTCTTGTAGTCGCCCGGAAGGATCTGGCCGAACTTGTTCAGGTAGTTCATCACGCCGCTGTCCGAGACGGCCACGCCGGTCGCCGTCGTGGTCGCGGCCGCATCGGCGGCGTCAGGGTTGCGGATGAAGGTGCCATCGACCTCGCTCCACTCCTTGCTCGCGTTGGCCGCGGGTGCCTGACCAGGTGTCGGTGCATTCGGCCCGACGAATTTCTGCTGGGCACGCAGCACGCCGCCGTCTCGCTGGTCACTGCTGTCGTTCAGGTAGCCGAAGGCGCTGAAGCGCATCTTGTTGGCGTACTTCTGGATCAGGCCTTCGGGTTTGTAGTTGGCGCCGTAGGCTTTGCAGTTGGCTTCGAGTCCACCGGCTGCGGCCGAAGGGTCGCACACCTTCACGCGCATCGTGAAATCGCCGTCGGCTGGCCCGGTCTGGGTGAATCGCGTGAAGGTGTTGTTCGACGAGGGGGTGCGCCACTGGAACTGCATTACTGCGCCACCGGTATTCTCGTAATATTCGATCTGCACGCGAAATTGCTGGCCCGCGGTGAGAGCGATGGTCGCCGAGTCGTTGGTGGTCGGTGCGTGATTGGTCCAGTTGTCGATGCGCAGGTCGTTGTTGCCGAAGTTGCCGTTGCCGGTCTTGACCCAGAGCCGAACGCCGTCGTCGCTGATGATGCGGAACGTGTAGTTTCCGGCCTCGGGTGCCGTATACGTGCCCGTGAATCTCGCCGAGAAGTTGTCGGCATTGATGCCGGCTACCGGAGCGCCGGTGCCCCAGTCGTGGTCGGCAGTGTCCGCGGTGACGGTGGCAATCACCGGGTTGCTGAGGTTGACGTTGTTGAAATACTGCGCCGTCATCGTGCGGTTGCCGCCCGTGGCGGTCATGTTCATCTTGAAGCCGCGGTTGGTGATGCTCGTTGTCAGCGCGGTGGCGCTGTTGAACGGCGTGGCGCCTGCAATGGCACTGGCTGGAACCGTACGATCGGGGAACAGGCCGCGATTGCCGTGCCAGGCTTTCTCGAGGATGGTGGTGGTGGCCGTGTCGACCACGCGCCGCCCGCCCGTCATGGCCCAGCGGAAGGGGTCGATGGTGGGGGTGGAGGCCCAGTTCAGGAAGTTGCCGCTCCACTTGTCGTCGTTGGCGCCGGTGCAGGTGCGGTTGGTGGCGGCACCGGCCGGGTAGAAGTAGCTGGAGTCGCCCTTGTCGGTGGTGCTGACGCCGTTGGCGGTGGTGTCGACCTGGTAAAGGTAGCACTTGCCCGGATCGAAGTAGCCCAGGTAATTGGTGTCGCTGGAGTAGTCGCCGACGTGGGCCGTGCGCGATGCCGTGGGCCACTCCACCGACAGCGCCAGCGCCAGGTTGCCCGGAACCTCCGAGGTCGAGAACACCGGCTGGTTGGCGAGGTTGGCCGCCGAGGCGATCAAGGTGCTGCAGAGCACCAGCCCGAGGCCGGTGGCGACGCCCGCGCGGCGCAATGCGCGAACGGACGAATGAATTCTTGTTTTCATGATTCGCCTGTGCCCTATTCGGGCTTGGTGAAGGAGGCTTGCAGGAATACCTGCGTGTCGCGCGGACCGTCGGCGCGAACGGAGATCCGGTAGATGGGCGGACTGGGAATGGACGGGCCGGGCGTGCTCAGCTGGCTCTGGTCGCCGCCCAGCGTTTCGGTGCTCGACGGGGTATAGACGCAGCCGCTCTTGCCGATGGTCGAGAAAGCGCCAGTGGTGTTGCACATGCGGTCGATCACGTAGCGCACGGTGACGCCGCCGCTGCCCGTGATGGCGCTGCCGGTCGGCGTGAAGGTGTTGCCGGCCACGTCGGGCCCGGTCAGCGTGGTCTTCTTCAGCAGAACCTGCGGGATGCCGTGTTCATTGGCCTGCAGCTGGACCGCGCTGTAGTTCGCCGTCGGCAGATTGGCGGCGGTCGCAGTCGTTTGGACGAGCGCACCGCCGGTCTGGAACTCCGTCATCGCCTTCGCGATGGCGAGTTCGCCCTGGTTGACCAGATCGCGCTTGAAAGCGAGGTTGCCGGCTCCAAAGAGCGAGTTGCCCGTCGACCGCATGATGGCCACGCCACCGGCGAGCAGCACCACGAGGATGATCAGGCAGAACAGCAGCACCACGCCGCGCTCGCGCGCCGGGCCGTGCATCTTGGAAAGTGTTTTCATGGGAAAGGCAGCAACAGCATGTTGCGAAGCGGGATGGTGGTGTCGATGACGCGGTAGCGGAAATTCCGGTCGGAGGTCGCGATGGTCAGGGTGCGCTGGCTCGCCGCGGCGAGATCGCCGAAGATGGTCAGGCTGGCCGGGGTGACGGGTTCCTTCTCGAACAGGCTGCCTCGCATGACCAGCGCAACGCGCGCCGCCACGATGTGGCGCATGGTGTCGGGCGCGAGCATGAGGGTGCCGATGGTGTAGCCCGCGGTGGCAGGATCGATCCATGTGTCGACGGTGCCATTGCTGTCGGTGTCGACGCCGTACACCGCGTACATGGCGACGACGCCGTCGGCCAGCGCCTGCATGGCCGAGGCGTCGGTGCCCTCGTCGCTGCCGGTGCCGGCCGCTCGCAGCAGGTCATAGGCGACGAGCGTGCGATTGGCGTTCACGCCGATCAGCTGGAACTGCAGGTTGTTGGCGCCCACATTGCCGAGTGGCGTGAAGAGCGCTGTGCCGTCCGCCGCGAGCGTGGCAAGCGACTTGGTGGCGCCGGTCGAGGTGAAGTAGCGCCCGCCCATGGGCAGGACTTCGTTGCCCGCCGCGGCGAATGCCGTCGCGTCCGTCACGTTCACCTGCTCGATCAGGCAGTCGGTCGTGCCTTCGAGGCTCACCAGTCCGATGTCGCCGTTGGCAAGGCCGATGGTGTTGTCCAGTCGCAGGTTGTTGTTGCCCGGGAAACCGGAGCGGATGCGGCGCGGCACGTCGCCCGCCGCTGCGTTGCCGCCCATGACCACGAGGGTGTCCGAGTCGCCGGAGTTGGCGCCCTTGGAAATCAGGAACGGCGCCAGCCGCAGATTGCCAGCCGCGGCGGCCCCTGAGCCGCCGAGCAGCGTGTCGAACGGCGCGGGAAACGCGGACGCGGTTCGCGGCAGGATGGTGGTGGCGGTGCCGCCGATGCTGCGCGCTGCGCTCAGCCGGCAACCGAACAGCCCGCGCGTTCCGGTTTGCGCGAAGCCGGAGCCGGCGCTTCGCAGTACGCGGTCGATCATGTAGGTGGCATAGGAGCCGCTCTGGTTCATGTCGTTGGTTGAGGTGGTGCTGCGCTTGTGCGTCTCGCCGACCGTGACGACGCTGGTCACGGCGAGCACCACGACCAGGCCGATGACCAGCGCCACCAGCAGTTCGACCAGCGTCAGTCCGCGCTGCGCGGCGCGGGCAAAGGGCTTGGAACTGGCGTTCATGGTGTGAGCGGCAGCGCGACGCGCGTGGTGAGGCGGCTGTCCTGTTCGCTGCTTGTGCGCTGGGGGGGGCGCCAGGTGATGAGGATGTCGGCGGTATTGGTTGTGGTGTCTGCGGTGATCGTGACGCTGCCACCGGGCAGGCCGCCGGCTTGCGGGTTGCTGGCGCGGGCGTTCCACGAAGGGCTTCCGGCCGTGGGGTCGATCGACACTGTGCGCTTGGTCCACATGGTGGTCGCGATATCGTTGGCGATCAGGGCGGCGCGGTTGCGGTCTTCCGCATCGATCGACAGGCTGATCGCGCGCGCCTGCAGGCCGATCAGGCCCAGAATGCCCAGCGAGAACAGGAGGATCGAGATGAGGACTTCGATCAGCGCGACACCGGACTGCGAAGCGCGCGCGGAGGAGGGGTGCTGGTGTTTCATCACGCGGGACATCCGTCGGGCTGGGTGTTGGAAAGTGTCTTGGCCGGGTCGCACAGGCGCACTTGCCCGCCAAGGGCGACCAGCACGCGCATCGGACGATCGGCATTGGGAATCGTGATGTCGTAGGCTGCAGCCGCGGCGCTGCATGCCACGCCGGTGCCGGGCGTGGCGTTGTCGACGACGCGTCCCAGGGAGTTGAAGCACAGCGTCGCGGGGCCGGTGATCCGGACGTTCGGGGCCAGGCCGGTCAGGCCGCCACCCTCGATAAACGTGGGGTCGTTCTCCTCGCCCGTGAGGAGCGGCACGAAGTTGACCGACCAGTTGGCGCCGTTGGCCACGGCGGTGAGACCGTCCGAGGGATTCGTATCGGCCGTCAGCGAGAACACGGTCTGGCGGCTGCGCCGCAGGGCCTCGGTCTGCGCAAGGCGAAGGCCGTTCTGCAGCGCGTCGGCGACGGTGCGTATGCGGCTGTTGCGTATCCATTCATTCATTGCCGGGAACGCCAGCGCCATCAGGATGCTCAGCAGCACCACCGTCACCATCATCTCGATCAGCGTGAAGCCGCGCGCGCCGTGCGGCGGATGGATGGGCGTCTTCATCAGCAACCCGACTTCCTTGTTGTCCAGCCGGTGGTGCAGGCTGTCCAGCCCGAGCCCGCAGCAGTCGTGGCGCGGGTGTTCTGCTGGTCTACGGTGAACGTGAAACCATTGGTGGAGCCGCTGCCCACGGCCTGCGCTGTGAACGTCGTGGCAGTCAGCGTCGGGCAGGAAATGGTGAAACTGCCTGCCGCGGGCGGCGCGGCGCACGGCGAAATGAACGTGGTGGTGCCGACGGAGCTGTAGGTCCGGTTGTCCTGGAAGAACCGTTCCATGTTGGCGCGCAGCGTCGAAAGGGCGTTCTGGGCATCCACGAGCTGCCCGCGAAGCACGTAGTCCCGATAATTGGGGATCGCGATGGCAGCCAGGATCCCGATGATCGCCACGGTGATCATCACTTCGATCAGCGTGAAGCCGCTCGCAGGGAAGCGATGCGCGGCAACTCGATAGGGGGGCTTTTTGTTCATCAAGGGACACCTTCCGGGGGGCCAAAATGGCCGGGCGCGCATGAGGCGCAACAATTAAAGACAATTGTTAGAGAATGTCTCTCGCGGCTCTTTTTCGCAAAGCCGCTCGTCTCCCGTCCACGGCCATTCGTCGGCTCGCCCGGTCGGCACAATCGGCGGAATGACTTCCTGCGCAGCGCCTGCCGAGGCCGTCGCTCTCTCTTCGAAACCCATCGGCGCCGTACGCGCCGGGCTGGTCGCGTTTCCATTTCTCTGCCCGCTCGTGGCCGGTCCTTCGGTCCAGGCCTGGCAGTTGCTTGCCACCTGGGTCTGCCTCGCGGCGATGCTTCTGGCCATTCCTCCCGCAGTGCCGGCGCGCGGCATCTGGGCCTGGCTCGGCATCGCAACGGCGGTGGTCGTGCTTTTCTCCTCTCCATACGCCACAGCTGCTTCGTGGCTGCCCGCCATGGTGGTGCTCGCCGCCATGGCGGCGGCAGCTTGCGCGGGGGCGGGTATGGCGCGCGGCGGGGCGGCCACTTCGAGGGGGCTGGCAATGGGCTTGCTCGTTGCCGGCCTGGTCAGCGCCGTCCTCGGCCTGCTCCAGTACTACGGCCTCGCCGAGCCCTTGGGCCCCTGGACCACCTCACCCCCGATCGGCCAGGCCTACGGCAACCTGAGGCAGCGCAACCAGTTCGCCACGCTGATCAGCATGGCGCTCGTCGCGGCGCTGTGGCTCTACGCCGTGCAGGCTTCGCCGCGCAAACGGCGCGGGCTTGTACTTGCTGCCTTGCTGTTGCTGGCAGCCCAGGCGGCATCAACCTCCCGGACGGGTTTGCTGCAACTGCTGTCGATCATTGGCGTCGCGAGTGTTATCGCCTGGAGGGAGCGCCGGAGTGTTCCTGCATCGGCCGGCCCTCGTGTTTTCAGCTTGCCGCCACCGGCCGCGATGCTGGCCGCGATTCCGCTCTATTTCGCCATCTGCTGGGTGCTGCCGCACCTGGTGGCTGGCGGCGGGGTGGAAGGAATGCTGCAGCGCCTCGAGAAGGGCGCGCCCGATGACCACAGCCGCCTGATCCTCTGGCACAACGTGCTTGCGCTGATTGCCGAGCGTCCCTGGACGGGCTGGGGCTGGGGCGAACTGAGTTTTGCCCACTACAGCACGCTGTACCCGGGCCCGCGATTCTCCGAAATCCTGGACAACGCCCACAACCTGCCCCTGCACCTGGCCGTCGAGCTCGGCATTCCCGCGGCCGTGCTGATCTGCGGCGGCTTCGTCTGGATGGTGCTTGCCGCCAGGCCGTGGCGCGAGCGCGATCCGGCGCGCCTGATGGCCTGGGGCGTGTTGGCCATGATCGTGCTGCACAGCCTGCTCGAGTACCCGCTTTGGTACGGGCCGTTCCAGTTGGTGTTCGGCCTGTGTCTCGGCATGCTCTGGCCGGGCCGGACGCCTGCCCGATTCCCAAAGGTGCGGGGGGTGTCTGCCTTCGCTGCGGCAGCGCTCATGGCGATCGTCGTGTACGCAGGCTGGGACTACGTCCGCATCAGCCAGATCTATATGCCGCGCAGCGAACGCCTGCCGGCGTACGAAGACGACACGCTCACCAAGCTGCGAGGTTCGTGGCTCTTCGGGCGCCAGGTGGGTTTTGCCGAACTGACGCTCACGACGGTGACTCCTGCCAACGCGGCAGGGATGCACGCACTCGCCGAACGCACGCTGCACTTTTCACCGGAGCCGCGCGTCATCACCAAGCTGATCGAAAGCGCCGAGTTGCTTGGGCGCGAAGACGAAGCGCGGGCCCAGGCCGAGCGTTTCAGGATCGCCTTTCCCGCGGCGTTCAATCGCTGGCTCGAGGAGCCTGCGGGCGATGCGCCGGCGCCCTGAACATCGGGGACTTGCCCGGTGACTTACCCCGCCACCCAGCTTCCCGACTTTCCCCCATGTTTCTCCAGCACATGCACATCGGTAATCCGCATCCCCCGATCCACCGCCTTGCACATGTCGTAGATTGTCAATAGCGCCACCTGCACCGCCGTCAGCGCTTCCATCTCCACCCCCGTCGGCCCGACGGTCTCGACGGTCGCCGTGCAGGCCACCTGAGGCGCCGCCCCCGCATCGGCGATCGCAAACGCCACCGCCACGCGCGTCAATGCCAGCGGATGGCACAGCGGGATCAGGTCGCTCGTCTTCTTCGCCGCCTGGATGCCCGCGATGCGCGCGATGCCGAGCACGTCGCCTTTCTTGGCCGTTCCGGACTCGATCAGCGCCAGCGTCGCCGGTTGCATCTCGATGCGGCCGGTGGCCACGGCCACGCGGTGGGTGGCGGGCTTGGCGGCCACGTCGACCATGTGGGCCTGTCCCTGGGCGTCAAAATGGGTGAGAGAGCTCATGTGTGAACGATCGGGTTGGAGGTGCATCATACGAGCCCGAGCCACAGACGAGGAATGCCGCGCTTGACTCCACGACACCCCAGAAAAAGCCAGCTCAAGCCCGCCCTGCGGTCGCTCTGCGCTACGTTCCTGATAGCTTCACAGGTGCTGTTGCCAACATCGGCCCTGGCGCAGATGCAGGTGCTGCCCGGCCTTGGCGACGGCGGCGAGATGACCGCCAGCGCCGAACGCCACCTCGGCGACCAGATCGCCCGCGAGCTGTACCGCGACACCGACTACATCGACGACCCGGTGATCGCCGCCTACGTGCAGGACATCTGGCAGCGCCTGCTGGCGGCGGCCCGCGCGCGCGGCGAGCTCACGCCCGAGCTCGACGAGCGCTTCGCCTGGACGATCCTGCTGGGCCGCGACCGCAACATCAATGCCTTCGCGCTGCCCGGCGGCTACCTGGGGCTCAACCTCGGCCTCGTCGCCGCGGTCGGCAGCCGCGACGAGCTGGCCACGGTGCTCGGGCACGAGCTTTCGCACGTCACGCAGCGCCATATCTCGCGCATCATGACCCGGCAGGGCAAGCAGATGCCGTTGATGCTCGCCGGCCTGATCCTCGGGATGATCGCGGCCGGCAAGAGCCGCAACGGCGATGCCGGCCAGGCCGTGATGATGGGCAGCCAGGCGCTCTTTGCGCAAAACCAGCTGAGCTTCTCGCGCGACATGGAGCGCGAGGCCGACCGCATCGGCTTCGGCGTGATGACACAGGCCGGCTTCGCGCCGCAGGGCGCGGCCGCGATGTTCGAGAAGCTGCAGTACGCCTCGCGCCTCAACGACAACGGCTCGTACCCCTACCTGCGCAGCCATCCGCTGACCACCGAGCGCATCTCCGACATGCAGGGCCGCTTCCAGTTCCGCATGGACGCGGCGCCGCCGGTGCCGCTGGCGATGGACCACGCCATGATCGCCTCGCGCGCCCGCGTGCTGACGCGTCCGGGCGTCGACGTGCTCCGGCTCTGGGTCGAATCCGCCTCCAGCGGCGAGTTCGCGAAGAGTTCACCGGCCCAGCAGGCCGGCACGCTGTACGCGGCGGCGTTGTCGGCCAGGGAAATGCGCGACTACAAGACGGCCCGCGCGATGGCCGAGCGTTTGGCCGCGCGCACGGCGGACGATCCCGCCGCGGCGAAGCAGGCGCGCTGGCTCGGTGCGGAGATCGAGCTGGCCGCGGGCGCAGCGCCGAAGGCGGCCGCGCTGCTCGATGCCAGGTCGAAGGAGCGGCCCGAGATGCTGCTCGCGGCCGAAGCCGCGGCGGCAATGCGACAGCCCGCACCGATGGTTCCCGTGCTGCGCGATTGGGTCGCCGCGAACCCGCGCGATGCGGGGGCGTGGCATGCGCTCGCCACCCTCTACGGCGCGCAGAACGACACGCTGCGCGCGGTGCGCGCCGATGCCGAGGCGAACGTGGCGATCCTCGACTACCCGGCCGCGCGCGACCGCTTCAAGGCGGCCCAGGAAATCATCCGCCAGTCCAAGGTGGTCGATCACTACGAGGCGTCGATCGTCGACACCCGCGCACGGGCCGTGGAAGTGCTGGTGAAGGAGCAGGCGGCCGAGCCGCCGCTGAAGTAGCGGCTCCGCTCAGCGCCTGCCGGGTACCAGCCCGCCCAGCGCGGCCTCGATCAGCAGCCCCAGCAGCGAATACAGCAGCGAGCCGATCAGCGCGGCCAGGAAGCCGTTGACGTGGAAGCCGCCGAGCAGCCCCGACGCGGCCCAGAAAAGCAGCGCGTTGATCACGAACAGGAACAGCCCGAGCGTGATGACGGTGACTGGCAGCGTCAGCACCACCAGCACCGGCCGCACGACCATGTTGAGCAGGCCGATCACCGCGGCCGCGATCAGCGCGGAGCCGAAGCTGGCGACCTGGACGCCGCTGTAGAGATAAGCCACCGCCAGCAGCGCGACGGCGCTGAGCAGCCATTTGAGGATGATGCGCATATGGCAGGCAGGATACCCCAGGGCCTGCAAAACAACGAGCCCCGATGCGTTGCCGTACCGGGGCTCGTCGAGGGAGTCTCGTCCTGCCTTACTCGGCCAGCTCGTTCGCCAGCACCAGCAATGCACCCATGCCCATCACGGCGCCGGGAAAGGCCCAACCCGATTGATGGGCCGGTGTCTGCTCCGGCGTCACCGGTTCCAGGTCGACGCCGATCTTCGGGCGGCGCGCATCGACCACGTGGACGGCCGAATGCTCGCGCTTGAGCTGTGCCGTCAGTTCGGCCAGCGGGCCCTTGGCCAGCACCGGCGTCACCTGGCCGCCATTGCGCTCCAGCAGCGGCAGCATCTGCGCCTGCACCTTGCTGAACCACTTGGCGCGCCAGTTCTCGCGCGCGCTGTGGCTCACCCACTTGCTGATGCGATGCGTCATGCGCGGCGCACAGGCCACCAGCACCCAATGGCGTGCCACGACGCTGTT
This sequence comes from Variovorax sp. CF313, assembly GCF_000282635.1. Classification (GTDB taxonomy): domain Bacteria; phylum Pseudomonadota; class Gammaproteobacteria; order Burkholderiales; family Burkholderiaceae_C; genus Variovorax. Next base: position 119,187 of record NZ_AKIW01000007.1, read on the forward strand.
CGCGTCCGGCGCAAGTTCGGCGAACTGCTCACAGGCGTAGGTGACGTCGTCGACATAAAGAATGACCTTTTCCATGGGTGCTCCTTCAGGTAGTTAGAGTGACAGAGACTGGTTCGGACACGAAGTTCGGGGCAGGGAAGCGACCACCGGCGTTCAGCCGGCCGTCACTGCCTGTTCTTCGGACTTGTTGCGGGCATGCCGCGCGGCCACCCACTTGCCGATCGCCAGCACCAGCAGCGCACCGGCCACGCCGGCGGCGTACTTGACCACGTCGGTCTGCGGCACCTTCGGCACCCAGGTCCAGGCGGCGCTGTTCGCCAGCGCGGGGTCGGACACGGCCATCGTGCCGGCGATCCAGCCCAGCAGCATGCCGCCCAGCGTGATGATCATCGGGAAGCGGTCCATCAGCTTGATGACCAGCTGGCTGCCCCAGACGATGATCGGGATGCTCACGAGCAAGCCGAAGATCACGAGCGGCATCTGGTGGCTGTCGCCTGCACCTTGCGCGGCGCCTGCAATGGCGATGACGTTGTCGACGCTCATCACGAGGTCGGCCACGATCACGGTCTTGACCGCGCCCCAGAGCTTGTCGCTGCCGGTGATGTTGCCGTGTGCGTCGTCATGATCGGGGGCCAGCAGCTTCACGCCGATCCACAGCAGCAGGATCGCGCCCACCAGCTTCAGGAACGGAATGGCCAGCAGGGTCAGCGCGAAGAAGATCAGGACCACGCGCAGCACGATGGCGCCGGCGGTACCCCACAGGATGCCCTTGGTGCGTTGGGCCGGCGGCAGCTTGCGGCAGGCCAGCGCGATGACGACGGCGTTGTCGCCGCCCAGCAGGATGTCGATCATGATGATCTGACCGACCGCGACCCAGAACTCCGGGGTCATGAACATTTCCATAGATTCCTCTTTTGTCTTCGCGCCCCTGTCTCTCCCTTCAGAGGCGACGACGGAGGCGCATGCAGATGCGTTTCGATTCATCCCATGCAGGGAAGGTCGAAAGCGAGGAATGAAGGCCGGGTGACACCGGGGGCTCCAGAGACTGGCGACGCTTCGACCAAACCTGCACAGGTTCAAATCGAAGGTCTCGCTCGACAGCGCTGCGTGCGAGTGCACGTACGTTGTCCGACAGGCCGGAAGTGTTTTGCTTCGTATTGACGACCTGACGATTCGCGCTGCGGTGGACAGCGGTCGGGAGCTACTCCCCTTCGTGGGGGAATTAGAGCATCGAAGTTCGCGGCGGCGCAATCGAAAGTTTTCAGGGATTTAAAGAGAACTGCTTCAAGAGGCGCATGAACATTGGTGGCGACGCTCTTGTTTTGGTAGCAATCTTGTCCCTTCGCCGCTTCGGGACATTGCCGGACTATGATCGCCGTCCGCTGCTTTTTCATGCCCCATGGCCGCCATACACATCACCGACATCGAGGCCGCCATCAACCACTGGCGAGAGAAGACGCCGTCGCCCGATGGCGTCACGCTCGGCCCTGAATTGCGCGCGCTGGCCGAGGTCTACGCGCTCATGGTCTTCCATCACGAGGACGAGGTCGACGAGCTCGGTTTCCCGCCCAAGGCCTGGGCCGCGTGGATGGCCTGGTACGAGAGCACGCCCGACACGCCCTGCATCGCGATCTGCTCGACCAGCCAGGGCGACGACGAATGCAAGGGCTGCGGCCGCAGCTTCGACGAGGTGCAGCACTGGCCCGCCATGACGCCCGTCGAGAAGCGCGCCACGTGGCGCCGCATCACGATGGAAGATTCCGCCTGGCGCTTCAACCGCTATGCCGAACGCGCACGCGAGGCCGAGCCCCCGCCGCCATCCGCGGCCGAGCCCGAATTCGACCCCGACGACGAGAAGAACTGGGCGCCCTGACCATGCGCCGCCTCGCGCAAGCCCCCAACCTCGCGATCGCGGCCGTGTGGGTGCACGCCTTGCGCGAAGAGGGCGTGGCCGCCACCGTGCAGCGCGAGTTCCTCGGGGCGGTGATGGGCCAGCTGCCGCCCGACCAGTGCCTGCCCGAGATCTGGATCGACGACGAAACCCAGTTCGACCTGGCCAGGCGCCTGCTGCATGAACTGCAGCACCGCCCGCAGCGCAGCTGGCGGTGCGCGTGCGGCGAGCAGGTCGAAGGCGGCTTCGAGCAGTGCTGGCAGTGCGGCGCGATGATGCCGGCGGCTTAGCCGTGCGGGCCTACTTCCACTTGAGCAACTCGACGTCGATGCTGTTCACCCCGTCGCCCAGCGTCAGCGTGTTTTCCTGGATCGTCGCCTGCAGCTGCATGCTGCGCTGCGCCAGCGCGGCCAGCGCCTGCGAGGCATTCGTCGGCACGCGATAGACCTTCAGGTTCTGCGGCCGCGTGAGCTTGTTCTCGATGCCGCGCCACCAGATCTCGGCCGCGTGGTTGAAGCAGTAGACGATCACCTCGTCCGCCTTGCCGCAGGCCTTGATGATGGGCTTGTCCTCCGGCTGGCCGACCTCGATCCAGATCTTCACTTCGCCCGTGAAGTCGCGCAGCCAGACGTCGGGCTCGTCGACGTTCGACAAACCGGCGCCGAAGGCCAGCGTGCCGTCGCCGTTGCACACGTCCTGCAGCTGGTGTGCGTTGAGCGCGAGCGCGACGAGCCGGATCATCATGCGTTCGTCGGTCTCGCTGGGGTGGCGCGCCAGGGTCAGCGCATGGTCGGCGTAGTAGCCGTGGTCGATGTCGGCCACCGCGAGGGTGGCCTTGAAGATGGTGGATTTGAGGGCCATGGGTGCGCGAGTGTATTAGTTGAGCCCGATCGCGCACCCGCCGTGCGTCAGAACGCCACGGAAGCCTGCAGGTAGATCGTGCGCGGCTGTCCCACGTACTTGCCGCCGTTGTTGTCCACCGAGCGGTTGAAGTAGCGGCGGTCGAACAGGTTCTTCACGCCCACCGCGAGCTTCAGGTTGCTCATCGATGGGCCGAAGTCGTAGGCCGCGCGCAGGTTCATCGTGGCGTAGCCGGGGATGTCGCCCAGCCGGCCGGTCGCGTCTTCCAGCGTGACGTACCTTGCGCCGTCGTCCGGCGAACCCGGCGAGCGCTGCTTCGACTGCGCGTAGATGTCGGCGTTGAAGGTCCACGGCCCGCGCTCGTAGCGCGCGCCCAGCGTCGCCACCTGGCGCGAATAGAAGGGCAGATCGCGCCCGGCGAAGGCGCCGGCCTTCGAGATGGCCTGCGTGTACGTGTAGGTGCCGGACACCGACAGCCCCTTGAGCGAGTCGCTCAGCGTGCCGAGGTCGTAGCGCAGCGCCGACTCCAGCCCGCGGTGGCGCGTCGCGCCCAGGTCGGTCCACTGGCCGACGTCGCCGGTGATGGAGCGCGCCAGCAGCAGCTCCTTGTCGAAGTTGATGTTGAACAGCGTGAGCTCGCCGCTCCAGGCCTCGCCCTTGTAGTGCGTGCCGATCTCGTACGTCTTGGCCTTCTCGGGGTGCAGCCCGGTGGTCGACTGCGCGAGCTGCGCGTACTGCTGCGGCCCGAACGAGACACCCGCGTTCGCGAACACCGACCAGCGATCGCTCATGCGATGGAGCACCGACAGCGTGGGCAGCCATTCGTCGGAGTCGATCTTCGGGTAGATCGCGTTGGTGACGCGGCCGTTGGTGAGGCTGTAGACGTCGTTGAACGAGCGGATCGATTCGTGCCGCACGCCGGGCGTGATCGTCCAGTTGCCGAAGTCGATGCGGTCGTCGATGTAGAACGCGTGCGCGGTCGTGCCCCCCTTGCTGGTCTGGTAGGCCGGGTTAGCCAGGCCGAAGGCGTCGAAGCCCGGGCGCGGCTGGTAGTAGGCGCTGCGCGTCGCGACTTCGGATGCCTCTTCCTTCAGGTAGCGGTAGCCGACGCTGACTTCCTGCACCACGCTGCCCGAATCGATCAGGCGCGAGTAGCGGGGTTCGACCGCGAAGGTCTTGTAGTTGCGCGGCGCCGAGGTGAGGCGGCGCCGGCCGCTGCTCGCACCGGTGCCTTCCTGCTCGAGAAAGCTGCTGCGGTAGGAGTCCGTGTAGTAGGTCAGCATCTCGAACTTGTTGATGCCGTCGTTGTGCGTGTACTTCACCGAGCCGTCGGTGCGGCGGCCGGTGAACTCGTCGAAGGGGCGGTCCGACTGGAAGGGGTTGGCCGCGAACTGCGCCGTCGTCAGGCCGCCGGGCATGCGGCCCTTGCCCTCGAAGTGGTGCAGCGTGACGGCGACGTCGTCGGTCTTCGAGATGCGGTAGGCGCCCTTGAGCATCAGGTCGTCGATGCTGGTGTGGTCGTTGCTCTGGCGGAAGCCGTCGCCGTGCGTGCCCGAATACAGCAGCGCCAGGCCCAGGCCGTTCTCGTTGGTGCCGCCGATGAAGAGGTTGGGCGTGGTCTTGGTGCCGCCGCCGTGCCCGGCGCTTTCCACGCCCACGTTCACCTCGCCCGAGAACGGCTTCGGGATCGCGCGCGACACGAAATTGATGATGCCGCCCACGTTCTGGGGGCCGTAGCGCACCGAGCCCGCGCCGCGCACCACGTCGACCGCTTCCAGGTTGCCCAGCGACAGCGGTGCCAGCGACAGCTGCGGCTGGCCGTAGGGCGCGTAGGCCAGCGGCACGCCGTCGAGCAACACGGTGGAGCGCGGCGACAGCCGCGAGGTCAGGCCGCGCACACCCACGTTGAGCGAGATGTCGCTGCCGCCGGTGCCGTTGCTCTCCTGAACCTGCACGCCGGGCATCTGGCGCAGCACGTCGCGCACGTTGGACGAGCCGCTTTCCTGGATCTGCTTGCGCTCGATGATGCTTCGGGCACCGGGATGCTCGAGCACCTTGGTTTCGCTGGGGCTGCCGAGCCAGTCGCCGGTGACGGTGACGGTTTCCAGCGACTTGGCCGCGTCGGCGGCAGCGGGCTCGGCCTCGGCGGCGAAGCCCTGCAGGCTCAGGGGAAGCAGCGCCATCGCGATGGCTGTGCGTTTGCGTGTGAACAACAAGGGAGATTCCTCCTGCGGTTTTTTGATGGTGAAGAAGTGGGTCGCGCGCGGCGTGGAGCCGTTCAGGGCGCCGTCCTGCCTCGGGCAAGCGTGTCGTTGTCGCGGGCGGCGCTCGCCACGGCGCGCCGGCGCCACCATAGCCAGCCGCCGCTCAGGCCCAGGCCGCCGAGCGCCAGGCCCAGCAGCGCCGTGAGCGTCTCGTGCAGCGGGCCGCCCAGCTCGCCGGTGTGCAGTGGGTAGATCACCGCCACCGCGCCGTTGCCCGCGTCGAGGTCCTGCCACTTGCGCGCGGCCAGCACCTCGCCCGTCACAGGGTTCAGCCACACCGAGCCGATGCCGTTCGGATGCGGGTCGTCCGAGAGGCGGAAGCGCACCCGCATCGGCCGGCTGGTCTTGGCGGGCACCTGGATGAAGCCGATGGGCTGGCCCGGGTACACCTGCCGGGCGCGGGCCACGAGCTCGTCCAGCGGCAGGCGCGGGCCGGCCGCCGCACCCTTGGCGATCACCGGCGGCTTCAGCGGCTGCTGCCCCATCGCGCGGGAGATCGCATCGCCCAGCGGCCGCCACGCCATGTACGCGCCCGTGGCCACCGACACCGCGATCAGCAGCCCGAGCACCGCGCCGCCGGTGCGGTGCAGGTCGAACAAGCCGCGCAGCAGCCCGCGGTTCAGCGCGATGCGCAGCGAGGGCGGCCAGCGCACCGGCCACCACAGCACGATGCCCGTGACCAGCAGGAACAGGTAGGCCAGCGCTGCGAAGGCGAGCACGCCCTTGCCGGTGTCGTCCAGCAGCAGGCTGCTGTGCAGCTCGAACAGGATGTTGTAGGCGCCCTCGTGCGTGCCGCGCCGCCCCTGTTCGGCGCCGGTGGAGGGGTCGAGGTAGAGCGTGCCTTCCCACTTGCCGCGCACCAGCACCCACAGCGTGTCGGTGGGCTTGCGCGGTGGGCGCAGCGTGAAGTTGGCGTCGGGGCCGAACTCGGCCGCGAGGCGCTGGCGCAGGGGCTCCAGCGGCAGCGCGGCCGTGGTGGCATCACCGGCCGAGCGGGCGATGAAGAAGTCGGGATGCGTCTGGCGGTCGAGCGGCAGCGCCATCACCAGCACGGCGCCGAGCAGGGCGGTGAGTGCGAGGATCGGACCGAGCGTGAGGCCGATCCAGCGATGAACCTTGAGCCAGAGGCGTCTCAGAGGGGTGCGCATGACCAACAGAGGAGCGGCGGGCCCCTCGGAGAATGTTGTTGGCTGGCGCCCCGCGGGGGCGTTGGCTGGAAAAGATAACCACCGACGCAAAACAGCCGCCTTCAGGCGGCTGGTGCATCGATACAGGAAGCCTAAATTCTACTGGCGAGTTCCGCCGCCTTGCCCACGTAGCTGGCGGGGGTCATGGCCAGCAGGCGGGCCTTTTCCTCCTCCGGAATGGCGAGCGAGCGGATCAGTCCGTGCAGCGCCTCGGCCGTCACGGTCTTGCCGCGCGTCACTTCCTTGAGCTGCTCGTAGGCGCCCTGCACGCCGAAGCGGCGCATCACCGTCTGGATCGGCTCGGCCAGCACTTCCCACGAGGCATCGAGGTCTTCGGCCAGCGCTTCCTCGTTCAGTTCGAGCTTGCCCAGGCCGGTGGCCAGGCTCGCGTAGGCCAGCGTGGCGTAGCCGAAGGCCACGCCGATGTTGCGCAGCACCGTGCTGTCGGTCAGGTCGCGCTGCCAGCGGCTGATCGGCAGCTTCTCGCTCAGGTGGCGCAGCACCGCGTTGGCCAGGCCCAGGTTGCCCTCGGCGTTCTCGAAGTCGATCGGGTTGACCTTGTGCGGCATCGTCGAGGAGCCGATCTCGCCCTTCTTGAGCCGCTGCTTGAAATAGCCCAGGCTCACGTAGCCCCAGATGTCGCGCGAGAAGTCGATCAGGATCGTGTTGATGCGCGCGACGGCGTCGAACAGCTCGGCCATGTAGTCGTGCGGCTCGATCTGGATGCTGTACGGCTGGAAGTTCAGGCCCAGGCCCAGCGGCGCGGGCGTTTCGATCACCTTGCGGCTGAAGGCTTCCCAGTCGAAGTCAGGCCAGGCGGCCAGGTGGGCGTTGTAGTTGCCGACCGCGCCGTTCATCTTGCCCAGCAGCTGCACCGCGGCGATCTGCGCGCGGGCCTTCGACAGGCGCACCGTCACGTTGGCGATTTCCTTGCCGACCGTGGTCGGGCTGGCGGTCTGGCCGTGCGTGCGCGAGAGCATCGACACGCCGGCGAACTGGTGCGCCATTTCGCGCAGCTTGGTGATCAGGCCGTCGATGGCCGGCAGCACCACCTTGTCGCGCGCGGCCTGGATCTGCAGGGCGTGGCTGGTGTTGTTGATGTCCTCGCTGGTGCAGGCGAAGTGCACGAACTCGGCGGCTGCGAGCAGCTCGGGCCGGGCTTCGAACTTGGACTTGATCCAGTATTCGACCGCCTTCACGTCGTGGTTGGTGGTTTTCTCGATTTCCTTGATGGCCAGTGCGTCGGCCTCGGAAAAATGGGACACGAGGCCCAGCAGGTACTTGCGGGCGCCGCCCGTGAGGGGCTTGAATTCGGCGAAGCCGCAGTCGGACAGCGCAATGAACCACGCCACTTCGACTTGCACGCGGCGGTGCATATAGCCCTGTTCGCTCATCAGCGGGCGCAGTGCCGCGAGTTTGGCCGCATAGCGGCCGTCAAGGGGGGAGAGGGCGGAGACGGTGGAAAAGCTCATGCCCGAATTTTAGGCGGCCGCCGGTCCGTGGGGTGGTCCCGACAGATTGGGGCCGATTCGGGCTCCGGTTTCCTCGTTCACCTAAAATGACTCTCAACAAACGTCATTTAAGCAGGGAGAGAGTCTTCATGAAACTGATCGGATCCGCCGCCAGCCCTTATGTGCGCAAGGTGCGCGTGGTGCTGGCGGAGAAGCGGCTCGATTACCAGTTCGTGCTCGAGGACGTTTGGGCCTCCGACACCACGATCTCCCATTCCAACCCGCTCGGCAAGGTTCCCTGCCTGATCATGGAAGGCGGCGAGGCGATGTTCGACTCCCGCGTGATCGTCGAATACCTGGACACCCTCTCGCCGGTCGGCAAGCTGATTCCCCAGCAAGGCCGGGAGCGCGCCGAGGTCAAGACCTGGGAGGCGCTGGCCGATGGCGTCATGGACGCCGGCGTGCTCTGGCGCCTGGAAGCCACCTGGGCCGGGCGCAGCGACGGCGAGCGCAGCGCAGCCTGGATCGAGCGCCAGCGCAACAAGGTCGAGGGCGGCATTGCCGCGATGGCCAAGGGCCTGGGCGACAAGCCCTTCTGCAGCGGCATCCATCTGAGCCTGTCGGACATCGCGGTGGGCTGCACGCTGGGCTGGCTGGACCTGCGCTTTCCCGATATCGACTGGCGGGGGGAGCACGGCAACCTGGCCAAGCTGTACGACAAGCTGATGCTGCGGCCCAGCTTCATCGACACCAAACCCTGAAAAAAGGCGCCGCGAGGCGCCTTTTCAACGTCTGCGGCTGGAAGACAAAAATGCTGCGAGGCGCCCCGACGCGAAGGAGGGAGGGAGGGAGGAGGAGAAGAATCGCCTCGGGATTTCGACCGGACGACAAGCGCCCGGAAGACCTCGCAACATGAAAACGGGTGGGCAATCGCTGCCCACGCGATTTAGGAGCGCGGCATCCGCTGCACGGTTCCCGCTCGTTTGGTAAACGTTTGTGTCGCCAAATTCACCACGACCGGACGTGTCGGTGTCAATTGGGTCCGAGCTGCTTCTCGATGACGTTCACGAAGCCGTTCTCATCGGGCGCCGTCATGCTCGACCACGCCTGTACGACCTTGCCGTCGCGGCCGATCAGGTATTTGTAGAAATTCCACTTCGGCGTGGTGCCCGAGGCCTGCGCGAGCTGCTTGAACAGCGGATTGGCGTCGGTGCCGCGCACCGACGACTTGGCGAACATCGGGAATTTCACCCCGAAAGTGCTTTCGCAGAAGTCGGCAATTTCCTTGTTGGAGCCCGATTCCTGGGCGAAGTCGTTCGACGGAAAGCCCAGCACCACGAGCCCGCGCGCGCGATATTTCATGTCCAGCGACTCCAGCCCCTTGTATTGCGGGGTGAAACCGCAGAAGCTGGCCGTATTGACCACCAGAACCACTTTGCCGGAATACTGGCACAAAGACTGGGGTTTTTCGTCCTGCAGCCTTGGGAAGGTGTGTTGCAGGATTGCAGGACATCCCGCGGCCTCTGCCGGAGCGGGTGCCGCGGAGGCTGTCTGGGCGTGGGCCGGCAGCATCGAAACGAGGCCCGCCACGAGGGAAACCGCGGGGGCGCATCGCCAGAGCGTCGACAATAAGAAAAGGGTTCGCATCGCGGGATCCTGGTTCAAAAAGGAGATGTGCATCCGTGCCGCAGCGGCGCGTATATCCGCATCATCGCGCGTCTGTCATGGTCGCGCCAAACGGGCCGACTAAAATCGGCGGCCATAGAAAGACATTGATGCTCTATCCGGAACTCTTCAGACAACTCGAATCCGTCCGTTGGGACATGGACAAGGACATTCCCTGGCAGTCGTTCGACGCTTCCTTGCTGTCGGAAGAGCAGGCCCAGACCATCAAGATGAATGCCATCACCGAGTGGGCGGCGTTGCCGGCCACCGAGATGTTCCTGCGCGACAACCGCCACGATAGCGACTTTTCCGCTTTCATGTCGATCTGGTTCTTCGAGGAGCAGAAGCATTCGCTGGTGCTCATGGAGTACCTGAAGCGCTTCAGCCCCAAGCACGCGCCCACCGAGCAGGAACTGCACGAAGTGCGCTTCGACTTCGACCCGGCCCCGCCGCTCGAAACCCTCATGCTGCATTTCTGCGGCGAAATCCGCCTCAACCACTGGTACCGCCGCGCCGCCCAGTGGCACACCGAGCCGGTCATCAAGCACATCTACACCACGCTGAGCCAGGACGAAGCCCGCCACGGCGGCGCCTACCTGCGATACATGAAGCGCGCGATGGAGAAGTTCGGCGACGAGGCCCGTGCCGCCTTCACCAAGGTCGGCGTGCTGATGGCCAGCGCGCGCCGTACCGCGCAGGCGCTGCATCCGACGAATCTGCACGTCAACAAGGCGCTGTTCCCCAACGACACCATCCAGAGCCGCATGCCCGACCCGGACTGGCTGGAGCACTGGCTCGACAAGCAGATCAAGTTCGACGCCGTCTGGGAAACCAAGGTCGGCGAGCGCATCCTGCACAACCTGAGCCTGCTGATGAACCGCAGCTTCAAGACCGTGCAGGAGCTGAACCGGTACCGCAAGGAAATCGCGGCCACCCTCGGCCCCAAGCCTGAATACCAAGGCGCATAGCTGTTGTTCGCCCCCAGGCTGCGCGCACTTCGTGTCGCTTCGCCAGCCCCCTGCGGCGGGCGGCCGTGCGCGGCGGCCCTGCCGGAAATGCCGCCCTCTCTTTAGGGGTTGTCACAAACCTCGGCTGTCATCCGTCTTATGGCCATGGACGACCCGACCCTCACCTTCGACAGCCACCGCGGCCGCCTGCAGGGCATCGCCTACCGCATGCTCGGCTCCATGGCCGAGGCCGAAGAGGTCGTGCAGGACGCCTGGCTGCGCTGGCACGAAGCCGACAAGGCCAGCTTCGACAGCGCCGAAGCCTGGCTCGTGACCGTCGTCACCCGCCTGTCGATCGACCGGCTGCGCGCCGCCAAGGTCCAGCGCGAGCACTACATCGGCGCCTGGATGCCCGAGCCTGTGCTGACCGATGCGCCGGAAAGCCCCGAACAGCTGCTCGAGCGCGCCGACAACATCTCCGTTGCCTTCCTCGCGGTGCTGGAGCGCCTCGCGCCCGAGGCCCGCGCCGCCTTCCTGCTGCGCGAAGTGTTCGACGCCGACTACGACGAAATCGCCCGCACGCTCGGCAAGAGCGAGGCCGCCTGCCGCCAGCTCGTGCACCGCGCCAAGGCGCAGGTGCAGGAGGGGCGCCCGCGCTTCAGCGTGCCGCGCGAAACGCACCAGCGCCTGCTGCGCGCCTTCGCCGACGCCGCCGCGCGCGGCAGCCTGCAGGACCTGAAGGCGCTGATGGCCGAGGACGTCGAACTCATTGGCGACGGCGGCGGCAAGGTGCAGAGCTTCAGCAAGATCCTGCGCGGCAGCCAGCGCCTGGCGCAGCTCTACTTCGCGCTCTGGCGCCGCCTGGGGCCGGCGGTGCGCATGGAGCTGGTCGAGATCAACGGCGAGCCCGGGCTGCTGCGCTTCGTCGACGGCGCACTCGAATCGGCCCAGACCTTCGAGATCGAGGACGAGCGGATCGTGCGCATCCGCGCGCAGCGCAACCCGGACAAGCTGGCGCACATCGCACGCCTGTATTTTTCTTCGCCGAAAGAATAATTTCGCGCGGTGTGTCACAAGGCGCTCGGCCGGCACGTCTTCAGGGGGTAGGCAGATTCGTTTCAACCCACTCATTGGAGTCAGAGCACCATGAACAGCACCCCCCGTCTCAACTGGTACAAGACCGTCCCCAAGGCCTTCCAGGCCATGCTCGGCGTGAACGGCGCCTACGAGGCCACCACGCTCGGCAAGACGCTGCTCGACCTGGTCTACGCCCGTGTCTCGCAGATCAACGGCTGCGCCTATTGCCTCGACATGCACGTGCGCGACCTGCGCCAGCAGGGCGAAGACTGGCAGCGCATCAACAGCCTCGCGACCTGGCGCGAAGTGAGCTTCTTCAGCGAGCGCGAGCGTGCTGCCTTCGCCTGGGCCGAAACGCTGACGCGCCTGTCCGAGCACCATGGCGGCCGCGACGCCGAGTTCGAGGCGCTGCGGGCGCATTTCAGCGAGGTCGAGATCGCCGAGCTTTCCGTCGCCATCGCGCAGATCAATGCCTGGAACCGCATGGGCGTCGGCATGCGCATGCCGGTGGCCGTCAAGGCCATGCCCTGAGCCGTCGCCGAGGCGGCCTCGGGGCAGCGCTCAGCGGCGCTCCACCACCATCGGCGAGATGCGCAGGCTCTCGCGCAGCTGCGTGACTGCCTCGCCGGCCGCATTGCGCGAGGTGAAGGGACCGGCCTGCAGCCGGTGCGTGCCAGCCTCGCTGAAAACCCGCAGCTGCGATGCCAGCGAAGGCACGCCGCGGGACGCCTGGTTCTGCAGGCTCTCGGCACCTTCGCGCTCACGGAACGCGCCGAGCTGAACCCAGAAGCCCGGCAGGGCGGTGGACGGTGCGGGCGCTCCGGCCGCCGGCAGCGCGGATGGTAAAGGTGCGGCCTGCAGCGGCGCGAGGTCGTTCACCACGATGGCCTGGCGTGGCGGCGTGGAAGGCGGCCACTGTGCCGATTCGGTTTCGGTGCCTGGCGGATTGCCCGTCGCCATCGGTGTCTGCGGCGCGACCGGCATCGTCGACGCGGGCGGCGGCATGTCGTTGTCCGCCGCGGCTATCGGCGCCACCCATTCGGCCGGCACCCGCACTTGCTGCGCGCTCGCCGCACGTGCCGCCGGCACCCGCGCGGAGACGGGCACGAGGGCGGGCGCAGCGGCGTAGGCCGTGCCGGCGTCGCGCCGCCATGCGCCGGTGCGGATGTCCTCGTTCGTGATCCGCTCGATCTCCACAGGCGCCACGCCGCGCAGCAGGTCGAGCTTCAGCGCGGCCGTGTAGCTCAGGTCGATGACGCGGCCGTCCACGAAGGGCCCGCGGTCGTTCACGCGCACGATCACCTCGCGCCCGTTGGCGGGGTTGCGCACGCGCACGTAGCTCGGCAGCGGCAGCGTCTTGTGCGCGGCGGTCATTGCGTACATGTCGTAGGGCTCGCCGCTCGAAGTGGATGCCGCATGGAACTTGCGGCCATACCAGGAGGCCAGCCCCGATTCGCGGAAGGGCCGGTCGTCGGTGATCGGCTGGTAGCCGCGGCCCAGCACGGTGTACGGCTTGCTGGTGCCGCCGCTGGCACGGATGGATTCGATGCGGGGCTCGGCGTCGGGCACGCTGGCGAGGTCCGGCGGAATGTTCGTGCCTGGCCCGTCGCGGCCGCTGGCAACGCCGCCGCCGCCGCTGCGCGGACCGCTGGCGCAGCCCGCAAGAAGGATGGCGACGGCGACCGCGCACGCGGCCAGCGCGGTGGTGGCGGGAGAACGGACGCCGTCAGCCAAATACGGCCTTCCATAGTGCCAGCATCGCGTCGCGCTCGGCGGCCAGTGCGGGCGGTGTGACCTGGGTCGGCTCTTCGTTCAGGCGCGCGCGATGCTGCACGCGGCGCAGCTCGCGATAGGCCCGTGCCGCATTGCGGCCCACGCCTTCAGGCAGCAGTCCCGCGAGTTCGGCGCGCAGCAGCAGGGCGATGTTGCCCACGTTCGGAATCAGCTCGGGGTGCTCGCCCGACGACGACAGCACCAGGAACTGCACCGCGAATTCGGCGTCGACCATGCCGCCGGGGCTGTGCTTCACGTCGAACCGGTCGGCCTTCACGGGCCGCGCGCCACGCAGCTTGTCGCGCATCGCGATGATCTCGGCCTTCAGCGCCTCGCGGTCGCGCGGCGACACCAGCACGGCCTCGCGCACCTGGTCGAAACGCGCGCCGAGTTCGGCGCCGTGGTCCTCGCTGCCGAGCACGAAGCGCGCGCGCGTCATGGCCTGGTGTTCCCAGGTCCACGCGGTATTGCTGCCGCGGCCGAGCTGGTACTTTTCGTAGGCTTCGAAGCTGGTGGTCAGCAGGCCCGAGTTGCCGTTGGGACGCAAGGCGGTATCGATCTCGAACAGGTCGCCTTCGCGCGTCTTCACCGTGAGCCAGTTGATGAGCTTGCGCACATAGGCGGCGTAGACCTCGCCGGCGCGCTCGTCGTCGTCGTCATAGACGAACACGATGTCGAGGTCGCTGCCGTAGCCCAGTTCCTTCCCGCCCAGCTTGCCGTAGCCGATGATCGCGAACTGCGGCACCTCGCGGTGCCGGTTGCGCACGTGCGGCCAGCACCAGTGGGCGGTCACGCGCAAAGTGGTGTCGGCCAGCGCGCTCAGGTCGTCGGCCACCTGCTCGACCGTGATGCGGCCATCGACGTCGCGTGCCAGCGTGCGGAACACCTCGGCGTGGTGGGCGTGGCGCAGCAGGTTCAGCAGGCGCTCTTCGTCGGCTTCGCCGGTGCGGGTGAGCGAGGCGTGGCGCGCCTCGAGCTCGCGCTCGAACTCGGCGGCCACGAAGCGGCCCGACAGCATTTCGTCGCTCGCCAGCTCGTCGATCACGCCCGGGTGCTGCATCAAGTAGCGCGCGGGCCACTTCGCGGCGCCGAGCAGGCGCAGCAGGCGTTGCTGCACGGCCGGGCGTTCGACCAGCAGCGCGAGGTAGCTCTCGCGGCGCAGCAGCGGTTCGATCCAGTCGGCCCAGCGCAAGGCCGCGTCGACATGGCGCGGCGTTTGTCCCGGGCCGTCGCCATCGGGCTCCTTGAGCCATTGGCCGGTGCGCTGCACCAGCTGGCGCAGTCGCCCGCGCGTCTCCTCGCGCAGGGCGAGCACGCGCGGCGTTTCGCACCAGTCGCGGATGCGGTCGGCGAAGGCGGCTGGCAGATCGTCGAGCAGATCGGCGAGATCGGCCGGCGCGGCGGAGGCCTTCTTGCCATTGCACTTGCCGTTGCAGGGCTTCTCGCCGCCGAGCAGCTTGTCGAACTCCTGCGCGACGAACTCGCGGTGCGTGTCGAGCTGCTCGAGGAAGGCGCAGCAGTCGTAGCCCATGGTCTGGGCAATCCAGCGCAGGTCGTCGTCGGACACCGGCAGCGCGTGGGTCTGCTGGTCGTCGAGGTATTGGATGCGGTGCTCCACGCGGCGCAGGAACTCATAGGCCGCCGCCAGCGCATCGGCGGTTTCCTGCGGCATGAGGTTGGCGCGCGCGAGGCGCTGCAGCGCATCGAGCGTGGGCCGCGTGCGCAGTTCGGGGAACTGGCCGCCGCGCACCACCTGCAGCAGCTGCACGGTGAACTCGATCTCGCGGATGCCGCCGCGCGACAGCTTCACGTCGTTGGCGCGCTCGGGCCGCCCGGCGCTGCGGCGCGCCGACTGCTCGCGGATCTGCCGGTGCAGCACGCGCAGCGAATCGAACACGCTGTAGTCGAGGTAGCGCCGGAACACGAAAGGCAGCACCGCGCCGCGCAGCCCCTGGGCCTGGCCCGCGAGCACGATGTCGCGCGGCGCCACCACCCGGCTCTTCATCCAGGCGAAGCGCTCCCACTCGCGGCCCTGCACCTGGAAATATTCTTCGAGCGCATCGAGCGAGACCACGCTCGGGCCCGAATTGCCGTTGGGCCGCAGCGCCAGGTCGACACGGAACACGAAGCCGTGCTCGGTGGTGTCGCCCACCAGCGCGTAGATGCGCTTCACGGCGCGCCCGAAGTATTCCTGGTTCGACAACCGGCCGCGGCCGTCGGCATCGCCGGCGGTTTCGCCGTCGACGTCGTAGAGGTAGATCAGGTCGATGTCGCTCGACACGTTGAGCTCGCGCGCGCCGAGCTTGCCCATGCCGACGATCCACAGCTGCGAGCGCTGGCCTTCGGGGCCAAGCGGGGCGCCGTGCGCGGTGTCGAGTTCGTGGCAGGCGTCCTGGCACGCAATATCGAGTGCCAGCTCGGCCAGTTCGGTGACGGCGGTGGTCACCACGGCCAGCGGCGCCTGTTCGTCGCAGTCGAGGGTCACGAGCCGCTCCATCACGAGCTGCCGCACAATCCGCAGTGCATCGCCGACGTTGTCCCCACGCCGGCGCAATGCCTCGTAAGCCACCATCATCGACTCGCGCCGCGGCGCACCAGGGGGAAGCAATGAAAGCTCGGCCGCATACCTGCGACGCAGGCGCTGCACGAAGCGTGAGTAAGAAG
This sequence comes from Variovorax sp. CF313, assembly GCF_000282635.1. Taxonomy (GTDB): domain Bacteria; phylum Pseudomonadota; class Gammaproteobacteria; order Burkholderiales; family Burkholderiaceae_C; genus Variovorax. Next base: position 134,967 of record NZ_AKIW01000007.1, read on the forward strand.
ATGACGCGGCCTGCGTCGAAGTGTCTGGCAAGTGGTTCACACTGATGCTGGTTTCCGTGGAACCCCTCTGAATGCTGGCGGTCATAATTCCCGACACAGCGCGATCCTCAATGAACGACACGGCGTCTTCCCCTTCACGTCTGCTCAAATTAACCGCTGTGACAGCGCGCTGGCTGCTGAGTCTGTTGATCGCTGCATGGCTTCTGCTGGCGCTGTCAGTCGTTGTCCTACACGCGTGGATTGTGCCGCGAATCGGCGATTTCCGCGGTGCACTGGAGGCACAGGCTAGCAAGGCGATCGGCGTGCCGGTCCGCATCGGATCGATCACCGCCCGCTCCGAAGGGCTTTTCCCGGCCTTCGAATTGCGCGACGTGGTGCTGCTCGACGCCGGCAAGCGCGAGGCCCTGCGCCTCGTGCGCGTGGTGGCCAGCGTGTCGCCGCGCTCGCTCTGGAGGCTCAACTTCGAGCAGCTCTACATCGAGGGACCGCAACTCGACGTGCGCCGCGACACTCAGGGAAAACTCCATGTGGCCGGTTTGCACATGGCGACCGACACGAGCGGAGAAACTCGCGGTGCCGACTGGTTTTTTGCCCAGCGCGAACTGGTCATCGAAGGCGGCACCGTGCGCTGGACCGACGAGCAGCGCCAGGCCGAACCGCTGCTGCTGACGGACGTGCGCTTCGTCGCGCGCAACAGCGCCCGGCGCCACGGGCTGCGGCTCGACGCCACGCCGCCGGCCGGCTGGGGCCAGCGCTTCACCCTGCGCGGCCAGTTCCGCCAGCCGCTGCTGTCCATCCGCAGCGGCCACTGGCAGACCTGGGACGGCCAGCTCTATGCCGACCTGCCCTACATCGACGTGACCCGGCTGGGCCAGTACGTGTCGCTCGACGCCCGCATCCGCGAAGGCAACGGCGCGCTGCGCGTGTGGGCCGACGTGGACGACGGCCAGGTCGTCGGCGGCGCGGCCGACCTGGGGCTCGACAAGGTCGACGTGTCGCTCGACAAGGGCCTGCAGCCGCTGGTGCTGCGCACCGTCACCGGCCGCCTCGCGGGGCAGCTCACCGAGGAGACGCTGGAGTTCTCGACCACCGCGCTGCAGTTCGACACCAGCGACGGCCTGCGCTGGCCCGGTGGCAACCTGTGGCTGCAGCACACGCCGAACCGGGGCCGCACGCCCGAGCACGGCGCGCTGCGCGCCGACCGCCTCGACCTGGCTGCGCTGGCCCTCATCGCCGACCGGCTGCCATTGGGCGATGCCACGCACCGCATGCTCGACGCCTACGCGCCGCGCGGCCTCGTCGAGCGTGTCGACCTGAACTGGCAGGGCCCGCTGGGGGCGCCCAGCCGCTACCAGGCCAAGGGCCGCGTCAGCGGCCTGCGCATCGCCTCGCAGCCCGGCAGGCTGGATGCGGCGGCCACACCGCCCAAGACCCGTCCCGGCACCCCCGGCCTGAGCGGCGCCGCGGTCGACTTCGACGCCTCCCACACCGGCGGCACCGCCACGCTCGCCATCGCACAGGGCACGCTCGAATTCCCGGGCGTGTTCGAAGAGCCGGTCATTCCCATCGACCGGCTCTCGGCGCAGCTGCAATGGAAGCTCGACAACGGCAACGCGCAGCTGCAGCTGTCGAAGCTGCGCTTCGCCAACACCGACGCCGAGGGCGATGCCGAAGCCACCTGGCGCACCAGCGACCCGGCCGTCTCCAGCGGCCACGGACGCTTTCCCGGCGTGCTCGACCTGCAGGGCAAGCTGACCCGCGCCGACGGCACGCGCGTGTTCCGCTACCTGCCGCTCGACATTCCGCAGCACACGCGCGACTACGTGCGCAACGCCGTCACCAAGGGCGTCGCCAGCAGCGTCGACTTCCGCGTGCGCGGCGACCTGCACGACATGCCCTTCATGGACCCGAAGCAGGGCGACTTCCGCATCGCCGCCAAGGTGGCCGACGTCAACTACGCCTACGTGCCGCCGTCCTCCGCGCCGCTGCGCAACGGCACGCCCGCCCCGGTGTGGCCGCCGCTCACCGGCCTGTCGGGCGAGCTCGTGTTCGAGCGCGCCGGCATGCTGGTGCGCAACGCGCGCGGCCGGATCGTCGGTGCACCCGGTGTCGAGATCACCAAGGCCGAGGCGCAGATCGCCGACATGTCGCACCATGCCTCGATGCTGCGCGTCGATGCGCAGGCCAAGGGGCCGCTCGGCGAGGTGCTGCGCGCGGGCGCGCCGCTGGCCGGCGAAACCGGCGAGATCATGCGGACCGCGCGCGCCACCGGTTCGGCCGACTACAAGCTGCACCTCGAACTGCCCCTCGCGGCCATGGAAAACGCCAAGGTGCAGGCCACTGTGGCGCTGGCCGACAACGAGCTGCAAGTCGTGCCCGAGGCGCCTTCGCTCACGCAGGCCAAGGGCACGCTCAGCTTCACCGAAACCGGCTTTTCGCTTGCCGGCGTGCAGGCCAGGCTGCTCGGCGGCGACATCCGCGTCGAAGGCCGCGGCCGCTTCACCGGCCCGAATCGCGAGGTGGCCCTGAAGGCGCAGGGCACGGCCACGGCCGAGGGCCTGCGCGGTGCGCGCGAGGTCGACTGGCTCGCTCGCCTCGCGAAGAAGGCGACCGGCAGTACACCCTATGCGGCCACTTTCTCGATGCGCGACGGCACGCCCGAGTTCTCGCTCACCAGCAGCCTGCAGGGCCTGGCGCTGCAGCTGCCGCCGCCGCTCGTGAAGACGGCCGAAGAGCAGATGCCGCTGCGCATCGAGAAAAAGGTGCTCGCGCGCGAAACCACGAAACAAGGTGCCATCGTCGCCACGCAGGACCAGCTCTCGCTCGACCTCGGCCGCGTCGGCGCCGTCCAGTACGTGCGCGATCTCGCTGGCAACGAGGCGCGCGTGCTGCGCGGCAGCATCGGCGTCGGCCTCGCGGCCGGCGAGACGGCCAGCCTGCCCGACAAAGGCGTGTTCGCGAACGTCAACGTCGCCAAGCTCGACATGGCGGCATGGCAGGCGCTGCTCGGCGAGGCGACCGGCACCGAGACGGCGGAGCGCGCCGACGACCCCTCGCAGGCCTACCTGCCCACGCGCATCGCGGTGCGCGCGCAGCAGCTCGGCATCGCGGGCCGCACGCTGCACAACGTGGTGCTCGGCGGTACGCGCGACGGCGCTGTCTGGCGCGCCAACATCGACGCCACCGAACTCAGCGGCTATGCGGAATACCGCCACGCGCAGGCCGGGCGCCTCCATGCGCGGCTCGCGCGGCTGAAGATCGCACCGGCCGAGGCCACGCAGGTCGAGACCCTGCTCGACGAGCAGCCCGGCACCCTGCCGGCGCTCGACATCGTGATCGACGATTTCGAGTTGCTCGGCAAGCGCCTGGGCCGCGCCGAGATCGACGCGGTCAACCGCGGGGGCGCGAGCCGCGAATGGGCGCTCAACAAGCTGACCTTCACCATGCCGGAGGCCAGCTTCGTGGCCAAGGGCAGCTGGGCGGCGGTGCCTGGTGCCGCGGCCGGCCAGCGCCGCACCGCCATGACGTTCAAGCTCGACATCAGCGATGCCGGCGACCTGCTCACGCGCTTCGGCATGCCGGGCGTGCTGCTGCGCGGCCGCGGGCGGATCGAGGGCGATGTCAACTGGCGCGGTTCGCCGTTCTCGCTCGACTACCCGAGCCTGGGCGGGCAGCTGCAGGTCGACGTGGAGCAGGGCCAGTTCCTCAAGGCCGACCCGGGCCTGGCCAAGCTGCTCGGCGTGCTGAGCCTGCAGGCGCTGCCGCGCCGGCTCACGCTCGACTTCCGCGACGTCTTCAGCCAGGGCTTCGCCTTCGACTTCATTCGCGGCGACGCGAAGATCAACAAGGGCATCGCCAGCACCAACAACCTGCAGATGAAGGGCGTCAACGCCGCCGCGCTGATGGACGGCTCGGCCGACATCGTGCGCGAGACGCAGAACCTGCGCGTGGTGGTGGTGCCCGAGATCAATGCGGGCACGGCCGCGCTCGTGGCCACCGCCATCAACCCGGCCATCGGCCTGGGCACCTTCCTCGCCCAATGGGTATTGAGCAAGCCGCTGGCGGCGGCCGCCACGCAGGAGTTCCATATCGAAGGCACCTGGGCCGACCCCAAAATAGCGAAGGTGCCGCGCACGCTGCAACTGCTGCCCCAGAGCATTCCGGCCATCCCCGGCCTGCCGGGTTCGCCGGCCGCGAACGAAGGCAAGAAGACGGAGACCACGCAATGAAAGTCGCAGCCATCCAGATGGTGTCGGCCATCGCCCGCGAAGCCAACCTCGCTCGCGCCCACGGCCTGCTCGCGCAGGCGGCCGCGGCCGGCGCCGAGCTGGCGGTGCTGCCCGAGTATTTCTGCATGATGGGCGCGCGCGACACCGACAAGCTGGGCCTGCGCGAGACCGCCGGCGCCGGCGCGGTGCAGGGCTTCCTGGCCGACGCGGCGCGCGAGTTCGGCCTGTGGATCGTCGGCGGCACGCTGCCTATCGAGAGCACCGACGCCGAGCATGTGTTCAACAGCTCGCTGGCCTTCTCGCCCGAGGGGCGGTGCGTGGCGCGCTACGACAAGATCCATCTCTTCTTCTTCGACAACGGCACCGAGCGCTACGACGAGCGCCGCGTCATCGCGCCCGGCACGCAGCCCGTGGTGTTCGACCTGCCCTCGCGCGACGGCCACAGCTGGCGCGTGGGCATGAGCGTGTGCTACGACCTGCGCTTTCCCGAGCTCTACCGCGCGCTCGCGAAGCAGGGCGCCGACCTGCTGCTGGTGCCCAGCGCCTTCACGCGCACTACCGGCGCCGCCCACTGGGAGGTGCTGCTGCGCGCCCGCGCCATCGAGAACCTGGCCTGGGTGGTCGCACCCGCGCAGGGCGGCACGCACGAGAACGGCCGCCGGACCTGGGGCCAGTCGCTGGTCGTCGACCCCTGGGGCGCGGTGGTCGCGCAGCAGGCCAGCGAAGAAGGCGTGGTGCTGTTCGACATCGATGCCGCGAGGGTCGAGAGCACGCGCGCGCAGTTGCCCGTGCTTTCGCACCGCGTTCTCTAGCGATGTCCGATGCGCTGCTGACCGTCGCACCGCAGCGGTGGGCGCTGCTGGCGTTCGCGCGGCTGCGCTCGCTGTGGCAGCGCTGGTTCCTGTGGCTGCTGATGGCGGTGCTGGTGTCGGTATTGCTGGTGACGGTGGTGTGGCTCGCCGGCCGGCACGAGGTCGAGCAGGTGCAGGCCGCGCTCGACCGCGACACCGCCGACGCCGTCTCCGACCTGCGCAGCGGCTTCCAGCGCAATGCGCAGAGCCTGCGCGCCACGCAGGCCGCGGGCGCCGACCGCACACAATGGTCCACGGCCGCGGCCGCGCTGCTGCGCGAGCACCGCGAATGGCTGCGGCTCGAATGGCGCGATGCCGCCATGCGCACGCAGCAGGCCGTCAACACGCCCTACCGCATGCGCCTCCTCGACGAGGAGAGCCGCGGCCCCGAGCAGTCCGACGTGACGCTGGCCTGCGCCGCCGCGCGCAAGCTCGGCGCGCCGGCCTATTCGCCGAGCCACTACGTGCCGATCGCCGGTGGCGGCGGCATCGAGGTGATGGAGCTGTGCCTGCCGATCGATGGCGGCGGCTACCTCGTGGCGAGCTACTCGCTGCGCGATGCGCTGATCGAGCTGGTCGGCCCCACGCTCACGCGCGGCCAGGAAGTGGCATTCACCGAGGCCGACGGCACGCGGCTGGTGGCGCTCGGCAGTTCGCGGCGAGTCGGTACGCGGGTGTTCACCTCGCAGCAGCTGATCGACCTGCCGGGCGCCGCGCTGATGCTGCGCGTCGACGGCTGGCGCGCCGCGCCCGACCTGTTCCCGAACATGCTCACCGCGCTGGTCACGGCAATCTCGATCGCGCTGGTGTCGGTGCTGGTGCTGCTCGCGCGCGACACGCGCAGGCGCCTGCGCGCCGAGCGCGACCTGGCCGACGCGCTGGCCTTCCGCAAGGCGATGGAAGACTCGGTCATCACCGGCCTGCGCGCGCGCGACCTGCAGGGCCGCATCACCTACGTGAACCCGGCCTTCTGCGAGATGGTCGGCTTCAGCCCCGAGGAGCTCATGGCGGACAGCGCCGACGCACCCTATTGGCCGACCGAACTGGCGCACGAGTATCAGCAGCGGCAGGCCCGGCGCCTTGCCGGCGGCATGCCGCCGCGCGAAGGCTTCGAGTCGGTCTTCATGCGCAAGGACGGCACGCGCTTTCCGGTGCTGATCTTCGAAGCGCCGCTGATCAACGCCCACAAGGTGCAGACCGGCTGGATGAGCGCGTTCATCGACGTGAGCGAGCAGCGCCGCATCGAGGAGCTCTCGCGCGCCAGCCAGGAGCGGCTGCAGGCCAGCGCACGGCTGGCGACCGTCGGCGAGATGGCATCGTTGCTGAGCCACGAGCTCACGCAGCCGCTGGCCGCCATCGCCAGCTATGCGAGCGGCTCGCTCAACCTGCTCGGCCCGCATGCGAAGGGCGACCAGGGCGAAGTGGCGATGGCGGTGAGGCGCATCGCCGAGCAGGCCGATCGCGCGGGCCAGGTCATTCGCAGCGTGCACGACTTCGTGCGCCGGCGCGACCGCACGCGCGAGGCCGTCGCGCCGCAGGCGCTGATCGACGCGGTGCTGCCGCTGGTGCGGCTGCAGGCGCGCAAGCTCGGCGTGACCATCGAGGTGGTGCTCGAGGACCGCCTGCCGGCGGCCATGTGCGACCGCACGCTGGTCGAGCAGGTGCTGCTGAACCTCGCGCGCAATGCAATGCAGGCCATGGACGGCCCCGACAACGCCGGCAGCCGCGTGCTGCGGCTGCGCGTGGCGCGTGCCGTCGCGGTGGGGGGCACGGGACAGGAAGACGGGCGGCGCTGGCTCGAATTCTCGGTGGCCGACCTGGGTAGCGGCATCGGCGAGGACGTGGCCGAGCGGCTCTTCACCCCCTTCTTCACCACGCGCGCCGACGGCATGGGGCTCGGCCTGAGCCTGTGCCGCACGGTGGTGGAGCAGCACGGCGGGGCGCTGGTGTTCGAGCCGAACAAGCCGCGCGGCACCGTATTCCGTTTCACGCTGCCGGCCGCTTGACGGCGCCCTTCAGACGATCAATCTTCTGCTGGATCCCATGACATGCAACCACTGATCGACGGTTTGATCTTCATCGTGGACGACGACGCCAGCGTGCGCGAGGCGCTGGCCTGGCTGCTGCGCTCGCGCCGCCTGGCCAGCGAGCACTTCGGCAGTGCCGAGGCGTTCGAGCAGTTCCTCGACCAGGGCCCGCTGCCCGCACAGCCGCTGTGCCTGCTGCTCGATGTGCGCATGCCCGGCACCAGCGGGCTGGTGCTGTTCGACCGGCTGGCCGAGCGCGGCCTGCTGCCAGCGATGCCGGTGATCTTCCTGACCGGCCACGCCGACGTGCCGACGGCCGTCGATGCGGTGAAGCGCGGTGCCTTCGATTTCTGCGAGAAGCCGTTCTCGGACAACGCGCTCGTCGACCGCATCGAGCATGCGTTGAGTGCGTCGCTGCAGGCGCTGGAAGTGCAGCGCCTGCGCCGCGGACTGAGCGAGCGCATCGCCGAGCTGACCGACCGCGAGCGCGACGTGATGCGGCTCGTGGTCGAGGGCCTGCCGAACAAGCTGATCGCCGACCAGCTCGCGATCAGCGTGCGCACGGTGGAAGTCCACCGCGCGCGCGTGTTCGAAAAAATGGAAGTGAAGTCAGCCGTAGAACTAGCCAACCGCCTCAGAGATCTTTAACGGCGGCGCCCGGCCTCTTCCAAGCGAACACCGCGGAACCGGCTTTGCCGGGCCGCAGGTGTTGCCCCCTGCAAGGGGGTTGGCGAAGCGACACG
>NZ_AKIW01000008.1 GCF_000282635.1 Variovorax sp. CF313
GGCATCTCGGGTGCGATCCAGCACCTGGCCGGCATGAAGGATTCCAAGGTGATCGTGGCGATCAACAAGGACGAGGAAGCGCCGATCTTCTCGGTGGCCGACTACGGGCTCGTGGCCGACCTGTTCACGGCGGTGCCGGAACTGGTGAAGGCGCTCTGACCGCACCGGCGCAATGAGCCAGAGGGCATCGTTCGCGATGCCCTTTTCGTATCCGCTGTATCTGGAGACAAGACATGAGCTACACCGCCCCCCTCAAGGACATGCTGTTCGACATCGAGCACCTGGCCAACATCGGCGAGATCGCGAAGCTGCCGGGCTTCGAAGACGCCGGCCTCGAAACCGCGCAGGCCGTGCTGGAGGAATGCGCGCGCTTCAACCAGGATGTGGTCGCGCCCCTGAACGTGGCGGGCGACCGCAATCCCTCGTCGTTCAAGGACGGCGCCGTCACCACCACGCCGGGCTTCAAGGAGGCCTTTGCGCAGTACGTGTCGGGTGGCTGGCAGGGCCTTCAGCATCCGGCGGACTTCGGCGGCCAGGGCCTGCCCAAGACCATCGGCGCGGCCTGCGGCGAGATGCTCAACTCGGCCAACATGAGCTTCGCGCTGTGCCCGCTGCTGAGCGACGGCGCCATCGAGGCGCTGCTCACGGCCGGCTCCGACGAACTGAAGGCGGTGTACCTCGAAAAGCTCGTGAGCGGCCAGTGGACCGGCACGATGAACCTCACCGAGCCGCAGGCCGGCAGCGACCTGGCCATGGTGCGCAGCCGCGCCGAGCCGCAGCCCGACGGCACCTACAAGGTGTTCGGCACCAAGATCTTCATCACCTACGGTGAGCACGACATGGCCGAGAACATCGTGCACCTGGTGCTGGCGCGCGTCACCGGCGCGCCCGAGGGCGTGAAGGGCATCAGCCTGTTCGTCGTGCCCAAGTTCCTCGTGAACAAGGACGGCTCGCTCGGGGAGCGCAACGACGTGCACTGCGTGAGCATCGAGCACAAGATGGGCATCAAGGCCTCGCCCACCGCCGTGCTCCAGTACGGCGACCATGGCGGTGCCGTCGGCTACCTCGTGGGCCAGGAGAACCGCGGCCTCGAATACATGTTCATCATGATGAACTCGGCCCGCTACGCCGTGGGCATGCAGGGCATCGCGATTGCCGAGCGCGCTTACCAGCACGCTGTGGCCTACGCCAAGGACCGCGTGCAGAGCCGCCCGGTCGACGGTTCCATCAACGCCAGTGCGCCGATCATTCACCATCCGGATGTGAAGCGCATGCTGATGACGATGCGCGCCTACACCGAAGGCTGCCGCGCGATGGCCAGCGTGGCCGCCGCCGCCTACGACGCCGCGCATCACCATCCCGACGCCGATGCGCGCAAGCAGAACCAGGCCTTCTACGAATTCATGGTGCCGCTCGTGAAGGGCTACAGCACCGAGATGAGCCTCGAAGTGGCTTCGCTGGGCGTGCAGGTGCACGGCGGCATGGGCTTCATCGAGGAGACGGGCGCGGCGCAGTACTACCGCGACGCGAAGATCCTCACGATCTACGAAGGCACCACCGCGATCCAGGCCAACGACCTCGTGGGCCGCAAGACCGCGCGCGACGGCGGCCGGACCGCGAAGGCGATTGCCGCGCAGATCGAGAAGACCGAGGCCGAACTCGCCAAGAGCGACAGCGCCGCTGCAGCCGCCGTGCTCAAGCGCCTGAAGGCTGCGCGCGAAGCCTTCGTCGAAGTCGTCGATTTCGTCGCGGGCCAGACCAAGGCTTCGCCCAACGCCGTGTTCGCAGGCAGCGTGCCCTACCTGATGCTCGCGGGCAACCTCGTGGCAGGCTGGCAGCTTGCGCGCTCGCTGATCATTGCGCAGGACCTTGCCTCGCGCAGCTTCGATACCGACTTCATGCTGGCGAAGATCGCCACCGCGCGCTTCTATGCCGAGCACATCCTCAACAAGGTGCCGGGCATGCGCGACAGCATCGTCGACGGCGCCGAAAGCGTCACGGCGCTCGCGCTCGAGGCTTTTTGAGCCCCGCCCCGTGTCGCCCACCTGACGGGCGGCAGGGGCTCCTCTCTCTTATAAAACCGACATCCATTTACGGAGACAACATGTCCAAGCTACCCCCCGTCCTCGCGAACCTGCCGCTGCCGATCATCGGCTCGCCGCTGTTCATCATCAGCAACCCCAAGCTCGTGATTGCGCAATGCAAGGCCGGCGTGGTCGGCTCGATGCCCGCGCTCAACGCGCGTCCCGCGGCGCAGCTGGAAGACTGGCTCGCGGAGATCACCGAGGAACTCGCGGCCTACAACAAGGCCAATCCGGACAAGCCAGCCGCGCCGTTCGCCATCAACCAGATCGTGCACAAGAGCAATGACCGCCTCGAGCACGACATGGAAATGGTCGTGAAGTACAAGGTGCCGATCGTCATCACCTCGCTGGGCGCGCGCACCGACGTGAACGACGCGGTGCACAGCTACGGCGGCGTGACGCTGCACGACATCATCAACAACAAGTTCGCGCAGAAGGCGATCGAAAAGGGCGCCGACGGCATCATCGCCGTGGCGGCCGGCGCCGGCGGCCACGCGGGCACGAAGAGCCCGTTCGCGCTGGTGCAGGAAATCCGCCAGTGGTTCGACGGCCCCATTGCACTGTCGGGCTCCATCGCCACCGGCGGCGCGGTGCTTGCGGCGCAGGCCATGGGCGCCGACTTCGCCTACATCGGCACCGCCTTCATCGCGACCGAAGAGGCGCGCGCCAGCGAGGACTACAAGCAGGCCATCGTCGACGGCACTTCCGACGACATCGTCTATTCCAGCCTCTTCACGGGCGTGCACGGCAACTACCTCGCACCCAGCATCGTCGCGGCCGGCATGGACCCGGCCAATCTGCCCGAAGGCGACGTCAAGACCATGAACTTCGGCGGCGGCGAAGGCAGCAAGGCCAAGGCCTGGAAAGACATCTGGGGCTCGGGCCAGGGCATCGGCGCCGTGACCGAAGTGGCGAGCGCCGCGGCCTTCATCGAAAAGCTCAAGCGCGAATACCAGGAAGCAAGGCAACGGCTCGCGCTTTGACTTCAGCCGCGAACGGCGCGGCGCCTGCTGCCGGCGCGCCGTCGTCATCCGTGGGGCGCATGCCGCTGCTCGATGCGGCAAAGGGCATCGCCTGTGCGGTGATCGTCGGACACCATCTTTCGCGCTACGGCCCGATGCCAGCCGGCGCGTATGCGCTCGCGCCCGATTTCTTCGCCTGGCTGGCCGACGAGGGCCGGCTGGCGGTGCAGGTGTTCCTTGTGATCGCCGGCTTCCTGGCGGCCGCCAGCCTTGCGCCTGACGGCCTGCTGCGCGTGGAGCGGCCGGTGACGCGCATCCTGCAGCGCTATGGGCGGCTGGTCATGCCATACCTTGCTGCGCTCACGGTGTGCGTGCTGGTCGCGGCGGTGGTGCGGCCATGGCTCGACGAGGAGGTGGTGCCCGCGGCGCCGACCTTCGGGCAGTTGGTCGCGCATGGATTGCTGCTGCAGGACCTGCTGGGCTTCGAGTCGCTGTCGACGGGTGTCTGGTACGTGGCCATCGACTTCCAGCTGTTTGCATTGGCGCTGGCGCTGGTGGGCCTGCCCACGCTGCTGCAGCGCTCGAGCGGTTCGCCGCCGCCGGGCGCGCAGATGCGCTGGATGCCCGTGGCGCTGGTGGTCGGCCTGGCCGTGGCTTCGCTCGTGCTCTTCAACCGCAACGCGGGGCTGGACGACACCGCCTTCTATTTCTTCGGAACCTACGGCCTGGGCATGCTGGTGTTCTGGATCGGCCGCGCCACGCGCGCCAGCACCTGGCAGAGCGCCGTCGCGCTGATGGCGCTGGTGGGAGCAGGCGCGCTTGCCCTCGACTGGCGCAGCCGCATCGCGACCGCGCTGGTCACGGCGCTGCTGCTGGCCGTCGCGCAGCGCCGGAACTGGCTGTCGCCGCCCCATTGGCCTGCCGTGGCCATGCCGTTGCTGCGGCTGGGGCGCATGTCTTACTCGCTGTTCCTGATCCACTTCCCGGTGCTGCTCGCCACGAATGCGGCGGTCGCTAATTCCGGGCCGCACGGCGCGTGGTTCGATGCGGCCGGCCTCGTGGCGACCTTCGGCCTGTCGGTGGCCGCGGCGGCGCTGCTGTATCGCTGGGTGGAAGCGCGCCCTGCCTCGTGGCGCGCGGTCTTCGCGCTGTTTGCCGCGCTGCTGGTCAGCGGAATAGTCGTTTCTCATTAAAGGACAGGCGCGCCCGCGCAGGCGCACTGGCCGAATCTTCCTGAACCGGTTGCGCTCGAGCGCTGGAGCGTGCAGTCTGCGGGCTCGTCAGTCACTCCCGTCTCCGGTATGATTGTGGAAATTTCAGTAAATACTGAAAATACACGAAAAAAAGGAATGACCAAGCACTCGCCACTCCGATCGCCGCTGCGGGCTTTCGCGTCGCCCGACGTCGGCGGGATGGTGCAGGGCGCCGCGGCGCTGTTCTGGCTGCCGCAGGCGGCGCTGCTGGCGATGGCGGTGCAGGGGCTGGCGTCGGGTCGCGGTTTGGCGGCCGTGACCTGGCCCGCCGGTGCGATCCTGTTGCTCGGGCTGCTGCGGGCAGGCTGCGAGGCCTGGGGCGCGCGCCGGACCTTCTCCCGGGCGCGCGCGCAGCTCACGGTGCTGCGCGCGCAAACAGCCGCGGCGCTGGCCGGCGGCTCGCCGCTGGATCGCGGCCGCGCGCCTTCCGGGCTGGCCGCCAGCGTGCTCGCCGAGCAGGCCGAGGCGCTGGTGCCGTACCTGGTGCGCTACCAGCCCGCGCGCTGGCGCGCGACGGTGGTGCCGATCTTCATCCTGTGTGCGGTGGCCGCCTTTTCGTGGGTGGCCGCGCTGGTGCTGCTGGTCGCGGCGCCGCTCATTCCGGTCTTCATGGCCATCGTCGGCTGGCGTGCCAAGGCGGCGAGCCAGGCGCAGATGGTGGAGATGGGCGGCATGAATGCGTTCCTGCTCGACCGGCTTCGCGGGCTGGCGACGCTGCGTGCGCTCGATGCGGTGGAGGCCACGGCGCAGCGGCTGGACGATGCCGCGCAATCCCTGCGCCGGCGGACGATGGCGGTGCTGCGCATTGCGTTTCTCTCGTCGGCCGTGCTGGAGCTTTTCTCGGCGCTGGGTGTGGCGATGGTGGCCGCCTACGTCGGTTTCCACTTGTTGGGCACGCTCGGCTTCGGCACCTGGGGCCGGCAGCTGAGCCTGGGCGAGGGGCTGTTCGTGCTGCTGCTGGCGCCGGCATTCTTCGAGCCGCTGCGTGAGTTGTCGGCGGTCTGGCATGACCGGGCTGCGGGCGAAGCGGCGCTGGAGGCGCTCGGCCGCTTGCAGCGCAACGAACTGCCGCTGCCTGGTGCGAACGCTTCGCTGACGCGCGCAGCGATGGCTCCGACCGGCGGGGCACCGGCCGTCGCCGTCCGCAACCTGCATTTCTCCTGGCCCGGTGAGCCGCAAGAAGTCTTCGAAGGCTTCGAGCTTCGCGTCGCGGCCGGCGAACACATCGCGTTGATGGGGCCCAGCGGCTCGGGCAAGACGGCCTTGCTGTCCTTGCTCGCAGGCCTCGTGCCCGCGACGCGCGGCGAGATCTCGGTCGGCGGCGTGGTGCTCACGGATCGCACGGTGACGGCGCTGCGCCAGCGTATGGCATGGATGGGCCAGGCACCGCACGTTTTCGCCGGCTCGGTCAAGACCAATGTGGCGTTGGGGCGCGCGGAGGTGGGTACCTCGGAGGTCGCCGAGGCGATGCGCTTCGCGTCGCTCGACGCTGTGGCGCAGGCGCATCCCGGCGTGGCGATCGGAGAGGGCGGCCATGGCCTGTCTGGCGGAGAAGCCGTGCGGCTCGCGCTCGCACGCATCGCGGTGCATCCGCATGCCGACCTGCTGCTTGTGGACGAACCGACGGCCCACCTCGACACCGAAACGGCCGAGCGCGTGGCCGATGCGCTGGTGGCGCTGGCGCGCGGCAAGACCCTCGTCGTCGCCACGCACGACCAGGTGCTGGCTGCGCGCATGGACCGTGCAGTGAACCTTGGCACCGAAGCGATGGAGAGGGCAGCATGAAGGCGTCGCCTCTCGTCGCTTCGAACTGGCGCGATCTGCGCCTGGTGCTGCGCCCCTTCCTTGCCGCGCAGCCGCGTCCCCTGCTGCTGGGCTGCCTGCTCGCGGCAGTCACCGTGCTTGCAGGCATGGCACTGCTGGGGCTTTCGGGCTGGTTCATCACCGCGACCGCATTGGCCGGCCTTCATGCAGCCACCGCCTTCACCTTCGACGTGTTCATGCCGTCGGCCGGCATCCGCTTGCTGGCGCTCGGCCGTACGGCATCGCGCTACGGCGAGCGGCTAGTGACACACGACGCGACCTTCGCCGTGCTCGCCGCGCTGCGCGTTCGCCTGTTCCGCGGCTGGGCCAAGGCCGAGGCGGCGCGCGAACTGCTGATGCGCCCGGCCCGCCTGCTGTTTCGCCTGACGGCCGACATCGATGCGCTGGAGTCGCTCTACCTTCGCCTGTTCGTGCCGGCCGCTGCGACATTGGGCGCTGCATTGCTGGCGGGCCTCGTGCTCGGCTTCATGCACGCCGGCATGGGCATTGCGCTGATGCTCTGGCTCGTGGTCGTCGGCTGGGGCATCGCGTTCCTCGTCGCAAGGCGCGCGCGCCGACCGGCCGTGCAGCGGGCGCATGCCATGGAAGCGCTGCGCGCACGCGCGGTCGACCTCGTGGCGGGGCAGGCCGACCTGGTGATGGCAGGCCGCATCGGCGCACAGCGCGAGGCATTGATGAATGCCGATATGCACCTCGCCAAGGCGGACCTCGTGCTGAACAAGCTCGAAGCGGCGGCTGGTCTGGCCTATGGCAGCGCAAGTACCCTGACCCTCGTCGGCGTGCTGCTGGCCGTCGGCGTGCTGGCAGGCGAGGGCGCCATCGGCGCGCCCGCTGCGGCGCTGGCACTGTTGGTGGCACTCACTGCGGCCGAACCTTTCGCGGCCTTGCGCCGTGGTGCGCTCGATGCGGGCCGCACGTGGCTGGCGGTGCGGCGCCTTGCACCGCGCATGACTGCGCAAGGCAACGAGGTTGCCGCGGCACAAGAGCGTGACGCGGCCTTCGCGGTGGAGCTGAAGGGCGTCACGGTGGTTCACCCCGGCAGCCGCACGCAAGTGTTGCGCGACGTGTCGCTGACCCTGGACGCAGGCGAGCGCGTCGCACTGATCGGCGCAAGCGGCGCCGGAAAGTCCACGCTGCTCGCAGCGATCGCCAACGAGATCACGCCACAGTCCGGCAGCACGAGCGCGCAGCCCGCTTGCCTGCTTACGCAGCGCACCGAACTGTTCCAGGACAGCCTGCGCAACAACCTCCGCCTTGCAGCCCCCGACGCCACCGACGAGCAATTGCACGCCGCACTGCGCGCCGCAGGTCTCGAAAGCGACGTGCGCGCGATGGCCGCCGGCCTTGGCACCCGCCTCGGCGAGGGCGGCCTCGGCCTCTCGGGCGGGCAGTCGCGCAGGCTCGCACTGGCGCGCCTGCTGCTGCGCCCCGTACCGCTCTGGCTGCTCGACGAACCGACCGAGGCGCTCGATGCCGCTACCGCGCACGACGTGCTGCATCGCCTCGCGCAACACGCCGGCCGACGCACCTTGCTGATCGCCACGCACCTGCGCCGCGAAGCCGCGCTGGCCGACCGCATCGTGTGCATGCACCAGGGCTGCATCACCGCCGACCTGCGGCGCGGCAGCGGTGCCTTCGACGCTGCGCTGCGCAGCCTGCGGCCGGATTGACTTCAGAACGGGAAAACAGGGAACACAAAGGAAGACTCATGGACCTCGACATCGTCGCGCTATCGCGCCTGCAGTTCGCCGTCACGGCGCTGTATCACTTCCTGTTCGTGCCGCTGACGCTCGGGCTTTCGATCATTCTCGCGATCATGGAGACGGTCTACGTGATGACCGGTCGCACGATCTGGCGCGACATGACGAAGTTCTGGGGCGTGCTGTTCGGCATCAACTTCGCAATGGGCGTGGCCACCGGCATCGTGATGGAGTTCCAGTTCGGCATGAACTGGAGCTACTACAGCCACTACGTCGGTGACATCTTCGGCGCGCCGCTGGCCATCGAGGGGCTCATGGCTTTCTTCATGGAAGCCACCTTCGTCGGGCTGTTCTTCTTCGGCTGGGACAAGCTATCGAAAGTGGGCCACCTGATCGCGACGTGGGCCGTGGCCATCGGCTCGAACTTCTCGGCGCTGTGGATCCTGATCGCCAACGGCTGGATGCAGAACCCCGTGGGCGCGGCCTTCAACCCGCAGACCATGCGCATGGAAGTGACCGACTTCGCCGCGGTGCTGACCAACCCCGTGGCGCAGGCCAAGTTCGTGCACACCGTGTCGGCGGGATACGTGTGCGCGGCCGTGTTCGTGCTCGGCGTGTCGGCCTGGTACGTGCTCAAGGGGCGCCACCTCGAGCTTGCGAAGCGCTCGATGACCGTCGCGGCCTCCTTCGGCCTGGCCGCGGCGCTGTCGGTCGCTGTGCTCGGCGACGAAAGCGGCTACCTCTCGGGCGAACACCAGAAGATGAAGCTGGCCGCCATCGAGGCCATGTGGGAAACGCAGCCCGCGCCCGCCGCCTTCACCGTCATCGGGTTTCCCGACCAGCAGGCGCGCGAGACGCACTACGCCATCCACGTCCCGGCGGTGATGGGCCTGATCGGCACGCGCTCGCTCGACACCGTGATGCCCGGCATCGACGAACTCGTGAAGCGCGCCGAAGCCCGCATCCGCGAAGGCCTCAAGGCGTACGACGCGCTGCAGAAGATCCGCGAAGCCGGCGGCACCGGCAAGGTCACGCAAGGCGTGCGCGGCGACTTCGAGGACAACGGCATCAACATGGGCTACGCGCTGCTGCTCAAGCGCTACGTGGACGACCCGCGCACCGCCACCGACGAGCAGATCGCAAAGGCCGCGTGGGACACCGTGCCGCAAGTGGCGCCGCTGTTCTGGCTGTTCCGCGTGATGGTGGGCATCGGCATGCTGCTGATCGTGCTGACCGCCACTTTCTTCGTGCTGTCGGCACGCCGCAGGCTGGACCGCTACCGCTGGCTGCTGAAGCTCGCCGTGTTCGCGATTCCGCTGCCGTGGATTGCCATCGAGTCGGGCTGGCTGGTGGCGGAGTTCGGCCGCCAGCCGTGGGTGATCGAGGGCGTGCTGCCAACCGCGGTGGCCGTGTCGAACCTCGGCGTGAAGACGCTGCTGCTCACGCTCGCGGGCTTCGTCGCGATCTACAGCACGCTGCTCGTCATCGAGATGAAGCTGATGCTCAAGGCCATCCGCAAGGGGCCTGAAGCCGAGCACGCGCCCGACGAGGGCGACACCCGCTCGCACGTTCCGCCGGCGCACGCCGGCGCCGCTGTTGCCACCACCGGGAGCGCCGCATGATCCTTCACACACTCCTCGACTACGACACCCTTCGCATCATCTGGTGGCTGCTGATCGGCGTGCTGCTGGTGGGCTTCGCCGTGACCGACGGCTTCGACCTGGGCAGCGGCATGCTGCTGCCTTTCGCGGCGCGCAACGACATCGAACGCCGTGTCGTCATCAACAGCGTGGGCCCGGTGTGGGAAGGCAACCAGGTGTGGCTGATCCTCGGCGGCGGCGCGATCTTCGCGGCGTGGCCGCAGCTGTACGCCGTGTCGTTCTCGGGCTTCTACCTGGCGATGTTCGTGATTCTCACGGCGCTGATCCTGCGGCCCGTGGCCTTCAAGTTCCGCAGCAAGCGCGAGTCGCCGCAATGGCGCGCACGCTGGGACGGCGTGCTGTTCTTCAGCGGCTTCGTGCCCGCGCTGATCTGCGGCGTGGCCGTGGGCAACGTGCTGCAGGGCGTGCCGTTCCGCTTCGGAAGCGACATGCACATCTTCTACGACGGCGGCTTCTTCGGCCTGCTGAATCCGTTCGCCGTCCTGTGCGGGCTGGTGTCGGTGGCGATGCTCGTGATGCACGGCGCGTCGTGGCTGCTGCTGAAGACGGCCGGGCCGGTCGCCGAGCGCGCGCGCAGCTACGGCATGGTCGCCGCGGTGCTCACCATCGCGCTGTATGCGCTGGCCGGCGTGCTGCTGGCGACGAGCATCGGCGGCTATCGCATCAGCAGCGTGGTCGATGCGATAGGACCGTCGAATCCGATGCTGAAGACTGTCGAGCTGCACGCCGGTGCGTGGACCGCCAACTACACTGTGCACCCGTGGACATGGGCCGCACCGGCCGCGGGCTTCGTCGGCACGCTGGGTGCGCTGCTCGGCCTCGCGCTGCGCCGCCCGGTGCTCGCGCTGCTCGCGGCGGCGCTCGGCATCGCCGGCATCATCCTCAGCGTGGGGGCGTCGATGTTCCCGTTCATCCTGCCGTCGTCGATCGATCCGCGCGCGAGCCTCACGGTGTGGGACTCGTCGTCGAGTCACCTCACGCTGTTCATCATGCTGGTGGTCACGGCCTTCTTCATTCCCCTGATCGTGGCCTACACCAGCTGGGTCTACCACGTGCTGTGGGGCAAGGTCGACGAACAGGCGATCCGCGACGAGAGCGGTCACGCCTACTGAACGGAGGAAAAAAGATGTGGTACTTCGCCTGGATCCTCGGTCTGCCGCTGGCAGCCGCTTTCGCCGTACTCAATGCCATGTGGTACGAACTCATGGACGACGACGCCATCCGCAGGGAGAAGCTCGAGATGCCCGAAGCGCCGCAGGGGCAGGAGCGGCTTTGAGAGTCCCTTCACTTTTTGCGGTCAGTCTGGGGGGCGTGCACAGGCCACCGGGTACTCCCCTCCGCGAAGGTCCCCCGTCGGCGTGAGCGCCCCCGAACGGCGCCCCCTTCAATCCGCCGCGGGCTTCTTCTTCGAGACGCCGCCCCCCGTGATGCGGTCCTTGAGTGTCAACACCTTCGTCACCGTCGCGCCCATGCCCATGAGCTTCATGGCGGTCTCGGGCGCGAGCCGCTGCACGTCGTCGAACCATTTCATCAGCCGGTCGATCAGGTCGTGCATCTCGCGCATGCGCTCCTGCGCGTGGCGTTCGGCGTCGCTGGTGGGTGATTCGAGCAGCGCGTTGCGCAGCATCGAGAGCGTGGGTTCGATCTCGCGGCGGCGGCGCTCCTCGGCCAGCACGCGAAAGATTTCCCACACGTCCGAGGGGGCCTCGAAGTATTCGCGCCGGTCGCCCGCGTGATGCCGCAGGTGCACCAGCCGCCAGGCCTGCAGTTCCTTCAGGCCCATGCTGACGTTCGAGCGCGAGAACTCGAGCAGCTCGGCGATCTCGTCGGCGTTGAGCGCGCGCTCCGACAGGAAGATCAGCGCATAGATCTGCCCGACGGTGCGGTTGATGCCCCACTTGCTGCCCATCTCGCCGAAATGCGCGACGAACTGGCGGTTGAGGGGAGGGAGGTCGGAGGAGGTGGCCATGCCCGAATTGTCGCGCCGGATTGCTGGAATTCCGGGACGTTCTGAAAACTCAGTCCGGTTGCGCCGCCGCGGTCCTTCGGTCCGGCCCCTGCGCTCAAGCCTTCTTCTTGAACAGCTTCGCGATGCCCCACAGCGCCGCACCGCCCGCCACCACGGCCAGCTTTGCGAACTTGGCCAGGAAGGCCAGCGCAATCGCGAACAGGCCCAGTTTCTTCACCGCAACGCCGGCCACCAGCGCGGCCAGGCCGTAGGCGGCGACCTTGTCGGTCGATGAATTGAAGTCCGCGTACTTCTTGCCGTCGTCGTACTGGATTGCGGCCAGCAGCTTGCTGGCGTCGGGCTTGTATTTGTCGAGGTCCTTGGCGTTGGTGATGAGGTTCAGGCTCAGGTAGCCGTCGCGGCCCAGCGCGTAGGTGTTGTAGTTGACGCCTTGGCTGCCGTCGGTGTTGCCCTTGCGCTGGGACAGGGCCGACCACACGAGGCGGTGCGATGCGGCTTCGTACTGCGGCTTCTGCGCCCAGCCCGTCACCTCGATGGCGGGGATGCCGCGCTTGGCGCGCTCCTCGTTCGCGGCTTCGGTGCCTTCCTTCAGGCTCTTGAGCAGGTCGTCGGCGTTCCAGTCCTTCGCATCGTCGTCCTTGATATAGCCCTCTTTCACGAACTTCACGACGGCCATCCAGTCGGCATCGTCGGCGGGGAAGATCGCGCCGACGAAGGTGTCGTCGGTGCGGTTGCCCATGCTGCGCATCAACTGCGCGGCGGCGGGCGTCGGCACCCACACATAGCCCGCGGGCAGCTGAAGGTGGGCCTGGTCGCGCAGCACGATGTCGGCGGGGCCGGCCTTCTGCACGGCCTTGGCAGCCTTGAAGGCGGCGTCCTGCTCGGCCTCCAGCGAACTGGCGGTCGAAGCGGGGGTGGACGGGGTGGTGCCGGTCGGCGATGCGGCGTGGCCGGTGTGGGCCACGAAAGCGGCGCACGCGAGCAGCACGCCGGCTGTCAGGCGGGTGGTTTGAATACGCAAGTTCTCTCTCCTCGGTTGTTGTATGTCTGGTGAGCCGGGAGAGTTTAAAGAACTAGGTGTCGCTCCACTTCCTCAGCAGGTTGTGGTACGTGCCTACGAGCGTGCGGCGCGCCGATTCGTCGGCGCCGCTCTGGTTGAGCCGCTGGATCGCGTTGTCCATGTCGAACAGCAGCGCGCGGTCGCCCGCGTCGCGCACGAGGCTCTGCACCCAGAAGAAACACGCGACGCGCACGCCGCGCGTGATGGGCGTCACCTGATGCAGGCTGGTGGCGGGGTAAAGCACCATGTCGCCGGCCGCGAGCTTCACGGTCTGCATGCCGTGCGTGTCTTCCATCTGCAGCTCGCCGCCGTCGTAGCTGTCGGCGTCCGACAAAAACAGCGTGGCCGACAGGTCGGTGCGCAGCTTGCGGCCGGTGCGCGGGTCGATGCGTACGCCGCCGTCCACGTGCAGGCCGAAGCGCATGCCTTCGCTGTAGCGGTTGAACATCGGCGGGTACAGCAGGTTCGGCAGCGCCGCGCTGATGAAGGTCGGGTGGCGTTCGAGCGCGCTCGCCACGATGGACTGGCATTCGTGCGCCACCGCCGAGCCTTCGTCGATCTGCTGGTTGAACTTGACCGGCGCGCCCTGGTGGCCCGCGGTGACTCGGCCGTCGACCCACGCATCGCCGGCCGCATCGAGGCGCGCGCGGACCGCCGCAAGCGCTTCGCGGTCCAGGATGCCGGGAATGCAGACCAGCATGGCGAATCGTCTTCTTCTTCAGGGCCTCAAAGGCGGTAGGTGAGCGACAGCGTGGCGGCGCGGCCCGAGCCCGGCACTGCACGGCCGCCGTCGGAGGGGATCAGCGCGTCGTAGTAGTAGCGGTTGGCCAGGTTGAACAGGTTCAGCCGGATGTCGTACTTGGGCTGATGGTAAGCCACCATCGCGTCGAGGCGCGCGTAGCCGCCGACCTGCACGAGGTTGGTGTTGTTCGCGAAGCGCTTCGCGCTGTAGGTGGTGCCGCCGCCGATCTCCCATTCGGGCGTGATGGCGTAGGTGGCCCACAGGCTGGCCGCGTCCTTCGGCGTGTTGGCGGGCGTCTTGCCGAGCGTGCCGGGCGCGATGCCGTTGACGATGGTGGCATCCAGGTGCGTGTAGGCGCCGAACAGCTGAAGCTTGTCGGTCACCCGGCCCGCGACACCGGCGCGCGCGCCGTTCACGCGCACCGTGCCGGTCGCGCTGTAGGTGCCGTCGCTGTTCTGCGAGCGCGCGTTGGTCTGGGTGATCTGGAAGGCGGCCGCTGTCAGCGAGAGGTTGCCGTCGTTCAGGTCCCACTTGCCGCCGAGTTCGTAGGCCTTGTTCTTCTGCGGCGGCAGCGGCTGCGTGGCACCCGTGGTGGCGACGAGCTGTTCGAGCGAGGGGTTGAACGAGGTGCTGTACGACACGTAGTACGACTGCGAGGGCGTGGGCTGCCAGATCGCGCCGGCGCGCACGCTGGTGAAGTCGACGGTCTGGCTTTCGCTGCCGAGCGTGGTCGCGGTCGGGATGCTGTTGTAGACGCTTGCGCGGTAGTGGTCCTGCCGCACGCCGGCCACCAGTTTCCATTGGGGGCTCAGCTCGATGGTGTCGTTGACGTAGCCGGCCACCGTGGTGGCGCTCGCGGTGGCGAGGTTGCCGCGCAGGCTGGGCGCGGTGCTCGGCGTGTTGCCCTGGTACGGCGCGAGCAGCGGCGAGCATGTCGCGTAGCCGCTGGTGCCGCCCACCGGGTTCAGCGCCACGCCGTTGCAGGTGCCGTTGCGGTAGTAGGTCTGGTTGTCGTAGGTGTCGTGGCCCAGTTCCAGGCCCGCGAGCAGGGTGTGCTTGACCGAGCCGGTGGTGAACTTCGTGTTGAGCTCGGTCAGGTTGAACAGCGACTTGTCGTGGATCGTGCGGTCATGGCTTTGCTGGCGCACCCACAGGCTGCTCAGCGGCAGCGACGAGAACGCGGCCGCGGGCGCGGCCGTGGTGCCGGTGGACAGGGGCGTGAACACGCCCTTGGTCGACAGGGTGCCGATGCCCTGCGGCGCGGTCTCGCGTGCGTCGGTGGTCACGTCGTTGTACTGCGTCTGGTTGCGGATCGACGTGTCGGGGGTGAGCTTGTGCTGCACCACGGCGCTGAAGGCCTGGATGTCGGAGATCGTGCGGTCGTCGCTGAAACCGTAGGCCGTGTCGCGGTCGACCTTGGCTGGGCGGCCGTTGAGTGGCGGCACGCCGTAGTCGGGCTGGTCGCGGTTGTGCTGCACCAGCGCCGAGAGCGTGACCTGCGTCGGCGTGTTGATGCCGAACTTCAGCGAGGCGTCGAGGCCGAAGTCCTTCAGCTTCGTCTGTTCGCGCGTGCTGGCGTCGCCCTGCTGGCCCATGGCCGCGATGCGGAAGGCCGAGGTGTCGGACAGCGGGCGGTTGACGTCGATCGTCGAGCGTACGAGGCCCGTGGTGCTGGCCGACACCGAGACCTCGCCCGCGGGCGTGAGCGAAGGCTTCTTCGTGACCTGGTTGATCACGCCGCCGGTGGAGCCGCGGCCGAACAGCATCGACGAGGGGCCCATCAGCACCTCGACCGATTCGAGCGCGAAGGTGTCGCGGTAGTACTGGGCGCGGTCGCGTGCGCCGTCGAGGTAGATGTCGGTACGCGCCGAGAAGCCGTTGAGGTTGATGTTGGTGCCGATCTGCCCGCCTTCGGCGCCGCCGATGGTCAGGCCCGGCACGTTGCGCAGCGCGCTCGCGAGCGAGGTGGCGCCTTGCGACTGCATCACGGCCTGGTTGATGACGGTGACGGACTGCGGCGCATCGCGCAGGTCGGCCGGCAGGCGGTTGAGCGAGGCAGGGTTGGCGCCGAAGCCTGTCTTGTCCTGCGCATCCTGGACCTGCACTTCGCGCAGCGTGGTGGGCACGGAGGTGCCGGCAGCGGGCGAGGGCTTGGGGGCGGGCGAGGACGCGGCGGGCTGCGCGACCTGTTGAGCGAACGCCGTGGGGAGGGAGGAAGCGCACAGGCCGATCAGGGCCAGTGCGACGGGCGTGCGGCGACGCATCGAGCGGGTGGGGGGAGTCATCGTGGAGCCTTCGAGAGGACGCAAACAAAAGCGTCGGCCGGGATTCTGACTGCGAATCACTCTTGTTTGACACTTTCCTCGCCCGATGTTTGGCCGAGGAGACAGCCCCGCCGTCTTTACGTGCGAGGTCAGGTTGGAGACAGGTTATTTGGAGTAAAAGCCGCCCGCCGGTGGCCGTGCGACTCTACTTCCAGGGCGTCGGCGGCGGAATCTCGCACACCGGCTCCACGTCGACGCTCTTGAAGTCCGCCGGCGAGACGATTTCCAGGTACTCCATGTCCGGCGAGTAGTCGAACAGGAAGTGCCGGATGCCTGGCCGCTGGTGCACCACGTCGCCGGCCTCGACCAGCGTTTCCTTGTCCTCGTACATGAAGCGGGCCCAGCCCTTGACCATGATCACGATCTGGAAGTCCGCCTCATGGCGGTGCCAGCCCGTGCCCGTTTCCGGTGCCATGTTGGCCTTGACCAGATGCGCGATCACCTTGCCGTTGGTGGCTTCGGCGATACCCAGGTCGCGGTAGAGAAAAAAGTCACGCAAACCACCCGATACGAACTCGGTGTCACCGGGCTTCACATGGGAGAACTGGGTGGCGGTACGGTCCGGCATGGGGCGCTCCTTCGCAGGTGATGGGTGTTGCGGTGCAACACGCATAAAGCGTTCCCAGGTCGGGCCGGCCAGGCGCGATTCAGCGGCCTGCGAAACTGTCGGTCGCGCGCAGCAGCTGGTCGAGGATGCCGGGCTCCGAGTAGGCATGCCCCGCGCCCTCGATCAGGTGGAACTCTGCTTCGGGCCAGGCCCTGTGCAGCGCCCAGGCGTAGCGCGCGGGGCAGGGCATGTCGTAGCGGCCGTGCACGATCACGCCGGGGATGCCGTGCAGCTTGTGCGCGTCGCGGAGCAGCTGGCCGTCTTCGAGCCAGGCGTCGTGCACGAAGTAGTGGTTCTCCAGCCGCGCGAAGGCCAGCGCGAAATGATCGTCGGCATGCGTCTCGGCGAGCGCGGGGTTCGGCAGCAGGGTGATGGTCTCGCCCTCCCATACGCTCCAGGCGCGAGCCGCCTCGATGCGCGCCACCGGATCGTCGCTGGTCAGGCGCTTGCGGTAGGCCGCGATCATGTCGCCGC
The DNA here is from genome assembly GCF_000282635.1 of Variovorax sp. CF313. Lineage (GTDB taxonomy): Bacteria > Pseudomonadota > Gammaproteobacteria > Burkholderiales > Burkholderiaceae_C > Variovorax. The sequence continues at coordinate 16,661 of NZ_AKIW01000008.1, forward strand.
GTTCGGCCTCGGGAATGGGCGCCTGGAACTTCTCCCACTTGTCGGGGAACATCTCAGACACGCCGAACTGGTAGTACCACTGCAGCTCGGCGCGGGTCACGGTGTAGATACCGCGCAGCACCAGTTCGCTCACGCGCTCGGGGTGCTTCTGCGCATAGGCGAGGGCGAGCGTGGAGCCCCACGAGCCGCCGAACACCAGCCAGCGATCGACACCTACGCGCTCGCGCAGGCGCTCGATGTCGGCCACCAGGTGCCAGGTGGTGTTGGCCTCCAGGCCGGCGTGCGGCTGCGACTGGCCGCAGCCGCGCTGGTCGAACAGCATCAGGTCGTAGCGCGCCGGATCGAACAGCCGCCGGTGTTCGGGCGAGATGCCGCCGCCGGGCCCGCCATGCAGGAAGACCGCCGGCTTGGCGCCGGGCGTGCCCACGCGTTCGTAGCGGATGAGGTGGCCGTCGCCCACGTCGAGCGTGCCGGTTTCGTAGGGTTCGATCGGGGGGTACGGTTGGCGCAGGTCGGGCATCGATGGTTCTCCTTTGGCGGGTGTTGGCGCTCCGAGGTCGAGCATATGGCCCCGGGGAAGATGAGCTGCGGCAACGTGTCGGAGCTTGCCACGCACGTCGTCGAAACACGGCTTGACGAGCCCATGGGCCCTCCAGATACTCAACCGTATGGTTCACTCAATCGCCCTCCCGGACGCCGGCACCCTCGACGCGGTCTTCGCCGCGCTTTCCGATTCCACGCGCCGCGCGGTGCTCGAAACCCTGGGTGAACGCAGCCTCAGCGTGACCGAACTGGCCGAGCCGCACGGCATGTCGCTCACCGGCTTCATGAAGCACCTGCGCGTGCTCGAAGAGGCCGGCCTGATCTCGCGCACGAAAGAGGGCCGCATCGTGCGCTGCGCGCTGTCGCCCCTGCCCATGCAGGAGGCTGCCGTGTGGTTGTCGCGCTACGAGAAATTCTGGACCGGGCGCCTCGATGCACTGGCGCGCTTTCTCTATCACCAGGAGGAGACCGAATGGAGAACCCTTCCGCCCGAGACGCCGCCGAGCGCCCCTCGCTCACGCTCCGCCGGCACTACCGCGTTGCGCCCGACAAAGTCTGGCGCGCGTGGACCGACCCGCAAGCGCTGAAGCGCTGGTTCGGGCCCGCGGAGATCGTCTCGGTCCCCATCGCCGAGGTCGACCTGCGCGTGGGCGGCCGCTTCCGCGTGGCCATGCTGGCGGCCGACGGTGAAACGCACGACGTGAGCGGCACCTACCTCGAGGTGGTGCCCCATCGCAAGCTGGTCTTCAGCTGGGCATGGCGCAGCACGCCGGAGCGCGAGTCGCGCGTCACCGTGCGCATCGAACCCGATGCCGAGGGCTGCGAACTGGTGTTGCTGCACGAACAGTTCTTCGACAAGGCCGCGCGCGACAGCCACACCCACGGTTGGACCGGCGCTCTCGCCAAGCTCGAAGGCTGGCTGCTGCCGCCAGCGTGAAGCGCGTGCACCCGAAGCCCCGGGTGGCGCCGCATTGCCGCAGCGATGACGAAACCCCATACTGGGGCTTCCACGACGCGATGGATTACCGGAGCCTCCCATGAGCAATGAACTGCGCAAGAAGCTGCACGACCTGGCCGAACTCTGCGACAACACCTCCGACCCGCAGACCAAGGCCATCATCGAGGCGATCCGGCTCCAGACGGCCGTGCTGAACGAACGGCTGTTTTCCATCGAGCTGCAGGTGGGCGCGCTGACCAAGCGCATGGAAAACACGACCGACTGAGGGGCGGCCGCTTTGTGGGGATAATCCCGGGCATGAGCGGCAACACCTTCGGAACACTCTTCGCGGTCACCAATTTCGGCGAGTCGCACGGCCCGGCCATCGGCTGCGTCATCGACGGCTGCCCCCCCGGCATGGCACTGAGCGAGGCCGACATCCAGGGCGACCTGGACCGTCGGCGCCCCGGCACCAGCCGCCACGTCACCCAGCGCAACGAGCCCGACGCGGTGCAGATCCTCTCCGGCGTGTACGAAGGCAAGACCACCGGCACCCCGATTGCACTGCTGATCCAGAACACCGACCAGCGCAGCAAGGATTACGGGCAGATTGCCCAGCAATTCCGCCCCGGCCATGCCGACTTCACCTACTGGAAGAAGTACGGCATCCGCGACCCGCGCGGTGGCGGGCGTTCCTCGGCGCGGCTGACCGCCCCCATGGTCGCGGCCGGCGCCGTTGCCAAGAAGTGGCTGGCCGAGAAATACGGCATGGTGTTCCGCGGCTGCATGACGCAGATCGGCGAAATCGCCATTCCGTTCGAGAGCTGGGAGCACGTGCCCAACAATCCCTTCTTCGCCCCCATCGCCGACGTGAGCGCGCTGGAGGACTACATGGACCGTCTGCGCAAGGCCGGCGATTCGTGCGGCGCGCGCATCCGCGTCACCGCCACGAACGTGCCCATCGGGCTCGGTGAGCCGCTGTTCGACAAACTCGACGCAGAGATCGCCTACGCGATGATGGGCATTAACGCGGTAAAGGCCGTCGAGATCGGCGCCGGCTTCGACAGCGTCACCCAGCGCGGCACCACGCATGGCGACTCGATCACGCCCACCGGCTTCGTCACCAATAACGCGGGCGGCATCCTCGGCGGCATCAGTTCCGGGCAAGACCTGGAAGTGACCATCGCGATCAAGCCGACCAGCTCGATCATCAGCCCGCGCCAGTCCATCGACATCCACAACAACCCCGTCGAGGTCGTTACGAAGGGCCGCCACGACCCGTGCGTCGGCATCCGCGCCACGCCCATTGCCGAGGCCATGCTGGCGCTGGTGGTCATGGAGCACGCGCTGCGCAACCGCGCGCAGTGCGGCGACGTGCAGACGCAAGCCAACGCGACCGAAGCTGCGTCGCCGCAGGCGTCCTTCCTGTAGTGTCCGCCCCGCCGCCAGTGGCCGCCGGGCGCGGCCACCTGCTGGCGTTCGCTGGTCTGTCGGCCAGCTATTTCGCGCACATCGGCTTCTTCAATCCCTACCTGCCACTCTGGCTCAAGGACCTGGGGCTTCCGATCTTCACCATCAGCCTGCTGGCGTCGGTGCAGTCGATCACGCGGGTGTTTGCGCCGTACGCCTGGGGCGCGCTCAGCGACCACACGGGGCAGCGCGTCAAGCTGCTGCGCTTCAGCGCGGCGGTGGCGCTGCTCAGTTCCTTCGGGCTGTGGTGGCACGGCGGCGCCTGGTGGCTCGCGCTGGTGCTGCTCGTGATGTTCACCCACACCAGCTCGATGATGTCGCTCACCGAGGCCGCAATGGCGCAGCTGGTGGCCGGCGACTGGGGGCGCTACGGGCGCATCCGGCTGTGCGGCTCGGCCGGCTTCCTGCTCACGGTGTTCGTGGCGGGCGAGTGGTTCGAGCGCTTCGGCATGAAGCACTTTCCGGCCTGGGCGGCCGGCACGCTGGCCATCGTGCTGCTCGCGACGATGAAGCTGCCGGACGTGCGCGAGCCGCCCGCCGCCCACGATGCGGTGAGGGTGCCCATCGGCCCGGTGCTGCGCAACCCGTCGGTGCAATGGTTCTTCGCGGCGCTGTTCTTCCAGGTGATGTCGCACTTCTCGGTGTACGCGTTCTTCTCGCTGTACCTCGATTCGATCGGCTACGGCAAGAGCACCATCGGCCTGCTGTGGGCGCTGTCGGTGGTGGCGGAGATCGTCTGGTTCTTCCTGCAGGGCCGGCTCATCGGCCTGATGCCGATGCCGCGCTGGATGCTGGTGTGCGGCATCGCGGCCGTCGCGCGGCTGGGGTTGACGGCAGGGCTCGGCGGCTGGATCGCGGCGCTCGTCGTGGCGCAGTGGCTGCATGCGCTGAGCTTCGCGGCGCACCACACGACCTGCATCGCGGTGGTGTCGCGCCGCTTTCCCGGCCATCTGCGCGGACGCGGCCAGGCGCTGTTCACGGTGATCGGCTATGGCTTTGGCGGCGTGCTGGGCGTGCTGCTTGGCGGCGCGGTCGCGCAGGCTTTCGGCTACCGCACGATGTTCACCGCGGCGGCGCTGCTGGCGGTGCTCGGCAGCCTGTGCGCATGGCAGGTGGTGAAGCTGGAGCGGATGGAGCGAGCGCGCAACGCCTGAAGGCGAACCGGTGCACCGAAGTGACACGAGCCTTGCATGCCCGTGTCATCGCAGCCTCCTACGCTGCGCGCTTCGCAATTGCTCCTCATTTTCCATGTCCGTTTCCGACGATTCGCGCGGCGCCCGCGCGCCGCGCGTTGCCGCGCCTGCCGAACCGAGCAATTCCCCAACGAATGGCGGTGACAACCACCGCACCCCACCGCGCCGCCAGGTGCTCAAGCTGGGTGCATCTTTGCTGACGGTTAGCGGCAGCAGTGCCTTGCTTGCCGCCTGCGGCGGTGGTGGCGGCGGCAGTTCACCCGCCTTCGGTCCGCTGCCAGCGCCTGCATCGGCGCCAGCACCCGCGCCGACACCGGCATCCACGTCGGCACCAGCACCCACGCCAGCACCGCCGGCCGCCGCTGCCAAGATCTCCAGCTTCGCGCTCGCCGTGATGCCCGACACGCAGTTCTATGCGCGCTACGCCACCGCCGCCGAGAGCGACCAGTACGACAAGCGCTTCGGCAGCGCACCTTTCGCCGCGCAGACGAAATGGATCGCGGCCAACGCCAAGGCGTTGAACATCCCGTTCACCATCCATCTCGGCGACGTGGTCGACCAGGTCGGCAAGCCCGACCAGTGGAAGGTGGCCGATGCCGCCATGAAGGTGCTCGAAGACGCGAAGCTGCCCTACAGCGTGCTTGCCGGCAACCACGACGTGCTGAAGGATTTCGACTACAGCGTCGACCCCGTCGGCGGCACCGATGCCGACCGCGACCCCACCAAGGAGCCTTACATCCAGTGGTTCGGCCCCGAGCGCGCGAAGAAGCAGACCACCTTCGGCGCGCGCGACCCGAGTGGCTTTCACGAATACCACGTGTTCGAGGCGCAGGGCCAGAAGTTCATGGTGCTGTCGCTGTCGTGGCGCATCTCCGCCGCGGGCATTGCCTGGGCTCGCCAAGTGATTGCGAAGAACCCGACGCTGCCCGTCGTTCTGGTGAACCACCAGTTGCTGAATATCGACGCCGACGGCAAGAGCCCGCTCGAAACCGATTACGGCAGGATGCTCTGGGAGAAGCTGATCCGCGACAACGACCAGATCTTCATGACGCTCAACGGCCACCATCACGGCGCCGCGCACCTCACGAAGACCAACGACTTCGGCCACAAGGTCGAGGAGATGGTGGTCGATTACCAGATGGCCTACCAAGGCGGCAACGGCCTGATGCGCCTCTACGAATTCGACCTGACGAACAAGCAGATCAGGGTGCTGTCGTTCTCGCCCTGGGTGCCGCAGAAGCCGGCCAATACGCTGAATACCTTCGACCAGGCAGTGCTCACCACCCCCAACGAAGCCTTCGTCATCGACGTGGACTTCGCGCAGCGCTTCGCGGGGTTCAACAAGAGCTTCGGCACCGGCAGCGCCACCATCGACAGCTCCCTGGTAGACCAGGCCCGCGCGATGATCCTGGCCAACTACAAGGACCCGGCGACGGTCGAGCAGCGGCCCGCCGCGAATTCGGACGACTACCCGAAGGTCGCGAACACGCTGGCGCACTGGCGCTTCTTTGGCGGCGCGGTCAACCAGCCGGTGCTGCCGGGCACCGTCGTCGCGGACGTCACGGGCAACAACCCGCTGCACCGCGATGCGCTGAACCAGGGCGGCATCGTCGGCGCCGCCGATGGCGACATCGTGTGGACCGACGACCGGCACTACCTGTCGGCGGCGCCGGGCTCGGTGCGCTTCCTCAACACCAACAAGAACACGCCGCGGCTGAGCTACTTCCTCACCGACGCGGCGGCGCCGATCAACGCGCAGACGCTGGAGAACGGCTACACGGTCGAGGCCTTCATCAAGATCGACAAGAGCTGGGCCAGCGGCAACCAGGCGTGGATGAACATCATGACGCGCGACGGCCGCCGCGGCGATCTGGCTGGCTACTCGGGTGGCGATCCGGAGTCTCCGCCGATGCTGTTCGCCATTTCGAGCCTGCGCGAGGTTCAGTGGGAAGTGGTGCCGATCCCGGCCGGCACGCGCGCGCCCAAGGCCAATTGGTCAGGCGAAGTGATTGCCGACCGCTGGGTGCACGTCGCGATCGTGAACGACCCGGTGTCGCACGACACCACGATGTACGTCGAAGGCGCGCCGGTGCTGCGCAATGCGTCGGCCATCCCGGGCCTGGCCACGCTTTCGGCCACCTCGCCGTGGGTGGTGGGTGGCGGCTCGTGGGATGGTGCTCGCGCCGACGGCTTCTTCGGCAACATCGGCGAGGTGCGCGTGGTGGCGGCGGCTTTGACGCCGGCGCAGTGGCTGACGTCGCGCAAGGCGGCATGAGCCGTTGGATTTCTTTGCGGGGATGAATTGCGGGGCTGATCCCGGGAGCAAGGGAATCTTGCTATTCCGCACGGGTCTGCAACAACCCGCTCGAGTTGCCGATCGCCAGCAAGGCCTTTGATTGGGCTGCGCTGCCGGTTTGGCCGCATCTCCATTTTTTGCATTGGGTCTTACGCAAATTGACCATTTAGAATAATTGGAAAGGTAATTCACGGGGAGGTGGGCATGGCGCTCATTTTTAAAACAATATTCTTATTCGTTTTATTGCAATTGAGCAATTTGGCTTATTTGCCGGATGCAGAGGCGCAATGAGCCGCCGCGTCAGCATCCAGACGCCGTTGGGCGAGGCGTTGCAATTTCGCCAATTGGTGGGCCGCGAGGCACTGAGCCAGCTCTACGCGTTCGACATCGAACTGCTGGGCAGCAGTAACGGCATCGACCCCAAGGCACTGCTGGGCAAGGCGGCCACCGTGGCGGTGGAAACCGAGGGCGGCGTGCGCTACCTCGGCGGCATCGCCACCCGGTTCGGCCTGCAGCAAGAAGACGCGCGCCATTCCTTCTACCGCCTGCAATTGCGTCCCTGGTTGTGGCTGGCCACGCGGCGCAGCGACTTCCGCATCTTCCAGGGCAAGAGCGTGCCCGACATCGTCATGGAAGTGCTCGGGAGCTACGGCTACCCCATCGAGAAGAAGCTCACGCGCGGCGACTACCGGCGCTGGGACTACTGCGTGCAGTATCACGAGAGCGACTTCAACTTCGTCTCGCGCCTGTGCGAACTCGAAGGCCTCTACTTCCACTTCCGGCACGAGGCGAGCCAGCACGTGCTCGTGTTCGCAGACGACATCGCGAACTCGCACAGCCCGCTGCCCGGCGGGGAGGAGGTGCGCTACCACCCGCTGGAGAAGTCCGGCATGGGCCAGCGCGAGCGCATCTACGCGTGGGAGATCGCCGAAGAGGTGCGACCCGGCCATCACTACAACGACGACTACGACTTCGAGAAGCCCAAGGCCGAGCTGTCGCACCTGCGGCAGATGCCGCCCGGGCACGACCACGACGCCTACGAACAGTACGAATGGCCGGGCGGTTTCGTGCAGCACGGCGACGGCGAGACCTATGCGCGCATCCGCAACGAAGAACAGCTCAGCCAGCGCAATCGCGTCACCGGCAGATCCAACCTGCGCGAGCTGGCCACCGGCCACACCCTGCGGCTGACCGGCCATCCCAGGGCCGACCAGAACCAGCAGTACCTGCTCGTGGGCGTGAGCTACCACCTGCAGGAGAACCTGCAGGCCAGCGAAGGCGCCGACGGCACCGAAGGCTCCGTGCAGCGCTTCGCCTTCGAGGCTCAGCCCACCAGCTACGCGTGGCGCCCGCAGCGCACCACCCCCAGGCCGCGTACACGCGGCCCGCAGACGGCCAAGGTGGTGGGTCCGGCGGGCGAGGAGATCTGGACCGACCAGTACGGGCGCATCAAGGTGCAGTTCCACTGGGACCGCATTGGCCAGGACAACGAGAACTCCAGTTGCTGGGTGCGCGTGTCCACCGCATGGGCCGGCACCACCTTCGGAATGACCAGCGTGCCGCGCATCGGCATGGAGGTCATCGTCGACTTCCTCAACGGCGACCCCGACTACCCCATCGTCACCGGCTGCGTGCACAACGCCGACACCATGCCTGCGTGGGAGCTGCCCGGGCAGAAGCACCTGTCGGGCATCCGCAGCCGCGAGTTGGGTGGGGGCCGAGGCAACCACATCGTGCTCGACGATACGGCAGGGAAGATCCAGGCGCAGCTGCGCAGCGATCACCAGGCCAGCCAGTTGAGCGTTGGGCATATCGGGCGCATCGAGGACACGGCTGGGCGCAAGGAGCCACGAGGCCAGGGCTTCGAGCTGCGTACCGATGGGCATGGGGCGGTGAGATCGGCCAAAGGATTGCTGGTGACCACCGAGGCGCGGGCCAACGCGCAGGCGCACATGACGGACATGGGCGAGACCGTGGGCCGCCTCACGCAGGCGCGCGACATGCACGAAGGCCTGAGCGAAGTGGCACGGGGTGCGCAGGCGCACGACGCCGGCGACCAGGACGAGGTCACGGAGATCCTCAAGGCGCAGAACGACGCCATCAGGGGCCAGGGCGGCAACCGCGAGCAGGGCGACTTCCCCGAGTTCCAGGAGCCGCACCTGACGCTGGCCAGCGCCCGCGGCCTGCAGACCGTGGCGCAAGGTTCCACCCACATCGTGAGCAGCGAGCACACCGCGCTCACCAGCGGCGGCCACACCAGCGTGAGTGCGGGCAAGAGCCTGCTGGTAAGCGTGCAAAGCGCGATCCGCCTGTTCGCCGCCAAGGCCGGCATGCGGCTGGTGGCGGCCAGCGCCGACATCGACATCAAGGCGCTGAAGGACAGCGTCAACGTGCTGGCCAAGCTCAACATCACGCAGACTGCCAACAAGATCACCATCCAGGCGAAGGAAGAGGTGGTGATCAACGGCGGCTCGAGCTACAGCCGCTGGAGCTCTGGCGGCATCGAGCACGGCACCTCCGGTACCTGGCGCGAGCACGCCGCGGTGCACAGTCTGGTCGGGCCGGCCAGCGAGGGCAAGCCTGCGCTGCCCAATCCGCCGCAGGTGCCCAAGGGCCAGCTCGATCTCTACCACCAGTACATCAAGCCGACCGGCGAGAAGCACCAGGGCGTGGCGCAGGGCGATTTCACCGTGGTCGATTCGGAAGGCGGCACGCACTCCGGAACGCTGGACCGCAACGGCTTCGCGAGCGTCGCAGGCCTGCCTATCGGCACCGCCAAGGTGACCTTCGGCAAGGACCCTCGCGATCCGTGGGAGGAGGGCAGCTACTTCGGCACGCCGCAGGACTGGAAGGGCAAGGCCCCGGCCGGCGGTGGCTTCGATGCGGCCGGCGCTGCATCGGGCGTCTCGGGGCTGCTCGGCGGGGCGGGCGGCGGCGCCGCGGCCGCGCTGGCCGGCGTCGCGGGCACCGGCAGCAAGGCCGCGAGCCTGCTCGGCCAGGCCTCCGAGGCCGCAGCCACGGCGCAGCAAGCCGTGGGCGCGGCGCAGGCGATCCGGCAGGGTGGCGCCAAGGCGATGCTCGGCCAGGCGAGACAGGCGGCCACCGGCATGGCGGCGCAGGCGGCCGGCGCGCGGCTCGGGCCGATGGGCGCCCCGGTCACGGCGATCGCGAACATGGCAGGCGGGGTCGCAAAAGGCGGATTGCCTGCCGCTGCCGGCACGCCCGCGCTCGCGGGCCGCACCCCCGGTTTCATGGGCTGACGCGGCGCGACGGCGCGCTTCTTTCGAACAACAAGACGGTTCCAGGCAAGAGGAAAAGCAAGGCAATGGCAGAAGGATCGCAGCAGCAGAAGACGTCCGAACGAGAGCCTCAGACAGCGGTCGCGCCGCTCAACACCATCCTGAGCGCGATGCCGACCCTGCTCGCGCTGGTCCTTTTCTCTCTTTCTCCCGCCATGGAGGCGCATTCGATGAACAACGACGAGCCCGTATCGGGCGGACAGATCCATGCGCTCGACGATGCGCAGCGCAGCGATCTCGCCAGGAAGGCCGAGGCCGGCGATGCGCAGGCCGCCTTTCGCCTTGCCCAGTACTACACCTTCACGCAAGCCGACAAGGTTCAGCGTACGCGCTGGCTCACGGTGGCCGCCAAGGCGGGCCATGCGACGGCGCAGTACAACCTGGCCTCGGAACTGAGCAGTGACGGCGAGGACCTCGACCAAGCTCGGCACTGGGCCACGGAGGCGCTCCAGAACGGCGACAAAGATGCAGACCAGCTCCTGGGCGCGATCGACGCGGCACGCTCCGCCATGCTCGCGCCCGACGCGCAGGCCGCACTGGCCGCGAAAGCCGAGGCCGGCGATGCCGAGGCCGCATTCCGCCTGTCGAGGTACGCCAACTACGTGCTTCAGGATCGTTCGCAAGAGCGGCGCTGGCGCAAGCTGGCGGCCGAGGGCGGCCAAGCGTCGGCGCAGTACGAGCTTGCGGCCGATCTCTACAGGAACGGCAAGGACCTCGCCCAGGCCGCGCACTGGGCCGCCGAGGCACGCAGGAACGGCGACCCGGACGCGGGCCGGCTCGCGCAGGAAATCGAAGCGCTCCAGTCCGCAGCGCTCGCACCGGAACAGGAGGCCGCGCTGGTCGCGAAGGCCGAGGTTGGCGATGCCGAGACCGCGTTCCGCCTCTCGAAGTACCACCACTTCGTGCATCAGGACGGCAGGGTGCGAGGCTGGCGCTGGCTCGTCCGGGCCGCGGAGGGCGGCCATGCGACGGCGCAGTACAACCTCGCTGCCGTGCTGCAACTGGACGGCAGCACCCTGACCGAGGCCGCGTACTGGGCTGCCGAAGCACGCAAGAATGGCGAGCCGGATGCGGGCCGGCTGCTGCAGCGGATCGAAGCCCTTCGCGTCGGGGCCAGCAGGCAGCCGGGCCAATGAGCTCCCAGATCATCATCCTGGCCCACGACATGTGGCGCAAAGGCGCAGGCGGCGCTCCCGCCGGCCTCGTGGGCCAGGCCGACAGCTTCGCCTATGCCGGGCTCGACCTGGGCTTGGCGCAGTTCGCTGCCACCACCTTCGCAGGTACCAGCTTCACCGCCATCAGCTTCAAGCAGGCGGGCTGGAGCGGCTGCCAGTTCACCGGCTGCAGCTTTACGCAGTGCGACTTCGGCGGCATCTCGATCACAGGCTGCGCCTTCGTCAACTGCAGCTTTACGCGTGCGAACTTCGACGGCGGCAGCATCAGCGCCAGCACCTTCACGCACTGCCAATGGGACGACATCAGCTTCGCTGCCGGACACTGGAACGACGTCGGCGTGCTGAACTGCAGCGGCACCGTGGTGCATGCACAAGGACTGCAAGGGCGCAGCGTCGACTTCACCGGCAGCACGTTCGAGCAGCTCGAGTTTCAGAACGCGAACATCAATTGAGCCCTGACGGGCAATGTCATCACTTCATCGATTCCATCTTCATGAGAAACATCGCGATCGCTTTTGTTGCCGCTGCCTTTCTGGGGGGCACCTCTCTGTGTGCTGCGCAAGCGGAAACGAAAACCACGCTGAGCAAGCTGCACCAGAGTTACGAGAAGCAGGGCCGCCGCGCGCACGGCATGCCGGAGTATGGCCAGCGCGTGCAGTTCACGGCTGTGGTTGTCGAGGCGTCCGATTCCTTCGGCGGCTCGTCGGTGATTCGTGCCGCGGACGTGCGCGGCAACCAGGAACTGGCGCGCCTGACCCCGGCGGACGATGCGCAGAACCAGAAGATGAGCGAGCTGCGTAGCGGCGCGAAGTTCGCTGCGAGCTGCGAGGTCGGGTTTGCGATGGGGTCGGCATTTCTCACGATGAAGGATTGCGTGATCCGGCCCTGAAGCCGGGATTCACAACACAGTCAAGGCGCCAGCTAGAGGCAGGGAGAGAAGATGGCAGAAAGCGAAGGCCCGCAACAGCAGCAAGGCCAGAAACCGACCGAGCGCGAACCGCAGACGGCAGTAGCACCACTGAACACGATCGTGAAGGAGGACATCGCCGCGGCAAGCAAGGCGGTGGACGACTGGTTGCGCTCCTTCAGCGGCGGCTACGTGACGCTGGAGCGACTGACGATGGTGCTGGGCAGCATCCCGATCGTGGGCAACATCATGGCGCTGGTGGATGTGTTCCTGGACATCATCAACATCGTCGAGAAGAAGGCCAAGGACAGCGTCGATGCATTCCTGAACTGGGTGAGCCTGGGCATCAACCTGATCGGGCTGATCCCGCTGCCGCCGAGCATGGCGGCTGCACGCATGAGCCTGCGCCCGACGCTTCACCTGGTGAAGCAGGAACTGAAGACCGCAGCCTCGAACTTGGGCGAGGCCATCGTCACGACGCTGGTGGGGCACCTGAACGCCACCATCGTCGGCGAGCTGGAGGTCTTCATCGAGGGCGCGATCGCCAAGCTCGGCGACATGCTGCAAGGCTGCGCCAAGCTGAGCGACAGCATCGTGGACAACCTGATCGACATCCTGCAGCGTGTGCTGGGCCAGAAGGACATGTTCACGGTCGGCACGCCCGCCGCGGCCGAAACCAATGTGCATGACCCGAAGACCCAGAGCACCTGGAACCGTTTGTGGAGCAGCGCCGTCAGGTACACGAAACAGTCGGCCAACTACGCCGCCAAGGCGGCGGCCAATCGTCTGCCCGAGAGCGTGGCGGGGCAGGTCAACGGCGTGATCGGGAGCCTGTCGGACTTCAAGAAAGTCTTTCGCAGCCAGCTCGTTCAACTGGCCGACAAGGAGGCGCAGGCCAGCATCATGTGGCTGCTGCACAAGCTGCTGGCCGCCATCGCGCGCAAGAAGGGGCAGCGCGGGGCGATTGTTTCGCCGCGAGCGGGCGCGGTGGCCGAGCAGGACAGGTCGGGCAACCGGCTCGAGCACGTCAACAAGCAGGCCGAAGGCAAGAAAGACGCGGGCTGCAAGAACTGCCCGGCGCCCGTCGCGCTCGGCAAGTCGATCAGCCTGGTCACCGGCTGCGAAAGCTTCACCCATACGGACTTCGTGCTCGCCGCACCGCTGCCGATCGAATGGGCGCGCACCTACCGCAGCCAGCTCGATGCCTACGACCATGCGAGCCTGGGTGCGCGTTGGCTCACGGCGTACAGCACGCGCGTGGACCTGATGACGCCGGCCAGGGGTGAGCGCCAGGGCCAGCCGAGTCTGGTCTATCACGCAGCCGACGGCCGCAGCCATGCCTATCCCTTGCTGGCAGTGGGCGAGGTCCATCGCGATCCCATCGAGGAAGTGACGGTCTCGCGCCTCAGCGGAACCTTGCTGGCGCTGGACTTCGGCAAGCCGCTGCCTGCCGGTGAGCAGAGCGGCTGGCGCGAGATCTACGAGCTTGTCGAAGGCCGCGCGCACTCGCACTACCGGCTGGTGACGCTGCAAGCCAGGGACGGTGCTTCCATTGGCCTGCGCTATGACCATGTGATCGCAGCCACCGGCGAACAGGTGCTCAGCGACATCGTCAGCAAGCAGGGGGACGTCACGATGGCGCATGTCGGCACCCTGCCCGATGCGCGGACGGGCCTGATCAAGTCGCTGTGGGAGTTGAAGGAAGGCCAGGTCGTGCGTCAACTCGCCGCCTATGTCCACGATGCCGAATGCGATCTCGTGTCCGCACAGGACGAGAATGGCGCCAGCTGGAGTTACGGCTACAGCCACCATCTCGTGACCCGCTACACCGACCGCACTGGCCGGGGCATGAACCTCGAGTACGACGGCACCGGCCCCGAGGCCAAGGCCGTGCGCGAGTGGTCCGACGACGGCAGCTTCGCGCTCAAGTTCGAGTGGGACAGGAACATCCGCCTGACCTACGTGACCGACGCCCTGGGTGGCGAGACCTGGTTCTACTACGACATCCTGGGCTACACCTACCGCATCATCCACCCCGACAAGCTGCAGGAGTGGTTCTTCCGTGACGACGCGAAGAACGTCACGCGCCACGTGCACACCGACGGCACAACCGACGACTACACCTACGACGCCGACGGCAACCTGCAGATGCATACCCGGGCGGACGGCAGCCGCGTGCATTTCGAGTACAACAGGCTGAACCGCATGACCGGCCTGCGCGATGCCGAAGGCAACATCTGGAAGCGGGACTACGACGCGCAGGGTCACGTCACCGAGGAAATCGACCCCTTGGGTCACAAGACCGAGTACACCTACGACAAGGCCGGCCGGCCCGTGTGCATCACCGATGCCAAGGGTGGCACGAAGCGGCTGAGCTACACACCCGCCGGTCAGCTCGCCAGCTACACCGACTGCTCCGGCAAGACCAGCCGATGGGAGTACGACGGCCGTGGGCGGCTCACCAGGACCATCGATGCTGCGGGGCAGGCTACCCGCTACCGTTACACCCCGGTGGGCGAGGCTGCTTCGGGCGGCGATGCCAATCACCCCGGCCAGCTTGAAGAAGTCTTCTCGCCCGACCAGACCCGCGAGCAGTTTGCACATGACGCCGAAGGGCGCTTGCTCGCCCACACCGATGCGTTGGGCCGCCGCACCCGCTACAGCTACAACCGGGCTGGCCTCGTGGCCGGCCGCACCGATGCCGCGGGCCGGACGCTGGGCTACCACTGGGACTTGCTGGGCCGCCTGACCGAACTACGCAACGAGAATGGCAGCCGCTACAACTTCAGCTACGACCCGGTGGGGCGGCTGCTGAAGGAAACCGGCTTCGACGGGCAAAGCAGGCAATACCTCTACGAGGAGGCCACCGGCGCGCTGGCGCAGGTCGTGGAGGCCGGTGCGCACACGACGGCACTTCATTTCGATGCGATGGGGCGCCTCGTCGTGCGCGATGCCGGCGAAGGGCAGGTCGAGCGCTTCGCCTTCGACCGCAACGGCCGGTTGATGGAAGCCACCAACCGCGACGCGAGGCTGCAATGGTTCTACGATCCCGCCGGCAACCTGACGCGCGAGCATCAGCACCATCTGGCCCGCTCGCAGACGGCCGTCTGGCAGCACCGCTACGACGAACTCAACCAGCGCATTGCAACCATCCGCCCCGACGGCCATGTGACGCAATGGCTGACCTACGGCTCGGGCCACGTGCACGGACTGCTTGTCGATGGACAGGACATCCTGGGCTTCGAACGCGACGATCTTCATCGCGAGATCGGCCGCGCGCAAGGCAACGGCCTCGGCCAGCGCTTGCGCTACGACCCCGTCGGCAGGCTCCTGGAGCAGCAGATATCGCATGCGAAGGCAGGCACGGCCGACGCACTGAGCCTTCGCCGGAGCTATGGCTACGACAAGGCCGGCCAACTGACCGCCATCGGCGACAGCCGGCGCGGCAATCTGAGCTACCAGTACGACCCCGTGGGTCGCCTGCTCGAAGCCAACGGCCGCCTGGGCCGCGAGACCTTTGCTTTCGACCCCGCCGGCAACATCGCCGATGCTGTCGGCGGCGATACACCGCAAGGCCTGGGCGCAGTCAACAGGCTGCTGGACAACCTGCTGAAGGAATATGCGGGCATCACCTACCGCTACGACAGGCGTGGGAACCTGATCGAGCGTGTCAAGAACGGGAAGAAGACAACGTTCGAGTGGGACGGCTTCAACCGCATGACCGCCGCCACGAACGAAGAGGGCACCACGTGCTTCAGCTACGACCCGATGGGGCGACGCATCGCCAAGCGCTCGCGCGACACCGTTACGCTGTTCGGCTGGGACGGTGACACGCTGGCTTTCGAGAGCACGCAGAGCATGGCCGGCGAGAGCGAGCGACAAGGCCGCGGTTGGAGCGTTCACTACATCCACGAGCCGGATTCGTTCGTGCCGCTGATACAGATCAGGCAGGCACAAGCCATCGTGCTGAACACGACAACCGATGTGAAAGCGCTGATGGATGCCAATGGCGGGCAGTACGACATCGCGCAGGACCCGCTGTGGAACGGTGAGCAATTGCCGGCCCCGGCAGCCTTCGCGAAGGAAGAGATTGCCTTCTACCAGTGCGATCACCTCGGCACGCCGCAGGAACTGACGGACCACAACGGCCAGGTTGCCTGGTCGGCGCAGTACAAGGCATGGGGCGAGGCGAAAGAGGTCATCAGCGAAGCGGGAAGAAGGGCCGGCTTTGCCAACCCGATCCGTTTCCAGGGGCAATACCTGGACGACGAGACCGGGCTGCACTACAACAGGCATCGCTACTACGATCCGCAGGCCGGCCGTTTCGTCAGCAGCGATCCGCTGGGCCTGGGTGGCGGCCTCAACACGCATGCGTACGTCCTCAATCCCGTGGCGTGGATCGACCCACTGGGCTTGCAGGCAACGCCGGCATGCAAGACGCCCAAGGGCGGGCGCTTCGCCACGGCGGACGGCGCGGCCAAGGCGGCGATGTTGCGCTACAACGACAAGTCCATCCGCGACAACGTGGAGTACGGCGGCCTGGTCTACAGGACGCCGGACGGCAAGTACGACTACACCAAGGCGACCAGGGGCGAGAAGGACACCGTCAACCCCTGGGGGCCGTTGTCGCCGAGCATTCCGAAGTGCGCGCAGGAAATGGGCTACTGGCACACCCATGGCGATCACTCCGACCGCAACGGAAACCGCACCACCCGGGCCAACGACTATTACGGAAGCAACGACTTCTCTCCGGAAGACAAGACTGCCGCCAAGACAGGAATGAAACATGATCATCCCGACTACCGAGGCTATCTCGGCACGCCGAGCGACGGCTACAAGGGCTACAACCCGAAGACGAATCAAACCTACAGGCTTTAAGGGCCTGATCATTGCGTTGGGAATCTGTATGAACTTCAATGCCTCTGCCGCGCCGCTCTTCGAAGTCGAGTCGCCGGACCAGCTGCTGCTCAACACTCCGGTGGTCGTTGCCTTGAACAACGCGTACAAGTTGTTCGAGAAGACCGGCCAGGACCTGAACAACTTCAACGTTCACATCGCCGAGCGAAAGAAGGAAAACGGCGAAGACGAAAACGGGGTCGACACCATCGGCATAGCGTTTTCGGCCAAGTTGCCCCCAGGGCAAAAGGGGCTCGGCAACGCCAGCAAACTGGGGCGATCGGTGCTGTACATCGCGTCCAGGACATCGGGCGAAATACTCAGGGAACAGGGAAGCCGCTAGCGCGTCGACCAGGCCCTGCGCACCGGCTGCAGCTTCACGCGGTGCGGCTTCGGCGGCATCTTGATTGCAGGCAGCACCTTCGAGCAACTCGAATTCCAAGGCGCGAACATCAACTGAGGGAAACCAGAAAATGGCAGGGACGGAAGGAAGCAAGGCGCCAACGGAGCGCGAACCACAGACGGCAGTAGCACCACTGAAC